>NZ_JALMEZ010000009.1:0-296915 GCF_023242495.1 Pseudomonas sp. MWU13-2862 | reverse complement strand
TAGGGAAAACTCTGCAGTTAAAAACTGCAGAGCGAGTTGGCTTTTAGCCTTGACTCGAGACCGGCTAATGGGTGCCCCTATTACCTGAGCCAGGAAATGGCCCGCTGGAGCGATTGGGTGGTCGCCGACTACAACTACTACTTCGACTTCAGCGCGCTGCTGTTCGGCCTGGCCCAGGCCAACCAGTGGCGGGTGGCGACGCTGGTGGACGAAGCCCACAACCTGGTGGAGCGCGGACGGCAGATGTACAGCGCGAGCCTCGACCAGCAGGTGCTGAGTAGTGTCCGGCGCAACATCCCCGAGGCTTTGAAAAAGTCGTTCCAGCGTTTGAACCGCGAGTGGAATGCCTTGCACAAGGAGCAGGTCAGCCCCTATCAGGCCTATGGGCAGGCGCCCGCCAAGCTGCTGAACGCCATTGGCTTGTGCGTGTCGGCCATCGGCGACTACCTCAATGAACACCCGCAAGGTGTCGATGGCGAACTCCAGGGCTTCTATTTCGAGCTGCTGCAGTTCTCACGGGTAGGGGAGTTGTTCGACGAGCATTACCTGTTCGACATCAGCCTGCGCGAGAACGGCCAGCGCCGCAGTTCGCAACTGTGCCTGCGCAATGTGGTGCCGGCCGGCTTCCTCCGTCCACGACTGACGGCGTCCCGCAGCAGCGTGCTGTTTTCCGCGACCCTGAGCCCCCGGCGCTACTACACCGACCTGCTGGGCCTGCCGGCGGACACCGCGTGGATCGATGTCGAGTCGCCCTTCAAGCGCGAGCAACTGGACCTGCGGATCATCAGCCAGATTTCCACCCGCTACGTCCATCGCCAGGCCTCTTTGGCGCCTATTGTCGAGTTGCTGGCCGAACAGTTCACCGGGCGTCCCGGCAACTACCTGGCGTTCTTCAGCAGCTTCGACTATCTGCAGCAGGTGGCGCAGCTGTTGACCGAGACTCATCCACAGATCCCGCTATGGCTGCAATCGCGACGCATGGAGGAAAGCCAGCGCCAGGCCTTTCTCGGGCAGTTCACCGAGCACAGCCAGGGCATTGGCTTCGCGGTCCTCGGCGGGGCCTTTGGCGAGGGCATCGACTTGCCTGGTCAGCGACTGATCGGCGCGTTTATCGCGACCCTTGGGTTGCCGCAACTGAACCCGGTCAACGAACAGATCAAGCAACGCATGGCTGTACTGTTCGGCACGGGGTATGACTACACCTACCTGTACCCGGGCGTGCAGAAAGTCGTGCAGGCGGCGGGCCGGGTGATTCGCAGCGAGCAGGATCGCGGCGTGGTGATGCTGATCGACGATCGTTTTGCCGAGGCCAAGGTCCGGCAGCTATTGCCGCGTTGGTGGCAGGCCTGACAACTGCGTGGCCCTGGCGTGGCCGGTCGAGGATGCCGCGAGAGCGATTTTTTGCCAGGCGCGAAGACCCGCGAGGGTGTAGGTGTCGAAGATCTTTTGAAACCAGACCGTGTACTTTTCCGGCTCGGCGGCAATGCGCCGCGGAATGTCGGACAGCGGCAACCAGGCCCAGGCCAGGGCTTCATCGGGATTGGCGACGGGTGGGGTGTCGCTGGTACCGACGAACAGGTGATCGAATTCATGCTCGATCAGGTCGTTCGAAACCTGCTCCCGATAGAGCAGGGAGGCAACGCTCTTCAGGGGGCAGGTCAAGCCCATTTCTTCGAGTAAACGCCGTTGCGCGGCGGCGAGGGTCTGTTCACCCAGGCGTGGATGGCCGCAGCAACTATTCGTCCATAGGCCTTGCGAATGGTATTTGCCGAGGGCGCGCTGCTGCAGCAGCAAGCGGCCTTGCTCGTCGAAAATGAAGATCGAGAAAGCCCGATGGCGCAGGCCCTGTTGATGGATGAACAGTTTGTGCGCACTGCCGGTTTCGCAATCATCCTCATCCACCAGAATGAGGGTTTCTTCCATCGACTCGGACTCCGAGGTGTCGTTGTCACTGGACGGTACTGCCGACCAGAATAGGGGGCTCAGGTTTTCTTGAGTGATATTGGGAGACAATAGATCGCGTTTGCCCAAGTGCAAGGAGCTGCGGGCATTCGGCTTGGCCGTTCGTCTAAAGCTGGCGTGTGCCCTTCGGGCGTCCCCGCTCAACCTTTCATCAAACCTTCATCAAACGTTTATTCCCACGTTTTGTTCAGGTCATCTACCTGACACCCCGCCTGCCTAGAGTCGTTTGAACTCAAACGTGGCCAGGGATGGCTGCTCAACCAGACAGAGCGGCCCATGCATCCAGCGATCCGTGTCGAACATCTGAACAAGACCTTTGCGCGAAAGAGCGCCTTGGTCGATCTCCACCTCACCATCGCGGTCGGTGAAATGGTCGCGCTGATTGGTGCTTCCGGCTCCGGCAAGTCGACCTTGTTGCGTCACTTCACCGACACTGTCGGCTTGCCGCCGGCGACGACGGCCTGGCTGCAACGCGAAGCCCTCGACGTGTTGGTGCTTGATTGTTCGATGCCGCCGCAGCCCCAGGCACCGCGTAATCACAATGATTTGACGCTGGCATTGCAGTGCATCGAAGAATTAAAGCCAGGGCAGGGCGTGTTGACCCATGTCGGGCATACGTTGGATGCCTGGTTGCTGCAGCATCGTCAAGAATTGCCGGGTAACGTGACGGTTGGTTGGGATGGGCGGGTGCTTTAGCCTTGTTTGTGGGCTTGGAGGCCCAGCGCTGTCGGCCAGACAGCAAAAAGCCCGCATGTGCGGGCTTCTTGGGATGGGGCCAGATCCTTTGGCAGTGCCCGATTATGGCGGCCGTTTGTGATGAAATAATTACAGCCTGATATCAATTTGATGCATAACCTTTGGAAATCCAATGACTTGGCCAGGTGGGAGGGTCCTTGAGGGGGCGTCCTGGTTCGAGGCATGCCAGGTGCCGGGCAATTCGTTGAAAATCAGATGGTTGCGAAATGTGTGTGGCGTGGGGAATTGACGTCAGCAAACTTGCTTCGCCGGGTGGGGATGTATATATTCGTCCCCTTGTCGCGCAGGCGCCAGGTTGGTTTGCAGGTTTTGGAGCCCTCTGACTCGTAATGAGCCGCTGCGTAGACCGCTTCACCGCGCTACCGCCCGAATGGCGAAACTGGTAGACGCATGGGACTTAAAATCCCCCGCTCGTAAGGGCGTGCCGGTTCGATTCCGGCTTCGGGCACCATCTAAAATCAAGGGTTTGCGAGCGAAAGCTGATGCAAACCCTTGTTCGTTTCTGGTCCGTAATTTTGAAGAAGGTCCGCAATTCATCTTGTCGGCGACACTTTTTTGCCTTTCCGATTTCGAATGTACTGCTCGGTCATTGAACGACGCAGCGGGCAAGTGATATTGGAATGCTGTTACCCCAATGCTGGATTCATCCATGGTCTCAAACGATCAGTCATACTTGAGCGTGCTCCATGCTCAGCAAATCTTAATCGAGTGGATTGAAGGATCGATTCATGGCTACCACGTCGCCATGGGACGGGTTCGGCCCCAGCCACTGGAAGTGCTCAGGCAATCGATCTCGCTTAGCGACTGCCTGCCCTTTGATAGCTGCCGATAACGCCCTGCGCATAGTCTCAGCATCGTAATCACAGCAATAGCTAGGTGTAGACGGTTGTTGTCTCCAGGACTCCTCAAGCGAGCCTCCGTCTACCGGATCGAAACCTACTTGATCTACCAGAGCCATCACTGTTTCTTTGGCTTTCTCATCGTCACCCGCTACCGCTGCTGCCAAGCGACCTGGTGTACCTTCCGGAACGCCCAACTCTGCCAATGTGTAGGCGAGCACATTGTTGAAAGCCTTGATTACCGGGCGCCCAATCTGCTTCGTAACCCAGACGCTTTCCGTCATCCCTTGATCAATTTCAGCGATGCGGGGATCGCGCAAACCAGGGTAGTAGTTGCTGGTATCGACCACTGGGATGCTGTCGGGTACGGAGGTAAAGAGGTCAGAAGGGAGTGCGCTTAACGCTGGTAAAGGTATCGACAGCACTACCACATCCGCCCCATCCACTGCGCCTCGAATGTCTACAGGTTCTGCTCCAATCTCATCGGCGAATGCACGAACGCCGCTGACACCTCCAGAATTTGCCACTCGGATCTCATGGCCAGCAGCTCGTAGCTTATGAGCGATGGTGCCGCCGATGTTACCCGTTCCAATGATGCCGATTTTCATGGTTAAGCCTCAGTAATCGTTTGCTTGCACCGATTCTAGGGGGCTGGTGTAATAATGGTAAGTACCCACCAAAAGGTGGGCAGCACACCTTCGAGAAAGAAATGGAACGGGACTGGGATTGCGGTGATCCGCAAAATCGGCTGAATTGGGCCGAAGCAACGACTGAGACTCTTCGCGTGCTGGAAGGGAAATGGAAAATCATCATCTTGTGCCAACTTTTCGCAGCCAAAGGTGCGCTTCGCTTCTCGGATCTAGAGAAGTTGATCGAGGGCATCAATCAGAAGATGCTGATTCAACAGCTGAAGCAGTTAGAAAAGGATGGCATCGTGCTGCGCACGGTGTACCCGCAAGTGCCACCCCGGGTGGAGTACCAGCTCACCCAGATCGGGCATGCACTCGGGCCGTCGATCCAGGCATTGATCGAGTGGGCCGAGATGAGGCGCGATCACATTTGATCGCGGTCGAGTATCCGCCGCACAGTACGCTCTGCCCCTAGAAAATAGCTGTCGAGACGAGTTTGCCGGACGCTTACGCCGCTGGTGAACGTCCTGCTGGTTGTTGATGCCGTGTTCTTTCATCACGCGCTTCAGGTCTTTCTTGAAGACACCAGCGACCTCAACCGTGAACTTCTCGATACCAAGGGTCGCGTTCTTGGCTGCTTCCTTCTCGCGCTTCCTGCGTTGCTTCACGGCTTGCTGCCTCAAGTTGTGCCTGGCGCTCGGCGCCGGCGAGGATTTGGTTAGCCGTGTTCGTGCCGGCCTCCGACGCCGATCGTTCGATCCTCCGTGAGCGTGATTTCCGGATCAATACGAAGATTCGCACCGACCTCAAACAGCCGCGCAACTACCTGGACAGCGCCAGGGATGCATGAGCATCGACCTCATCTACATTGAGGGAAGCACCTTGGTAATTCACAAGGCCGCCCCAGCGACTGAAAAGCAGGGCGGAGTCTGTCGCTGCAATGATCATGCGCATGTGCGGGACTGCAATGGCTTTATTGACGTAGCCTGGGGGCGTGTCGACGGAGTAATGTAAAAGCGTATCCGTGACTACAATCGCTTCGTTTTCATCCGTGTAGAACGACAGATAGGGCCTCCTGGCCGACTTTTGGGAGGGCGGAAGTTACTACTGCTCTTGGGTCAACCGTTACTGGCACTCCATCCACACTGGATGCCTGGCCAGGTCTGATCAATGCATGCTTGTCTGCTCCGAAGCGCACCGGTTGAGGCAGCTATGGACTCGCTTACAGTGATCCCAAGGATACTGGCTTTGATCATCTCGGCCGCTCTCGTACTCAGTAGGTACGCATAAGAAGAGTGACTTGCGAGCCGTTGCTTACGGTCTTGTATTCTCTCCCTACCTGCAAATTGGCTTTGACATGGCCGGACTCGTGTACGTTGCGCTCCTGATTCTGGAAGTCATAAACGATATCGGCTTTCGCTTGGCCATCAGAGGAGAGCTCTGTCACTACGCAACTGATGTATGCAGATGATGCCCTTCCCCTCTCACCTGTATCATTTGAGGCGGCAGCTGCAACATGGCCCACGATGCTGGTGCAGTTACCAGAATAGGAATCGACCCTCACTTGGAGAAAAAATGGCTTGAGGTTTGGATCGTTCTGATCTACGTCCGCTTCGTAAATGACCTTCCCGTTGTAGGTCATTGTTTGATGGCTCATCGCTGGAATATGTGGAAAGGAGTCGGTAGCACTTGGCTGTGCAGCGGTGGCGGTTGCCGTTAGAAAGGCCAAGATGAAGAGTTTGCTTGCAGCACGAAAACGCATAGTGAAAATCCTTTTAGTGGAGTTTTTGTATCGTCCCAGGAAAGGCTTTCTTGAATTCATGTGTGATCGCCTACAGCCCGGCAGTAGTGGTGCTGACAAAATTCGTGAGAGCAGGTTTGATTCCGTGAGTGTGGGCAAGCTTATGAAAAGCGTAAACCTGACTCATGAGCCTGCCAGTTGATGGTGTTAATGGGCTAAAGGCCTTTTTTCGTCTGCTACTCGCATAAAAACAAACGCCCCGAACAAGTCGGGGCGCTGTTGGGCTGGCCTTCAGTGTATTTTGAACATCAGCTGTATTGATTTGCCGAACCGTCAGCGAGTTTGGGTTTTCTGGAGCAGGTCAACTGGTATGCAATTGCCAACCATATGAACCACCCCGGCATGACCATCAAGGCAATTCGGGTATCTGGTCTCAATGCTAGCAGACAAAGAACAAAGCTCAGGAAGGCCAGGGAGAGCCAGGCCATAGGCACGCCGCCAGGCATTTTGTAGATCGATTTCGCATGCAGTTCAGGACGAGTTTTGCGATAGGCAATATAAGACGCGAGGATGGTCGACCACGTGAAAATTACCAGAATCGCCGACACGGTGGAGACGATGGTGAAGGCGGTCATGACTTCCGGAACGATGAACAGCACCAGCACCCCCACCAGCATCAATAGCGTGGTGAACGCCAGGCTCAGCAGCGGCACGCTGTTACTCGACAGTTGCCGGAAAATCCCCGGAGCGTTGTTCTGGTTGGCCAGCCCGAACAGCATGCGGCTCGATGAGAATACGCCGCTGTTGGCCGATGATGCCGCAGACGTCAGCACCACAAAGTTGACGATACCGGCTGCTGCGGGAAAACCTGCAACCAGGAACAGTTCGACAAAAGGGCTCTTGATGGGAGAAACCTGCTGCCACGACGTCACGGCAATAATGCAGGTCAGTGCCAGTACGTAGAACAGGATGATCCGCAGCGGAATGGAGTTGATTGCCTTGGGCAGGGTCTGCTCCGGAGATCGGGTTTCGGCGGCTGCGGTGCCGATCAACTCGGTGCCGGCGAATGAGAAAATGGCCATCTGAAATCCGGCAAAAAAACCGAACAAGCCGTTGGGGAAGGCCGCCTGTTTATCCACCAGGTGACTCAGGGAAGCGGTTACACCACTGGGGGACACGAAGGAGGTGGCAATCAGCACGGTGCTGACGCAGATCAAGGTCAAGACGGCAATGATCTTGATGATCGCGAACCAGAACTCCACCTCACCGAAAAGCCTGACCGTCAGCACGTTTAGCGCGAACAGTGTCGCCAGCATCCCCACGGCGGGTATCCACGCAGGTACCCCGGGGAACCAATATTGGAAAAATCCACCGACCACAACGGCATCGCCTATCACCGCCACGCTCCAGCTCAGCCAGTACGACCAGCCGAGGAAGAATGCCGCGCGCGGGCCCAGGTAGGCACCGGCAAAGTCCGCAAAGGTTTTGAAGTTCAAGTTGGAAAGGAGCATTTCGCCCATGGCACGCATGACGAAAAAAACGAACAGACCAATGATCATGTAGATGAGGATGATCGAGGTCCCGGAGAGGGCGATGATCTTCCCGGAGCCCATGAACAGACCTGTACCGATGGCACCGCCCATGGCCATTAACTGGATGTGACGATTACTGAGCGTACGCTGCAGCGCGGGCTGTTCAAGCAGCCCGGAGGGGGTCGATTTCATTTCAAAACCTCTTGATTTTATGTTTTTGAGTTTTGGCAGAAAGTAGGTGTCGAGCGTTCTTGTTAGAGATGCAGGCGAATGACAGCTGTGGCTGGAGGGGGAATGTCCCCCTCGCAAAGTCGCTTGGAGGCGGCCATTACAGATCAACTGACTGTGCGCAGACACGAGGCTTTTGCCGGTTGCGGATCCAGCAGTTGGTAAAGGTTTTTGATGTTGGTAGGCGTCGGTACCAGATGGATGCGCTCACCGATGGCATGCTCCCGCGCCAGGTCGTGCACGTAGCGCAGTGATGAAAAGTCTTCCAGGGCAAAACCCACCGAATCGAAGATAGTGACCTGCGTATCGTTCTCGCGTCCGGGAACTTCGCCCTGCACAATCCGGAAAAACTCGACCACTGGGGAGTCGGCTTCCAATTGCTGAATGTCGCCCTCAATGCGTGTTTGCGGCTCGAACTCCACGATGACCCGGGCGTTGCGCAGGATGTCGGCGTGCAGTTCGGTTTTACCCGGGCAGTCACCGCCGACAGCATTGATGTGCATGCCGGGCTCGATCATCTCGGGTGTCAGAATCGTTGCGTAGGCTTTGTCGGCGGTGACCGTGGTGACGATATCCGCATTCTTGACCGCTTCCTTCACAGAGCGGGCCAGAATCACTTTGATCTCCGGGTACGCCGCCAGGTTGTACTTCAACTTGAGTGAAGCGTCGCGATCGATATCGAAAATGCGGATTTCGTTGATGCCCAACATTTCATGAAACGCGAGCGCCTGGAATTCACTCTGGGCACCATTGCCGATGATGGCCATCGAGGTTGCACCCGGGCGGGCGAGCGACTGTGCAACGAGCGCGGAGGTTGCCGCGGTACGCACGGCGGTGGTCAATGTCAGTTCGCTGAGCAGGGTTGGATAGCCACTCTGCACATCAGCCAGAAGACCGAAGGCCATGACCGTCAGCAAGTTCCTCTGGCCGTTGTCCGGGTGGCCATTCACGTATTTGAACGAATACTGCTGGCCATCGTCGGTGGGCATCAGTTCGATCACACCGTCTGCCGAGTGGTTGGCCGTGCGCGGCGATTTATCAAATTGCGCCCAGCGTGCGTAGTCCGCTTCGATGTAGCCCGCCATTTCGCGGATGGCCCGGCGGATGCCGACCTGGGTGAACAGGCGTGCAGCATCATCGACATCTATAAAAAGTGTCATGCTCTTATTCTCCGATCCAGTAATTGAAAGGCTGTAGAACGGGGGATGGCTCAGCTGCGTTTGCTCTCGAAACCGTGCAGCACGTTGACCGCATTGATGCCGATTTCATCGACCATGTAGCCGCCTTCCATCACGAACAGGGTGGGGCTGCCGACGCTCGCGATCAGCGCTCCGATACCGATGAAATCCTCGCTCTCCAGCAGGAAGTGGCTGATGGGGTCGTCCTTGAACGTGTCGACACCCAGTGAAATCACCAGCACTTCAGGCGCGAACTGCTGGAGCTTTTTGCAGGCGTGGAGCAGGGCGTTGCGGTAGCTTTCCCACGTGGTGTTTTTCGGCAGTGGATAGTTGAAGTTGTAACCCTCGCCCACACCCGCGCCGACTTCGTGGCTGAAGCCTGAGTAGTACGGATAGGACACCGCTGGCTCGCCGTGCAGCGAGACAAACATGACATCACTGCGCCCGTAGAAAATGTTCTGGGTACCGTTGCCATGATGAAAGTCGACGTCCAGTACGGCGACACGTTTGGCGCCTTGGGTAATGGCCTGCTGTGCGGCAATGGCCGCGTTGTTCAGATAGCAGTAGCCGCCCATGTATTCGCGCGCTGCGTGATGGCCCGGCGGGCGGCAAAGGGCAAAGGCACTGTCGTGGCCTTCATCAATCAGCGCCAGTCCGGTCAACGCGATATCAGCGCTGGTTTTTACCGCTTGCCATGTGGTGGCGGTGATGGGGGAGCCAGCGTCCATGGCATAGAAACCAAGCTTGCCGTCGATAAAGCTCGGCACTTGCTCGTTGGCCAGGTCGCGCACCGGCCATACCAGCGGCAGGGCATCGTGGGTACGTCCGGTCGCACACCATTCTGTCCAGGCACTTTCCAGAAAGCTGACATAGCGCTCGCTGTGCGCGTTGACGTAGCACGTGCGGTCAAATGCACGCGGTTCGATGATCTGCCCAAGGCCTACCTGCTTGACGCGGTTATGGACGGTATCGGCCCGACTGGGCTGTTCGAACGACGGCTTGAGCACGCCGTCTTTCAATTCGGTGCCGTGGTGCAAACGGTGGGAATCACTGAAAACTGTAAACATTCTGCGCATCCGTTAATCTAAGCCAGTGCAAATATTCTGTTCCGGCTGGGATGCGATTTCTTTGCTTTGTTTTCGTGGTTTTCTAGATTTTTCGGGCGTTTCTACTCAGGAATGGCGTCATGCAGAAAAAAATATCCAAGCGCATCAGTCTCGATGAGACCGACCTGGCGATTCTTGAGTTGTTGCAGGAGGACGCCAGTATTTCCAACTCTGAACTCAGTGAGCGGCTGTCATTGAGCCTTACGCCTTGCTGGCGGCGGCGCAAGAGAATGGAGGAGGCCGGGGTCATCAAGGGGTATCAGGCCAACCTTGATCGGCGAATGCTCGGGCTGGATATCATGGCGTTCGTGCACATTCGTTTTTCCACCCATGCCGATCATGCACCGGACGCCTTCGAGGCGGTGATTGCGCAATTGCCTGAGGTGTTGTCCTGTCACAAGATCACCGGCGATGCCGATTATGTGTTGCAAGTGTTGGCGGAGGATCTTGATAGCTACAGTGACTTCATCGAGCAGGTGCTCAGGCGTCAGGTGGGTATTGCGTCCATCCAGTCCAGTCTGGCTTTACGCGAGGTCAAGACCAGTAGCCGTATAGCGATACCCAAATCGAGCAAAGAGTGAATTGGCAGTGGTTAAATCACATTTTCCAACCATCCTTTGACGTAGCACCTGTCGTTTTTTGTTCAAGGCCTCTTCGGAAAAAAACGGCCTCAGTCATCGCCGAAGGGGCCTGACGTCACAAAGGCACCACCCTGGTAGACCAGGCTGGGGTCATCTGCCGGCGGCATCGGTTGAGCCTCGACCTGGCTGCGGAATGGCTCGGAGCTGTCCCGGGCTTTGAAATTCAGATGCGCGGCATGGCAATTGTCCCACCACAGGTTCTGGTTGTCCGAGACGCCATAGACCACTGTATGACCTACGTTCGGTGCATACAGCGCGCACTCGATCAATTGGGTCAGGTCACCGTAACTTAACCAGGTGCTCATCATTCTGCGGTTTTGCGGTTCGCTGAACGAAGAGCCGATACGGATGCTGACGGTCTCAATGCCGTAGCGATCGAAATAGAAGCTGGCCATGTCTTCGCCGTACGACTTGGACAAACCGTAGTAGCTGTCGGGGCGACGCGGGGAGTGTGCATCCAGTCGATGGCCCTGTTTGTGGAAACCGATCACATGATTGGAGCTGGCGAAAATCACTCGTTTTACATTGTGGCGACGTGCTGCTTCATAGATGTGGAATACGCCGCAGATGTTGGCGCCGAGTATGTCTTCGAAGGGGCGCTCCACCGAAACGCCGCCAAAATGCAGGATGGCATCCACGCCTTCGACCAATTGGTCAACGGCGTGTTTGTCGGCAAGGTCACAGAGCTGAAGCTCTTCACTCTTGTCCAGCGCGGGTGCCATTTCAGTAATGTCGGAGAGGCGCAGAATCCTGGTGAACGGGCGCAGGCGCTGGCGAAGTACCTTGCCGAGTCCGCCTGCGGCACCTGTCAACAGAAGGCGATTAAAGGGTTGATGCGCCGTCGTTTCGGTCGTCATTGGTGGGTCACTCTCAGGTATTCATGGTTGCATTGTGGGTTGTCGTACAAAGTGTTTGATTGTCGGCAGCCACTTTCAAGGCTGTCAACGCGGGTTGCAGGCAAGATGGCCTCGGCCGCACCAGGTCCGCGGCCAAGGCTTCAGCATCTGCGGTTTTAGAGCAGGGAGATCGGGTAGCTGATGAAAAGGCGATTTTCATCGAAACCATTGATATTAAAGTTGCTGCGAATGCTCGAGTTACGCCATCTCACGTTGAGATTCTTGAGTGTTCCGCTTTGTATGGTGTAGGCCAGCTCCGATTCCCGTCCCCACTCTTTGCCATCGTCCCGGCCTCCGGCGTGGACATTGTCCCCGCTGATATAGCGGTTCATCAGTGTCAGGCCGGGTATCCCGAGCGCGACGAAGTTGTAGTCATGGCGCAACTGCCAGGATTTCTCCCGGGCGTTGTCGTAACTGTTGTTGTAGCTGTCGTTGGCCAGGGTACCGCCGCTGGTACCGTTGACCCGCATCCAGGCGCTGTCACCGGTGAGCTTCTGCAAGCCGAGATAGAAGGTGTTGCCGCCGTACCGGGCCGAGAACATCCCGGACCAGGTCTTGTTCTCCAGTTCGCCGGCCCGGGCGCTGCCGTCGTCCTTGCCGTAGAAGAAACCGAGGTTGGCGCCCAGGGTCCAGTCGCCCAGCGGTTGGCTGTGCACCAGATTGATGTACTGCTGGCTGTAGATGTCCTTGAGCTGGGCATTCCACACGCCGATCAGGGTGCGCTGGTCGTTGAAGCTGTATTCGCCACCCTGGAAGTTGAAGCGGTCGGAGGTGATGCCCGGCTTACCGTTCATGGACATGGCGGTCATGCTCGAGTCGTTGCGTGGGCTGTTGTCCTGGAACTGCCCCCCGTAAAGGGTCAGGCCATCGATTTCCTTCGAGGTGATCTGGCCGCCGCGAAAGGTCTGCGGCAGCGAACGACCGTCGTCCGAGCGCAGGATCGGCAACACCGGCATCCATTCGCCGATCTTCAGCTCCGTCCTGGAAATCTTCGCCTTCGCGGCCACGCCCAGTCGACCGAAGTTACTGGCAGGCTCACCGTCGTTGTCCAGTGGCAACAACTGTGTACCGCCGGTACCTCTTCCCCCGTCCAGCTTGACCGAATACAGGCCCAGAACGTCCATCCCGAAACCGACCGTCCCGGGCGTGAAGCCTGAGCGCGCATCAAGAATGAAGCTCTGTGTCCATTCTGCGGCGGTGCTCTGCTTATGAGCCGGATTGGTGAAGTTTCGGTTGAAGTAAGCGTTGCGCAGATTCAGGCCGGCTTGGGAATCGTCGAGAAAGCCTTCTGCGCTACACGTCTGCGGGAGGGCAAGGATCAAGCCTGTCGCCGCGAGCGTAGTGGTGAGTCGAGTAGGACGGATTGTCATTATTGTTGTGCTCCTTGTTAAGCGAACGCATTCCGCATGCGCCATGAATGGCCTTCTGTGAGCGGAAAACGGTATGGGGCCACCATGGCGACTTGAACGGGAGTCGAGTCGTGTCTGACTAGCGTGCTAGGTGGTTCATGAAATCGCTTTCAAGGAGGTGCGCGTGATTTGGAGCGAACGGCCCTTTGGATGCCAGCGAGAGGAAAGGGGCGTAATGGGAGGGAAGCGTCATCAATATCTCCTTTTTTATTTTTATCTTTGACATACGTTGTCGTACAACATATTTCGATTATTAAAATATCCCTGCGCTATTGTCAATAGACCGAAAAGCAAGCGATGGCGATACCGGGTAGAGCCGTATTTAAGGAGCCTGAATAGGGACGGGTAAGGTCTGTAATAGAGGCGGTTGTTTTTCCGATTGACAGCACGGAGATGAACTGGCTATAAAATGATTTGTTGTACGATGACGTATGACGATTTTGCTTCCTAAGAGTAAGGACAACTCCTGCCGCCAGGCGCGGAGCATGTACACCTCCAATCTAAAAATAATTAAGGTGAAGGGATGAAAATCAAAGGCATCCGTTGGTGGATGGTCGGGCTGGTGACAGCAGGTCTGATCGTCAACTATCTAGCCCGCAACACCTTGTCAGTGGCCGCGCCAACGCTGATGAGCGAGTTGAGTATTTCCACCGAGCAGTACTCGCACATCGTGGTCGCGTGGCAAATCAGCTATGCGCTGATGCAGCCCGTGGCCGGGTACATCATCGATGCCATTGGCACCAAAATGGGCTTTGCCATTTTCGCCATAGCCTGGTCGGCGGCCTGTGCCTCGGCGGCACTGGCTACGGGCTGGCAAAGTCTGGCATTTGTACGCGGCGTGCTTGGACTGACCGAGGCTGCGGGTCTGCCTGCCGGGGTGAAGGCCACCACCGAATGGTTTCCAGCCAAAGAACGCTCGGTCGCCATTGGCTGGTTCAATATCGGCTCATCCGTGGGGGCTCTGCTCGCGCCGCCGCTGGTGGTGTGGGCCATTTTGCAAAGCGGCTGGCAATTGGCATTTCTGATCGTCGGTGGGCTGGGTATCGTCTGGAGCGGGCTCTGGCTTTTGTTGTACAAGCACCCGCGTGATCAGCTCCATATGAACGACGCCGAGCGTGATTACATTCTGGCCGGCCAGGAATCTCACTTCAAAGATGCCGCCCCGGAAAAAGGCAGTTGGAAGAAGATCATCACCAGTCGTAATTTCTACGCGATTGCCTCGGCCCGAATTCTCTCGGAACCCGCCTGGCAGACGTTCAATGCCTGGATCCCCTTGTACTTGATGACCGAGCGGCACATGAACATCAAGGAGATCGCCATGTTCGCCTGGCTGCCCTTCCTGGCAGCCGATATTGGCTGTGTGCTGGGGGGCTACCTGAGCCCGTTGTTTCATCGCTACTGCAAGGTGTCGCTGTTTACGTCGCGCAAGCTGGTGTTGCTGTTTGGCTGTACCTGCATGATCGGTCCGGCCTGCATTGGCCTGGTAGACAGCCCTTACACGGCCATTGCGTTGCTGTGTGTAGGCGGCTTCGCCCACCAGACCTTGTCGGGGGCGCTGTATGCCATTACTTCGGACTCTTTCGGCAAAAACGAGGTGGCCACGGCGACGGGCATGGGCGGTATGTTCGGATACCTGGGCGCCGCGGCCTTCACACTGGTGTTCGGCGTTTTAGTGACAAGAATCGGCTACAGCCCATTGTTCGTGGTACTGGCCATTTTTGACATTGTTGCTGCCATCGTGGTTTGGAATGTCGCTCGTGCGATTACGCCAGAACCCGAGTCAGCAGCACCTGGAGTGGCTCAATCCGCAGCGGGCTGTTGATCCGGGTGCCCAGGCGCTGGCGCTACTCGATGGCTTCATAGGGCAGCCCGACATAGTTTTCCGCAATCGTCTTGCGTCCGGCGGCCGAGCCTGTGAAGTAATCGAGTTCGCTCTTCTGGATACGCTGGCTGAAGGTATCGGTATCAGGAAAACGGTGGAGGATCGAGGTCATCCACCAGGAGAAGCGTTCGGCTTTCCAGACCCGACGTAGGCAGATTTGCGAGTATTTCTCCAGCAAGTCGGTGCGACCCTCGCGATAAACCTTGAGCAGGATCCGGTACAGCGTGCTGACATCGCTCGCCGCCAGGTTCAAGCCTTTGGCGCCGGTGGGCGGAACGATATGGGCCGCATCGCCGAGCAGGAACAGTCGACCATATTGCATGGGCTCGACGACAAAGCTGCGCAACGGCGCGATGCTCTTTTCAATCGAGGGGCCCGTGACCAATTGCTCGGCGATAGCGCTTGGCAAACGGCGCTTGAGCTCTTCCCAGAAACGTTCGTCCGACCAGTCCTCGACCTTTTCCTCGGCGCCCACTTGCACGTAATAACGGGTGCGCATCGGCGAGCGCATGCTGCACAAGGCGAAGCCTCGCTCATGGTTGGAGTAGATCAGTTCATGGCTGACCGGCGGGGTGTCGGCCAGGATTCCCAACCAGCCAAAGGGGTAGACCCGTTCAAAAATCTTCAGCGTCTCTGCCGGTATCGATTGTCGGGATACACCGTGAAAGCCGTCGCAGCCGGCAATGTAATCGCAGTCCAGGCGCACGGTCTCGCCGTGATGTTCGAAGGTCACGTAAGGATTGTCGCTCTGCATGCCGTGGGGCTGCACATTCTCGGCCTCGTAAAGAGTCGTTGCGCCCACGGCGGCGCGTGCGTCCATCAAGTCACGGGTGACTTCGGTCTGACCGTAGACCATGACCGTTCTGCCCTCGGTCAGTGCCTTGAGGTCGATGCGTTCACAGCGTCCGTCGAAGGCCAGTTCGAAGCCGTCATGCACCAGGCCTTCGGCATCCATGCGCGCGCTGACACCGGCTTCGCGCAACAGATCGACCATGCCTTGTTCCAGCACGCCGGCGCGAATTCGCGAGAGGATGTATTCGGGATTCTTGCGTTCGACGATGACGTTGTCGATGCCGGCACGATGCAGCAGTTGACCGAGCAAAAGGCCAGAGGGGCCGCAGCCGATGATAGCGACTTGGGTTTTCATGGAGGGTAGTCCTGTCTGGTACCGCTGAAGGCGTTGGGCCTTGCCGGGCACTGTTGTTTTTGTCTCCTGTATTTTTAGTGGCTAAAGTGCGGATATGAAGGCAATATCCGATGCATTCCATGGACTTTTCGTGGATCGTTGTGGAGGGGAGGTAGATGTCGAAATCATCCGCTGTGCCTGTTCCGGTGTTCAAGCTCTACGGCGAGACCGGCGCCTGGCCGACCCCTGACTTGATCCATTGCGAGTCGATCCCCGAGCGCAGCAAACTGCATGGCTGGGAAATCAAACCCCACCGGCACAGCGACCTGGTGCAGTTGCTCTACGTGCAGGCAGGGCAGGCGACACTGAAGGTCGAAGACGAGATCCACCACATCGATTCCGCTGCGCTGCAAGTCGTGCCGGCGCTGTGTGTGCACACCTTCAAGTTCTCCGAGGATATCCAAGGCCACGTACTCAGCCTGGCACAGCCCCTGGCCGAACAACTCGGCGCTTCGCTCAACAGTCCGGTATTGACCACGGCGGCCTGTTACCCGATCGGCTCCGCGCATTCGTATCTGGACACGCTGTTTTCAGCCGTCACCCGGGAATACGGTGAACACCAGCCCGGCCGTGATCCCATGCTGCAATCGTTGATCACGGTGCTGTCCATCTGGCTCAGTCGCCGCAGTCTGGAGCGCACGCCGCCGGACGCCTTGCCGCTTGAACGGGGCCGCGAGCATTTGCAGATGTTCACCCGGACACTGGAACTGCGCTTTCGCGAGCATCTACCCATCGAGCACTATGCGGCGACGCTGGGGATCAGCACGGCTCACCTCAATGCCTTGTGCCGACGCCTCTGCGGGCAATCGGCATTGCAGATGATCAACCAGCGGCTGCTGCTGGAAGCCAAGCGCGATCTGGTCTACACCGCCATGACCATAAACCAGGTGTCGGACAGCCTGGGCTTTTCCGAACCGGCCTACTTCTCGCGCTTTTTCAAGCGCGGCACGGGGCAGTCACCGAAACAATTCCGCATCCAGCGTTAGCGGATGCCAGATCTCGAAGGCGGCGTGTGGAGGTGTTGCGCGAAGTAGGGCTGGAATATGGCGAGGATCATTATCCATAACCATTTGGATATGGATGAAGTTGGTTTTTTCAGTTTTGGCGGGGGCACTATCAAAGGAGACTGAGGGACAGACTGCTATCCAAGCAGCTCTTACCTCTAACAATAAGGAGCCCGACATGTCTGATGCGGACAACAGCCGCTTCGTCATTCGTGACCGCAATTGGCACCCCAAAGCCCTGACGCCTGACTACAAGACCTCGATCCTGCGTTCCCCGCGCCAGGCCCTGGTGAGCATTCCCCAGTCCCTGTCGGAAACCAGCGGCCCGGATTTCTCCCATTTGAAGATGGGCGTGCACGATAATGATCTGCTGTTGAACTTCAACCAGGGCGGCCTGCCCATCGGCGAGCGCATCATCGTCGCCGGTCGCGTCTGTGACCAATACGGCAAGCCGGTCCCGCATACCCTGGTGGAGATGTGGCAAGCCAATGCCGGTGGTCGCTACCGACACAAGAAAGACAGCTACCTGGCGCCCATCGACCCGAATTTCGGTGGCGTTGGCCGGGCCCTGACCGACCGTGACGGTCATTACAGTTTCCGCACGGTCAAACCCGGTCCGTACCCGTGGCGCAACGGTCCCAACGACTGGCGTCCGGCGCATATCCACTTCTCCATCAGCGGCCCGTCGATTGCCACGCGCTTGATCACCCAGCTGTATTTCGAAGGCGATCCGCTTATCCCCATGTGCCCGATCGTCAAGTCGATCGCCAATCCGGAAGCGGTGCAGAGCCTGATCGCCAGGCTCGATATGAGCCTGGCCAATCCCATGGATTGCCTGGCTTATCGCTTTGATATCGTTCTGCGCGGCCAGCGCAAGACCCACTTCGAAAACCGCTGAGGAGGCACGCACATGCCCGTTCAACTTCTGCCTGAAACCCCTTCGCAAACCGCCGGGCCTTATGTGCATATCGGCCTGGCGCTGGAGGCTGCCGGCAACCCGCCCCGCGAGCAGGAAATCTGGAACGAGATGGCCAAACCCGGTGCGCCGGGCGAGCATATTCTGCTGATGGGGCACGTCTACGACGGCAATGGCCATCTGATTCGCGATTCGTTCCTGGAGTTCTGGCAGGCCAACCACGAAGGCGTCTATGACAGCGATTACAACCTGGAAAAGCCCTTCAACAGCTTTGGCCGCACCGCGACCACGGATGTCGGCGAGTGGACGCTGAACACCATCAAGCCCGGCACGTTGAACAACGCCGCGGGGGTACCCATGGCGGCCCATATCAACGTTTCGCTGTTTGCCCGGGGCATCAATATCCACTTGCAGACCCGCCTGTACTTCGACGACGAGGCCCAGGCCAATGCGCTCGATCCGGTATTGAATCTGATCGAACAGCCGCAACGCCGTGAAACCCTGATTGCCAGGCGTTGCACGGTCGACGGCAAGCTGGCCTATCGTTTCGACATTCATGTCCAAGGCGAGGCGGAAACGGTGTTCTTCGACTTCTAAGGTTGTGGCTTGCGTGCAGTTGCAGGGCGCTTGCCGATGCAAGCGACCCGATAATAATAAGAAGAAGGAAATGTCTGTATGTCGTTATTAGCCCCTGTGCCTGTGGCGGGCACGCTTGATGTTCAGTTGTTGATCAACACCAAGCCACTGTCCAGCTATCAATGGCGGGTGGTGCTCCTGTGTTTCCTGATCGTCTTTCTCGACGGCCTGGACACCGCGGCCATGGGCTTTATCGCCCCGGCCTTGAGCCAGGACTGGGGCATCGATCGCGCCAGCCTGGGGCCGGTGATGAGTGCCGCGCTGATCGGCATGGTCTTCGGTGCCCTGGGTTCCGGCCCCCTGGCCGACCGTTTCGGGCGCAAGGGGGTGCTGGTGGTGGCGGTGTTTCTGTTTGGCGTGTTCAGTCTACTGTCGGCCTACAGCAGCAATATCGACCAACTCCTGGCCCTGCGTCTGTTGACCGGCCTGGGCCTGGGGGCGGCAATGCCCAATGCCACCACGCTGCTCTCCGAATACACCCCCGAGCGGCTCAAGTCGTTGCTGGTGACCAGCATGTTCTGCGGTTTCAATCTGGGCATGGCCTGTGGTGGGTTCGTCTCGGCGAAGCTGATTCCGCTGCTGGGTTGGCACAGCCTGCTGATGCTCGGCGGGATCCTGCCCCTGGTGCTGGCCGTGGTGCTGTTGTTCCGGTTACCGGAGTCGGCACGCTTCCTGGTGGTGCGCAATCGTGGCGTGGAGCGGATTCGCCAGGTGCTGGCGCCGATTGCGCCGCTGGAGGTCGCGGCGGCCACCGGCTTCAGCGTGCCGGAACAGACGGTGGTGCAGAGCCGCAACGTGCTGAAGGTGATTTTCTCCGGGGCTTATAGCGCCGGTACCTTGCTGCTGTGGCTGACCTATTTCATGGGTTTGGTGATCGTCTACCTGTTGACCAGTTGGTTGCCGACCCTGATGCGTGACAGCGGCGCGAGCATGGAGCAGTCGGCCTTTATCGGCGCGCTGTTCCAATTCGGCGGTGTGCTCAGTGCGGTGGGTGTGGGCTGGGCGATGGATAAATTCAACCCGCACAAGGTCATTGGCATTGCTTACTTGTTGGCCGGCGTCTTCGCCTGGCTGGTGGGGCAGAGCCTGGGCCATGTCAGTGTATTGGCCGCCTTGGTGCTGTTGGCCGGCATGTGCATCAACGGCGCGCAATCGGCGATGCCATCGCTGGCCGCGCGTTTTTACCCCACCCAGGGTCGCGCCACCGGCGTGTCGTGGATGCTCGGTATCGGTCGTTTTGGTGCGATCCTCGGGGCCTGGGCCGGGGCGACGTTATTGGGCCTGGGTTGGAACTTCGAACAGGTGCTGACCGCGCTGGTAGTGCCGGCGGCCTTGGCGACCCTCGCGGTGGTGATCAAGGGGCTGGTCAGCCATGCAGACGCGACCTGAGAGCGCCTCACTGTTTTTCATGAATCCTGGAGCTGTGGTTTGAACAGACCGACGAATCAACTTTTCGATGCCTATTTCACCCAGCCGGCGATGCGGGCGATTTTTTCCGATCAAGGCCGGTTGCAAGGCATGCTCGATTTCGAAGCCGCCCTGGCGCGCGCGCAAGCCAGCACCGGGTTGATACCCCAGGAGGTCGTTGGTGATATCGAAGCGGCCTGTAGCGCGCAGCTGTTCGATGTCGACGCGTTGGCCGTGGCCATCGGTAATGCCGGCAATTCGGCGATTCCGCTGGTCAAGGCGTTGGGCAGGAAGATTGCCGTGGCCAACCCGACCGCTGAGCGCTACGTGCATATGGGGGCCACCAGTCAGGATGTGATGGACAGTGGCCTGGTGCTGCAACTGCGTTCAGCCATTGCGCTGTTGGAAGGTGATCTGGAGCGTTTGGCCGATGCGCTCGCCGAGCAGGCCGCGCGCCACGCGAACACCCCGCTGGCCGGGCGTACCTGGCTGCAACAGGCGACACCCGTGACCCTGGGCATGAAGATCGCCGGTTGGCTGGGCGCTATCACTCGCCATCGCCAGCGTCTCGCTGAAGTCAAACCGCGTTTGCTGTGCCTGCAATTCGGTGGGGCTTCCGGCAGCCTGGCGGCCTTGGGCGACCAGGCTTTTACGGTGGCCGAAGCCCTGGCCGATGAGTTGAGTCTGCACCTGCCTGAGCAGCCTTGGCATACCCAGCGTGATCGCCTGGTGGAATTCGCCAGCCTGCTGGGGCTGATCGCCGGCAGCCTGGGCAAAGTCGGACGCGATCTCAGTTTGCTGATGCAGACTGAGGCGGGTGAGGTGTTCGAGCCGGCCGCGCCGGGCAAGGGCGGCTCCTCGACCATGCCGCACAAGCGCAATCCGGTCGCCGCGGCAGTCATGATCGGTGCGGCGACCCGGGCCCCCGGGCTGGTGGCGACGATGTTCAGCGCAATGCCGCAGGAACATGAGCGCAGCCTCGGCCTGTGGCATGCCGAATGGGAAACCCTGCCGGAGCTCTGTTGCCTGGTGTCCGGCTCGCTGCAACAGGCCTTGCAGGTGGTGCCAGGGTTGGAAGTCGACGCCGGGCGCATGCTGCAGAATCTGGAGTTGACCAAAGGGCTGGTGCTGGCGGAAGCCGTGAGCATTGCCTTGTCCCAGCGTATCGGCCGCGATGCGGCGCATCATCTGATCGAACAATGCTGCCGCCGTGCGGTGGAGCAGAGCGAGCACTTGCGCCAGGTGCTCGGCGCCGAACCGCAAGTGACCGCGCAACTGTCCGCCGAGGCGCTGGACCGCCTGCTGGACCCGGCTCATTACCTGGGGCAGTCACAGCGCTGGGTCCAACGCGCGCTGGCCGAACATCGCGCTTTCAAACCTTAGAAAAGGATCCTGCAATGGACGAACAGCAACGTTATGAAGCCGGCATGAAAGTGCGCCGCGAAGTGCTCGGCGATGCCCATGTGGATCGTAGTCTGGAACATCTGACGCCGTTCAATGGCGAGTTCCAGGAGATGATTACCCGACATGCCTGGGGCGATATCTGGACCCGCCCCGGGTTGCCACGGCACACCCGCAGCCTGATCACCATCGCCATGCTGATCGGCATGAACCGCGAAGGGGAGCTGCGCCTGCACTTGCGCGCGGCGAAAAACAACGGCGTGAGCCGCGACGAGATCAAGGAGGTGTTGATGCAGAGCGCGATCTATTGCGGCATTCCCGCGGCCAACGCCACCTTCCATCTGGCTGAGGCGGTTTGGGCGGAGATGGATGCCCAGGCGTGAGGTAGTGGTACTGCAGCGTCGTCATTAGCCATTTTCGGCACAATAGCGCCAGTGGTCGATGTCGCGGAATGGAACTTGCCTGAGCAACTGCCTGTAAGCCTTGTGTGCTCAACGGGAACCGTCCATGAACAATAATAATTCAGCCGTGGAAATCACCACGGCAACTTCGAGCATGCCTTCAGCGATTCAGCGATATCACACCCATGATATCGATCAGCATGCGCGTAACATGGGTGGCTGGCAGGTGCGTTACGACCAAATGACGCCAGGGCGCTTCGAGGGCGAGTTGATCGAATTCCGCGCCGGCTGGATGCAGCTGGTGCGCGACCGCACCAATCAGTCCATGCTCAAGAGTGGTAGCGCCTGGGCGGGGGCCATCACCTTCAGCGTGCCACTGAGCTCACAGGGTCCGGTGTTTTGTGCTGGGCATCCGATCCATGAGCAGAGCTTGCTGGTGGCTCATGGTGAGCATTTGCCTGACCTGCGCATCCCCGAACATCTGGACCTGTTGGGCGTGGCGGTTGAAATCCAGGCCCTGGAGCATGTCCTGGAGCGCCAGGACAGCAGGTTTCGAATTACCGATCTTCCCAGTTGTTACCGTTTGGGCACTTCCTCGGTGCAAGCCGAGCTGACGCTGCTGTTCGATGAGTTGGCGTGTGCTGATCAGGGGCGCGACAACCTGCTGGGTTATGAGGCGATTCGTCATGGGATCCGCGACGCGGTGATGGTGCGGTTGCTGGAACTGGTGGCCCCGGACCAGGCGCCACCCCTCAATCCGACGGCGCGCAAGCGCATGGTCGATCGTGCCCGGGAATATGCGCTGGGACATCTGGACGCGCCCCTGTCGATCCTCGACCTGTGCAATCACATCGGCGCCAGCCGGCGCAAACTCCAGTACTGTTTCCAGGAAACCCTGGGTATCAATCCCGTGGCCTACTTGCGGGCACTGCGCCTCAACGCGGTGCGCCGCGAGCTGGGTGACCGCCCCTATGAGCACGGGGTGCAAGAGGTGGCGGCACGTTGGGGCTTCTGGCACCTGAGTCGCTTTGCCAGCGATTACCGGACGCTGTTCGGCGAGACGCCATCGCAGACCTTGCGTCGCCATCAACTGTGCTGAAAACGGATAACCCGCTTCCCGGGACCGTTACTAGGATGGCCCACACCATTTGATTGGGAGGGGCATTCGATGAATCACCACAAGAATAATTCAAGCATTCGCCGCGTCACCTTGCTCACTTCGGCGCTGTTCGGTTTGTGCGCCACCGCGCAGGCGACTGAAAACGGTGCACCGACCACCGCCGTGGGGGTCTATGACTTCGGGGCGGGGATGATGCCGCCGGCCACGCCGTTCGGTACCCTGGGCCTGCGCACCGCCTTTTATTCGGCCCATGTGCAGAAAGACAGCCAGGGGCGCTCGGTGGACAACAAGTTCTCCCTCGACGTGCTGTCCCTCGGCCTGGCCTATATGCGCATGACGGACTATAGCGTGTTGGGTGCCAAATACGGCTTTGGCGCGGTGGTGCCTTTCTTCAAGATGGATGCCTCTCTGGAGGTGCCAACACCGGGCGGCCCATTGAAGCTGGCGGCCGATCCGTTCCGTATGGCCGATGTGCAGTTGCTGCCTCTGATTCTGCAATGGAACCTGTCGCCCAACCTGTTCATCAACACTCAGCTGCAGATCCAGACTCCCACTGGCGACTACGACAAGAACCGACTGGTTTCTCCAGGGCTCAATCACTGGACGTTTTCCCCCATCGTCAACGGCACCTACATCAGCGACAGCGGCTTCGAGGTGTCGTCGAGCTTTGAGCTGGACGTCAACACGCGCAACCCGGCCACCCACTACAAGAACGGCGTGGAGTACCGTCATGAGTTCGCCGTGGGTCAACACTTCGGCCCCTGGACAGTCGGCATCGGCGGGTATTACTACCGCCAGTTCACCGATGACGATGCCCCGGGCTTGACCCGCGGCAATCGTGCCCGGGTGCTGGCAGTGGGGCCGGCGCTCAGTTACTTCAAGCCGGGACTGCCGCCGTTCTGGCTGCACGTTTACAAAGAGCAGGGCGCGAGCAACCGCGCCGAAGGCTACACCGTCGCCTTGCGCGTTTCCCAAAGCTTCTGAGGGCCGGATCATGACCGATGTGCATTCTGCTTCGACTCTGCCGACGCCTGTCACGCGTCGGGCCAAGGGGGGCCGTGAAGGGCTGGTGCTGATGCTGGGCAGTAGCCTGACCATCATGGGCGCGGCGATGGTCGCGCCGATCCTGCCCAAACTGGGGGCCGAGTTCGCTCCGCTCAATCCCCAGGCCGGTGTGCTGCTGCCGTTGGCGGTGACCGGGCCGGCGCTGGCGATTGCCGTGTGCGCGCCCCTGGCCGGCTGGCTCGCCGATCGGGTCGGGCGCAAGGCGCTGCTGGTGTTCGCCACCGTGCTCTACGCCTTGCTCGGCGCGCTGCCGGCGTTGCTCGGGGATCTGCTCTCGATTGTTGCTGTACGCCTGCTGTTTGGGGTGGCCGAGGCCGCGGTGATGACCTGTTGCGCGGCCCTGATCGCCGACTATTGGCAGGGGGAGGAGCGCCTGCTCTACATCAATCGCCAGGTGGTCACCATCGGCCTGGTCGGCGCGCTGTTCTACGTCCTGGGTGGCGCTTTGGGCGAGCATTCCTGGCGCTTGCCGTTCCTTCTTTATCTACTGCCGCTGCTCTTGGTACCCGCCATGCTCAAGGTGCTCTGGGAACCGGTTCATGCTCAGCCGTCCGTTGAGGCACAAGGAGCGGAACGGGTGGCGGTCCTGCCGCTGGTTGTGGGTTATCTGCTGATCCTCGGCGGTATGGTTTTGTGCTTTGTGGTGCCGGTACAAACCCCCATTTTGCTGGTCGGTCTCGGCGTAACGTCGAGCACCCTGATTGGTTTGTCCGCCGGTCTGAGCCTGCTGGCGACCCTGGTCGGCTCTGTGGCGTGGCCACTGTTGCGTCGGCGTCTGGGGATCGCGGGTACCAACGGGTTATTGCTGCTGTTGCTGGGGATCGGATTGTGGCTGCTGATGCGCGGGCAAAGCTATGAGCAGGTGCTGTTGGCGGTGTTGATCCATGGCTTGGGCGCAGGGCTACTGGTGCCCAATGTCATGGCGCCGGTGATGGAGGCCCTGAGCGCTCGCACCCGTGGCCGGGGGCTGGGTGGCTTCACCGCCTGTCTGTATTTCGGTCAGTTCGTCAGCCCCCTGGTGGTGGCTGCCCTGGGTGTGTTTACCGGTGACTTGCGCCATTCCATCGCATGGCTGGCGCTTGCCAGTGTCTCTGCCGCGTTCCTTTGGGGGATTGCCGCGTGGGCGTGTCAGCGCTCGAATGCCGCCGCCGTATCCACCCCATCGTCCTTGAAATAGAGTCGGAGTATCAAGCATGCAAGATATCCAGCAACTGTTGGACAAAGAAGACGCCAGCGGCCTGGCCGCGTTGGTCAGGTGCGGCGACGTGCAGCCGGTGGAACTGCTCGATGCGGTGATCGAACGTCTGGAGAGGGTCGAGCCCCAGCTCAATGCGGTGGCAGAGCGGCTCTACGAGCAGGCCCGCGAAGCGGCGCTCGAGCCCGGGGGGCGGGAGGGGCTGTTTGCCGGTGTACCAACCTTGATCAAGGACCTGTTCGCACCGGTACGGGGAGCGGCGATGACCAATGGTTCGCTGGCCCTGGGCGCGGCGCGTGCCGATTTCGAGTCTGAGGTGGTGACCCGCCTGCGCCACGCCGGTTGCCTGATTGTCGGCACCAGCACGGCACCGGAGTTCGGTACCTCCTATTCCACCGAGTCGACGCGCTTCGGCGCGACTCGCAACCCGTGGAGTACCCGACACAGCGCCGGCGGCTCCAGCGGCGGGGCGGCGGCGTTGGTGGCGGCACGGGTGGTGCCTTTTGCCCATGGCAATGACGGCGGCGGCTCGTTGCGCGTGCCGGCGTCCTGTTGCGGGGTCTTCGGGCTCAAGCCCAGCCGTGGCTTGCTGCCCTCCGGACCGCTGATCGGCGAGGGCTGGGCGGGCATGGGGACCAACCACTGCATCACCTTGTCGGTGCGTGACAGCGCGGGGTTGCTCGATGCCACGGCCGGAATCGATCAGGGGGCGCCCTATGCCGCGCCGTTGCAGGCACGGCCTTATGTGACGGCCCTCGAGCAGGCGCCACGGCCATTGCGCATCGCCCTGGTGGATCAGCTCGGGCCCTGGCCGACCTCCATGGAGAGTCTGGCGGCGGTGCATCAGGCCGCGAGCCTGTGTGAGTCCCTGGGGCACCGGGTGGAGCCAGCTCGGTTGCCGGTGGTGCTGCCCGAGTTTCTCGACCAGGTGTTCACTATCATCGGTGCCAGCACGCAAAACTACGTCGATTTGTTGGGGAGGATGCGTGGTGCCCCTGTACAGCCTGAAGAGCTGGAGATCCGTACGCGCATCATTTTGCGCGACAAGGGTGGGGTCAGCGGCGCGCAATACGCGGCGGCGGTCGAGTGGATCCATGCCCTTGGCCGGCAATTGGCGCTGTTCATGCAAGATTACGATCTGATCCTCAGCCCGACCCTGACCCGTGAGCCGGTACCGATTGGTGAGTTGGATCTGCGGGACGCCAGCTTGAGCCTTGATGAATTGATCGAGCACTTCCACAGCTACTCACCGTTTACCGCGCTGTTCAATGCCAGCGGGCAGCCGGCAATGTCGGTGCCATTGCATTGGAGTGCGCAAGGCTTGCCCATGGGAGCGCACTTCGCCGGGCGCTTTGGCGAGGAGGCGACCTTGCTGGCCCTGGCCGCGCAGCTGGAGCAGGCCCGGCCCTGGCGCCAGCGGGTGCCGCCGGTGAATGCCTGCCTGCGCTAAGCCGGTAAACCGCTGGAGTCGACGTAGGGCGCGGTTTCCAGGGTGTGCCTCAGGTGTGCCGGCGTCAGCGGCTACTGCTGATAGACCTTCTTCAGCAGCCTGAGCAGTTCTTCGCGCTCCTGACTGTCGAGGGCGGAGGTGGAATCCAGATCGCTCTCGGTGGCGATCTGTTTCAGCTCCTTGAGCAGGGTCTCGCCGGCCTTGCTGAGAAAAATCCCGTAGGAACGCTTGTCCGGCTTGCAGCGCACCCGCACCGCCAGCGCCCGGCTTTCCAGTTTGTTCAGCAGCGGCACCACCTGGGGCGGTTCGATGGCCAGTGCCTTGGCCAGGTCGGCCTGCATCAGCCCGGGCGTCTGGTCGATGATCGCCAGGGCCGAGAACTGCGCCGGCCGCAAATCGTGGGCCGAGAGTCGCTCGATCAGGTTCTGGAACAGCTTCAACTGCGCCCGACGCATGGCATAACCGATCAGGTCGTCCAGGGCGGAGTCCAGTGGCGCTTGGGTTTCGGCGTTCTCGGCAGGGGGCTCGGGGGCGGCGGCAATCTTGGAAGACTTGGCCATTGCGGGATGGATCCTCAGGCAGGAGGTTAAGAAGACTATCTAGTTTGCCGTGGTTGCTCGGGGATAGCCATGATCTCTTGCAGATGTCCAGGCACCACACAATGTTCAGGGTTAAAAGCAATCAAGTTAATTTTGTTAATGGTTAATTGACATAACTAATTTTCAGGTTTAGTTTTTACTCATCTTCAAGCCCAGAACAAGAGAGCCCGCCATGAGCAATTACGAAGGTCGCTGGACTACCGTCAAGGTCGAAATCGAGGAAGGCATTGCCTGGGTGATTCTCAATCGTCCAGAAAAACGCAATGCCATGAGCCCGACCCTGAACCGGGAAATGGTCGATGTGCTGGAGACCCTGGAGCAGGATCCTGCCGCCGGGGTGCTGGTGCTGACGGGGGCCGGTGAAGCCTGGACCGCCGGCATGGATCTCAAGGAGTACTTTCGCGAAGTGGATGCCGGCCCGGAGATCCTCCAGGAAAAAATCCGCCGCGAAGCCTCACAATGGCAATGGAAGCTGCTGCGCATGTACACCAAACCGACCATCGCGATGGTCAACGGCTGGTGCTTCGGTGGTGGCTTCAGCCCGCTGGTGGCCTGCGACCTGGCGATCTGCGCCGACGAGGCGACCTTCGGTCTCTCGGAAATCAACTGGGGCATCCCGCCGGGCAACCTGGTGAGCAAAGCCATGGCCGATACGGTGGGGCATCGCCAGTCGTTGTACTACATCATGACCGGCAAGACCTTTGGCGGGAAGAAAGCCGCCGAGATGGGGCTGGTCAACGAAAGTGTGCCGCTGGCGCAGTTGCGTGAAGTCACCGTGGCGCTGGCGCGCAACCTGCTGGAGAAAAACCCGGTGGTCCTGCGGGCCGCCAAGCACGGTTTCAAGCGCTGCCGCGAACTGACCTGGGAGCAGAACGAGGATTACCTGTACGCCAAGCTCGATCAGTCGCGCCTGCTGGATACCGAGGGCGGCCGCGAGCAGGGCATGAAGCAGTTTCTCGACGACAAGAGCATCAAGCCCGGCTTGCAGGCGTATAAGCGCTGAAACACGTGGCGCGCAGCCGGCGCATCCGGTTGTGCGCCGCGCCCATGCCGCTTGAACGTATTCCCGATAATGACAATAAAGAGGAATCACCATGCTGGACGTGCCCCTGCTGATCGGCGGCCAGTCGTGCCCCGCCCGAGACGGTCGAACCTTCGAACGGCGTCATCCGGTGACCGGTGAGGTGGTGTCGCGGGTTGCCGCCGCCACCCTGGAAGATGCCGACGCTGCCGTGGCTGCGGCCAAGGCGGCCTTCCCGAGCTGGGCGGCCCTGGCTCCCAATGAACGACGTACCCGCCTGTTACGAGCGGCGGAGCAGTTGCAGGCCCGCAGCGCGGAATTCATCGCGGCGGCCGGCGAGACCGGCGCCATGGCCAACTGGTATGGCTTCAATGTGCATCTGGCGGCCAATATGCTGCGTGAAGCCGCGTCCATGACCACCCAGATCAATGGCGAAGTCATTCCCTCCGATGTCCCCGGCAGCTTCGCCATGGCCCTGCGCCAACCGTGCGGCGTGGTACTGGGCATCGCCCCCTGGAATGCCCCGGTGATCCTCGCCACCCGGGCCATTGCCATGCCATTGGCCTGTGGCAACACGGTGGTGCTCAAGGCGTCGGAACTGAGCCCGGCGGTGCATCGGTTGATTGGCCAGGTGTTACAGGACGCCGGCCTCGGTGATGGGGTGGTCAACGTCATCAGCAACGCGCCGCGGGATGCCGCCGCGATTGTCGAGCGGCTGATCGCCAACCCGGCGGTACGGCGAGTCAATTTCACCGGATCGACCCATGTCGGGTGCATCGTCGGCGAACTGTCGGCGCGTCATCTCAAGCCGGCGTTGCTGGAGCTGGGTGGCAAGGCGCCATTTCTGGTGCTGGCGGATGCCGACCTGGACGCGGCGGTGGAGGCCGCGGCCTTCGGCGCCTTCTTCAACCAGGGGCAGATCTGCATGTCCACCGAGCGCCTGGTCGTCGATGTCAAAGTCGCCGATGCCTTTGTCGCCCGGTTGGTGGCGAAGATCGCCACCTTGCCGGCGGGCAACCCCGACGCCGGGGATTGCGTACTCGGTTCCCTGGTGGACGCCAGTGCCGGCGAGCGCATCAAGTTGTTGATCGACGATGCCCTCGACAAGGGCGCCACGCTGCTCGCCGGCGGTCAATTGGAGGGCAGCATCTTGCAGCCGACCTTGCTTGACGGTGTCACCGATGCCATGCGCCTGTACCGCGAAGAGTCTTTTGGTCCGGTGGCCGTGGTGCTGCGTGGTGATGGCGATGAAGAACTGCTGCGCCTGGCCAACGATTCCGAGTTCGGCCTGTCGGCGGCGATCTTCAGCCGTGACACCGGTCGCGCCCTGGCCTTGGCCCAGCGGGTCGAATCGGGTATCTGTCATATCAACGGCCCGACCGTGCACGATGAGGCGCAGATGCCCTTCGGCGGGGTCAAGTCCAGCGGCTACGGCAGTTTTGGCGGCAGGGCGGCCATCGAGCATTTCACCCAGTTGCGCTGGGTGACGTTGCAGAACGGACCTCGGCACTACCCGATCTGAGGAGGACAAACCCATGAGTTCAGAATTCAGATCAGCGCCCCGGACCGAGGCCAGTACGCCGCGTTATCGCCAAGTGTCCATCGGCCATCCAGCGGTCGAGGTCAGCGAAGAGCAGGGCATCCTGTCCATGCGCTCCCTCGAACCCCTGGCCGAGTTGCCCAGGCGTTTGCTCGATCGCCTGGTGCATTGGGCCGAGGTACGTCCGCAACAGACCTTTATCGCGGCGCGTCAGGATGGCGGTGGCTGGCGGCGGGTGAGTTACGCCGAGATGCTCGACAGCGTCCGCGCCATTGCCCAGGGCCTGCTGGGTTATGGTCTTTCGGCCGAGCGGCCGCTGGCGATCCTTTCGGGTAACGACATCGAGCATCTGCAGATTGCGCTGGGGGCCATGTACGCCGGTATTCCCTATTGCCCGATCTCTCCGGCCTATTCGTTGTTGTCGCAGGATTTCGCCAAGCTGCGGCATGTCTGCGATCTGTTGCAGCCGGGGTTGGTGTTCGTCAGTGATGTCGCCGCCTTCCAGCGCGCGATAGACGCCGTGTTACCGGTCGAGACGCCACTGATCAGCGTCCGTGGCGAGATGCCGGGGCGCCGACAGAGCCGCTTTGCCAGCTTGCTGCAACAACCCGGCGCGGCCGAAGCCGAAGCGGCGTTCGCCGCCACCGGGCCCGACAGCATCGCCAAGTTTCTGTTTACCTCGGGTTCCACCAAGCTGCCCAAGGCGGTGGTCACGACCCAGCGCATGCTCTGCGCCAACCAGCAGATGCTGTTGCAGACCTTCCCGGTGTTTGGCGAAGAACCGCCGGTGCTGGTGGACTGGCTGCCGTGGAATCACACCTTCGGCGGCAGCCACAATGTCGGTATCGTGCTGTACAACGGCGGGACCTTTTACCTGGACGACGGCAAGCCCACCGTCCAGGGCTTTGCCGAAACACTGCGCAACCTCAAGGACGTGTCGCCCACCGCCTACCTGACCGTGCCCAAGGGCTGGGAGGAACTGGTCAGCGCCCTGGAGCAGGACGCTGAGTTGCGCGAATGTTTCTTCTCGCGCATGAAACTGTTCTTTTTCGCCGCCGCCGGATTGTCCCAGCGGATCTGGGACCGCCTGGACCGGGTTGCCGAAGCGCATTGTGGTGAACGTATTCGCATGATGGCCGGGCTTGGCATGACCGAGGCGGCGCCGTCCTGCACCTTCACCACCGGGCCGTTGTCCATGGCCGGGTACATCGGCTTGCCGGCGCCTGGTTGTGAGGTGCGCCTGGTGCCGGTGGATGGCAAGTTGGAGGGGCGTTTTCGCGGGCCGCACATCATGCCGGGTTACTGGCGCGCGCCGCAGCAGACCGCCGAAGTCTTCGATGAGCAGGGCTTCTACTGTTCCGGCGATGCCCTCAAGCTCGCGGATCCGCGAGACCCGGAACTGGGCCTGATGTTCGACGGGCGGATTGCCGAGGACTTCAAGTTGTCTTCCGGGGTCTTTGTCAGTGTCGGCCCCTTGCGCAATCGCGCGGTGCTCGAAGGTTCGCCCTATGTCCAGGACCTGGTGGTGGCCGCGCCGGATCGCGAGTGCCTGGGGGCGCTGGTCTTTCCGCGCTTGTATGAGTGTCGACGTCTGGCCGCCTTGAGTCCGCAGGCCAGCGATGTCGAGGTCCTGGCCAGCGTGCCTGTGCGCCTGTGGTTCAGCGACTGGCTGCAACGGCTCAACCGCGATGCCACCGGTAATGCCAGCCGCCTGGAATGGATCGCGCTGCTCGATGAACCGGCCTCCATCGATCGCGGTGAAATCACCGACAAGGGCTCGATCAATCAGCGTGCGGTGTTGCAGTGGCGCGCCGCCAAGGTCGAAGCGCTGTATCGCGGCGAAGAGCCTTCCATCCTGCGTGCCGGATCTCAACCGTGAACAGCGTGGGGCAGTATTCGAGTTTTCGCGATGTGGCGATTTTCGAAGCCCTGCGCACGCCCTGGGTCGATCTCGGCGGGGCCTTGGCCCAGGTCTCGCCGATCGACCTGGGGATCAAGGTCGGGCGCGAGGTGCTGGCCCGCGCCGCTATCGATCCGACAGCGGTGGACAGCGTACTCGCCGGTTCCATGGCCCAGGCCAGTTTCGATGCCTACCTGCTGCCCCGCCATATCGGCCTTTACAGTGGCGTGCCGCAAGGGATCCCGGCGCTGGCGGTGCAGCGCATCTGCGCCACCGGCTTCGAGCTCTTGCACCAGGCCGCCAGGCAGTTGGACGACGGTGTGCAGTTGGCCCTGTGCGTGGCGGCTGAATCCATGTCGCGCAATCCGATTGCCGCCTATGTCCACCGCGACGGTTTCCGCCTCGGTGCCGCCGTGGAGTTCAAGGACTTTCTCTGGGAAGCGCTCTACGACCCGGCGCCGGGTCTGGATATGATTGCCACCGCCGATAACCTGGCCCAGCGCTATGGCCTGAGTCGTGAGGTGGTGGATCGTTATGCGCTGGATAGTCATCAACTGGCGCTGCAGGCTCAGGCGGACGGCTGGTTTACACCTGAGCTGGTGGCGCTGGGCAATGAACGCTTTGAGCTGGCTGGCTATCAGGCACGGAGTATCCAGTTGCCGCGGGGCGTGGAGCGGGTGACGCGGGACAGTCACCCGCGGCCTACCGATCTGACGGCCTTGAGCCGCTTGCGCTCGGTGCATGATGGCGGTGTGCAAACGGCCGGCAACAGTTGCGCGCTGGTCGATGGCGCGGCGGCGGCGCTGGTGGGGCGAGCGTCTTGGGCTTTTCGTCCGGTGCTGGCCCATTTGCTGGCCAGTACCGTGGTAGGTGTGGCGCCGGAATTCATGGGCATAGGGCCAGCGCCGGCGATCCAGTTGCTGCTGCAGCGCAGCGGGCTGGCCCTGGCCGATATCGACTTGCTGGAAATCAACGAGGCGCAGGCGGCCCAGGTACTGGCCGTGGCCCAGGTGCTGGGGCTGGATGGCGACCGACTCAACCGACGGGGTGGCTCGATCGCCTTGGGCCACCCCTTGGCCGCCAGTGGTTTGCGCTTGGTGCTGAGCCTGGCCAGGCAGTTGCGCGAGGGCAATCTGCGTTATGGCATCGCGGCGGCGTGTGTCGGCGGCGGGCAGGGCATGGCTTTGCTGATCGAAAATCCCGAGTATCAAGGCTGAAGCAAGGCATCGCTGCCTTTGCCGGTATGCAGCCCGATCCGTAAACAGCGCCCTGCAGTCAGCCCAGACCTTGCGTTACTATGGCAACCCACCTTTCTGGAAGTTGCCTGGATGAGTAAGCCCGGTCAAACGGTGCTGGTCGCGCTGCGCAAGATGATCGCCTCCGGCGAATTGGCGGCTGGCGAACGGCTGATGGAAAATCCCACGGCGGAGCTTTTCGGCGTCTCGCGGATGCCGGTGCGCATGGCGTTCCGCACGCTGGAGCAGGAAGGCCTGTTGGTGCGTTTTGGCGGGCGCGGGTTTCAGGTGCGCTCCGTCAATCCCGATGATATTGCCGGTGCGGTCGAAGTGCGGGGCGTGCTCGAAGGCCTGGCGGCACGCCAGACCGCCGAGCGGGGGCTTTCGGACGAGGCCCGGGCGAGCCTTGAACAGTGCCTGTCGCAAGGTGATCAACTGTTCGACAAAGGGTTCGTGACCATCGAGGACCTTGAGCTCTATCACGATCTCAACATGCGTTTTCACCAGGTGATCGTCGAAGGCAGCCACAACCCGGCCATCGCCGACGCCCTGGCGCGCAACGACCATTTGCCTTTCGCCTCGGTGACCGCCCTGGCGGTTGACCGTGACGATATGGTTCGCGAGTACCGGCGTTTCAACTATGCGCACATGCAGCACCATTCGGTGTTCGATGCGCTGGTCAACCGCCAGGGCGCGCGTGCCGAAGCCATCATGCGCGAGCACGCCAACGCCACGTTGCGCTATGCCGAGATCTTCGGCTCGGCGGCGGCCGAAGAGCGGATGAAGGTTATTCTCCGCTCCTGATTCCAGCCTTGCCGGCTGCACTGATGGACACCTGAGCACTGACCTCGGACGGAGTCGAGGTGGGCGAGGGGAGCCTGACATCCAATTGTCATTTTTTGATCGCGAAAACGCCATGTCCCTTGAGTAATGTCGCTCTCAATGAGATCGATCTCAAGCGAGCAAAAATGACTGATTTGAAAGAGGTTGCACAACTGGCCGGTGTTTCGCGGGCGACTGCGGCGCGAGCCTTTGCCTCCCCTGAAGTGGTGCGTCCCGCGACTCGAGAACAAGTATTCGCCGCAGCGCGTGAACTGGGTTTTCGGCCCAATCGTCTCGGCCGCCAACTCCGTCTGCAAACCACCAAACTGATTGGCGTTGTGGTTCCCAATCTGCTCAACCCGGTGTTCGCCGAGCAATTCCAGGCGATGGAGCGCGCTGCGCGCTTACGCGGTTACAACCTGTTGCTGGCAACCACCGACTACAGCAGCGAACGTGAAAGCGCGGTGGTCGAGGAATTGTTGCGTCAGCGCGTCGATGGTCTGGTCCTGACGGTCACGGATGCCGATCGGAGCCGGGTACTGCAAAGCCTTGCCAGGGAAGACACGCCCTTTGTACTGGCCTACCACCAACCCGGCAATCCTGACCACAGCAGCGTGTCCGTGGATAACCGCGCGGGCATGGCGCTGGCGACCCGTTATCTGCTGGAAGCGGGGCATTGGCGGATCGGCATGGTCGCGGGGCCCGCCTTGCAGTCCGACCGCGCTCGCCTGCGTTACGCCGGTTATTGCGATGCGATGCGTGAGGCCGGTCTCGACCGTTTGCCAGTGATCGAAATGCCCGCCCATACCCAGGCTGACTTTGCCGCTATCGAGCCGTTTCTACATGGCCCGCAAGCGCTCAGTGCGCTGGTCTGTTCCAACGATTTGCTGGCAATCAGCCTGATTGCGCAACTGCGACGTAACGGCTGGAACGTACCTCGGCAGCTCTCGGTCATCGGCTTTGACGGCATCGCCCTGGGCGCCCAGATACACCCGACATTGTGCAGTGTCGTTCAACCCATCGCGACGCTGGCTTATACCGTGATCGATCAGTTGCTGGCGCAGATCGCCGGCGCCGCACCGGCTTCCCATTGCCTGCCTTGTCATATCCGGCCAGGCGAAAGTACTCAGCCCTACGAGGAGACATTTGATGATCCGCATCAGTAAAACCCTGGCCGCTTTGCTGCTGTGCGGCGTGGTCAACCTGGCGCAAGCCGCGCAAACGGCCATCTGCTACAACTGCCCGCCGGAGTGGGCGGACTGGGGCACCCAACTGAAGGCGATTGCCGATACGACTGGCGTGCAGGTTCCGCAAGACAACAAAAACTCCGGTCAGTCACTGGCGCAATTGGTCGCCGAACAGGCCGCCCCGGTGGCTGACGTGGTGTATTACGGCGTCACCTTCGGCTTGCAGGCGCAAAAGGCCGGGGTGGTTGGTACCTATAAACCCAAGGGTTGGGAGCAGATTCCCAGTGGACTGAAAGACCCGGAAGGTCACTGGTTTGCGATTCATTCCGGCACGTTGGGCATCATGGTCAACGTCGATGCGCTGGGTGGCCTGCCCGTGCCACAAAGCTGGAACGACCTGCTCAAACCGGAATACAAAGGCATGGTGGGCTACCTCGATCCATCCAGTGCGTTCGTCGGTTACGTGACGGCGGTGGCCATCAACCAAGCCATGGGCGGCAACCTGGATAACTTCGCTCCAGCCATCGATTACTTCCAGAAACTGGCGAAAAACGCACCCATCGTGCCCAAGCAGACGGCCTACGCCCGGGTGTTGTCCGGTGAGTTGCCGATTCTGGTCGATTACGACTTCAACGCTTATCGAGCGCGCTACAAGGACAATGCCAACGTTGCGTTTGTGATTCCCAAGGAAGGCAGCATCAGCGTGCCTTACGTCATGAGCATGGTCGGCAATGCCCCGCATCGGGCCAATGCCGAGAAGGTCTTGGATTTCGTCCTGTCCGATCAAGGCCAGGCGTTGTGGGCCAAGGCCTACCTGCGGCCCGTGCGAGCGATAAAGATGCCTGCGGACGTCGCCGCACAGTTCCTGCCGGACAGCGATTATGCCCGGGCTGGCGTGGTCGATTACGAACATATGGCGGCGGTGCAGGAAGTCTTTTCCGCACGTTATCTGAGTGAGGTCAAGTAAGTGATGGCTTCGCAAGTCAAAGCCCGGGAAGGTCGCTCGGTCTGGACCTTGGTGCCACGCTTGCGGCCGACCGCTGCCTGGGCGCTGGCGCCGGCGGCCGCCGTGCTGTTCGCGTTCTGGTTACTGCCACTGGCGCATCTGATTATGCTGGGTGGGCAAAGTCGCGATGGCAGTGACAGCGGCTATTGGCAGGTGCTGAGCAGTGCACAATACCTGGGCAGTCTGGCGCAGACCTGCATGCTGGCCCTGGTGGTGACCCTCGCGGCGCTGCTGGTGGGCGGCGTCAGCGGGGTGTTTCTCTCGCGCCAGCGCTTCTTCGGCCGTTCGGCCCTGGTCGCCTTGTTGACCTTTCCACTGGCGTTTCCCGGCGTGGTGGTCGGCTTTCTGGTCATCCTGCTGGCCGGCCGCCAAGGGCTGTTCGCCAGCCTTGGTCTTGAGCTGGCGGGTGAGCGCTGGATTTTTGCCTACTCGCTGACAGGGCTGTTCGTCGGCTACCTGTACTTCTCGATTCCGCGGGTGATCCTTACGGTGATGGCGGCGTGTGAGAGCCTGGATCGCAGCCTGGAAGAAGCCGCCCATTCACTGGGCGCGGGTCATTGGCGAGTGGTCTGTGATGTCATCGTGCCCGGCCTGGCGCCGGCGCTGGTCTCATGCGGGGCGATCTGCTTTGCCACGTCCATGGGCGCCTTCGGCACGGCGTTTACGCTGGGCACGCGGCTGAATGTAACGCCGGTAGCGATTTACAACGTGTTCACCAACTACGCCAATTTTGCGCTGGCCGCCGCGCTGTCGGTGGTGTTGGGCGTGCTGACCTGGATCGTTTTGTTGCTGGCCCGTACGTTGGTCAAACCTTCGAGGACGGTCTTGTGAAGCGCTCAACGCTGTTTGTCGGGCAACTGCTGTTTACCTTGCTGGTTTGCGCTTTCATGCTGGTCCCGGTGCTGATGTCACTGCTGGCCGGGGTGACGCGTAATTATTTCCAGGGGATATCCAGCGGCCTCACGTTCGCCTGGCTGGTGCAAGTCTGGCAGGCTTATTCGCCGACCGTCTGGCTGTCCCTGGAACTGGCCGTGGCTTGTGCGCTGTGTGTCTGTGTGGTTGGCGTGCCGGCGGCTTATGCGCTGGTACGGATGGACAATCGCTTCAGTCGCGCGTTCGAGGAACTGATGGTGCTGCCGGTCGCCATGCCCGGCCTGGCCAGCGCGCTGGCGTTGTTGCTGACCTATGGCCAGTTTGGCGAGTTTCGCAGCAGTTGGTTGTTCATTCTGGTCGGCCATGTGCTGTTCACCCTGCCGTTTCTGGTGCGCCCGGTGATGGCGGTGATGCAACGCCAGCATCTACCGGTCCTGGAAGAGGCGGCGGCGAGCCTGGGCGCGGGGCCGATCCGGCGTTTCTTCAGTGTGGTGCTGCCCAACTGCCGGGCGGGGATTCTCGCCGGGGTGTTGATGGTGGTCACCCTGTCGTTGGGTGAGTTCAACCTGACCTGGATGCTCCACACGCCGATGACCAAGACATTGCCGGTGGGCTTGGCCGACAGTTATGCCTCGGCCCGGCTGGAAGTCGCCAGCGCCTACACCCTTATATTTCTGATGATGATCGTGCCGCTGCTTATCGCGCTGCAGGCCATCAGCAGCCGTCTTTCCCGTGGAGAAAAACGATGACCGGAACCACCATTCGCCTTGAGGGTTGTCGCAAGGCGTTCGCTGATGGCACCGTTGCCGTGCATGACCTGGACCTGAGCATCGAGGCGGGGGAAACCCTGGCGGTTCTTGGCCCGTCCGGCTGCGGTAAAACCACTACCCTGCGCCTGATCGCCGGTCTGGAACGCCCAGATGCAGGGCGGATTCTTTTGGGCGACGATGATGTCACGCACCTGCCCATCGAGCGCCGCAACGTGGGCATGGTGTTCCAGAACTACGCCTTGTTTCCGAATTTGGATGTGGCCGGCAACATCAGCTACGGCCTGAAAATTCGCGGCATGTCGCCCGCCGAACGCAACAAGCGTTGCGCGGAACTGCTGGAGCTGGTCGGCCTGGATGAGCATGGCAAACGCAGTATTCACGAGCTGTCCGGCGGTCAGCGCCAGCGGGTCGCACTGGCCCGTGCCCTGGCACCGCGGCCTCGGGTGTTGCTGCTCGACGAACCCTTGGCGGCGCTGGATGCGCAGTTGCGTGAGCGCTTGCGCAGCGAGTTGGATCAGCTGTTGCGCAGCCTGGGAATCACCGCCGTGTTCGTTACCCACGACCAGGGCGAAGCCATGGCGTTGGGGAATCGCATTTTGGTGATGGAGCAGGGCCGCGTCGCGCAGTTGGCCAGTCCGCGGGAAATCTACCAGCAGCCAGCCAATGCTTTCGTCGCCAGCTTCGTGGGCAACCTCAATGCTTTTTCGGTGATCGAGCGCACGACCGATGGCTTGAAAGTCAGTGGCGGTGAATTGCCATGGAGCGGCACCCGTCTGCCCGCCACCGTGTATTGCCGCCCCGAACATCTGCGGGTGATGGACTGCCAGGGGCATCTACGTGGACGTCTTGTCGGCCAGTTTTTCCAGGGGGCGCAAAGCCGTCTGCTGGTGGATGTCGGCGCCCCCCAGCCGTTGTTGGTGGACTGCACCGATGGCGTGATTTACGGGGCCGGCGCCATGCTTGCCTTGGCCATCGAACCACAAGTGTTGTTCACCCTGCATCAGTGATCAGAGATCAGTCTTTTGAACCGTCCATTTCTCGTTGCGCAGATCAGCGATCTGCATCTTAAAGCCGGTCAGAAACTGACCTATGGCGTCGTCGATACCCTCGGTGCATTGCGTCGTGCTGTCGATCATCTGAACGCCAGCCGGCCGCGCCCGGATATTGTGGTAATCAGTGGCGACCTGGTGGACTTCGGTCGCCCCGACGAATATGCCGTGCTGCACCCTGAGCTCGCGCGCCTGCACATGCCTTTCTACCTGGTGCCCGGTAACCACGACAATCGGGAGCATTTGTTGGCGGCATTCGCCGATCACACCTACTGGCCGAGAGTGGCCGGTGAACCACTGGATTGGGTGGTCGAGGAGCATCCGCTACGCCTTATCGGTCTGGACACGAGCATACCCGGCGCCCATGGCGGCCAGTTGCAGGACCGTCAGTTGCATTGGCTCGACGAACAACTGGCCCGTCGCCCCGAGGCGCCGACGCTGTTGATCCTGCATCATCCGCCGTTTATCAGTGGCATTGGCCATATGGACCGCGAGCCGTTCATCAACGCGATGGCCCTGGAGGGGCTCATTGCCCGTCACCCGCAGGTCGAGCGGTTGTTGTGCGGACACCTGCATCGGCCGATGCAGCGGCGTTTCGGCGGCAGCCTGATTTGTGTGTGCCCCGGTACCTCACATCAAATCGTGCTGGATCTGCAGCCCACCGCCCCGGCGCATTTCAACCTGGAACCGCCGGGGTATCTGTTGCATCACTGGCATGAGCAGGCGTTGGTGACCCATAACGGCGTGTTTGGTGAGTATCCCGGGCCGTATCCGTTTTATGACGCAAATGGATTGATTGACTGATAACTAGAGATCGAGCACCAGCAGTGGCGTTTTCGAACGCGAGCAGCAAGGGGTGAACTGGTCGTTGGCGGCTTGTTCATCTTCGGTGAGGAACAGATCGCGATGTTCCGGCACGCCCTCCAGAACCCGAGTCAGGCAGGTGCCACAAATACCTTGTTCGCATGAAATGGCGATCTCGATACCGTTGTCTTGCAGCACCTGCACCACGCTCTTGTCGGCAGGCACCTCGAAGGTTTGGCCGCTGCTGGCGATCCTGATCGAGAAGCTGCCGTCGGCGCCAGTGTCGATGGACGCGGCGGCGAAGTACTCGCGATGCAGGCAGGGCTCCTGCCAGCCCGAGGCCTTGGCCGTATCCAACACGTGCTGCATAAAGCCACCGGGGCCACACACATACACATGAACGTCGTCTTCGGGCGCGGCCAGGACCTTGGCGGCGTCCAGCGCCGTCTCGGGTTCCTGATCGAAATGCAGGAACACCCGGTGGGCAAACGGCGAGTGTTGCAACCGTTCGATAAAGGCCGCGCGGTCCCGCGCACGGGCGCAGTAGTGCAGTTCGAAATCCGCGCCGCTGTGTGCCAGGCGTTCGGCCATGCAGAGGAGCGGGGTAATGCCGATTCCACCGGCGAACAGCAGGCTGCGCCTGGCCTCATGGACCAGTGGAAACAGATTGCGCGGCGCGCTGATCGACAGGCGCGTACCAGGCCGGATCTGCTCGTGCATGGCCCGTGAGCCGCCCCGGGAACCCGGGTCCTTGAGTACGCCGATCAGGTAACGATGGCGCTCTTCGGGGTGGTTGCACAGGGAGTATTGTCGGATCAGGCCGCCAGGCAGATGCACATCGATATGGGCGCCGGCGCTGAAGGCCGGCAGTGGTTGGTCGTCGACACTGGCCAACTCGTAGCTGCAGATGTCCTGGGCTTCGTCGTGGCGCGAAACCACTCGCACTTCGATCATGTCAGTGACTCCCGTGGGGCTCGTTCCCGGGCGATCAGACGCTCCAGGACTCGGCGCGACTGCACGCCGCCGGCGTCGATATTGAGCTTGAGCAGGTTACGCAGGGGATGGTCGAGCAGGTTCTGTTGCTGGCGTTCGAGCATCTCCAGATCTTCGCTGAAAATCTTGCCCTGACCCTCGCGGATGCTCGCGGTCAGGGCTTCGTCCCGGGGGTTGAAGTTGCGTGCCATACCCCAGAAGTACCAGATCGAGGTCTCGGTTTGCGGGGTGATGAAGTCGACGACGATGCTCGACGCCTTGAACTGCGGATCGGCGTGATAACCGCCTTTGCCGGCGTGGGCGACGCCGACTTCGATCAGCACATGACTGGGGGGGCTGAAGCGGCAGATCTGCCAGCGGTCAACCGGCACATCATCGGCCAGGTTGTTGCCGCGCAGGGCCATGCGCCAGAAGGGCGGTGCCAGGATGTTTTCCATGTGGCGGGCGGTGATCACCTCGTCGCCCTCGACCGTGGTGATCGGCGCGACCTCATCGATTTCCTTCTGGCCGATGCTGGATGCATGCACGTAGGTTTCGTGGGTCAGGTCCATCAGGTTGTCGATCATCAGGCGGTAGTCGCACTGGATATGAAACAGGCCTCCGCCATAGGCCCACTGGTCGCTGATCGCCCATTCCAGATGAGGGATCAGCGCGGCGTCGGCCTGCTCCTGATCGCCGGGCCAGACCCAGACAAATCCGTAGCGCTCGACCACGGCGAAGGTCTTGTTGCAGGGGAATCCCCGGACCCGCTGCCCCGGCATTTCCACGGTCTTGCCATCGCAACCCATCACCAGGCCGTGATAACCGCACACCAGTTGGCCGTTCTCGACGTATCCCAGTGACAGCGGAGCGCCGCGATGGGGGCAGAAGTCCTCGACGGCCGACACCTGGCCTTCATGGCCACGGTAAAAAACCATCTTCTCACCACAGATCTGACGGCCCAGGGGCTTGTCGAGTTCATCAGGCGTACAGGCGACGTACCAGGTGTTCTTGAGATACATGGCGATTCTCCCAGCTTTTTTTGTATTTAGTGGATCCATTAGGATTGTTTTGTGCGATTAAAGTCAAACAAAAAATGCTTTTTACTTTTCAATGGATCCACTGGATCGTTTGACGCACGCCTGAACCGCACAGCGCCAAGGCATTAATTAACCTTATTAATTATTTTATTGACTAAATAAATAGTCTTGGTTAATTATTCTCCTGCATCTGCTCTCACGCAGAGTCATTTCCAGGGGCAACCCCATGAGTCAGAACCACCTGCCTTTGCTGGCCAGTCTTTATGTCGAGGCCAATGAGTCTTCAGCCGACGGACCTGTCGCGTCGTCACTCATGCAAGGTTTTCCGGCCGAACCGGAACATCGCGTCACCTGGTCCAACTGGATGAGCCCGCCGTTCAACCAGTGGGGGTTTCGCAACCTGGCACGCCTGCGTCCGTCCATCGATGTGCAGGCCAACCCAGGTACGACCGGTGTCTTGAAGGAGGCGCCACTGGCGCTGGATGAGCTGAGTTTCGTCAGTGAATGCGGCCTGGGCATCAGCGTCATCGATCACCTGGTGGCCAGTCACACCGACGCATTCCTGGTGATGCAAGGCGACACGGTGCTCTTCGAGCGGTACTTCAACGGCCAGCAGCGCCGGGATCGGCATGTCATGTTCTCGGTTACCAAGTCGCTGATCGGCACCCTTGGGGAGCAACTGGTCTGCGAGGGCACCCTCGACCCGGCATTGCCCGCGGTGCATTACGTGCCGGAGCTGCTGGGCGGCGCGTTTGCCGATGCCAGCGTGCGGCAGCTGTTCGACATGGCCGTGGGCATCGAATACAGCGAGGTCTATGACGACCCCAATTCCGAGAGTTCACAGTATGGCTACGCCTGCGGTTTCCAGCCGACCCCGCCGCAGTACGCTCAGTTCGAGTCGCTTTACCAGTACCTGCCGTCCCTGCGAAAGCGCGGTGAACATGGTGGTTTTTTCCACTATGTGACCGCCACCACCGAAGCCCTGGCCTGGGTGATGGAGCGCGCCTCGGGCAAGTCCTGCGACCAGTTGCTGCAAGGCATCTGGAGCCAGTTGGGGTGTGAGCGCGACGGCTACTTCATGGCCGATCCCTGGGGCCGTGGTGTGGCGGGGGCCGGTTTCAGCGCCACCCTGCGGGACATGGCACGGTTCGGCCGCCTTTTGGCCAATGAGGGGCAGCAGGACGGCCGGCAGTTGCTCTCGAGCGAGGCCATCGCGTGCATCGTCGGCGGTTCCGATCCGGCGATCTACGCCGCGAACCCCGAGTTCTCCAGATGGACACCCGGCGCGTCCTATCGCAGCCAGTGGTACGTCTTCAACGACCACAGTCAGGCGCTCATGGCCGGTGGTATTCATGGCCAATACCTGTTCATCGACAAGCCATCCGGCGTGGTGATCGTCAAGCAGTCATCACTGCCCGATGCCGTCGGCCCATTCGATGCCGACAGCGTGCGCATGCTGCGCGCCATCGCCGGCCATCTGAGTCGTTGAGCACCGCTTTAAAACAACAACGTTGCGAATCGCTTCACCCGACCCGAAGGGGTCTTGGCGGCGTACTGCGCCGCCGCTCAACTGCCCTGTAACAACAATAAATCACACAGGAGCTTCACTATGTTTCCCACGATGCGTTTTTCACGCGCGCTATTGGCGGTCGGGCTACCCCTGGCTACCCAGGCGGCGATGGCGGGCTACACCTTCGAGGATGGCGACCTCAAGGGGGAGGTCAATCTCACCGCCGGCGCAGCGACGCTTTTCACTCGCAATGTCAATTTCGGTAGCGGCCGGATTGATATGCGTAACGGCCGGAACGGCGGTAGCAGCATTGACTGGCAGGAGTTCTACGTGAAACCCGGGGTCAAGCTGGAGTATGCGGTGCAGCCGGATTTCAGCCTGCTGGCCGGCGGCTCTCTGGTAGCGGCGAAGACCTTGGGTGATGGTGACGCTGGTGGTTTCACCCGCAGTTCCGACGGTAAGGTGGCGACAGAAGAACTCTACGGCGGTTTTCGCCGTGGCGAGTGGACGTTCACTGCCGGTCGCCAGAATTACCTGATCGGCACCGGCTTCATCGTCATGGACGGTAACCTCGACCAGAAAAAGGACGGCGCCTACTGGCTGGGTCCCAGGACGGCCTTCAGGGATTCGGCGATCCTGGCCTGGGACCATGCCTCCCTGAAAGCCCAGGCTTTCACCTTGCGCACCGATGACGATCTGGGGGACTTCCGCATGACCGGCGTCAACCTGGATTACAACCTCGACGATCAGGTGACGTTGGGGGCCATGGCGATGAGGGTCAATGCGCTGGGGCCCAGGGGCAGTACCCTGCCGCGACGCCGTGACGGGATGCTGGTGTATAACCTCAGGGCGCTCAATGCGAAAGTCCCGGGTGTGGCGAACCTGACCCTGAATGGCGAATACGCCCTGGAGCGGGGCAGTGGCGAAGGCGTGGATTACGATGCCAATGCCTGGTATGGCCAGGCGGATTATGCCTTCAACACCTTGCCACTGACCCCGGTGATCGGCTATCGCTATGCGAGCTTTTCCGGCGACAACAACCTTTCCGATAACCGTCAGAAAGCCTGGGACCCTTTGAGCAAGGGCTTTGTCGATTGGAGCACCTGGCTGATTGGCGACGTGGTCGGCAACTACCTGCTGTTCAACAGTAACGAAAACGTTCAACAGTTCTCGCTCAAGACCCACCTCAACGAAGCCCTGACCCTCGGCGCGATCCACTACCAGTTCTGGCTGGATGAAAAAAACTACATGGGCGCGGCGGTCAGTGATCGATGCTTTGCCGACGAGAGCGTCGTCTTCCTCGATTGGGCTGCGTCGAAATCGCTGTCCACCTCGCTGTCCTATAACTGGGTCAAGCCGCTGGCGGCAGCCAGGCAGGTGTTCGGCGACGATCAGAAGTTCAGCGCGCTGGAACTGTATTTCACCTACCGCTACTAAGTGCCGCGAGCCTTTGCGGCCGCGCTGGAGTGTTTCATCATGAACCGTCTTTTGCGTAACACCTTGCTGGGTGCTGTCGTTTCGTTGTCGGCCAGTGGTTTGTGCCTGGCTGAAGAGCGGACTGTCCGGATCTACAACTGGATCGAGTACCTGCCGCCTGAGATCCTGAAGAGTTTCCAGGAGGAAACGGGCATCCGCCCGATTTACGATGTGTTCGACAGTGTCGAGACCCTGGAGTCCAAGCTACTGACCGGCAACTCCGGGTACGACGTGGTTTTCCCGAGTAGTTCCAACCTGAGTCACCTGATCGCCGCGGGTGCCATCGAACCCCTGGAGCGCAGCCAACTGCCGAACTGGCAGCACCTGGACCCGGAGTTCATGAAGTCCCTGGAGGCCGTGGGAGACTCGGGCAATCGCTACGCGGTTCCTTACCTGTGGGGCACCACGTTGATCGGCTACAACGTCGACAAGGTGCGGCAGGTCCTGGGCGCCAATGTGCAGATGAACAGCTGGGACATGATCTTCAAGGAAGAGAACCTCGCCAAACTGGCCGGTTGCGGCGTCGGCTTTCTCGATGCGGCCAACGAGATCGTGCCCATCGCCTTGCACTACAAGGGCCTCGATCCCAACAGCCAGAAGCGTGAGGACTACCCGCAGGCCCAGGCGGCGATGATGAAAATTCGCCCTTACATCACCTACTTCAACTCGTCGCGCTACGGCATGGATCTGGCCAATGGTGATATTTGCGTCGCAGTGGGCTGGTCGGGTGGCGTAGCGTTGGCCAAGCAACTGGCCGATGCCGCTGGCAAGGGGGTCAAGGTCGAGATGGCATTGCCCAAGGAAGGTGCGCCCATGTGGTCGGATGTGATGGTGGTACCGGTCAACGCGCCGGATGCCAAGGAGGCCCACGCGTTCATCAACTACATCCTGCGACCGGATGTGATCGCCCGGATCAGCAACAAGATCGGTTACCCCAACCCGAACAAGGACGCCACCGCATTGGTGAATGCCGATATCCGTAACAACCCCAATATGTATGTGCCGGACGAGGCGCGTAAAACGCTGTTCGCCCTGCAACCCATGCCAGCAGCCATGGAGCGGATCCGCACCCGCACCTGGACGAGCATCAAGACCAATCGCTGAACAGCCTGGCTGCCGGGTCTCGACTCAGGCGTGCATGCCCTGGAAGAGCAGGGCGGTGATGCGCCGGACCTGGCTGGAATGAGACGCCATGTCTGGCGGCTCCTGATTGACCAGCCGCAGCAGTTGAAGGTGCGCATAGTCATTGAGCAGGAAGGCGGCGGTCTCGACGTTGAGGTCGCCGCGCAGCTTGCCGGCCTGTTGCAGGTCCCTGAGCAGGCCACTGATTTCCGAGCGCAACGCATCGTTCATGGCACGGTAGCCTTCGGGCAGTTCATTGTCGCCACCAAACAGGATCAGCGGCAGCAGTTCGCGCCAGAGACTGGGGTGCATCACTTCCAGGGCGTAGCGGGTCAAGAGCTGTTCCAGGTAGCACAAGGTGTCGACCGGATCGTCCATTTCGGGGATCTGGCTGCGGGTGTCCTTGAGGGCGCGCTGGTCGGCGTCGTGCAGGATTTCCAGGATGATTTCCTGCTTGTTGCCGAAATACTTGAACACCGTGGGTGCCGAGACCCCGGCCTGGTTGGCGATCTGCTCGATGGTGGTGTTCTGGAAACCCTGGCGCTCGAACAGCTCCACTGCGGCTTTGCTGATGGCCTGGCGGCGTAGGACTTTCTGGCGTTCACGCAGTCCAGTCACGGGAGGTCCTTTTAATTAGGCGGGCACGAAAGCCAGCAGGATAATCGATTATCTTTGTCGCAAAAATACTTTATTAAATAAAGCTTAACCGCACATGCCCTCCAGGCCCGGCACGGGGTTTTCAATGAGCCGGTTCCGGCGCGAACCGGGGCCACTTCGGGTGGTGGAATATAGAGGCGCGGCCTGGGTCAGGCCGATGCCTGTTGGTACTTCTTCAGGCGATAGGCAAACTGCGCCCGACTCAACCCCAGCAAGCGCGCCGCCGCCGCCAGATTGCCCGCGCTGTGTTGCAGCGCTTCGTCGATCAGGCGTGACTCCAGTCCTTCGATGGAGAAACCCTGCTCCAGCCGGCTCAAGGTTTCCAGCAAGGCCGCACGCGGCTGTGTGCCGGTGGGATTCTGGTTGCTGGCCGCCAGGCTGCCATTGTTGTCCAGGGAGTAGAGCTCCTGGGGGATGGGCTCGTTGCGAAACAGGTGGACCAGGTCGATGGCTTGGCCATCTTCGCTGGCGATCAGGCCGCGCTCCACCAGGTTCTGCAGTTCCCGCACGTTGCCGGGGAAATCGTAGCGCAGCAGCGCCTTGAGCGCGCGCATGGTCAGCCCGGCAGGCTTGCGTCCGTAGTCCTGGCAGAAGCGCCGCAGGAACGCATTGATCAGCAACGGGATATCGTCGCGTCGCTCACGCAGCGGCGGCAGGGTGATGGGGAAGACGTTCAGGCGGTAGAACAGGTCTTCGCGAAAGTCGCCAGCCGCTACCGCTTTGCGCAGGTCGACGTTGGTCGCCGCCACCACTCGCACATCAACCTTGATCGGCTGACCGCCACCGATGCGTTCGATCTCACGCTCCTGCAAGGCACGTAACAGCTTGCCTTGCCCGGGCAGGCTGAGGCTGGCGATTTCATCGAGGAACAGGGTGCCGCCATGGGCCCGTTCGAAGCGTCCGGGACGCGAATGGGTTGCGCCGGTATAGGCGCCGCGTTCGACGCCGAACAGCTCCGCCTCGATCAGATTGTCCGGGATCGCGGCGCAGTTGAGGGCTACGAAAGCGGCCTGATGGCGTGGGCTGTACTGGTGCAACTGACGGGCAAACAGCTCCTTGCCAACCCCTGACTCACCACTGAACAGCACCGTTGCGGGTGTTGGCGCCACGCGTTGCAGGGCGAGGGTGGCGGCATTGAAGGCCGCGCTGGCGCCAATGGGTTTGGGGCCGCCGGACAGCTCGTTGTCATCCTGGGGCGCTGGTGCCGGGGCTTGATGCTGCTTGAAGGGGGCGTGGGTCGGTGATGCGGTGAGATAACTCAGGTCCTGTTCGACATCGCCCCATTGCTCGGCGGTCTTGCCGACCACGCGGCAGGTCTCGTGGCCCATGCCCCGGCATTCGATTTCCCGGAAAATCACCAGGCGCCCGAACAGCCCACTGACATAACCGATGGCATAGCCCAGTTCGGTCCAGCACACCGGGTCCTGGCCGATCCCGTAGGCGGCGATATGTTCGTCGGCTTCGCAGGAATGATGCCAGAGGAACTCGCCTTCGTAGAAACCGGAGTCGGCATCGAACTTGAAGTGCAGGGGTTCGACCTTGGTCATGCCTTCAAGGGTATGCAGGCGTGTGCCAGCGGAGAAGATCGCCGCGGCATCGGCGTCCGGCCAGCGCTCGCGGATCAGTCGGGCATCCCGTGCGCCGGACAGGTAGCCGGTGCGGGTAAACAGGCCACGGGTCTGTTCCAGTCCCTGGCGATCGATGATCTCCCGACGCAGTGCGCCGAAGGATGAGCTGTGCAAGAGCAGCATGCGCTGATCATTGAGCCAGATGCGTCCGTCGACCGGGGAGAAGAACAGGCATTCGGTCAGCTCGGCCAGGGTCGGTGAGTTGCCCTCCGCCAGTTGGGTACTGTCGCCCCTTGGCGAGAAATGTTCCTCCGACAGCGCGAGATCCGGGAACAGCGAATGGGGATTTTTCATTGTTATGCCCCTGGGCGAGTCGACTGATCGAAATGATCAACTGCAATAATAGTTATTAAACATAACTTTATCATTTGGACAAGTGCCGCAGAATCGGACGCTCGCCGGGTCTATCGCCCTGTCCGCGGGTATTGCGTGCGAACCCCTAAGCCAGAGCCTTCGCGGCTTGAAGAACGGCGCGCTGGCGGAAATCGGCATGGCCCTTGCTCTAGTGCTTTCACCACGCAGACGACTTCAGCGCTTCAGCAAGGCGGTGTCGGGCGATGACAAACACAAGAGCCGGGAGGCCGAAATGGCGGTAAGTGAACCCTCTGATTTCCTGCAGGACGAGTTGTGGTGTGAGCGTATTTTCACCGGCGACTGGATACGCCCGTTGGGCGGCAGCAATAGCGTATATGAGCCGGCCACCGGTGAGGTGCTGACGGTGACCGGGCTGGCGGATGCGGCGGACATCGCCTTTGCCAGCCTCAGCGCTGCCCGCGTGCAGCCGGCCTGGGCGGCATTGGGGCCACGGGAACGTGCGGAGATCTTTCGTAAGGCCGCCGCACTGGCCCAGCAACATTTTGCCGAGTTGGCGCTGTACATCGCCCGGGAAAGCGGCGGCAGTCTGTTCAAGGGCGAACATGAGGTCAGGGAGGCGATCGTCTTGCTGCATCAGGCGGCGGGTCTGCTGTCTCAACCCCATGGCCTGGTGCTTCCCAGCGAGGCGGGGCGCTTGTCTTATGCCCGCCGCTTGCCCCACGGTGTGGTCGGGGTGATTTCCCCGTTCAACTTCCCCCTGGTGCTCTCACTGCGCTCGGTGGCGCCAGCGTTGGCGGCCGGCAACGCCGTGGTGCTCAAGCCTGATCCGCAGACTCCGGTCAGTGGTGGCTTCATCATTGCCCGGCTGTTCGAGGCGGCCGGTCTGCCCAAAGGCCTGTTGCAGGTGTTGCCGGGCACAGCCGTTGCCGGTGAGGCGCTGTGCCGCGACCCGCATGTGCGGATGATTGCGTTCACCGGTTCCACCGCCGCGGGCCGCAAGGTCGCGGAGGTGGCGGGGCGTCATCTGAAGAAAGTCGCCCTGGAGTTGGGCGGCAAGAACTCGCTGATCGTGCTCGAAGACGCCGATCTCGACCTGGCGGCCAGCAATGCCGCCTGGGGCGCCTGGTTGCATCAGGGGCAAATCTGCATGGCCACCGGACGCATCCTGGCTCATGAATCGATCGCTGAAGAACTGGTCCGTCGATTGGCCGAGAAAGCCCGGACGATCACGGTCGGCAATGCTGCTCGTGGCGAGGCGGTGCTGGGGCCTTTGATCAACAAGCGCCAGTTGCAACGCGTGCATGAAATCGTCACGGACAGTTTGAGGGCGGGGGCAAGGCTGGAGGCGGGCGGCGAGTTTGACCAGCTCTTCTACCAACCCACGGTACTTACCGGCGTGCGTCCGGGCATGCGTGCGTTCGACGAGGAGATCTTCGGACCGGTGGCCACGGTGGTGAGTTTCGCCAACGACGAGGAGGCCATCGAATTGGCCAATCGCACCGAGTACGGCTTGTCCGCGGGAATCATCTCGCCTTCGCTCGGGCGTGCGATGGCGATGGGCGAGCGACTCAATTGCGGCCTGCTGCATATCAACGACCAGACGGTGGCTGATGAGTGCATCAATCCATTCGGCGGGCGTGGCAGTTCGGGAAATGCCGGCAGCGTTGGTGGTCCGGCCGATTGGGACGAATACACCCAATGGCAATGGGTGACGGTCAAGGACACCGCGCCGCGCTACCCGTTCTGAGCAAGACAGGTCGACGCGAGCGGTCGACCAGCTGAATACACAAAAACAATAAGAGGACACAACATGAAGCTCGACAACAAGATTGTGCTGGTGACCGGGGTCTCCTCGGGTATCGGCGCCGCCACCGCAAGCCTGCTGCGCAGCCATGGCGCCCAGGTGATCGGCGTGGATCTGAAGGCTCCGCACATGACCCTGGACGGCTTTGTCCAGGGCGATCTGGGTAGCGCCGAGAGCATCGACCGGCTGTTGCCGCAGCTACCCGCGCGAATAGATAGCCTGTGCAATATCGCCGGAGTCCCGGGTACCGCCGACCCGCAACTGCTGGCGCGGGTCAACTACCTCGGCCTGCGCCACCTGAGCCGCATGCTGCTGCCGCGCATCACGGCAGGGGGCAGCATCGTCAATATCGCCTCGATCCTTGGCGCCGAGTGGCCGCTGCGCCTGGAACTGCACAAGGAGCTGGCGCGCATCGAGGGTTTTGCCGCCGCGCAAGCCTGGCTGGCCGGGCACCCGGTACCGGACCAGAGCTGCTACCAGTATTTCAAGGAAGCCTTGATCGTCTGGAACTACCTGCAGGCCCAGCCCTGGTTTCTTGAACATTCGGTGCGCATGAACAGCGTGGCGCCGGGCCCGGTGTTCACCCCCATCCTCGGCGACTTCGTGAGCATGCTCGGCGAGGCCAGGACCCAGGCCGATGCCCATCGCATGAAGCGTCCCGGTTATGCCGATGAGGTGGCGGCGGTGATCGCCTTCCTGTGTGCCGACGAGTCGCGCTGGATCAACGGCGTCAACCTGGCGGTCGATGGCGGATTGGCCTCCACCTATATCTGAAACGCAAACCTGTAAGCAGCGGCGCAAGCCGCTACCCGAGCGTGTTGGCTGGCGCCATGCGTGCAAAGCCATGCCGAAAATAAAAATAATGAGGAGCGTCCATGGACAACGTAATAGGTGGCTTTCGTTTTAAGCATTGCGCCCTGTTTCTGGCGTTATGCAGCACAGGCGCGATGGTTGAAAGGGCGCAGGCCATGCAATTGGACCTCGGTGATTCCGACTGGAAACTGCGCTGGGACAACACCATCAAGTACAGCCAGGCCTGGCGCTTGCAGGGGCAGGACAGCCGCCTGACCAATGCACCGACCGCCAACGGTCTGTATCCCTCGATCCAGGGCCAGGGCGATAAAAACTTCGGCACCGGCCTGGTCTCCAATCGCCTGGACCTGTTTTCCGAAATGGACCTCAGCCGGAAGAACTACGGGCTGCGAGTGAGCGGCGCGGCCTGGTACGACGATGTCTACAACAAGGAAACCGACAGCAGCGAGCAACCGCATTTCCTCAGCGATACCCGCAAGCTCAATGGCCGCGACGCCGAAATCCTCGACGCCTTCGTGTTCCTGCGGGGGGACCTGGGTGAAGACTCCCAGGGTGTGGTGCGCCTGGGGCGGCACAGCCTGGTCTACGGTGAAAGCCTGTTCTACGGCGGCAATGGCATCGCCAATGCCCAGGGCCCGACCGATGTGGTCAAGTTGCTCAGCGTGCCGGGGACCCAGTTCAAGGAGATCCTGCGTCCGGTCAACCAGATCTCCGGGCAGTTGCAGATCAACCCGCAGCTGTCGGTGGGGGCCTACTACCAGTTCGAGTGGGAACGCTCCAACCTGCCTGGCGCCGGCAGCTACCTGAGCGATACCGACGCCATCGGCTACGGCAGCGGTTCGCTGCATGAAGTGTTCGGCAATGACACGGTGAACGCGGGCGATCTGAAACCGAAAAACTCGGGGCAGGGTGGTATGCAGATCCGCTTCAAACCGGCCGGGACCGAGCTGGAGCTGGGTTTTTACGCCGCGCAGTATCACGACAAAACCCCGATCGGCCTGTACGCCTACCTCGACGGCCCGGCTGCGGCGGCCACCGGGTTGCCGATCCTGAGCTCTTATCGTCAGGTCTATGCCGAAGATATTCGCACTGCCGGCATCAGCTTCTCCACCGCCCAGGGCCCCTTCAACTTCGCCGGTGAAACCTCGATTCGCTGGAATGCGCCGCTGGTGAGCAATCTGCAAGTGGTCACCCCAGGCATGTTGGCGGACGGCGGTGACCACTCGTTGTTTGCCCGAGGCAAAACCGCCCACGCCAACCTCTCAGCGATCTACCTGTTGTCGCCGACGGCCTTCTGGGACGGCGGTTCGGCACTGGCTGAACTGGCCTGGAACCGCACCCTGAGCATCACCGAGAACGCCGCGGCCCTGGACGCCAATACGACCCGTGACGCCACGGCGCTACGGGTGCTGGTGGAGCCGGCGTATTTCCAGATTGTCGATGGGATCGACCTGAGCGTGCCGATCGGCATGGGCGTGGTGCTCGACGGGCGCTCTTCGGCGGTGAACAAGTCGGGCTTCGGCAACACCCACTCCGGCGACTGGAGTGTCGGGCTCAAGGCGACCTATCTGCAGCGCTGGGATGTCGGCCTGAACTACGTGAACTTCTTCGGCGCCCCGAAAGCCGGGCTGCGCCAGGACGGCAACTTCAGCTACGGACAATCCCTGGCCGACCGCGACTTCATTTCGCTCTACGTGAAAACCTCATTCTAATAAGGTGGATTTGCCATGCGCAACCAAGCTTTTTTCAACACCTGCGTCCTGACCCTGGCCCTTGTCGGCATGAGCCTGGCGCAGGCGGCGGTGTCGCCCGAACAGGCTGCACGCTTGAAGTCCGAACTGACGCCCCTGGGCGGCGAACGAACCGGCAACGCCGATGACAGTATTCCGGCCTGGAATGGCGGTTACACCCAGGTCGCGCCGGGCTACAAGCCGGGTGACAAACGCCCCGACCCCTTCGCCGGGGAGAAACCGCTGTACACGATCAAAGCTTCGAATATGCAGCAGTACGCCGCTGAACTGGCCGAAGGCACCAAGATTCTGTTGAAGAAATACCCGGACTATCGCCTGGACGTGTACCCGACTCACCGCTCGGCCGCGGCCCCGCAATGGGTCTACGACAACACCGCGAGGAATGCCACCCGCGCCACGCTGGACGTCGAGAGCGAGAAAGTCAGCGGCGCCTATGGCGGTATCCCGTTCCCGATTCCGGACAACGGCGCGCAAGTCCTGTGGAACTACCGATTGTCCTGGCAGGGCGGGGACACCATCAGTTCACCGTTCGACACCTGGCTGATGACCGCGGGCGGCAAGAAGGTCCAGGCCACACGGGCGCTGTATACCTACCAGTTTCCCTATTACATCGAAAACGGCAGCCCGGAAACTTTCTCCGGCAAATATCTGCTTGGCAAACTGTTCACCGAGCTGCCGTCGTCCAAGGCCGGCGAAGGCCTGATGACTCACTGGGATCTGGACCCGGCCAACCGTGCGGCCTGGCAATACCTGGTCGGTCAGCGCCGGGTGCGTCGGGCGCCGAATATTGCCTATGACACTCCCGACTTCGTCACCTCCGGTGTCGGCCTGTTCGACGAAGCCTTCATGCTGTTCGGGCCAACTGATCGTTATGACCTCAAGCTGATGGGCAAGAAAGAACTGATCGTCGCTTACAACAATAACCGTGCCGGTCTGGCCAAGAGCGATGAACTGGTCAAACCGAACTTTCTCAATCCCGACCTGGTGCGTTGGGAGAAGCATCGGGTCTGGGTGGTCGAGGCCACGCTCAAATCCGGCAAGCGTCATGTGGTGCCGCGTCGGACCTACTACATCGACGAGGACTCCTGGCAGATCCTGATGGCCGACGGTTATGACGCCCAGGGCAAGCTGGGGCGCCAGATGTATTCGCTGACGCTGCTGGCGCCGGACCTGCCGGCGCTCACCGCACAGGTCATGTGGGGCAGCTACAACCTCGACACCGGTGCCTACTTCCTCAACTCATCGAGCAATGACCTGGCGGTTCAGTACCAGAAAGTCGCGAAACCTTCGGCGTCCTTCTTCACGCCGGATGCCATGGCCAACGAAAACATGCGTTGAACCATGGGCGACCGTGGCGGGCGAGAGGTTCGTCGCGGTCGCCAGTGACTTTCCAAGCAGGATAAAGATATGAACCTTGAAAGAATCTTTGCGCGTTTTGGCCGGCGATGGGGGGCCTGCGCCCTGGCGTTGTTCCTGTTGGCGAGTACGTCTACCGTCGGGCAGGCCGCGACGTTCGCGGCACTGCAGCAGCCGGCACTGCCCACCGCCAAGGCCCCGCGCGCGGTATTGCTCGGTTTGGCCCGGGCCGGGGAACGTCTGGTGGCGGTCGGTGAACGCGGCATCGTACTGCTCTCGGACGACGCGGGGAAAAGTTGGCGTCAGGCCAAGGTGCCGGTCAGCGTCAGCCTGACGGCGGTGCAATTCGTCGATGCCGAGCAGGGTTGGGCGGTAGGGCATCTGGGGGTGGTACTGCACAGCGAGGATGGGGGCGAAACCTGGCACAAGCAGCTCGATGGCGAGGCTGCCGCCGCGTTGGCAGTGCAGAGCGCACAGCGCGATGTCGACCAGCCGGGTGGTGCCGGCAATCTGGAGCAGGCGCGGCATTTACTGGGCGACGGACCGGACAAACCGTTTCTCGACCTGTACTTCAGCGATCGGCTGCATGGCTACATCGTCGGTGCCTACAACCAGATCTATCGCACCGACGACGGCGGACGAAGCTGGCAGCCCTGGATGCGGCATGTGGACAATCCACAAGGCCTGAACCTTTACGGTATTCGTGCATCGGGCAACGATCTGCTGCTGGTGGGGGAGCGCGGCCTATTGTTGCGTTCCAGCGACGCCGGGCATTCCTTCCAGCCTTTGAAGTCACCTTATGAAAGCAGCTTTTTCGGTCTGCTCGGCACCCGTGGGGGCGCCTTGATTGCCTATGGCTTGCGCGGCAACGCCTGGTGGTCGGATGACCGTGGCACCCGTTGGCGACGCCTGGACACCGGTGTCGAGTCAACGCTGGCGAGTGCCATCGAATTGCAGGACGGCAGTCTGCTGCTGGCCAGCCAGGGCGGGGAACTCCTGCTCAGCCATGACCAGGGTCGCAGTTTTGACAAACGTCAGAGCCGCGACGGCGCGACGGTCGCCGCCGTGCAACAGGCGGCCGACGGCAGTCTGGCCAGTGTCGGCTTGAGCGGCGTGGCCGCCGACCAGGATCCGCGGGCCTCCGGCAAGCCTTGAAACTTCACGGTGTAGTGCTATCGGGCCATGGCCCGTGCAACAGGAGTCAGACTTGAAAGACGACAAAACTCAAACCGTGATTGGTCGCCTGGAGGACTTCGACCAGGCTTCGGGCAATTTCGCCGAGCGGGCGATCTTCAACCACCGGCCCTGGGTGATCCTGCTGTGCCTGCTGGTGACCCTGGTGCTCGGCTGGCAAGCCACGCGCATCGGCATCAATGCCAGCTATGAGAAAACCATTCCTAGCGGGCACCCCTATGTCGCCAATTTCCTGAACAATCGCAGCGAACTGAGTGGCCTGGGCAACTCGTTGCGGATCGCCGTGGAGGTCGGGCAGGGCAGCATCTTTACCAAGGACTATCTTGACACGCTGGCCAGGCTCAACGACGAGCTTTACCTGCTGCCGGGCGTCGACCGGCCCTACATGAAGTCGTTATGGACCCCGACCACGCGCTGGACCGCGGTGACCGAAGAGGGACTCGATGGCGGTACGGTGATCGCTGACGATTACGACGGGTCTGTCGCCAGTATCGAGCAGGTGCGAACCAACGTCGCCCGCTCCGGTGAGGTCGGTCAGTTGGTGGCCGGCAACTTCAAGTCCAGCGTGATTTTCGTGCCCTTGCTCGAAATCAATCCGCAGACCGGCAAAGCCCTGGACTACGGCGATTTTTCCCGGCAACTGGAAGCCCTGCGTAGCAAGTATCAGACCGATGACCTGCGGATTCACATCACCGGTTTCACCAAAATCGCCGGCGATCTGATCGAGGGGCTGACCCAGGTCCTGCTGTTCTTCGTGGTGGCGGTATTGGTGACCGTGGTGGTGCTCTATGGCTACACCCGTTGCGCGCGCAGCACCCTGGTGGTGGTGACCTGTTCGCTGGTGGCGGTGCTCTGGCAACTGGGTCTGCTCGCGATCCTCGGTTATGAGCTGGACCCTTACTCGGCGCTGGTGCCGTTTCTGGTGTTTGCCATCGGCATGAGCCATGGCGCGCAGAAGATGAACGGCATCATGCAGGATGTCGGGCGCGGCACCCACCGGGTGGTGGCCGCGCGTTATACCTTCCGCCGACTGTTCGCCGCCGGTATGACCGCGTTGCTCTGTGATGCGGTGGGGTTCGCGGTGTTGCTGCTGATCAATATCCGGGTGATCCAGGACCTGGCGATCACCGCCAGCCTCGGCGTGGCCGTGCTGATCTTCACCAACCTGATCCTGCTGCCGATCCTGCTCAGCTATTTCGGTGTCAGCCCGGCGGCGGCGCAACGCAGCCTGAGCTCGGAAACCGCCGAGCTACAGGCCCGGATCAAGCACCCGTTGTGGCGCTTTCTCGATCGGTTCACCGGACGGCGCTGGGCCATTGGTGCCATGCTCGGTGGCCTGTTGCTGGCGGCGTTCGGTTTTGCCGTGAGCCTGCACCTGAAAATTGGCGATCTCGATCCCGGAGCCCCGGAGTTGCGCGTCGACTCGCGCTACAACCGTGATGCGCAGTTCATGACCGGCAACTATGCGGCCAGCTCGGATATTTTCGTGGTCATGATCAAGACGCCGGAAGATCAGTGCACCCGCTATGCCAGCCTGTCCGCCGTAGATGCGCTGGCCTGGCGGTTGGAGCAACTGCCCGGCGTGGAGTCGACCACCTCGATGGCGGCGTTGAGCAAGATCGCCACGGTCGGTTACAACGAAGGCAATTTCAAATGGTATGAGCTGATCCCCAATGACGGCGCACTGGGCGCGGTACAGACCCGGGCACCGCGGGAGCTGTTCAATCAGGGCTGTTCGATGCTGTCGCTGTACGTTTACCTGGCCGATCACAAGGCCGATACCCTGAGCCGGGTGGTGGAGGCCAGCGAGCAATTTATCGCCGGGCATCCGGTGCCGGAGGTCAAGTTCATGCTCGCCGCCGGCAGCGCCGGGATCGAGGCCGCGACCAATATCGTGGTGAAAAAATCCATGCATGAGATGCTGTTCTGGGTGTATGGCGCGGTCAGCCTGTTATGCCTGCTGACCTTTCGCAGTTGGCGTGCCACCCTCTGCGCGATGCTGCCGCTGATGCTCACCTCGATTCTTTGCGAGGCGCTGATGGTCGCCCTGGGGATGGGGGTGAAGGTCGCGACACTGCCGGTGATCGCGCTCGGCGTGGGCATCGGCATCGACTATGCGCTCTACGTCCTGAGCGTGATCCTGGCACGGATGCGAGCCGGTGACAGCTTGGCCCAGGCCTATTACCAGGCGTTGCTGTTCACCGGCAAGGTGGTACTGCTGACCGGTATGACACTGGCGGTGGCGGTGTCGACCTGGGCTTTCTCGCCGATCAAGTTCCAGGCCGACATGGGGATCCTTTTGGCCTTCATGTTCCTGGTGAATATGCTCGGCGCCTTGATCCTGCTGCCGGCACTGGCCTGGTGGTTGCTGCCGCGCAAGGTCTTCGCAAAAAAGCCTGAAGCGAGTCTGCTGGTGCAGTGACTCAAGTGCACCTGCGGCCCGAGGCACGGGCCGCAGTCCAACCATCGCTTAGAACCAGTAATGCAGGCCAAGCATCAGTGACTGGGCGCTGTAGTCAGTGTGCACATCGCCTTGGGGCAGGCCTTGAATGTCACCGAAGTGCGCATCACGAGTCTTGAGGTATCGATAGTCCAGGGACATGGACCATTGATCGGTGAGCTCGTAACCTACCCCGGCACCGAGTTGATAGGCCGATACGGTGTCGCGATGAGTGTTGCCGAACTGGACGCCACCGGCTTCCAGGCCACTGACCGAAAGGGTGGTGTAGCCCAGGCCGCCGCCAATATAGGGGGTGAACCGGCTGAAGGGGGCCGGCAGGTTCAAGACGTCATACCAGAGGTTGGCCATCAGGCTGGTGGCTTCCTCTTCGCCTTTGCCGTTGATGCTCCCGCCGCCTTCGTAGACCCGGTGATTGAACTGGGTCAGGGTGTTTTTGCGGTAGCTGAGTTCCACTTCAGGCCGGAGCCCGACGGGAAATCGCCAGCCCAGTGCCAGTCCGGTGGCGTAGCCGGAGTGTAACGGTTGGTTGAACTCCATCTCGACAAAGTCGAGGTGGTTCTGGCTAAGGTTCTGTGGAGCCACCCAGTTCAAGCCGCCCATGGCACTGATGTAGGGGCCGAGCGTGTCGGCGGAACTGGACGCTGGGGCGATAAAGCCCATGCCAATGACGCCCATCACAAGATACTGAGTGTTTTTTAGTAGGTTCATGCTCGGTCCGAAGTGTGCCGTTATCGATTAGTAAGCGCAGCGTGTTGGGGAGCAAGCGTTCAACACGCGCTCTCCCGGGATATTTCATACAGGGTGCAAATGCGTTCCAGGCTTTTCGAGCCCAGGGGGACTGGTGGCTTTCGCTCGTTGTTCAGCCAACCTGCACAGGTTGTCCAGTGCGCTGGTCATGGCCGCGGTCAGCAGCTTGCGTAGCAGCCCGCGGTATAGAAAACTCAGGCGTCCGGAGATCTTCGCGCTATGGACGACCTGGGTTTCATCCGGGGAAAGCCTGTGCATCCGGTGATCGAACTCAAGGTCGATCCAAAGCAGCCTTGCCGTGTTCCGATAGCTTTCATGCTTCTTCACCGCTTCCAGTTTCAGCGGCATGGTCAGGCCATTTTTGAGGATGCATTTGCCTCGCGTTCCAGGTTGGAACGGACCATTGAGCTCACAATGGCTGACGTCGGTATCCCATAACGGGGCTTCTGGAAAATTGCTCCAGATCTTCCATATTTCCGAGGGCGACGATTTGACTCGGACTTGCACATTCACATCGTTCACGGCGACACCTTGGTTGTCGGGGGTGGAGATTGAGATCAATTCAATGCCTCAGGCCGCGGGCGCTGATCGACTCAACACTTGAGCGGTAATACTGGCTTGGCCGATTTTTTCGCCGCGGTTGAACAGGTCGATATAGACGCGGTTGGTCTTGAATGGCTGGTCCTGCGCGTCAAAGCCGGCTTGTGGGGCCAGGGACAACGGACTGTTCCTGGGGATTGGCCGATCCAGGGTGAAACTCAAGGCCAGCAGGTTCATCGGGGTGTTGAGTGGAATCCGCAGATAGCTGTGGGCAATCTGCATGTAGCACTGGCGGGCAACTTCGAGGAAATACACCATCGAATAGTGGTCGGGGTCGCCCTCCTGGAAGAAGTGCTCGTCCGCCAGCTTGAGCGTGTCCACGCTCAAGCCCTGGGCGATGCCGCTGATGTCACTGACGATGACGTTTTCTTCCCTGGCCTTGTGCAGCAAGGCCTTGTCGCGGCAGCGGGTGGCCGTGAACTCGCCGGCGGGCGCTGTCTCGAACGCCGAGCTGTAGGCCATCCCGAGTACGCAGGTGCACATCAGTTTTCCGGCTTGCATGACCTTCGCATTGAATACGTGGGGGTCTTTGCCTTGTTCCAGATGCAGATCGATCACACCCTCTTTTTGTACGTACTGCTGGAACTTTATATTCAGGGTTTTGACATAGGCGACTCGTCCACCCAGTGGGGGCATGGTCAGTTCAATCAGTTGCAACACACCCTCAAGCAATAAAATGCCGGGGATGTGATCAAGAGGGTGATCGAAGAAATAAGGGTGTGCTTCGTTCACCACGAGTTGGGCGTGCAGTGACTGCGGGCTGCGCCGGACGTTGGCGATCACGATATTTTCCGGGGCGCGTTGCCAGTGCGTCGGGCGCTGGGCTTCAGCACCACGGTGCAAGGCGAACAGGCCCTCCATGGCACGAACCCTGACACGCAACCCGGAGAGCAGGGTGCTGGTCAGCATGTCACTGAGTTGCAGTACATCGACGCCATCGTGTTGCCGTTCGCGGGCAAGGCTGACAGGGCGGGCAGGTGGGATGACCTGCTGCAGTTCGTGGGCGGCCGAGTGAGCAAAGCGCAACGTGAAGGGATACTTGATGGCCGGGCTGGGTTCGACCGCCGGGCTCCACTCCCGAAGCTTTTCCGTAAATAGCCACATCACGGCCTTGCCGGCTTCGCGCACCTCGATCACCGTGTGAGACGATGCACTCAACATCACTGCCAACAGGGTTTCAATGCCACTGGCTTCAGCCAGGAAACCGGTCATCTCCTGCAGTGATCCGCCGGCGTGAGTCGCATCAGGCTGCAGCTCGCAGACTTCAATGTTCTGGTATTGACTGCGTTCCTTACCCAGCCGTTGGCAAGCTTCTTCCAGCGACTTCGCGGCATGGGCCAGGACCGCGGCGCGAATCACCAGCAAAGGTTTGTCGCTGGAGCCTGGTCGATAAGGACGCAGGGCAAGCAGCCCCAATCCTTCACCTTGCAGGGTCGCTGAGTGTCGGGCGCGTTCGACCTCGATTTCACCACTGATAAAGCGCCCTGCACCGAGCAAGAGGGTGTTGATGCCTTCCTTGAACCATTGCTGCGATGCCAGCAGGGTTTGCCAGAACAGGCCCGGGGTGCCAACCAGTGTCTGATGGAAACCCTTGAAGTCGAAAATCTGCGCCGGGTAGCCGGACAACATATTCGGCAGCATGGTTGCCACGTCTGTTACCTCCACGCCCGGTGGCTTGCCTTGAGCCCGGGAGTAGAAGTTGTGGGCGCTGCTGTACGCGTTACTGAAGCGTTCGCCACCCATGTTGCAGCACATGACCATCGCCGTGCCGGGGGAGCCGGCCACACCCGGCAGGCGTCGCAGCAAATGGTTGACGCGATCGGTGATCAACAGCTTGAACGGATCGACATGGGCCAGTGGTTTGGGGCCCATGCCGAAACCGTCGATATCGATGATGCGATCCTGCGCCAGGAATTTTCCCAGTAAAGGCTGGGCAGGCGTCGTGATGTAATCAACGAAGCGCCCATAAGGGAAAATGACTGAGGGGGCTGCTGGCCGATCGAGCTGTTGCTTGAATGACTGCAATGAGCCGTGATTGCCGATCGCCGCTTCAGCCTCGACAATCGCCAGGTCCAGCATCAGCACGCCGGAGGCGACCTGGGGAGCGGTAGGGCGGTTGTCAGGAATATATTCATCCACCACCAGATGCGCATTGGCGCCGCCAAAACCAAAGCTGGAGATGCCTATCCGGAGCGCCGACTGACGATCAGCAAGGGGCTGTACCTGCCCGCTGGCCAACTGCAGGCAGGTTTCGCCGACTTTTGCGCTGGGTCGGTAGTTGGGCTGAGGTGGAATACCTTTATGGCGCAATATCATCAGGGCTTTGGCGAGCGAAGCGCCTCCGGCGGCGGCCAATGGATGACCAATGACGGACTTGATCGAACCGATGGTTATTTTCTTGCCGCCTGTGCGATGGGGGGCGAAGAAGCGGTTCAATGAGTCCAACTCTGTCGCGTCACCCAAGGGTGTGCCGGTGCCATGGGTCTCGATGTAGTCCACGTCGCGGGGATCAAGACCGTTATAGGCCCGTTGGTAAGCCGTGTACTGGGCCTGTTTGCCCGGCGCAAACACTGAGCCTTCGGCGCCGTCGGCGGAAAGCCCCAATGCCCGCAAGACGCCCAGGGGGCGGCGCTGTGCAATCAGGGCCTGCGCTACGGGCTCGACCAGAAAGGCGACCGCACATTCGCCTGGCACAATGCCGTCAGCGTCCTGGCCGAACGCCTGCATCCGGGCCCGGGAGGAAAAGGCGGTCAACTGCGAGAACCCCAGGAACAGCGCCGGTGGCAGCACGGTGTTCAATGCCATGACAATCGCGTTATCCGCCTGTCCACTGTTGATCAGGGCTTGAGCCATATCGATTGCATAGGGGAACGAACTGCAGGCGGTATCGACCGATAGCGCCGGGCCGCCCAAGGCAAAAGTCGCCGCCAGTTCAGCCACTTGTTCACCCGGCGTATAGCCCCGGGACGAAGAACTCCTTGGTGTATCGGCTTTTCCGGACGTGCCCGTGACGAAGTAACTCTCATCACTCCAGGACGTCGCGACCACCAAGGCTGTGCGCTCCTTGATCAGCGTGGAGCCCTGTCCGGCAAGCTGAGTGAGGAGCGTCTGGAGGACTTTCTTGCCGATGGCGACCTGACGTCCCTCGTGACGAGAAGGGATTGATACGTCATCGGTCAGGCAAAAAGCACTGTCCAGATAGGTGCGATCCTTTTCTCCGGGCTTGTCTGAATAGATCGACGCTTTCTTCAGCTCCCAGCGTGCCGGCATCGAATCGATAGGTGCTATCCGCCCTTCAGAGAGCAAGTGCCAAAGGGCATCCGTTGACGGCGCCCCTGGAAACTCGCCGGCCATTGCGCTGAAGCAAAAGTCGCCCCCTGTTGTTACCGCGCCACTCATACCCTATCTCCTGATTACCCAAATGCGGGCTGATCTGCTCGATCACCCGGACTCCATGCCTTTTTTCCAGCGGCTCAGTGCTTCAGCTCAGTCTTGCCAGAAGCGACAAGGCTTCCTGCGGCGTACGACGCGACATCAGCGCTTCACCGGCAAACTCGCTGGCAGAGCACTTTTGCGCCATTGATTGGCAGAGTGCTTCCCGGGCAAAACCGTTGAGTCCCAACTGTGTAAAGGGGGCCTCGATGTCGATCGACTCTGGCGTGTTCGGGATCAGGGGGGACAGGGCGTCGATAAGCAGATGGTTCATCTGCCCTTGAGCGTCCGTTGTGGCAGGTGATTGCACTTCACAAGGTATTGCCGAGGTCGACTCGGGGCTGGCGAGGGCGGCTTGTATCAGGGCGATTGTGTCCTGTGGAAACTTGGCGTTGGCCAACTCGGTACTGTTGGCCTTGAGTGACGGCCACAAGGCGACGATCGACTCCAGGAAGTCCAACTGCACCAGGGAGTCCAGGCCCAGGCTTTCATAGCTCTGTTTGCGGTCGATCTGCTCAACCGCAAAACCGGTGATATGTGCCAGTTGTTCAAATACCCAGGCTTCGACATCCACGGTAGGGGACTGCGGATTGGCTTCAAGCCGGGCCAGCAGGGCGGTTGGGGTCGGGGCATCAAACAGGAATGAGGTGAGGTCTTTCTTTTCAGGGAAGTGCTGGGCCAGGGACTCGAAAATATCGACCAGCCCGAGAGAATCGATGCCCAGGCTTTCGAAACTCTGATCGAAGTCGATGTGTTCCTTGTTGAAACCAGTGACCGAGCTTATTTCGGCGCGCAACCATTGCCCGTAGCTGAGTGTCGGGGGATGTTCGGCAATGGGGGCCGAGGCCAGTATGGCCGAGTTCGACTGTAGGGGTTCCAGCACCGGAAGGCTTCTATTGACAGGGGCTTCAAGCCCATGGGCATAAACGCCCTCGAGAACTTGTTGATGAGCATTGAAGTAATGTGCGGTGACGGATTCGGCCTGCTCCAGCACACGCATCAATATTGATTCTTTTGCTATGTTCGACTCACACAGTGAATCAATGATTTTTTCTGAGAGCGAGAAATAGCTGTGTGCTATTTTTCCATTGGACACGATAAATTCCTGCACAACATCGTTGAGTTGCAAGCGCATGAGGTTCTCCTAACCAAAGTCGGTATATATTTCTATAAGCAAGAAATCAAAAAACATGACCCAAGGCTGGGCCTGGTGTGAATCAATTAACCAAACTGACAGTAGTCATAGAGAGACTTAAAGTTGGAGTTCCACTGCGTCGATCATGGACGATGTTGTTTTTTTTGCGCCCTTGAGCAGGCCGGATCTTGCGCTCAGATACGTGAAGAGCGTTATTGCATCGACCCCCTGGAAAGCGATGTAGCCATCAGGACGGATCAGCATCAACGTGCCCGCCTTGGCATGGTAACGCTTGTGCAGCCGCCAATCGGGGTCCAGCAACGTCGAGTGCCAGGCAGGCAGCTCAGCGCTATTGAGGGCATCGATAACGCAATAAGCCTTGATGCCCGGGTAGTCTTTTTCCACCGATTCGGCCAGCGAGTAATAGCCCGGTAACAGGGGAGAAAACTGATCGGCCGCGCTGAAAATCAACAGCGTGAAGGTCCCGTGGAACAAGTCGATCAAGTGTTTTGGCGACCGGCCTTGCAGTTGCCATAACTCAACATCGGGAGCCAGTTGACCTGCACGAGGCACGGATGTCTGGAATTCGGGTTTTTTCCCTTTTTTGTCCCAGTTCTTGCGCTGCTTTTTCGTCAGCGCTTCTTGAATGTAATCACTTTTGCCATAGTGGTACTGATGACCGGAAATCATCGAGGGCAGCTTGCGCTGAACCTTGCGCCGGTTGCTCAGCAGTGGCAGGACATTGTCGCGCAGCCAAACCAGGGCGCGATGCTTGACGGTAATCAGTCCGGTCAGTCGGTGTGCCGTGTTCTCGACTTCCAGGGCTACCGGGTAGCGCTCTTCGTTGTAGCTCTCCAGCAATGTCGGATCCGCCAGGCCCTGATCGACATAGGCCATCTTCCACGCCAGGTTATAGGCCTCGGAAACCCCCAGGTTCATCCATTGCCCACCGATCGGGCTGCCGATATGCGCCGAGTCGCCCACCAGGAACACTGAGCCTTGCTGCAGCGACTGCACGCGGCGGTGTTGAAAAGAGGCGATGGTGGTCGATGAAATATTGGACAGCGTCATTTTTTGCCCGCGTCCTTCGCACAACCGCTGGAAGCTCTCCAGGCTCAGGGAGGGGCGCTCACCTTCTGGCGGCAGGTTGTAGGGCATCTCGATGAACAGTCGATAACGCGATGGTGCGCTGATCGGCGCGACCGCCACATAACCGTCCTGTGCGCCGAGGAAAAAAGCGCCTTCGTCCTTGCTTCCAGACCACTCGATATCGGCATCGGCGAGCATGAAGAATCGATCGTAGGACGATCCTTCGAAGGTCATGTCAAGGCGTTTTCTGATGTTGCTGCGGGCACCGTCGCACGCGACCACCCAGCGACAGGTAAAGGCTTCATCGCTGCCCTGTGCATGATGAAGTGTCATCCGCACGGATCCTGGCTGGTTTTCTATATCGACCAGTTCGGTATTCCACTCGACCTCTACCCCCAACGCGTTCAGTCGTTCAAGCAGGATCTTCTCTGTCTGCGGTTGTGGCAGGCTGAGGAGCAGGGGATAGGTCGCATCCAGGTAGGAGAAGTTGTAGTTCAGCACCCGTTTGCTGTTCGATTGCACCGAAAACTGGTTGATCGTGAACCCGTCACCGATGACTTGATCGGCAACACCCAGGTCCCGAAAGATTTCCAGGGTTCTGGAATGAATGGCCATTGCCTTGGTTGCGGTCGAAGGGCCGGCATTCTTTTCAATAATGCGAAAAGAGACACCCCATTTTTTCAGCATGATAGCCAGGGACAGACCGATAGGGCCTGCGCCTACGATCATGACGGTCGGGGTGTTATCGGGTTGCCTGGAGTGCTTGGGGGCCAAAGTGCTCAGCGTGTTCATCTGTCAGTACCAGTTTCTATAGAAGGGAGAGTTGGCAATGCCGAGCAGGGCATCGTCACCTGATGAGTCTCCGTAGGCATAAATGTAAAAGTCATCAAGGTTGCTCAAACAGCCTTTCAGCCGTGTGACTTTTTCTCTCTCAACACAGTTGGTGCCGGATATCCCACCGGTCAGCTTGTTCTTTGCAGTCGCCAGGCGGGTACCGCACACATGATCGAAACCCGCCGCCTGGCCCCAGGGAATCAGATAGTTCTCCGGCGAATTGCTGACCAGCGCCGTGACATGCCCCATGGATTGATGCCATTGCAATCGGCGCAGGGCCTCGGGCCTGAGCCAGAGCGGTAGCTGTTCGGTAATGAAATACTTGGCATGCTCGCGCTCTTGCTCGACTGACAGGCCGCCCAGGTAACAGGCAATGAACGCCAGTCGCGCTTGCATCAGCGGTGTGATTCCCAGGATCACACTGAGCATTTTGGGCAGCAGGGGAATGATCCGGAGCCAGAACGATCGGGTTCCAACGATAAAACGCATGTAGCGCCAGAAGGTATGCCTGTCGGTCAATGTGCCGTCAAAGTCGAAAACGGCCAGTACCGGTTGTGTGCTATCAGCTTGCATGGGTCTCTTCCTTGAGAGAGATAATCTCGATGGTTCTGGGCAGCTTGAAGCCCGAGAGGTCGCGCGCGAGCAGGGTGGAGACAGTGTTCTGGGTCAGGTCGCCGTGCCCTTCAACGCACAGGTGCAATACGTTGACCTCTTTATTGTCAGGGACGATGAAGGCCTTCGCGCGGACCACGCCGGGGTGCTTCAGGGCGACGGACTCGATTTCCGTCAGGTCGACCATTTGCGCTTTGATCTTCGAGATTCGCAGGCGTTGGCAATAGAAGAACACATGTCCATCGTCGTCCCGCCAGACCAGATCCCCCGTGTGTAACCAGCCCTCACGGAAGAACCGGGCATTGGCCTCCTCTGCGTCGTTATAGCCGTCGATCACCATCGAGCCGCGTATCAGCAGTTCACCAATACGTCCGGGTACGACATCCCGGCCCTGGGCATCGACGACCCGCAGTTCCACACCGCTGATCGGTTGTCCCATGGCGCCGCGGTGGACCTTGCCAATCGAGCTTTGGACAATCACCGGCATGCTCTCGGTCAATCCATAGCCTTGTAGTACCGGATTGCATCCCAGCAGCCTGCCCAGTTTCTCGGCTTCGTCTGCCGGCAGATGGCTGCCACCCGAATAAATCATCAGTTGAGGGTGCATCGGCAAAAGCGCGCCTTTGCGTTTGGCCAGTCGCGTATTGAAGTAGCGAATGACGTCGGGCACCAGGCAGGCAAAGCTGACCTTATGCTCAGACAGGACTTCTGCCAGATCCCTGTTGAGCAGGGTGTTGGTCATGAGCAGGGTGGCGCCCACGCTTAATGGGAAAACCATCATCACGGACAGTCCGAAGATGGCATACAGCGGCAGCGTCACCAGATGAACCGAGCCGATGCCTTGAGGATGAAACTGCTCATGCAGCCCATCGCTCGATTGCGTCAGGTCAAGGTAGCGGTGAGAAACGGCCAGAGGCCTACCGATACCCCGGTAAGTGAACTGTACCGAGACTATCGGATTGCCCTCGGGCAGTAACAAGGGCTCGCCGTGTCGAGGCAGTCGAGAGTCGGCCGTTGCGTTGTCGGGCAAGGGCGATGATGGCTCCCTCCCGGCGTTCAACACCAAGGAGTGACGAACGCCGTAGGCTGGCTGGAATAGCTCGCGATGTTGCTCGAACAGGGTTTCGGTGGTGACGACCAGCGTCGGCCTGGCGCTGCTGATGACGCTGGTCATTTCGAATGACGTCAGTTTGTAGTTGAGGATGACCGGAATTGCCCCACTGCCGATGATCGCCAGATAATAAGCGATGAATTCCACGCCATTGGGTAGAACCAGCGCTACTTTATCGCCCGGCAATACATCCAGGGCCTTGAGGGCACCCTTGCACTCTTCAGCCTTGATTCGCAAGCCACGGTAAGTGACGGTATCTTCTTCCGCGTCCAGATGACGGATGGCAATCTGGTCGGGAAAAGACTCCGAAAAACCGACGAACCGATGTAGAAAACCTTCTTTGCATAAAAGATTTTTCATTGACCAACCTCTCTCAATCCTTGAATTTTTAACTAGACAAAAAGCACTGCAGAGGCAGGTGACAGATGAACTGTTTCAGTCAGGCATCTATGTAGTTATTTTTACGATACCAGTCCAGGGTATCGAACAGTGTTTCAGCGACGGGGCGAAACTTGCACGCCAGCTCTTCTGAGCTTTTCTGATGGCTGAAATGGGTACGCCCTTGCTCTTGCTCCATGAGTTTGACCGTGGAGGTGCTGATGAGTACCGGTTTTTTTGTAATCCGATAATAGCCTTCATACATCAAGGCAATAAAGCGCAGCATGAACAATGGAACTTTGCGCTCCGGCGCTTTTACGCCGCTGACACGGGACAGCACCTGGAAAATACTGTTCATGTCCATGTGATTGCCAGCTGCCAGATAGCGCTCTCCGGATCGGCCATGTGTGAGGGCTGCGAGTTGATGTTCCGCCACATCCCTGGCGTCGACAACGGAAAAGCTTCCAGGGAGCACCCCCGGCAATTTCTGTCCAACAAAGTCGAGCAGGAACTGTCCTGATGAGGTGGGGCCTATATCGCCGGGACCAAACATCCAGCCGGGTAATACCATGGCGACAAACATGTCCGGGTGTTGCGACAGGAATGCTTGAACTTTTTGCTCGGACAGTATTTTACTCAGGTAATAATCGTCAGCCTCCTGTTCACTGCGAGACATGGTTTCATCGATCACTTGATCTCTATCGCCCTTCAGCACGGCAATGGAGGAGGTATGAACGGCACGACGAATACCGGCGGCATAAGCGGCCTGCAATAAGCGCTCGGTTCCGGTCACATTGGTGTCATGCAGTTTTTGCCAGTGCTTTCCGCCTTTGTAACTGTCGCGGAAATAGGCAGCCGTATGAAACAAGGCGTCGCAGCCTCGCAGGGCATGGCTGAAGGCGTCGACATTGAGCATGTCGCCTTGGACAAACTCGACAGGCAGATTGCCGAATTGTTTCTTGGCTTTTTCTACGGAACGGACCAGCGCTTTTACCTTGATATTTCGTTTTAAAAGCGCATGAACCAGATTATTTCCGAGCAGGCCAGTAGCACCTGTGACAAAGGCATATTCCATTAAAATCCAGCTCCTGTAGGGTCATCTGCTGCTGTATTGAGATTGATGCCACCGGACTCGATGCTCCGATCGGGTGCTGGGGGCGTCAACGGCGCAATTAAAAACCATACGGTATCTGAAGATCAAGCGGTATTTGCTTGGCTCCGCAAGGTCGACACCTGAATCTGACGTGAAACACGGCAATCCTGGGCTCAAGCGCTCCGCCGGTCACGGCTATTCGCCCGGATCGAGGGGCTTGAGGGCGTCCCGCAAATATTTCTCCACGGGGTTCTGTACAGGAAAGTCACAAGGCAGCCTCACCGACTCGATCGGACGGGGAGAGCGTGTCAGGTGGATACCAAGGCATCTTGAAGCTATCGGAGTCGAGGCGTTTTCATGAGTCGCCAATGTTTGCGATAGCGGCGAAAACTCGCGGGTACAGGCCATCTTGCGGCCTCTTTTCGTTGCCCCGATACATGGTGTGTAGATGGGCTTCCTTGAAAATTAAATTTAAAACGATTGAAAGGGTGAGTGTAATATATGATAGTTGACATTGTTTTTTGCGGTAAGCGGTGATCTTTACATTTAGTTACAAATAGGTGTTTTTTGTTTGGCCAAAGGAGCCGAAGGCGTGATGAAAAAGAGAATGGGGCGAGAGGAAAGTCAGCAAGTAACCAGAGACAAGTTGTTCGACACGGCCACTGATCTTATGATCAGCAAGGGCTTTCACGCCGCCAGCGTCAACGCTATTTCCGAGGAGGCCGGTTTTTCCAAAGGGGCCTTTTTTTCAAACTTTGCAAGCAAATCGGATTTGCTTCTGCAATTGACTCAGCGGTTCAAGCGAGTTGAAATCGATCGGTTGAGTGCTACCCTGGCTGCCGGCTATTCATCGGAAGAGCTGGCCCATGGATTGAATGCGTATATTGACACGCTTAAGAATAATACCAATTGTGCGATTCTTGATGCCGAACTGCAACTGATCGCCTTGCGCGATGAGGCGTTCTCGAAGCATTACTACGATTTGCATCAGGAAAACAGTGAGGCGCTGGGCAAGCTGATTACCATTATATTCAACCATGCCGGCAAGAAACCTCCTCTTGACCATGCCGCTCTTGCCCGGACCTTCACCGCTCTGTCGGAAGGTTTGATACTGCAAGGACATAACGATCCGGCTTCTGAAATAAAATTGGTGTTGAACTCGCTTATCCAGACAGCAGAACCTTTATAGCGTTCTGCCATTTTTCTCATGTATACGGTATTCGCATGTCCGAGGCCGGGACTTCGGACAGGGTACATTGCGCCCCGGGTCTATTTCACCGCATAGAACTTGCGCACGTAGCGAGTGCTTTTCCACGCACACGGCGTACCTTGCGGTACGAACACCGTGTCACCGGTGTTGACCGTCAGGCTCGTACCTTCGGGGCCCTGCAAGGTCACACTGCCTTCAATCAGGTGCATCAGTTCATTGAGTTTGTGCGCTCGACCCTGGCGTTCGTACGGTGTCGAGTCCCAGACGCCGACGCGCAGGTCAGTACTGGCGTCTTCGAAGACATTACCTGAGCGGCACTGTGGGGTGGGCCCGATCAGTATGTGGGGTTCCGGTGCGGCCGAAGGGGAGAGCAGCGCTTGTGGGTCCAGCGCTGTCAGTCCTGGTGCCGGTTCAGCCGTGGGGTCGATGACGGCACAGAATGCCCAGCGAGTATCGGGCTGCGCCAGGAGCCGGAGCGCTGTACCGCAGCCGATCACGGCGCTTGCGCCGATGCCCAGTTTCAGCGTCTGGCCTCGGGATTGCAGCACGACGTTGCCGGCGTGGATCACGATCATTTCAGTGTGCGGAAAAACATCGATATCCAGTGCCTGGCCTGTGCTCACAATCCCCGCGCAGATACCGTCGGCCCCGGTGTAGGCGACCTGACGATGTTCCCCGAAGGGGTCGGCAGTGCTCAAGGGCATCGTGTTGAAAGGCGTGCTGACACGGCTGCCATCGGCGCGAGCCAAGAGCAGAAGGGTAGGTTGAGGCATGCGGGTGACGCTCCCTGTTAATGGGCTGTTGAGGGGGATAGCGAGTTCTGCTTCGTGCGCGCGGGTCAACCCATGGCTTGGGTGACAAGGGCAAACTGTCGGACGCCGTTGACCGCTTGCGGCGGTGTGCCCCGTGCCATTTGCGCCACGGTATCGACCTGCTTGAGACCGGCCGATACCAGCCACTCGCCCAAGCCACTGTCCGTCGGAATATCGATACGTACGAATGCGTCCGGCACCTGGGCCAGTAATGCAGCGATCAGGTGCTTGGCCTGTGCGGGATTTTCCGCGACCACCGGACCGATGCAGCGGCCGCGGCCAAATGGGCGCAGCAGGGCGAAAGCATGCAACTGGCCGTCGTGCTCGATGCCCACCGAATGCTCCACCACATCCTGTAGCTCCGTGAGCACGGTCTTGCGGTCCAGCCCGCTGGCTGCGTTGGCCAGCGCCAGCTGACGAGTCCGATCGGCCTCGTGCAGCGGGCGACACACTTCACCCTGGGCCAGCGGCTCTGGGGTGGGCGCATGGGCTTGACCTTGATGCTGCTGAATCCGGCCGAACTCGATAAAGCCCTGGCTGGTGTAAAGCGGCGCGCCGGCCAAGGTGGCGTTCAGCATCGGGGTGCGTGACTGGCAGGCGTCGAGGGCCTTTTCCATCAAGCGACGGCCGATGCCCTGGCCCTGATAGTCGTCACTGACGATCACCAGGCCGATGGTCGCGAACTCGCCTTGCGGGCAGGTGAATGCGGTGCCGACCAGACGCTCGCCATCCAGGACCACGAAGCCGTCGCTGACCCGTTGCAACATGGCCCAGTCGTCCAGGCGATGGGGCCACTTCAGTTGCACGGACAAGGCATGGGCCGAGGGCAGATCGGCGGCTGTCATCGGGCGATAGACATAAGCAACAGGTTGCGGGGCGGACATGGCGAGTCTCCGTTGGGCCGTGTGCACGAGCGGCCGGTTTTGCGCCGCGAGGGTGCCTGTATCCCATCTGCGTGAAGGCCTGGCAAGGGGGGCTGGAACATTCGGCAGATTCCCCGCGCCCAAGGCCGGCAGACCACACTTACTACTTAATTGCAGTACAAGGTCGGCAGCAAATGCTTGCGCTTTTTTTCTACGATGGAGCCCTGGATTCACGACTCGCCGACCCTTTTCTGGAGTGCTCCATGGATAGCTTCGATCCTCGCCTTATCGCTGTGCGCAGCGCTCATTTCATTGCGGGTAAATACCGCGATGCGCAACCGGGACTGGACGTTGTGCGACCGTCGGATGGCCAGGTCTATGCTCAGTTGCCGATCGCCGATGCCGAGATGGTGGATGAAGCCGTCGACGCTGCCTGGCAGGCTTTTCAGCGCAGTGATTGGGCCAGCCGCCCACCTCGGGAACGGGCGCGGGTCATGCGCCGTTGGGCCGATTTGATCGAAGCTGACGCTGCCGTCCTGGCGCCGCTGGAGGCGCTGGGTTCGACCCGTCCCCACAAGGATGTAATCGCCTGGGATATTCCCTACGTCGCCGAGGGCATTCGCTTTTTTGCCGAGTTGGCCGACAAGCACGGTGGCCAGGTTGCCGCCACCCAGACCGACCGGTTGGGCATGCAGATCGCCGAACCTTACGGCGTGATTGCCGCCATTGCGCCGTGGAATTTTCCGTTGAGCATGGCCTCCTGGAAAGTCGCCCCGGCATTGGCGGCCGGTAATGCCGTGGTCCTCAAACCGTCGGAATTGACGCCGTTCTCCAGCCTGCGCTTTGCCGAGTTGGCGGTGCAGGCGGGCATGCCAGCGGGGATTTTCAATGTGATCCAGGGCGATGGCCGCATCACGGGCGATGCCTTGTGTCGTCACCCACGGGTAGGCAAGGTGACCTTTACCGGCTCCACCGCGACCGGCTCGAGCATCATGTCCACCTGCGCGCTGGTCGGTCCGAAACCGGTCACCCTGGAACTCGGTGGCAAGAGCCCGCAACTGGTCTTCGCCGATGTGCCGGATATCGCCAAGACCGCCCGCACGGTGGCCCTGGCCATTACCGGAAATGCCGGGCAGGTGTGCGTGTCCGGTTCCCGGTTGTTGATCCAGCGCTCGATCATGGAACCGTTCATTGCCCACCTGCAGGCGTATTTCGAGGAACTGCGCCCCGGCCCGACCTGGTCGTCCGAGAGTACGCTGTCGCCGATCATTTCCCGGCTGCAAGCCAGCCGCATCGATGGCATCGTCCAGCGCTCGCGCCAGGCCGGCGCCGAAGTGCTCACCGGCGGCGGGCTCTTCGAAGGCCTGGGCGGGGCCTATTACCAGCCGACCTTGTTGGCCGGCCTGGACAACCAGAATCCGGCGGTCTGCGAAGAGATCTTTGGCCCGGTGTTGACGGTGCAGGCGTTCGACGACGAAGAGCAGGCGTTGGGCCTGGCGGCCCATGCGACCTACGGCCTGGCGGCGGGGGTGCACACGGCCGATCTCAATCGCGCCTTGCGCCTGGTGCGGCGCCTGGAAGCGGGGACCGTATGGGTCAATCGTTACGGACGCAGTAACGACTACATCCTGCCGACCGGTGGCTACAAACGTTCCGGTATCGGCAAGGATCTGGGGCGCGAGGCATTCGAGGCCAATTTGCGTTTCAAGAGTGTGCTGATCGACATCGCCGGTTGATCCACCTCCTTCAAACACACTCGAATGACCCTTCAACGGGCGCTTCCTCAGGGAAGCGCCCGTTTTCGTTCGGCCCGGCGCAGGTTCTGCGGTGCTGCAGTGCGTATCGAGCCTCTACAGGGTTATAAAGGTCCATAAGAGCGCATGAATACGGGGTTTGCCCAAGGCTGGAGCGGTCCGCAAAGTCTGCTGAGGGGAGGTGCTAAAACGGTGGTTTGTATTGAGCAGAGGTCGCTTTTAACGCCATCTGCTGATTTCACGGTGTTGTAATGACGATGTGCTGCAGCGTTGCATCACGGCTCCTGAAACGGAGCGAATGCTTGTCACGCCATGACCTCAACGAACTTCAGGACCGCACTCAATGAGCTTTCTTCGTCCCAAATTCATTACGTTCGACTGCTACGGTACGCTGACCAATTTCCACATGGGAACGATGACTCGCGAGTTGTTCGCCGATCGTGTCGTGCCCGAGCAGATGGATCAATTCGTCAAGGACTTCTCGGCCTATCGCCTGGACCAGGTCATGGGTGACTGGATGCCGTATGACGAAATTCTCAAGACCGCCCTGGCGCGGACCTGCAAGCGTTGGGGTATCGAATACCGGGACGAAGGCCAGCTGTATTACGACGCCGTGCCGACCTGGGGTCCACACCCGGACGTACCGGCCGGCCTGTCGAAAATTGCCGACAAGATTCCCCTGGTGATTTTCTCCAACGCCAGCGACAGCCAGATCATGTCCAACGTCGACAAGCTTGGCGCGCCGTTTCACAAAGTCTTTACCGCCGAACAGGCACAGGCCTACAAGCCGCGTCTGGCGGCGTTCGAGTACATGCTCGACAACCTCAACTGCGGCCCGGAGGACATCTTGCATGTGTCGTCGAGCTTCCGTTACGACCTGATGCCGGCCCACGACATGAAGATCCGCAACAAGGCCTTCGTCGCCCGTGGCCACGAAGTGCCGGGCAATGCCTTCTACGGCTACCAGCAGATCAGCGACATCGGCGGGCTGGCCGCGCTGGTCGGGCTCTGAGTCGTAACGGCACTTTTTTTGGCACAGGCGGTTTTGGCATAGGCGGATCAGACATGGGCAGTGAATCCTACTGGCTCGACACCGCGCCGGCGTTTACCGGTGCACAGCTCGGCGCATTGCCCGGGCAGGTCGACGTGGCCGTCATCGGTGGCGGTTTCACCGGCCTGGCGGCGGCTCGGGCGTTGGCCTTGCAGGGCGCCAGTGTGGTGGTGCTGGAAGCCGGGCGGGTGATCGGCGAAGCCTCGGGGCGCAATGGGGGGCAGTGCAATACCGGCGTCGCCCAGGATTACGCCGGCCTGAGCGCCAGCCTCGGTGCCGACCGGGCGCGAGCCTATTACCAAGCCTACGAGAGTGCCGTGCAAAGCGTGGTTTCGCTGGTGGAGCAGGAGCAGATCGCCTGCGACCTCAAGCGTAACGGCAAGCTCAAGTTGGCCGCCAAGCCGATGCACTACGAGGGCCTGGCACGGACCTGCGAGCTGATTCGCCGGGAAGTCGATGCCGATGTCGAGTTGCTGTCTGCCGGGCAGATTCGCGCTGAAGTCGACTCGGCCCAGTTCCACGGTGGCCTGCTGCAGCGCAACGGCGTGCAGATGCATGTCGGGCGCTTCGGTGTCGGTCTGGCCGAGGCCGCCGTACGTCACGGTGCGTTGATCTATCAGGACACGCCGGTGACGGACTGGAAAGCCCAGGCTGGCGGCTACCAGGTCAACACCGCCAAGGGTTCGCTGCACGCCGGGCAAGTGCTGCTGGCGACCGGCGCCTGTCAGCACGGCGGGTTGGGCTGGTATCGGCGGCGGATCGTACCGGTGGGCAGTTTCGTGATCGCCACCGAGGTCCTGCCCCGGGCCCTGATCGACCAGCTGCTGCCCGGTCGGCGCGCCTATGTCACCAGCCGCATGATCGGTAACTACTTCCGCCTGACCCCGGACAACCGCCTGCTGTTTGGCGGCCGTGCGCGGTTTGCGATGTCCGACAGCGTCTCCGACGCCAAGAGCGGCAAGGTGCTGCGGGCGGCAATGGTGCAGATGTTTCCGTCGTTGGCCAACGTGAAGATCGATTACTGCTGGGGCGGGTTGGTGGACATGACGTCCGACCGGCTGCCCCGTGCCGGCCAGCATGGCGGGGTTTATCACTCCATGGGCTACAGCGGCCATGGGGTGCAGATGTCGGTGCACATGGGCCAGGTGATGGCCGAGGTGATGGCCGGCAAGGTCGAGGCCAATCCCTGGCGCGAACTCGACTGGCCGGCGATTCCCGGGCATTTCGGCAAACCCTGGTTCCTGCCGCTGGTGGGCGCTTATTACCGGCTCCAGGACTATTTGCATTGAGTTGAAAGGGTGGTGTCACCGTCGTTTGCGTTTCTAGACGCTCCGGACAACCGCGAGCATGGGCCTTCTCATTATCGACAGGTACAGCTGATATGACTGACAACAAGATCGACTCCCCACTGATCTCCGGCCAGGAAAGCCTGAGGGTATTCGAAAGCCTCAATCGCGGCATGTCGCGCCGCAGTGCCCTGCAGATGCTCGGGGTGGCCGGGGTGGCCGCCGCAGGCACCGGCAGCCTGTTCAGCGCCGCCGGCAAGCTGTTTGCCGATGACGCCGCGAGTCCCGGCAAAGGCAAGCCGGGTGGGCGGATTCGTGTTGCCGGCATGTCCAGTTCCACCGCCGATACCCTGGACCCGGCCAAGGGGGCGCTGTCCACCGACTACGCGCGCCACTATATGTTCTACAACGGCCTGACCCGTTTCGACAGCCATCTGGTGCCGCAACTGGAGTTGGCCGAGCACATCGACAACGTCGATGCCACGCTGTGGACCATCACCCTGCGCAAGGATGTGACGTTCCACAACGGCAAGACCCTGAACGCCGCCGACGTGGTGTTCTCGCTGTCGCGGCACAAGGATCCGTTGACCGGCTCCAAGGTCATGCCGCTGATGGAACAGTTCGCCGAGATCAAGGCTACCGGCGCCAATGAAGTCCAGATCCGTCTGAGCGCGCCCAACGCCGAGTTGCCGTCGATCCTTGCGGTGTCGCACCTGCTGATCGTTCCGGAGGGCACCACCGACTTCAATCAAGGCATCGGGACCGGGCCGTTCAAGGTCAAGGAGTTCAAACCGGGCGTGCGCTCGATTGCGGCGCGCAATACCGGCTACTGGAAACCGGGCCTGCCTTACCTGGACGAGATCGAGTTCATTGCCATTGCCGACGAACCGTCGCGGGTCAACGCGCTGCTGTCGGGCGACGTGCACATGATCAACGAGGTCAATCCGCGTTCCACCACGCGAATCAAGGCCAGTACCACTCACCGCGTCGTGGATGCGCCGTCGGGCAACTACACTGACTTGATCATCCGTCAGGACCAGATGCCCGGTAAAAGTCCGGAATTCACCCAGGCGATGAAGTACCTGATGGACCGCGAGCAGATCAAGTCCGCCGTGTTCCGCGGCTTTGCGGTGGTGGGTAACGATCATCCGATTGCCCCCGGTTCGCGCTACTACAACGCTGATTTGCCGCAGACCGTCTACGACCCGGAAAAAGCCAGATTTTTGTTGAAAAAGGCCGGAATGGACAGCATCAGCATGCCCCTGGTGGCCTCGCCGGCAGCGACCGGTTCGGTGGACATCGCCGTGCTGTTGCAGCAGTCGGCGAAACAGGCCGGGCTCAAGCTCGACGTCAACCGTCTGCCCAGCGACGGCTACTGGTCCAACCACTGGATGAAACACCCGTTGAGCTTCGGCAACATCAACCCGCGGCCGAACGCCGACGTGATGTTTTCGCAGTTCTTCCAATCGAGCGCGCCGTGGAACGAATCCGGCTGGAAGAACGACCAGTTCGACCAGCTGCTGATGCTCGCCCGCGCTGAAACCGACGACGCCAAGCGCAGCAAGATGTACGCGGACATGCAGACCCTGGCCCATGACCACTGCGGTATCGGCATCCCGGTGTTCATCAGCAACATCGATGCCGTCGACCAGCGCGTCAAGGGCTATGGCAGCAACCCGTTGGGCGGTTTCATGGGCTACATGTTCGCCGAGCAGGTCTGGCTGGACGCGTGATGGGCTGCCCCGGGTTTGGCCCGCGTTGCATTGCAGGAGGAGAGGGCGATGAATAGCAACACACTGTGGCTGATCGGCCGGCGTCTGGGCGCCGCGATCGTGACCTTGTTGATCGTCTCCATGGTGGTGTTCGCCATCACGGCGGTACTGCCGGGGGACGCGGCGCAACAGTCTCTGGGGCAGTTCGCCACGCCGGAACAGGTGGCGGCCTTGCGCCTGAAACTGGGGCTGGATCAGCCGGGTGTGTTGCGTTACCTGCACTGGTTGATCAGCCTGCTCGGCGGCGACCTGGGGCTGTCCGTTTCCAACGCCATGCCGGTCAGCGATTTGATGGCCGGTCGGGTGCCCAACACCTTGATGTTGGCGGCCGCCACGGCGCTGGTGTCCGTGCCGGTGGCCCTGGTGCTGGGCATCGGTTCGGCCATGGGCCGCGGTGGGCGCATCGACAGTTTCCTGAGCTTTGTCACCCTGGCGATGGTCGCGGTGCCGGAGTTTCTGGTGGCGACCCTGGCGGTGCTGATTTTTGCGGTGAACCTGGGCTGGTTGTCGGCGCTGTCCTATGCCAGTGACATCACCTCACCCCTGCAATTCCTGCGCACTTACGCTTTGCCGGTGATGACACTGTGCTGCGTGATCGTCGCGCAAATGGCGCGCATGACCCGGGCTGCAGTGATCGATCAGCTCGACAGCCCTTATGTGGAAATGGCCCGGCTCAAAGGTGTGAGCCCGATGCGCATCGTGCTGCGGCATGCCTTGCCCAATGCCATCGGGCCGATTGCCAATGCCATCGCCCTGAGCCTGTCCTATCTGCTGGGCGGGGTGGTGATTGTCGAGACGATTTTCAACTACCCCGGCATCGCCAGCCTGATGGTCGATGCCGTGACCAACCGTGACATGGCGCTGGTCCAGGCCTGCACCATGCTGTTTTGTACGGCGTACCTGGGGTTGGTGCTGATTGCCGACCTGTGCGCGATTCTGTCCAATCCGAGGCTGAGAAACCAATGAACCATTTCATTGTTAAATCGACGCCGGGTACCCCCGATCTGTCGGCCGGCAAGGTGTCTCATGGTCCGGCCTGGCTGGGTTTGATTGGCGCCGCGATGTGCGTTATCTGGTTGCTGGTGGCGCTTTTCGGCCCCTGGCTGGCGCCGCACCCGGTGGGCGAAGTGGTCTCCGATAACGTCTTTGACAGCATCAGTGCCGTTTACCCGTTCGGCACCGACTACCTGGGCCGCGACATGCTCAGCCGTGTCCTGGTCGGCGCGCGCTTTACCGTCGGCCTGGCGTTGATTGCCGCGGTATTGGCCAGTGGCCTGGGCACCGGTTGCGCGTTGCTGTCGGTGGTGTCGCCCAAGTGGCTGGACGAGGTGATCAGTCGCTTGATGGACGCCTTTATCTCGATCCCGAGCAAGATGCTGGCGTTGATCATGGTCTCGGCATTCGGCTCCTCGGTCACGCTGCTGATCTGCACCGCCGTGCTGAGTTTCTGCCCCGGGGCTTTTCGCATCGCCCGCAGCATGGCGGTGAACATCGAGGCGCTGGAGTACGTGCAGGTGGCCCGTACCCGTGGTGAGCGCCGGCTGTACATCGCTTGCGTGGAAATCCTGCCGAACATGCTCAACCCGGTGCTGACCGACCTGGGGCTGCGCTTCGGTTTTATCGTGTTGCTGCTCAGCGGCATGAGCTTCCTCGGCCTGGGCGTGCAGCCACCGGATGCCGACCTCGGCTCCCTGGTGCGGGAAAATATCGGCGGCCTCAACCAGGGCGCGCCGGCCATCGTGATTCCGGCCCTGGCCATCGGCACCCTGACCATTGGTGTGAATCTGTTTATCGACAGGCTGTCGTCCCGACGTAGTCGGCGTGCGGGAGGCCATTGAAATGAGTGAGCTGATTCGAGTTGAAGACCTGCGCGTAGTTGCCTGTGGCGAACGGGGCGAGGTGGAAATCGTCAAGGGTGTGAGCTTCTCCCTGGAAAAAGGTGAAGTATTGGCGTTGATCGGTGAGTCCGGTTCCGGCAAGACCACCATCGCCCTGGCGCTGCTCGGGTATGCCCGGCGCGGCTGCCGGCTGTCGGGCGGTGTGGTGCAGGTCGGCGAGCACGACATGCTGGCGTTGAGTGAACGCGAACTGCAAGGTTTGCGTGGCAACCGGGTGTCGTATATCGCGCAAAGCGCGGCGGCGGCGTTCAACCCGGCGAAGAAGCTGATCGACCAGGTGGTGGAGGGCGCCTTGATTCATGGCCTTGGCAGCCGGGCGGTGCTCGAAGCCAAGGCCATCGAGTTGTTCCGCGACCTGGCGCTGCCGGACCCGGAGCACATCGGCCAGCGTTACCCGCACCAGGTCTCGGGCGGGCAATTGCAGCGGGTGATGGCGGCGATGGCGTTGATCAGCGATCCGCTGCTGGTGGTACTCGATGAACCGACCACCGCCCTCGACGTGACCACCCAGATCGACGTGCTGCGCGCCTTCAAACGGGTGGTCCGGGAACGTGGGGCGACGGCGGTCTATGTCTCTCACGACCTGGCCGTCGTGGCGCAGATGGCCGACCAGATTGTGGTGCTCAACGGTGGCCAGGTCTTCGAGCAGAGCGCCACCGCGCCGCTGCTCAAGGGCCCGGCCCATGAGTACACCCGCAGCCTGCTGGCGGCGGCGCGGCCTGATACGACGATCCGCCCGCCCAGCGGTGTCGCCGAAGACGAACCCTTGTTGACCATCAAGGGACTGACCGCCGGCTATGGCAACAAGAACCTGCAAGGCATGCCGTCGATCCGCGTGCTGGAAGACATCGACCTGACTGTCCGCCGGGGGCAGGCCATTGGTGTGATTGGCGAGTCGGGTTCCGGCAAGTCGACCCTGGCGCGGGTGGTGGCCGGGCTGCTGACTCCGGCACTGGGTGGGCTGACGTTCGCTGGCCAGCCCTTGGGGGCGAGTCTTGGCGAGCGCACCCCCGAGCAGTTCCGACGCATTCAGATGGTCTTCCAGAACGCCGACACCGCGCTCAACCCGATGCACAGCGTCGGTACCATTCTGAGCCGCCCGCTGAAGATGTATTTCGGCCTCAAGGGGGCGGCATTGCGCGAGCGTATCGGCGAACTGCTGGACCTGGTGCGGTTGCCGCGGACCATGGCCGAACGGCGTCCGAATGAACTCTCCGGCGGGCAAAAGCAACGGGTCAACCTGGCACGGGCGCTGGCGGCGAAACCGGACCTGATCCTGTGCGACGAGGTGACCTCGGCACTCGATACCGTGGTCGGCGCGGCGATTCTCGAACTGCTGCGCGACCTGCGTCAGGAGCTGGGGGTTTCGTACCTGTTTATCAGCCACGACATTTCCACCGTACGCGCGCTGTGCGACGACATCGTGGTGATGTACAGCGGCCACAAGGTTCAGGCCGGCACCCGGCAGTCATTTGCCCAGGCCCCGTTCCATCCTTACACCGATCTGTTGATCCATTCGGTGCCGGAGCTGCGCCAGGGCTGGCTGGAGAGCTGCGGTACCACCTGCGGCGAACTGCCGCCCATCGGCGCGAAGGCCAATGTGGCGGAGCTGTGCACCTTCCTCAACCGCTGCCCGGTACGGGTGGACGGCCTGTGCAATCACACCGCGCCGAGCCGTCGGATCATCGAGGGCGGCAGTGAAATCCTCTGCCACCACGACAGCGCCGAGCTGCTCAAGACGCAGCTGGATTTGAATCTCTTGACCCAGGGAGCCTATGCATGAAGGGGCGTTTTGTAAGGCTGGCCGAGCAGGGCCGGCCGACCGTCAAACTGCAGGTGGACGGCGCACCGATTGAAGCCTTGCAGGGCGACACGCTGATGGTCGCGCTGTTGACCCAGGGCACGGCGTTGCGCCAGTCGGAGTTCGATACGGGGCGCCGTGCCGGTTTCTGCCTGATGGGCGCTTGCCAGGATTGTTGGGTCTGGACCCGCAGTGGTGAACGCCTGCGTGCCTGTTCCAACGAAGTCCGTGAAGGGCTGGATATTCTCACCACGCAACCGGAGGCGATATGGCCACTGCACGGATAGTCATCGTCGGCGCCGGGCCGGCCGGTGTTCGTTGCGCCGAAACCCTGCTGGCTGCTGGTCTCAAGCCGATCCTGATCGATGAAAATCGTCGCGATGGCGGGCAGATCTACCGGCGCCAGCCGGAAGGTTTCACCCGCGACTACGCCACCTTGTATGGCACCGAAGCCGCCAAGGCCCGGGACCTGCACATGAGTTTCGAGCGCTTGCGCGGGTCGATCGATTATCGCCCGGAGACCCTGGTGTGGAACCTCACGCCGGGGCAACTGTGCTGCGTCAGCCAGGGCAGGCACTCGACCGTGGATTACGACGCGCTGATCCTTTGTACCGGTGCCACCGATCGCCTGATGCCAATCGAAGGCTGGCAGTTGGCGGGGACCTACAGCCTGGGTGGCGCGCAGATCGCGCTCAAGTCCCAGGCGGTGTCCATCGGTCATAGCGTGGTGTTCATGGGCAGCGGGCCGTTGCTGTACCTGGTCGCCAGCCAATACCTCAAGGCCGGTGCCAAGGTAGCGGCGGTGCTCGACACTTCGCCGCTGGGCAAGCGCCTCGGCGCCTTGCCGAAACTGCTGGCGCGTCCCGGGTTGCTGTTCACCGGGATGAAATTGTTGGCGCAGTTGTACCGGGCGAAGATTCCCGTACACCTGGGTATCCAACCCAAGCAGGTGCTGGGTGACGCCGCCGGCGGGGTCAGTGGTGTGCGAGTGCGGACGGCGGCAGGGGCGACCTTGAACGTGGCGTGCGATGCCGTCGCCCTGGGGTATCACCTGCGCCCGGAAACCCAATTGGCCGATCTGGCCGGTTGTCGCTTGCGCTTCGATGAGGCCTCCAGCCAATGGTTGCTGGCTACCGATGACGATGGCCGGACCTCGGTGAGCGGCGTGTATGCCGCCGGTGATGGTTCGCGAATCCGTGGCGCGGATGCCGCCGAACATGCCGGACGCCTGGTGGCGATGGCGCTGCTGGAGGATCAGCACAAACCGGTGAATGCCGGATTACGCGACGAACAGCGTCAGGCGCTGGCGGTGATGGAGCAGTTTCGCCTGGGTCTGGCTCAGGCGTTTCCCTGGCCCTCGGCACAAGCCAAAGCCTTGCCGGATACCGCTATTGTCTGCCGTTGCGAGATGATCAGCGCCGGTGAGTTGCGACGCACGGTCAGCGAGAAAGGTGCCTGTGAAGTCAATCGGGCCAAGGCCTTCAGCCGGGTCGGCATGGGGCGTTGCCAGGGGCGTTACTGCTCCCAGGCCGGGGCCGAGGTGATTGCCGCCGCGGCGGGCGTCACCGTGCAACAGGTCGGCCGCCAGCGCGGTCAGGCGCCGGTCAAACCGCTGTCGATGCTCACCGAGGAGGTGTCGCCATGACGCTACAGAAAGCCGATGTGGTGATTGTCGGTGGCGGCCTGATGGGGTCGGCCGCAGCGTTTTTCCTGCGCCGGCGCGGGCAGACGGTGATCCTGCTGGAGCGTGACCAGATCGGCCAGTACGCCAGCGGCGTGAACTTCGGCAATGTCCGGCGGCAGGGGCGTTTCCTTGGGCAGCTGGAATTGGCCAACCGTTCCTGGGCGTTGTGGAAGCGCTTGCCGGAGCTGATTGACGACGACCTCGAGTTCATTGCCAGCGGGCACATGCGGGTGTGCTACCGCGAAGACGAAATCGCCGAGCTCGAGGCCTATGCCGCGGCCCCCGAGGCCGCGCAACTGGACCTGGAGATTTATCGCGGTGCAGACCTGCACCAGCGTTTCCCATTCCTGGGGCCGGACGTGAAGGGCGGTTCCTATGCACCCCACGACGGCCATGCCAACCCTCGTCTGGCGGCCCCGGCGTTTGCCCGGGCGGCACGGCGTATCGGCGCTCGGATCGAGGAACAGACTGAAGTGGCCGAGGTGCAGAAGGTTGGCGGCGAGTTCCGCATCACCACCACCGATGGTCGCCAGTTCAACGCCGAACGCCTGCTGATTACCGCCGGTGCCTGGGGGCAGAAACTCTCGGCGCAATTCGGCGAGCCGGTGCCGCTGGACACCCATGGCCCGCAGATGGCGGTCACCGAGCCGGTGCCTTACGCCTTGCCGACGGTGATCGGGGTGTACACCAGGATTCCCGAGGAAGTGATTTATTTCCGCCAGATCCCCCGTGGCAACATCGTCATCGGCGGTGGCTACCGCAGCAAACCGGACATGCTGACCCGTCGGGCCCAGGTCGAGCCGCGCAGCATCCTCAACCAACTGGGGCAGATGCGTCGTCTGCTGCCGGGTGTCGGCAATCTGAACATTATCCGGGTCTGGAGCGGTATCGAAGGTTACCTGCCCGATTCCCTGCCAGTGATGGGCCCGAGCGGCACCGTCGACGGCTTGTTCTATGCCTTCGGCTTCTGTGGTCACGGTTTTCAGCTCGGCCCGGGTGTCGGTGACGTGATGGCCGAACTGATCAGCACCGGCAGCACCAGCACTTCGATTGAGCCGTTCTCCATCCGTCGGTTCGCCCTTTCAGCCGAGCAACGGAGCAAGGCCTCATGAAACCCCGTGTACTGGATATTCTCAAACGCCTGATGGCCTTCGACACCGTGTCTTCGGAGTCGAACATGGCCTTGATCGAGTATGTCCGCGACCTGTTGCTGAGCAAGGGCATCGAGTCGCTGATCGTCAAGGATGAAACGGGCAAAAAAGCCAACCTGTTCGCCAGTACCGGCCCTCGGGCGTTACCGGGGATTCTGCTGTCCGGGCACACCGACGTGGTCCCGGCGGCGGGCCAGGCCTGGAGCTTTCCGGCGTTTCAGGCAACGGTGCAGGACGGGAAGATTTACGGTCGCGGTAGCTGCGACATGAAGGGTTTCATCGCCCTGGCCATCGACACCATGCTCGAGGCAGCGGACAGCCCATTGAGCCGACCGCTGCAACTGGCCCTGTCCCATGACGAAGAGACCGGTTGCGTCGGCGTGCGGCGTTTGCTGGACGTGTTGCACCTGGCACCGGTACGTCCCTTCCTGTGCCTGATCGGCGAGCCGACCCAAATGCAGTTTGTGCTGGGCCACAAGGGCAAGGGTTCCTATCGCACGTACTGCCGGGGCCTGGAGGCTCATTCATCCCTGGCGCCGCGCTCGGTCAATGCGATTCACGTGGCCTGTGACTTTATCGCGGCGCTGCGTCAAAGCCAGCAGCAATTGCAGGAGCAGGGCGCCCAGGATGCGGACTACGATGTGCCTTACAGCACGGTGCATGTCGGGCAGATCGTCGGCGGCAGGGCGCTGAACATTGTGCCGAACCTCTGTACCCTCGACTTTGAAGTGCGCAACCTGCCGGCGGACGATCTGGATCAGTTCCTCGAGCAGATGCGCGAGCGTGCGCAAGTGATCGTGCGCGAGGCCAAGCGCTTGTCCAGTGTCGCGGACATCGAAATCGAAACCCTCAATGTCTATCCGGGGCTCGACACCCACCCGAGTGTCGAAGCGGTGCGCTTTCTGAAGAACTTTGCAGCGCCGGACACCGGTACCGCCAAAGTTTCTTTCGGCACCGAAGGCGGGTTGTTCAAGCAGCGTCTGGATGTTCCGGTGGTGGTGTGTGGGCCTGGATCGATCGAACAGGCGCACAAGCCGGACGAGTTTATCGAGATCAGCCAGATGGAGGCCGGGGAGCGGTTTCTGGAGGGACTGCTGGGCTCCCTGAAACTGTGATTTCCCCATAGACCACAAATCTACCGTTGCTGCGCAAATTTCAGCATCCGACACTGCCCTCAAGGCGCTTTCAGCATCCTCGTCCGTGGCACCTCCCTAGACTGGAGCGTGTCTCGGATCAGGACCTCGACCATGCTCAAGAATCGTTTGAAAGACCCCAGCCTTTTGGCAGAACTCGCTTATATCGATGGGCAGTGGGTCGGCGCTGACAACGCCGCGACCCTGGACGTCATCGACCCGGCCAGCGGTCAGTTGCTCGCCCGCGTGCCGGCGATGCAAGGTACGGAAACCCGTCGCGCCATCGAGGCGGCGGAACGGGCCTGGCCGGTCTGGCGCGCACGCCCGGCGGCCGAGCGTGCGGCGCTGCTGGAGTGTTGGTATCAGGCCATGATCGACAATCTCGATGACCTGGCACTGATCATGACCTGCGAGCAGGGCAAACCCTTGAACGAAGCCAAGGGCGAAATTCGCTACGGCGCCGGTTTCGTCAAATGGTTCGCCGAGGAAGCCCGACGGGTCTACGGCGAAACCATGCCGGCCCCCAGCGGCGATCGCCGGCTGCTGACCCTCAAGCAACCCGTGGGTGTTTGCGCCGCGATCACCCCGTGGAACTTCCCCAACGCGATGATCACCCGCAAATGCGCACCCGCGCTGGCGGCGGGTTGCCCGATCATCGTCAAACCCTCGGACCTGACACCGCTGTCGGCCCTGGCCCTGGCGGTGCTGGCCGAGCGGGTCGGGATTCCGGCCGGGGTATTCAATGTGCTGACCGGCATGCCCGCGGGGATCGGCGAAGAACTGACCGCCAACCCGACTGTGCGGAAGATTTCCTTCACCGGCTCCACGGCCGTGGGCCGATTGCTGATGCGCCAGAGCGCCGAACACATCAAACGCCTGAGCCTGGAGCTGGGCGGCAATGCACCGTTCGTTGTGTTCGATGACGCTGACCTGGAGCAGGCAGTGGCCGGCATCATGCTCAGCAAGTTTCGCAACGCCGGCCAGACCTGCGTCTGTGCCAATCGCATTCTGGTGCAGGACGGCATTTACGAGCGATTTGCCCAGCGGCTGGTGGAGGAGGTGGGCAAGCTCAAGGTCGGCAACGGCCTGGAGGCCGACGTCACTATCGGACCGCTGATCAATGCGGCCGCCGTGAGCAAAGTTGCCCGACATATCGATGATGCCTTGAGCCAGGGCGCGCGTTTGCTCTGCGGCGCCATTCCCGAGGGCGACAGTCAGTTTGTCCAGCCCACCGTACTCGGCGAAGCCCACGCCGGCATGCTGCTGGCCAACGAAGAAACCTTCGGTCCGGTGGCGCCGCTGATGCGTTTTACCTCCGAGGCCGAAGCCCTCGCGCTGGCCAATGCCACGCCTTACGGCCTGGGCGCCTATTATTTTACCCAGGACCTGCGTCGCTCCTGGCGTTTCGGCGAGGCGCTGGAGTTCGGCATGGTCGGTCTCAATACCGGGATCATTTCCATGGAAGTCGCCCCGTTCGGCGGTATCAAACAGTCGGGCCTGGGCCGTGAAGGCAGCAAGTACGGCCTCGACGAATACCTGGAAGTCAAAGCCTTCCACATGGGCGGGCTGTAACCCGACCGACGATGGCACAGACATTTTGCGAGGCAGATTGATGAGCAAGACATTCAGAATCGCCGCGATTGCCGGCGATGGCATCGGCAAGGAAGTCCTGCCGGAAGGGGTGCGTGTGCTGGAGCAGGCCGCGAAGAAATGGCAGCTGGACTTGAGCATCGAAGTACTCGACTGGGCCCACTGCGATTATTATCTGGAGCACGGGCAGATGATGCCCGACGACTGGTTCGAACAGCTCAAGGGCTTTGACGCGATCTATTTCGGTGCCGTGGGTTGGCCGGACAAGGTGCCGGACCATATTTCCCTGTGGGGCTCGCTGCTCAAGTTCCGTCGCGACTTCGACCAGTACGTGAATATCCGTCCGGTGCGCCTGTTCCCCGGAGTGCCGTGCCCCCTGGCTGGGCGCAAGCCGGGGGACATCGATTTTGTGGTGATCCGCGAGAACACCGAGGGTGAGTACTCCTCGGTCGGCGGCAAGATGTTCGAAGGCACCGAGCATGAGTTCGTGTTGCAGGAGTCGGTGTTCACCCGGCGCGGTGTGGACCGGATTCTCAAATTCGCCTTCGACCTGGCCCAGACCCGGCCGCGCAAGCGCCTGACGGCAGCGACCAAGTCCAACGGGATTTCCATCAGCATGCCGTATTGGGACGAGCGCACCGCATTGATGGCGGCGAAGTACCCGCAGATCACTTGGGACAAGCAGCACATCGACATTCTGTGCGCACGTTTTGTCCTGCAACCGGACCGTTTTGATGTGGTGGTGGCGTCGAACCTGTTCGGCGACATTCTTTCCGATCTCGGCCCGGCCTGCGCCGGGACCATCGGTATCGCGCCGTCGGCCAACCTCGATCCCGAGCGGCGCTTTCCGTCGCTGTTCGAGCCGGTGCACGGCTCGGCGCCGGACATCTATGGGCAGAATATCGCCAACCCGATTGCGATGATCTGGTCCGGTGCGCTGATGCTCGACTTCCTGGGTAACGGTGACGCGCGCTATCGCGCGGCGCATGACGGGATTGTGCAGGCGATCGAACATGTGATCGCCGACGGGCCGATCACACCGGACCTGGGTGGAAAGGGCTCGACACAGGAAGTGGGCAGAGCGATTGCCGAGCGACTTTGACCCACGCCACGATCCACTGTGGGGGAGCAAGCTCGCTTCCACAGTGGATGCTCGCTGTATTCAATAACCCCGGGTACGATCGATCTCACCGACCATCGGCTCTGCACGTTGGTGTCGCCGAATATTCTCCAGCAACACCTCGAACGCACTTTCCGGTTGGGTCATGGCCGCGATATGTGGGGTCAGCAGAATCTTCGGGTGGTGCCAGAACGGATGATCCGCCGGTGCCGGTTCTTGCTGCAGCACGTCGATGACCGCGCCGCTGAGTTGCCCGCTGTCCAGGGCCGCCAGCAGATCACCTTCCACCAGATGCCCACCACGGCCCATGTTGATCAGCGCCGCGCCCTGGGGCAACTGTTCGAATAGTTTGCCATCGAGAATGCCCTCGGTCTGTTCGGTCAGCGGCAGTACGCACAGCAAAATGTCGCACTGGTTCAGGAACGCCGGCAGCTGTTCGTTGCCGGCATAGCATTCCACACCCTCAACCTGATGGGCACTGCGGGCCCATCCCGATAACGCAAACCCCAGGGGCTGCAACGTTGCCAGAATCTGCCGGGCCTGGGTCCCGAGACCCATGACCCCGATCCGACGCCTGTGGGCCGGTTGCAGCACGTGCGCCTGCCAGCAGCGAGCCGTTTGTTGCTGGCGATAACGGAGCATGTCCCGGTGCAGGCTCAGCACGGCGAAACTGGCGTATTCGCACATGCCCCGGGTGATGCCCGGATCCAGCAGGCGCACCAGCGGCAAACTGACGGGCAAGCGACCGAGGTCCAGTTGATCGACTCCGGCGGACAGGGCGAACAGCACTTTGAGATTGGGCAGCAAGGCCTCGAGGTCGTCGGGCGCCTGCCAGGCGGCCAGGTACTCGATGTCCGCGGGGTCGCCGATGTCCGGCCAGGCGCGCCATTCGATATCCGGGGCATGTTCGGCAAACAGCGCTTTCCACTGTTCGCCGCGTACGGGGTCAGCTTTATACAGCAGGGCCATGGGCATTTCCTGAACGGCTGAAGGTGTTCTCCATCATCGCGCAATGCCGGCGCAGGATCTGTTGAAAGCGCCGGGTCAAACGGGTCGCGCGACGTTCTATTGGCGATGCTCCGGCAGATTCGGCGTGCTGAAGGAATCTGCCGTTTGGCAGGGTGAAAACAGTCGATCCGAATTTCTCAGGGGCCAAGTTCGGCGTAGATCGTTTCGCGCAACGCTTAACCTGAACAGCATCGCAACCATCTCCCGGTTGCCGGACTCACGATGGGAAATGCCATGAATAGCCAAGTCGACAAAACCCCTCATTTGCTCCGTCAGCGCGATCAATTCGTGCCACGTGGCCTGGTTACCGCTCACCCCTTGGTGATCGATCGCGCCCTGGGTGCCGAATTGTGGGATGTGGACGGCAAGCGCTACCTGGACTTCGTCGGCGGTATCGGTGTGCTGAATATCGGTCACAATCATCCCAAGGTGGTCGCGGCCGTGCAGGCACAATTGCAAAAGGTCTCCCACGCCTGTTTCCAGGTGGTTGCCTATCAGCCTTATCTCGATCTGGCCCAACGCCTGTGCGAAATGATCGGTGGCCAGGAGGCGTACAAAGCCGCGTTCTTCACCTCGGGTGCCGAAGCCGTGGAAAACGCGATCAAGATCGCCCGTGCCCACACCAACCGTTCGGCTGTTATCGCTTTTCGCGGGGGTTTCCACGGTCGCACCTTGCTCGGCACTACACTGACCGGCATGAGCCAGCCTTACAAGCAGAACTTCGGACCGTTCGCGCCGGAGGTGTTCCATACCCCGTACCCGAATGCCTACCGCGGTGTCAGCAGCGATATGGCGCTCAAGGCACTCGACGAGTTGTTGGCCACTCAGGTGGCAGCGGAACGGGTCGCGGCCATCATCATCGAGCCCGTGCAGGGGGACGGCGGATTCCTCTCGGCACCGGTGGAGTTTCTTCAGGCGCTGCGTGCCCTGACTGAAAAGCACGGCATCGTGTTGATCCTCGATGAAATCCAGACCGGTTTCGGCCGTACCGGCAAATGGTTCGGTTTCCAGCATGCCGGGATCCAGCCGGATCTGGTGACGGTCGCCAAGAGCCTGGCGGGTGGCTTGCCGCTATCGGGTGTGGTCGGCAAGGCGGCGATCATGGACGCCCCGTTGCCAGGCGGCCTGGGTGGCACCTACGGCGGCAACGCCTTGTCCTGCGCCGCGGCCCTGGCGGTGATCGACGCCTTTGAGCAAGAACAGTTGCTGGCCCGTGGCGAAGCACTGGGCGAGCGTTTGCGCCAGGGGCTGTTGCGTTTGCAGGCGCGTCACTGGCAAATCGGTGATGTGCGCGGCAGCGGTTTTATGCTGGCGCTCGAGCTGATCAAGGGTGACGAAGCGCGTACTCCGGACGCTGACTTGAACCAGCGGTTGATTGATGAGGCCCGGAGCGGCGGTTTGCTGGTCATAAAATGTGGTGTCTACCGCAACGTTCTGCGCTTCCTCGCCCCGTTGGTGACCACGCCAGAACAGGTCGACGAAGCGCTGCAGATTCTGGAAGGCGCATTGGCACGGGTCTTGAACTGAGCTCGTGGCTGCTCGGAGCGGTGCCGCCAGGCATCGCTCGTGAGCGTTTATGGGGCACGGATGGATGAAATGTATCACCGGAGGCTTTGCACACCATGGGGCTGACTGACTATCGGACGCTGCTCATTGATTGCGACGAGGTTCTGGTGGATCGGGATTCGGGTGTCTGGACGGCATTGCAACCGTTGCTCGACAGCCGAGGCGGTCATCCGAACAAGGAACAGGTGCTGGCCGAATACGCCGAGGTCGTGCGCACGCTCTATCCTCGGTTCGGTGAGCTAGGCTTTAGTGGCTTGCTGTGTTTTGTTCATCGCCAGCTGGCAGAGCGCTGGGGGCTGAAAGCCAGTTGGGAGGAGGGGATGAGCTTTGCCCGTTCGGTCGCCAACTGGTCACTGTTCGAAGACGCCCCCGGGGCGATGTTGTACCTGCGCAAGTTCTATCGCTTGCTGGTACGGGGTGACCGGGACACTGAGGACCGGGGGCTGCTCTGTGAGCGGTTGGGGATCATGCCCGATGATTTTATTTCATTGGCGGACGATCCTTTGCTCGATCCCGAATGGTTGAAGGTCAACGAGCTTGAAAGGGCGCACATTCTGCAGGTCACTCGACCATCGGCCAGTCTGCTGGCGACCACTGACGTGTGCCTGATCTGTCGTGGCCGGGCAAAACAAACGTCGCCCTGCGCGGCCAATTACTGCATCAACAGCATGGCGGATCTGGTGACGCAGCATCAGCTGTCTTTACGGCGCTGATTTTGCTAGAAGATTGTCTTACAAACGGCAGTCAAGAGGTAGGCAATGGAAGGTTTAGTAAAACTGGACCGGATCGACATCAGCATCTTGGTTGAGCTGCAAAAAGATGGGCGCATGACCAACGTGAGCCTGGCCGATGCGGTGGGGTTGTCGGCCAGCCCCTGCCTGCAACGGGTCAAGCGGCTGGAGTCGGCCGGGTACATTTCCAGCTACAAGGCGCACCTGAACCTGGCGAAGATCACCGATTCGGTCACGGTCTTCACCGAAGTCACCCTGAGCGACCACAAGCGCGAAGACTTTGCCAAATTCGAGTCCAATATCCGGCTGGTGGACGAAGTGCTCGAATGCCATTTGATCAGCGGTGGCTATGATTACCTGGTGCGTTTCATGACCCGCAGTATCCAGCATTACCAGGAGGTGATCGAAAGCCTGCTGGACAAGAACATCGGCATCTCCAAGTACTTCAGCTACATCGTCATCAAGTCTCCCGTGCTCAAGGACGGTGTGCCGCTGCGCAAATTGTTGCGTCACTGAACCGGAGTTTGCTTCCCATTTCCGTAGAGATCCGGTCCGCTCTACTGGAATCCAGTCGAGGGGTACAGTCAGGCGCTGCGACGACCAGGAACACCCTGCGATTGTACAGTGCCCCCGTTCCCTCGGTCAGTCGACCGTAGGAAGAACAAACCTTTCATTGAACGTAAGATTGACTCCCACAAGCGCTCCACCGATTTGCTGAAGTCGGCCTCCCTCTGCGAGGGAACCCAGATCAAGACTGTGGAAACCGATCTCCTCGATAAGGTCGCTTACCGTTTTTTTTGCGACGCAATCGTCCCCGGACACAAAGAACACGGTCTTACGCTTGGACGACGAAAAGTCCGAGATCCAAGACATTGGAAGAGTGTTGAATGCCTTGACGACCCTCGCCCCCGGAGTGAGATCGGCGACGATCTCGCTCGACGTCCGACCGCTAGTGTCGCCTAGCATCAAAGGCTCGATACTGGCAACGCGGTTGGTTGTATCCACGAGAATCCGGTTCTTCCAGTCGCCGACTGGAAACAATGCCGACTGCACATCCCACCATTTAACGGCAAGCACGACGAGATCCTGCTCCGCAGCCTCTTTTGCCGTTCCGGCTGCAGCGCCGGAACCCAATTCCGTCACAAGGGCAGCGAGCGACTCAGGCCCGCGCGAGTTACTGAGTACAACCTGATGACCTGCCGATAGAGCGTGTCTGGCGATCGTTTGGGCGACAGGCCCGGCGCCGATAAAACCGATTTTCATTTGGCGTTTCCTTACTGATATGAGGTTGATCATTCATGGCCTGTCGGCGCGATCCGGCGCCTGCGCTCGAAGTACACATCATGCTGCTCATATTGCTTGCTAAAAGCAAGTGATATGCTGGAATTTACTTGCCTCATGCAAGCAATGTAAGATCCGGACATGAAAACGACCTGTAAAGAAGACATTCGGTCCCATTGCGCAGTGAACTACGGTGTGGAGATTTTCGGCGACCGATGGTCGCTCTTGATCATTCGCGACATCGTTTTTGTGGGCAAGAAGACATATGGCGAGTTCCGGAAATCGGAAGAGGGAATTGCGACCAATGTCCTGGCTTCCCGCCTCGCCTTTCTTGAGGAGCAAGGCATTCTCTCGAGGGCGCCCAGCCCCGACGACGGGCGCAAGGACTTCTACACGCTGACCGAGAAGGGCCTGGACCTCATCCCGATCGTGCTTAACATCGTCCTTTGGAGCGCGAAACACGATTCGAAGTCGTATGTGCGGCACCGCAAGGAGTTCATTGCTCGGTTGAGCCAAAGCCCACGGGAGGTGGGCGAAGAGGTGAAGGCGCTGGTCCGCAATGGGGGATGTATCTTCCCTGGGAGTACGGAATGAGAGGCTCGTTGTAGCGGCCCTTTGTTTACCAGGCAGGATCGCATCGGAATGTGCGATCCCGACTCGTCAGTCGAACTTGACCAAGTCCTTGAAAATCAAGTGACCCCAGCTATTTCCGCGGGCCTGCACAAGCAATCCACCTTCCGAAAGGCCGCCCAGTTGGATCGGCGAGAAACCGAGCTGTTGCGCAAGCGCACCGATCTTCTCGGCGGCGCCGTCATCGTCGCTCGCCAGGAACACGACTCTCCTGCCACCCTGTACGGCCGGATCCTGGCCAAGGACGGCAGCGCCCAAATGGTTGAAGCCCCTGACCAGTCCTGCACCCGTGAAGGCCTGCGCGACGACCCTGGAAGAAGGCTGGCCTCCCAGTTCCTCAGGGGACACGCCGTAGGCATTGGTCACATCGATGATGGTCTTGCCCTTCCAATTGGGCAGCGCCTTCGCGACATCCGGGTGCGACTCAAAACGGACGGCCAAAAAGACGATGTCCGCCTTGACCGCTTCCGCCAGTGTTTTGGGAATGATCTGCGGTCCGATCGCGGCCGCGGCGGATGCAAAGCTTTTCGGGTCGCGGGTGCTTGCAACGGATACTTCGATGCCGCTGCGGGCAAACGCCTTGGCCAGGGCCTGGCCGATATTGCCGAAGCCGATAATTGCGTAACTCATATATTCTCCTTGGATTTACCACGCCCGACGGCGCTTCGAATAGTCGAATGACGTGCCGGGCCTGGCGCGTCAGAGTTGGGCCAGGCCGCCGTCGACGGCGACCTCGCTGGCGGTCATGAAGCTGCTGTCCGACGAGGCGAGAAAGGCGGCCGCCGCTCCGATCTCTGCTGGATCGGCCATGCGCAGAAGCGGCGTCATCGAGGCGAAAACCTTCATACCTTCCTCGCCCAACGCTTCCTTCGCGAGATCGGTCGCAGTCGCCCCGGGCGACAGCACGTTTACCCGGATACCGGTGCCCTTCAGATCCTCCGCCCAGGACCGCGCGAGGTTGCGCACTGCCGCCTTGCTCGCGCTGTAGGCGCTCATTGCCGGAGCGCCCGTGGTGCCGGCGCTCGATCCGGTCAGGATGATCGAGCCGCCCTGGCCCATCAGCGGCAGCGCCTTCTGGACCGTGAAGATCGTACCCTTCACATTGGTGTCGAAGGTTTCGTCAATGTGCTTGGCGGTGATCTCGCCGAGCCGAAGCTGGCCTCCCGCCCCGGCATTGGCGAAGACGATGTCGAGGGTTCCGCGCTCGGCCTTCACCGCGGCGTAGAGTCGGTCGAGGTCAGCCTCATCCGAGACCGAGCCCTTCACCGCCCGGGCATTGGGCCCGAGCTCAGCCACGGCGGCGTCGAGCGCTTCCTGCCGGCGGCCGAAGATGAAGACGAAGGCTCCTTCCTCGATGAAGCGCTTTGCAGCGGCGAGGCCGATGCCGGTAGCGCCGCCGGTGATTACCGCGGTCTTTCCATTCAGTCTGGTCATGACGTGCATCCTTCCTAAGCATTGTGTATGCAAGCAGGGAACCGCTTGCTTGAGGCCAAGGATGCAGTTCTGATAACCTAAGGACAAGTATGCACTTTTAGGTAAGTACCCAGAAAAATGACGACACCCTCTGAAATCTGCGACACCGGCTGTGGGCTCAATGCCACGCTGCGTATCATCTCGGGCAAGTGGAAACCGCTGGTCCTGTTTTTCCTGCGCGGCGGCCCGAAGCGCTACGGCGAGCTCAAGCGCTTGACCCAAGGCGTCAGCGACAAGGTGCTGATCCAGCAATTGAAGGATCTGGAAGCCGATCGGGTCATAACGAGGACCGACTACAAGGAGGTGCCGCCGCGCGTGGACTACTCACTGACCCCGCTCGGTCGCAGTCTGGCTGATGCGATCGTCCCGCTGTGTACCTGGGGAACCGAGAACGCGGCGCAAATGGCAAGCATCTTCGCCAAGCGCGACACTTTGCCCTAGCAGGGTGCCGAAGAACCGCTGAGTCGGACGCCCCGTCGCCTTCGTGGAAGGCAGGACGGTAGCGGGCGTCAATTATGTGGGGAATTCGTCCGGAACAAGCTCCACCAGATCCGTACTCCCGACATCGACACCTGCCTGCGACAGCAAGGTGGTCACTTGCCCACGATGATGGGTCTGGTGGTTGAAAAAATGCATGACCAGGCCATAGAAGTTTTTGTCAGCCGGTACGCCTTTCATGCTTTTGTAGTGGAGCGGATGCTCCAGGTCCGACTCTGTCAGCGAGCCCGACCACTCGACAATGATTTGATCGAGCCATGCCCGATGCACCGCAAGCTCCTGGAAACCGGGAAACAGCAACTGGTCGAGGCGCTCGGGCGTGGGCAGTTGTCGAATCGGCTCCAGGGCCAGGTATTGCGCCGGGTGCCGGGCGAATCGCTGTAGCCAGACCCTGTCCCCGGCCGCCAGATGGTTCAACGTCCCGAGAATCGAGCCGAAAAAGGCTTTCCTGTCGGCGCCCAGCTCTTCTTCGGGTAAAGTCTTGGCCGACGCATAGACCTTGGCGTTCATGCACTGGTTGTAGTCCGCCATCAGGCAGATATGTCTGGTACGGCTCACTGCGCTCATCCTTTGATCATTTGACAAGCGCCCCGCACTCATCGCCCGGCCCAGTCTAATACCATCCCCTTCTTGAAGCCCACCCAGAATGGCATATGCTGTGAGCATCAAGCCGTGCTGACCGTGGCCTGCGGCTCCAACACACGCCCAGAGCGAATCGCTGCACTATTCTCGACATGGAAGGGAGAACGCAGGTGGGTCAGCTGAGAGAGGTCGTCTATTTTGCCCCATACCGAAGCTGGACGTTTAAAGCTGTTGCGCGCTCTGGAGGTGCTCGACACCGAGGCAGAGCCGGTTTTTGATCGCCTGACCCGGTTGCTGTCCGCCACGCTCGGGATGCCCATTGCGCTGATTTCGCTGATCGACAGCGACCGCCAGTGGTTCAAGTCCAGGGTCGGGTTGGACATCCGGCAGACACCCAGGGATATTTCCTTCTGCACCATTGCCATCGAGCAAGAGCATACGATGGTGGTCCAGGATGCGCTGAATGATCCGCGGTTTTCATCCAATCCGCTGGTCACCAGCGCTCCACATATTCGTTTCTATGCGGGCGCGCCGATCCGCTCCATCGAGGGCTATGCGCTGGGTACGCTCTGCGCGATAGATATCAAGGCCCGGGTTTTCACCGATGAGGCGCAGCAGATCCTGGAGGACTTTGCCGGGCTGGTCAGCCGGGAATTCCAGATGCGCGAGGCGGCGTTGCTGTCCCGTTCCCATATCACCCACTCCGCGGCGGCCTTTGCGGCCAGTGAAGCGCGCCTGAAAACCGCCTTTGCCCTGGCGCCCACGGGCATTGCGGCGGTCGCGGGCAACGGGAGCTTCCTCAGCCTCAACAGTGCGTTCTGTTCCATCGTCGGTTACGACGCGGACGAACTCATGACCCTGAGCTTCCAGGACATCACTCACCCCGACGACCTGGACAGTGACTTGAATCTGTTGCGCCAGTTGAACCGTGGCGAAATCGATCGTTATCAGCTTGAGAAAAGGTACCGGCACAAGGACGGCTCCTCGGTCTGGGTCGACCTGCATGTGGCCAAGCTGCTGTCGGTGGACGGTGACCTGGAGTACTACATCGCAACGGTCCAGAACATCCAGCGCCGCAAGGAAACCGAGGCGTCCCTGCAGGCGCTGCGGCACGGGCTGGAGCAGCGTGTCGAGGAACGTACCGCGGAGTTGCAGCGGGCCAATGAAATGCTCTCCCATACGATGCTGCAACGGCTGCAGGCCGATCGCGAGCTCAGGCAGCGTGAGGCGGAGCTGTCGGCGGTGCTGGAGCACGCCAGCGATGCCTACGTGAGTATCGATGAGGCCGGCGCCATAAGGGCCTGGAACCGCATGGCCGAGACGACCTTCGGCTGGTCCCGTGATGAAGCGCTGGGCCAGTCACTGGAAAAACTGGTCATCCCCACGGCCATGCGCGAGGCTCGTCTGACGGCGTGGCGGCAGTATCTGGCTACCGGTGATGATGAAGCGCTGCGCCAACGCCTGGAGATATCGGCGTTGCGGCGTGACGGCACGGTCTTTCCCGTCGAGGTGCGGATCAGTCCGGTCGCAATCGATGGGCACCGGTTTTTCAGTGTTTTCCTGCACGACATTACCGAACGCAAGGCCATGGCCGAGCGCCGTGAGAAAGAGGCGTTGACCGATACCCTGACCGGATTGCCAAATCGCCGCTCCTTGCTCGAATACCTGCCCAACGCAATGGCCAGGGCACGCCGGACCGGCGTTCCCCTGGGGGTGCTGTTTCTTGACCTGGATGGTTTCAAGGCGGTGAACGATACCTTTGGCCATGAAATCGGCGACCTGTTGCTGCAGATCGTGGCCGAGAAGCTGAAGACCTGCCTGCGGGAGACGGATGCGGTGTTCCGGCTGGCGGGCGATGAATTTACCGCCGTGGTGGAGGGCCAGTTCGGCGGCACCCAGGACACGGAGCATTTGGCGCAAAAACTGATCCAACTGATCAATGAGCCGGTGCTGATCGGGGCGGCCACCGTGCAGGTGGGGGTGAGTATCGGGATTGCGGTGTACCGACGCGATGATCCGAGATCCGCGACACAGCTGTTGCGCGAGGCGGACAGCCGAATGTACGAAGCGAAGCAGGCGGGCAAGGGCCGCTTTGCCTCGCAGCAGCGCTGAGAGGTGCTGCCGCGAGGCCATATCGGCCATGTGTCGCGGGGGAGTGCAATTCGTCGGATGGCGCGGCAGGATGGGTGCCTGTCTGTGACAGGCATCACAGTCCCTTGAGCGATCTGCTCGCGCAGAGTCTTGCGTTTGAAAAAAACGGTCTATGCTGGACCCGTCAAGCACTACCCGGACCGATCTCAAGGATGAACAGCATGATTCCAGAAGCAGAGCTCTGCCAGATCATTGAATCCGGCTTTCTTCCGCTGTCCTGCACCTGCACGGTGAATGCCAGCGGTGCCTTGATGATCAAGATCTTCGATCCGATTTCGGGTCGCGTGGATCTGCAGCTCAATGGCGTATCCACCAGCGGCTTCACCAGCATCCGTTCGATTGCCAATTTCATCGGCGAATTGCGCACCGAGATGAAGGCCGGGCGCAGGGCTTTTGCCGGTGGCATGAACTAGGTTCGTACCCACCACCGGCTGTCAAACGCGTCACCCGCCGTTCACGCCAGCCTTCTGCCGAAGGCTGTTGCTAGTCCTGCACCCCGAATTCCGCCAGGGCATCGAGCAACGCCCCGCGAAAATAGCTGAGTGATGCCCGGTCGAAGAGGATATGCAAGGTCGCGACCTCGGCTACCTGGGGATTGATCACGATGACGTTGATCCGCGCCGCCGAGGTCTGCGCCACCGACCCCGGCCCGAAGGCCTGCGGACGCAGGTCGACCCCGCAGATCTTTGCCATCACCTCGGGCACCCGTTCGCCACTCAGTTGCAGCCAGGCATGGCTGTCCTGGCGTGGTAGCAAGTAGTTGGCCTGATGGTCGAGTTCCCAGCGGGCTTCTTCATCGGCGATTCGCAAGCCATGGTCCCGGGGACTGCCCAGCAGCAGGTACTCGCTGGCCGACAGGCTGATGACCTGGCTGCCATCTTCCTGGGTGACGCTACGGTTGGGTCGATCCGGCAGGCTGAAACCGCTGGCCTGTAGCGCCTGGGCGCTGTCGCGGCCGCGAAAGCCGACCCGCGGCAGGTCGGTCAAATCGCTCAGTGTGTGGCTTGGCAAGGCAGTCACGATGGGGTCATGCGTGGCGAAAATGGACATGAGTCAAAGCCCCTGACGCAGGTTTTCGGGATCGAAGAAAGGCAGTTTCACCACGGTGGCCATGACCACGATCGCGCCTTCGACGCGGATCGGAATCTGTTGCCCCGGCTCGCTCTGGCGTGCCCCGGCATAGGCCAGGCCGATGATTCGGCCAAGGCTTGCGGAATACTCGCAGGAGGTGACGTTGCCGCTGATGTCCGCACCGTCGAGCACCAGATGGCCCTCCAGCGGTTGCGGGCTGCCCTTGGGCAGGGTGAAACCCACCAGTTTGCGCTTGAGCGGCTGGGCTTCGAGGATGTCCAGCGAGCGCCGACCGACGAAGAACGGTTTGCTGCGACTGACCGCCCAGCCCATGTCGATCTCCGCCGGATGGGTCATGCCGTCGGTGTCCTGGCTGATGATCACGTGGCCTTTTTCCAGGCGCAGCAGACGCTGGGTCTCGACGCCGAAGGGCCGGATGTCGTGGGCCTGGCCGGCACTGACCAGGGCATCCCAGAGCGCCAGGCCATGGCGGGCCGGCACGTGGATTTCATAGCCCAGCTCGCCGACGAAACCGACCCGCAGCAACCGTGCCTTGATCCCCGCGACCGTGCCCTGGCGCACCGCCAGGTACGGGAAACCGTCGGCGCTCAGGTCGAGGTCCGGGCAGAGCTGTTCCAGGACCTTGCGCGAATCGGGTCCGGCCACATTGACCGCGCAAAGGGCGGCGGTGACGTTGGCGATGTCCACGTCCAGGCGCCACTGGGCATTCCACTTGAGCATCTGCTGGTAGATGCGGTCGACGCCGCTGGTGGTGGCGGTGACGTAGAAATGCTCCTCGGCGAAACGCGCGCAGACGCCGTCGTCGATTACCGCGCCCTGTTCGTTGGTCATCAGCGCATAACGCGAGCGGCCCACCGGTTGCTTGAGAAAGGCGAAGGTGTACATCCGGTTCAGCAACTCGGCCGCATCCGGTCCACGGATATCGAGGCCGCCAAGGGTCGAGACGTCGATCAGGCCGACCTTGCTGCGTACGTGGCGGGCTTCTTCCTGCATGCAGCGCTCGCGGTCTTCGGCCTTGCCGTAGAACGCCGGGCGTTGCCAGATGCCGGCGGGCATCATTTTCGCGCCGGCTTCCAAGTGACGGCGGTGCATCGGGGTCTGCCGGTAAGGATCGAAGGCGCGGCCGGCGACGTGGGCCAGCTTTTCCGCGACAAACGGCGGTCGGGCCGTGGTGACGCCGGTTTCGCTGATATTGCGCTGGGTCGAGGCCGCGACCAGGCGTGCGGTGGGCAAGGCCGAATGGCGGCCCTGGGACGGTCCCATGCCCACGGTCGAATAACGTTTGACCAGTTGCACGTCGCGGTAGCCGATTTTGGTCGCGTTGATGATATCGCGCACCTGCAGGTCCTCGTCGAAGTCGACGAAGTCCTTGCCCTTGGGGTGCGGGAAAATCGGCCAGTCGAAATTCACCGGGTTTTCCCGGGCGTAGTTCGCCCGCTCGGCGCCGACGCTCAGCCCCAGGGCCCTGGCCGCGTCGAGCCCTGCATTGGCACCGTCGGCGAGAACGTTGTCCAGGCCATGACGGCCATTGGCGGAACCGGCGACAGCGAGGTTGGCCGGCAGGCCGCTGAGGTTGAATTCGGCCTTCTGGTCGTCGTAGGCCAGCTTGCCGCCGGCCTGGCAAAGCAGCTGGTAAACAGGCATATAGCCGGCGGACATGCACAGCAGGTCGCAGTCCAGGCGCAGGCCGCTGTCGCTGACCTGGCCCTGGCCGCTGATGGTGCGCACCTCCACACCGTTGACGTGGCGCATGCCCTTTTCGTGCAGGGCTTCATAGACCGTGCTACCGGTCAGGTGGGGGATCTTGCGTTGCTCCAGGGCGCGGGACAGGGCCGGGTCGGCGCTATTGCGCAGGTCTACCAGCGCGGCCACCTCGACCCCCTGGTCGTGCAGGTCGAGGGCGGTGTAGTAGCCGTCATCGTTGCCGGTCAACACCACCGCGCGTTTGCCCGGCTTGACCGCGTAGAGCTTCATCAGGCGTTGCGCGGCGCTGCACAGCATGACGCCGGGCAGGTCGTTGTTGCGGAAAATCACCGGCTGGTCGAACGCGCCGCTGCACACCAGGCACTGGCGGGCGCGGACCTTGTACATCCGCTTGCCCTGGATCACCGGCAGGTAATTGTCGGTGAACCAGGCATTACAGGTGGCGTCGCTCAGCACGCGGATATTGGCGTGGCCAAGGACCGCCTCCAGCAGTTCCCGGCGCAGGTGCTCGGCACGGCTGCCGGCGATATCGAAACGCGCGTAAGCGAGGGCGCCGCCGAGCACCGGTTGCTGTTCGATCAACAGCACCTGGGCCCCGCAGTTGGCGGCGGTCAAGGCCGCCTGTAACCCGGCGGGCCCGGCGCCGATCACCGCCAGGTCGGTGAACAGATAGGCCTTGTCGTAGTACTCGGGCTGGAACTTCAGGTCGAGCACGCCCAGGCCGGCTTTCTTGCGAATGATCGGTTCCCAGACTTTCCACATGCCCTTGGGTTTGTAGAACGAGCGGTAATAGAAGCCCACCGGCATGAATTTGGAGAACTTGCCGAGGTAGGCATCGCGGTCGTTATCCAGGGAACCGTTGAAATTCTGCCCCTGGACCTCAAGGCCGGCTTCCAGTGGATAAGCATCGGCCAGCACATTCGGCTCGCGAGGCAACTGCACCAGGCTGTTGGCGTCCTGGCCGGCCATGGTCAGCGGGCCACGGGGGCGGTGGTACTTGAAGGAGCGCGAGAGCAGGAAACGGCCATTGGCGAGCAGGGCGCTGGCGATGCTGTCGCCCTTGAAACCCTGGTAGGCCTTGCCGTCAAAGCTGAAGTCCAGCGGCTGGTCGCGGTCGATCAGCAAACCCATGGGGGCGGGCAGGCGGTTGAAACTGTTCATCCGGCGATCTCCCGGGACTGAGGGGCATTGAAGTCGAGCCGTGAACTGAACAGTTCCCTGGCATCGAAGGTGCGGATGATCTCGTCGCTGACGGTGTGGCGCTCGGCCAGGAACCAGTAGCTGGAAGGCGTGTGCATCCACCACTCGCGGACCACCCCGGCGCGGTTTTCGCTGTTGAAGACATAGTCCGCCCACTCGGCATCGCTGCAGGTGCCCGGGTCCGGCATCGGCTTGAACTCGCCGCCGTAGGTGAACTCACTGATATTGCGCGGCCCGTTGAGCGGGCAATTGATGATTTTCACAGTCCGCTCTCCATTAGTGGCTGGCCGCCGTGGCGCCCATTTCGTTGACTTGCTGGAAGGTGCTGAAACGCTCGAGACCGAAGGGCTTGATCAGCTCCGGCACCCGGCCGCCGCTGGCAACCAGCTCGGCCATGGTCTTGCCGCAGATCGGCGTGGCCTTGAAGCCCCAGGTGCCCCAGCCGGCGTCCAGGTAGTAATTTTCCACCGGCGACAGGCCCATGATCGGGCTGTAGTCCGGGGTCATGTCGGTGATCCCGGCCCACTGGCGCATCAGCTTGGCGTTGGCCAGGAACGGGAACATCTCGATGGCATGGGCCAGCAGGCTTTCCTTCAGGTCCAGGGTCGAACGGCTGTTGAACAGCGGGTAGGGGTCCGAGCCCCCCCCGAACACCACTTCGCCGCGACTGGTCTGCTGCACATAGCAATGCAGCGCCGAGGAGCTCACCAGCGGATCGAGGAAGGGCTTGAACGGCTGGGTCACCATGGCCTGCAAGGGAAAGGTCTGGATCGGCGAACGGATCCCGGCCTTGGCCATCAACAGCGAACTGTGCCCGGCGATGGCCTGGACCACGCAGCCACACTGCAGGGTGCCGCGATTGGTTTTCAGCGCGCGGATCCGGCCGTTCTCGATCACCAGGTCCTGGACCTCGGTGAGCTGATGAATCTCCACCCCGCGCTTGGCCGCTTGCTTGGCGTAGCCCCAGGCCACCGCGTCATGCCGCGCGGTGGCGCCGTCGATATGCCAGAGCCCGGCGATCACCGGCAGATGGCCGGGGTCGAGATTGAGGCTGGGCACCAGCTCGCGAATCTGCTGGCGGTCGATCATTTCCGTGCGGCCGCCGAAGTGCTTGTTGACCTCGGCGCGCTGGCGGAACGAGCGCACCGTCGCATCGGTGTGGGCCAGGGTCAGTTGGCCGCGCTCCGAGTACATGATGTTGAAGTCGAATTCGTTGGAGAGGTTCTGGAACAGCTTCACCGACTCGGCATAGAAGCGCACGCCTTCGCTGGTGAGGTAGTTGGAGCGGATCACCGCGGTATTGCGCGCGGTGTTGCCGCCGCCCAGGTAGGCCTTCTCCAGCACGGCGATATTGTTGATGCCGTGGTAGCGTGACAGGTAGTAGGCGGTGGCCAGGCCATGGCCGCCGGCGCCGATGATCACCACGTCATAGGACGGCTTGAGCTCGCAGGGCGGCGGCAGGTCGACGTCCACCGGGTATTCGGCGCTCAGTCCGTATTTCAATAGATTGAATGGCATACGGCCTCCGATTGGTTGCGTTGCGCCTGGTGTTGCTGGCGGGCGGCTATCACGGTGTTTTTCATCAGGAAGGCGATGGTCATCGGGCCGACGCCGCCGGGGACCGGAGTAATCGCCGAGACCTGGGGCAGGGCGTTGGCGAAATCGACATCGCCGACCAGGCGGCTGCCATTCCCGGTATCAATCCGATTGATCCCCACATCGATCACCACCGCTCCCGGTTTCAGCCAGCTGGCGTCGATCAGGCCGGCGCGGCCGACGGCGGCAATCACGATATCGGCCTGGCGGCACAGCGCCTGGGCATCACGGCTGCGGGAGTGGAGCACGGTGACCGAGCAATCGGCCTTGAGCAGCAAAGCCGCCATGGGTTTGCCGACGATATTCGAGCGGCCGACCACCACCGCATGCTTGCCGCGCAGATCGCCGCAGGTTTGTTCCAGCAGGTGCAGGCAGCCGCTGGGAGTGCAAGGGGCGAGCACGTCGCGGCCCTGGCTCAGGCCGCCGACGTTTTCACTGTGGAAACCGTCCACGTCCTTGCGCGGGTCGATGGCTTCCAGGGCCCGCAGTTCGTCGATCTGCGCCGGCAGCGGGAGTTGCAGGAGGATGCCGTTGATCGAGGGATCGTCGTTGAGGCCCTTGATCAGGTTCAGCAACTGCTCGGTGCTGGTGTCGCCGGGCAGGCGATGCTCCTGGGAGCGAATCCCCACCTCATCGGCGCGCAGGATCTTGTTGCGCACATAGACCTGGCTGGCCGGGTCGCCGCCCACCAGGATCACTGCCAGCGCCGGTTGCACCGCCTGGGCGAGCAGCTCGCCGACTTCACGACGCACCTGTTCCAGGACCCGCGCCGAAGCGGCCTTGCCATCTATCAGTCGGGGTGTGTTCACCGGAAGATCACCGTTCTGTCCTGGTTGAGGAAAACCCGGTGCTCCAGGTGGTACTTGACCGCCTTGGACAGGGCCACGGTTTCGGTGTCGCGACCGGTCGCCACTAGGTCATCGGGGCGGTACACGTGGTCGACCCGTTGTACTTCCTGCTCGATGATCGGACCTTCGTCCAGGTCGCTGGTGACGTAATGGGCGGTGGCGCCAATCAGTTTCACCCCGCGCTGGTAAGCCTGGTGATAGGGCTTGGCACCCTTGAAACCGGGCAGGAACGAATGGTGGATATTGATCGCCCGGCCCGAGAGCTGCCGGCACAGGTCGTCTGAGAGGATCTGCATGTAGCGCGCCAGGACCACCAGGTCGGTGCGGGTGTCGTCGATGATGGTCATCAGCTCGGCTTCCTGGCGGGCCTTGGTGTCCTGGGTCACCGGCAGGTAGATGAAGCGGATGCCTTCGCGCTCGGCCATGGGCCGCAGGTCCAGGTGATTGGAGACGATGGCGGTGATGGTCATGTCCATCTCGCTCTTGTGGTAGCGGTAGAGCAGGTCGGTCAGGCAATGGTCGAACTTGCTGACCATCAGCAGCACGCGCATGGGCTGGCGCGTATCGTGCAGCTCCCAGGCCATGTCGAAGGCCTTGGCCACGTCGGCGAAGCCGGCCTTGAGCGTCTCGATATCGGCGGGCAGGCCGTCGTTGAAGCGGAACACCGCACGCATGAAAAACTTGCCGCTGAACTCGTCGTCGAATTGCGCCATCTCCCCGATGTAGCAACCGTTGTCCGCCAGGTAAGTGGTGACGGCGGCGACGATCCCGGACACCGCCGGACAGCTGATCTTGATGATGAAATGGTTTTTGTCGTGTTGCATGACGCGTCCTCGGGAGGGTGGCGGCAGCTCATCGCAGGGCGATAAAAAACAACGGTGAAGCCAGCTTCATGGATGAAGCGTATTTTCTTATAGGGAATAAAATATTCCCAATAGCGGCTTTATAGGGGAAGTGCGCGGGGGACGTCCAGAGGTTTCTGAAAGTTTTTTAACTGGTGGGAAATATCAGGCGGCACGACAGCGTTTCTGGCCGTCGTGCGCGAGGGGCGGGTTTATTCGTTGCCGTTGCCGTAGTTCATGATCGACAGCAGGCGGATCGGCACCTGCACCAATTGCTCGGGACCGTGGGGCACTTCGCCTTCGAAGGTCAGGCTGTCACCGGCTTCCATGCGGTACAGCTGATTGCCGTGGCGGTAGATCAGCTCGCCTTCGAGCAGATGCAGGAACTCGGTGCCGGGATGGGAGAAGGTCGGAAACTCCTCGCTGGCGTCATCCATGCTGACCATATACGCCTCGAAGCTCTTCTTCGGCCCGCGGGTATGGTTGAGCAGGTGGTAGGTGTGGCCTTTCTCCGTGCCCCGGCGCACCACCTCCATGCCCTGGTCGGCCTTGACCAGCAGGGCACTGCCACCTTGCTGGTCGTACTGGCTGAACAGCTTGGACATCGGCAGCCCGAGCACGTCGCACAGGCGGCTCAGGGTATCGAGGCTGGTGGACACCTGGGCGTTTTCGATCTTGCTCAACATGCCCTGGCTGATGCCGGCGATCTTCGCCACATCGGACAGCTTCAGGTCCTGGGCCAGGCGCTGGCGCTTGATCTGCATGCCCAGGTACTGCTCCAGCTTGAGGCGGGGTTCGAGCTCGTTCGGCATATTCATCGGGACCTGCACGGTTTCTGTTCAATAATATTAGTTTCGCACTGAGAAAGTGCAAGGCGGCAACCTGTGTGGTCCGCCGCTGCGGTGTATTCCCACAAGGAAAACAATTTTCCCATATATACAGCACAAATGCGCGGTCACTGATGTCGCATTTCGGCATGGCGGGACTTGGCAAGGGCTTTGCATTCCTGAAGAGAAATTAACTTTCTTCTGCGGAATAAAGAAGGTTGAGAGCGTCAACTCCATCCCTAGCGCTTTGCCTTTTCACGAGGAGTGAAGACCCCATGTTGCCAGCAGAAACCCAGCGCCTTATCGACAAGCACGGGATCAAGTACGTGCTTGCGCAATTTGTCGATATCCATGGCGCGGCAAAAACCAAATCGGTGCCGGTGTGCGGACTCAAGACGGTGGCGGAAGAAGGGGCCGGATTTGCCGGTTTCGCCATCTGCGGCATGGGCATGGAGCCCCACGGTCCGGACTTCATGGCCCGTGGCGATCTGTCGACCCTGACGCCGGTGCCCTGGCAGCCGGGGTACGGCCGCGTGGTCTGTGTCGGGCATGTCGACGGCCAGCCGCATCCCTATGACAGCCGCTATGTCCTGCAACAACAGGTCCAGCGCCTGCAGGACAAGGGCTGGACCCTCAACACTGGCCTGGAACCGGAGTTCAGCCTGTTCCGCCGTGACGCCGAGGGCAAGCTGCAAGCGGTCGACGCCAGCGACAACCTCGACAAGCCCTGCTACGACTACAAGGGCCTGTCGCGTTCCCGGGTGTTTCTCGAGCACCTGACCGAGGCGCTGCAAGCGGTGGATTTCGAGGTCTACCAGATCGACCACGAAGACGCCAACGGCCAGTTCGAGATCAACTACACCTACAGCGATGCCCTGACCTCGGCCGACCGCTTCACCTTCTTCCGCATGGCTGCCGGCGAGATTGCCAACGACCTGGGCATGATCTGCTCCTTCATGCCCAAGCCCGACCCGAAGCGGGCCGGCAACGGCATGCACTTTCACCTGTCGATCGCCAGCGCCGAGAACAAGAACCTGTTCCATGACGCCAGCGACCCGAGCGGCATGGGCCTGTCGAAGCTGGCCTATCACTTCGCCGCCGGCCTGCTCGCCCATGGCCCGGCGCTGTGTGCCTTCGCCGCGCCGACGGTGAACTCCTACAAGCGCCTGGTGGTGGGTAACTCCCTGTCCGGCGCGACCTGGGCCCCGGCCTTTATCGCCTTCGGCGCCAACAACCGCTCGGCGATGGTCCGCGTGCCTTACGGACGCCTCGAATTCCGCCTGCCGGATGCCGGCTGCAACCCCTACCTGGTCAGCGCCGCGATCATCGCCGCAGGCCTGGACGGCATCGACCGGCAACTGGAAGTCGAGCATGTCTGCAACGAAAACCTCTACAGCCTGAGCCTGGAGCAGATCGCCGCCCGGGGCATCAAGACCTTGCCGCAATCGCTCAAGGAAGCCACCGACGCCCTCGAAGCCGACCCGCTGTTCGCCGAGGTCATGGGCCCGCAAATCGTCGGCGAGTTCATCAAGCTCAAGCGCATGGAGTGGGTGGAATACAGCCGCCATGTCTCCGACTGGGAAATCCAGCGCTACACCGAATTCTTCTGACCGACCGCTTCAACAACCATTCGGGCGGTCGGGGTCAAACCGGGCGTCCTGTGTCTTCGAGGGAGACTTGATATGTGTGGGATCGTAGGGCTTTACCTGAAAAATCCGCAGCTGGAAGCCCGGCTCGGCCAGTTGTTCGAGCCGATGTTGCTGGCCATGACCGACCGTGGCCCGGACAGCGCCGGCTTTGCCATCTACGGTGATGAAGTGGCCGACGGCTGGCTCAAACTGACCTTGCAGGCGACCACTGAGGGTTTCGACTGGCAACCACTGATGGCCGAGCTGGAAGGGTGCCTGGGCTGCTCCCTGGACTGGTTTCAGAACGCCAGTGCCGTGGTGCTGAAAATCCAGGCCAGTGAAGCCCCGGTACGGGCGCTGCTCAATGAGCTGGCGCCGTCGGTGCGGATCATGAGCGCCGGACAGAGCATCGAAATCCTCAAGGGCATGGGCCTGCCGCTGGAGATTTCCCAGCGTTTCGGCCTGGCCGGCATGCAGGGCAGCCACATTATCGGGCATACCCGCATGGCCACCGAAAGCGCGGTGACCCTGGAAGGCAGTCACCCGTTCTCCACTGGCGCGGACCTGTGCCTGGTGCACAACGGCTCGCTGTCCAACCACTTCCGTCTGCGCCAGGAACTCAAGCGCGAAGGCATTCATTTCGAGACCGACAACGACACCGAAGTGGCCGCCGGTTACCTGACCTGGCGCCTGCAACAGGGCGACTCGCTGAAGCAGGCGCTGGACCATTCACTGCGCGACCTCGATGGCTTCTTCACCTTCGCCATCGGCACCCGCAACGGCTTTGCGGTGATCCGCGACCCGGTGGCCTGCAAGCCGGCGATCATCGCCGAAACCGACGACTACGTGGCCATGGCCTCGGAATACCAGGCCCTGTCGAGCCTGCCGGGTATCGAACACGCCAAGGTCTGGGAGCCGGCACCGGCCACCCTGTACCTCTGGGAACGCAAATCAGCTTAAGGAGTGCCTGCATGAAAACCATCGATCTTTCCACGGCCTCGGTGCGCGACCTCAACCAGGCGCTGCATGACCAGGTCCATCAGCTAGAGGACCGTGAATGGGTGGTGACCCATTCCAACGGCAAGCACAACCTCGCGGTGGGGGTGAACCAGGCGGTGTCCATCGATATCCAGGGCCATGCCGGTTACTACTGCGCGGGCATGAACCAGAAGGCGAGCATCACCGTGCACGGCAATGCCGGTGTCGGTGTGGCGGAAAACATGATGTCCGGCATGGTCCGGATCAAGGGTAGCGCCTCCCAGGCGGCCGGAGCCACGGCCCATGGCGGTCTGCTGGTGATCGAGGGTGATGCCGGGGCCCGTTGCGGGATCTCGATGAAGGGCATTGATATCGTGGTCGGCGGCAGCATCGGCCATATGAGCTGCTTCATGGGCCAGGCCGGACGCCTGGTGGTGTGTGGCGATGCCGGCGATGCCCTGGGCGATTCGCTCTACGAAACCCGTATCTACGTCAAAGGCAGCGTGCAGTCCCTGGGGTCGGATTGCGTCGAGAAAGAGATGCGCGCCGAGCACCTGGAAGAGTTGCAGGAACTGCTCAACCGCGCCGGTTTCGACGAGTCCCCCGCCAGCTTCAAGCGCTATGGCTCGGCCCGTCAGTTGTACAACTTCAAAGTCGATAACGCGTCCGCGTACTGATCCACGCGAGGAGAACTGCCATGAGCGACCCTGTTAACCCAAAAGCCGCTACTCCGGTGCTGCGTGAATCCGCCACCTTCGACCGCCTGACCATCCAGGAAATCCAGCGTGCCGCCGAGACCGGTATCTATGACATCCGAGGTGGCGGCACCAAGCGCAAGCTGCCGCACTTCGATGACTTGCTGCTGCTCGGTGCCAGCGTCTCGCGCTACCCGCTGGAAGGCTACCGGGAGAAGTGCGGGACCGATGTGATTCTCGGCAACCGCTTCGCCAAGAAGCCGATCCATCTGAAGATTCCGGTGACCATCGCCGGCATGAGCTTCGGCGCGCTGTCGGCCAATGCCAAGGAAGCCCTCGGCCGTGGCGCGACCATTGCCGGCACCAGCACCACCACCGGTGACGGCGGCATGACCCCGGAAGAGCGCGGGCAATCGCAGCACCTGGTCTATCAATACCTGCCGTCGCGTTATGGCATGAACCCGGATGATCTGCGCAAGGCCGATGCCATCGAGATCGTCCTGGGGCAGGGCGCCAAGCCGGGCGGTGGCGGCATGCTGCTGGGGATGAAAGTCACCGAGCGCGTAGCGGGCATGCGCACGCTGCCGATCGGCGTCGACCAGCGCAGCGCCTGTCGGCACCCGGACTGGACCGGCCCGGACGACCTGGCGATCAAGATTGCCGAGTTGCGGGAAATCACCGATTGGGAAAAACCGATCTACGTGAAGATCGGTGCCAGCCGGCCGTATTACGACGTCAAGCTGGCGGTCAAGGCCGGGGCCGATGTGATTGTGCTCGATGGCATGCAGGGCGGCACGGCGGCGACCCAGGAAGTGTTTATCGAACATGTGGGGATTCCGATCCTGCCGGCGATTCCCCAGGCGGTCCAGGCGTTGCAGGAGATGGGCATGCATCGCAAGGTGCAGTTGATCGTCTCGGGCGGGATTCGCAACGGTGCCGATGTGGCCAAGGCCATGGCGCTGGGGGCCGATGCGGTGGCGATCGGCACGGCGGCATTGATTGCCCTGGGTGACAACCACCCGCGCCTGGACGAGGAATTGAAGAAGATCGGCTCGGCGGCCGGCTTTTACGATGACTGGCAGAACGGTCGTGACCCGGCGGGGATCACCACCCAGGACCCGGAGCTGTCCAAGCGCCTCGATCCGGTGGAAGGCGGGCGGCGCCTGGCCAACTACCTGCGGGTGCTGGTGCTGGAGGCGCAAACCATGGCGCGGGCCTGTGGCAAGTCGCACCTGCATAACCTCGATCCCGAGGACCTGGTGGCCCTGACCGTGGAATCGGCGGCCATGGCCCGGGTGCCGCTGGCCGGCACGTCGTGGATTCCGGGTTCGGGCTACTGAACCAAGACTCCAATGGAATCTTGAACACGCCGAAAAACCTGTAGGAGCCAGCTTGCTGGCGATAGCGGCCGCTCAGACGATGCAAGGCTCACCGGCCTCATCGCCAGCAAGCTGGCTCCTGCAGAGAGCGTGCTCAGCCGTGACGGGCCCTGACAGGGACGGCGGTATTTGCACGTTCATCATTCGAAGAGGCCCCGAGGCCCGTCCACTCTCACATTGCTCGCTGCCAGACATCCCCATTCTTTTTGCAGGAGCTTCAATAATGGTCAATCGTCTACCTGGCAAATCCCTTTTACTGCTGCTGGCCCTCGGTGCGATAGCACCCGTGGCTCAAGCAGCCGACACCCCGACCCTCAATACCGGCAGCACCGCCTGGATGATCACCGCGGCGGTGCTGGTGCTGTTCATGTGCCTGCCGGGCCTGGCGCTGTTCTACGGCGGCCTGGTCCGGGCAAAAAACATGCTCTCGCTGTTCACCCAGTGCTTCGGTGTCGCTGGTCTGGTCGGTGTGTTGTGGGTGATCTACGGCTACAGCATGGTGGTCGACACCACCGGCATGATCGACGGCCAGGTGACCTTCAACAGCTTTGTCGGTGGCCTGAGCCGGGCCTTCCTGGCCGGAATGAAACCCGACAGCCTGGTGGGTGATATCCCGGAAGGGGTGTTCGTGACCTTCCAGATGACCTTCGCCATCATCACCCCGGCGCTGATTGCCGGGGCCTTTGCCGAGCGCATGAAGTTCTCGGCGGCGCTGCTGTTCATGGCGGTCTGGTTCACCCTGGTCTACGCGCCGGTGGCGCATATGGTCTGGGGCGGGTCCGGGGCCCTGATGCACAACTGGGGCGTGCTCGACTTTGCCGGCGGCACCGCCGTGCATATCAATGCCGGCGTCGCCGCCCTGGCCGCGTGCCTGATCCTCGGCAAGCGCAAGGGTTATCAGAACGAGCCGATGCCGGCGCACAACCTGAGCCTGACCATGGCTGGCGCGGCGATGCTCTGGGTCGGCTGGTTCGGTTTCAATATCGGTTCCGGCGGCGGTCTCAACGGGCTCTCGGGCATCGTCATGCTCAATACCCAGTTGGGCGCCTGTGCCGGTATTCTCGGCTGGATGTTCACCGAGTGGTTCAAGGTCGGCAAACCCAGTGCCCTGGGCCTGGCCAGCGGTGCCTTGGCCGGTTTGGTGGGGATCACCCCGGCCTGCGCCTATGTCGGCGTCGGCGGTGCCCTGGCCATCGGCTTGTTGTGCGGGGTGTTCTGCTACCTGAGTGTGACCGTGCTGAAACGACGTTTCGGCTATGACGACAGCCTCGATGTCTTCGGACTGCATGGCATCGGCGGCATGATCGGCGCGGTGCTGACCGGGGTGTTCTGCGTGCCGTCGATGGGCGGCCTGGTGGAGGGCGTGACCCTGGGCGGGCAGGTCCTGGCGCAGATCAAGGGGGTGGCGCTGACCACGGCCTACTGCTTTGTCGTCAGTTGGGTGATTCTCAAGGTGATCAAGGTGTTGATCGGTTTGCGCGCCGATGAGTCGGTGGAAGAGATGGGGCTGGACCTGGCCGAGCACAATGAGCGCGCTTACAACCATTGAGCCTGGACCCGGTGTGCCGGCCGGTGAAACGGTGTAACGGCTGACATCGCATCGCCGGCAAGCCGGCGATGGCGTCTGCGAGGACAGCACAACCGCCAGCGTCTACCGGGATTGCTGCAACTGTGTGGCAATCACGGTGTTCTTCATCAGATAGGCAATGGTCATCGGCCCGACCCCACCCGGTACCGGGGTGATCGCGCTGGCCACCAGGCGGGCGCTGGCATAGTCGACATCCCCTACCAGGCGGCTGCCGGTCTCGGTTTCAATCCGGTTGATACCCACATCGATCACCACCGCGCCCGGCTTGAGCCAACTGGCATCGATCAACTGTGGGCGCCCGACAGCGGCCACCACAATATCCGCCAGCCGGCACAACGCCGGGGCATCGACACTGCGCGAGTGCACCACGCTGACCGAACAATCGGCCTGCAACAGCAAGGTCGCCATCGGCTTGCCGACGATATTCGAACGACCGATCACCACCGCGTGCTTGCCGCTCAGATCGCCGCAGGTTTCCTGCAGCAAGCGCATGCAGCCACTGGGGGTGCAGGGTGTCAGCACTTCGGCGCCGTGAACCAGGCCGCCGACGTTTTCCCGGTGAAAGCCGTCGACATCCTTGAGCGGGTCGATGGCCTGGATCACGGCATTTTCTTCGATATGCGCGGGTAACGGCAGTTGCACCAGGATGCCGTTCACTGTCGGATCGGCATTCAGTTCGCCAATCAGTTGCAGCAGCTCGGCCTGGCCGGTGCTTGCGGGCAGGCGATGTTCCAGCGAGCGGATGCCGACTTCTTCGGCGCGCAGCAATTTATTGCGCACATAGACCTGGCTGGCCGGGTCGTCGCCCACCAGGACCACGGCCAGTGCGGGGAAGATGGCTTGCCGGGCCAGGTTCGCGACTTCGTCGCGGACTTCATTGAGCACCTGGGCGGCGATTGCCTTGCCGTCGATGTCACGGGCCGGTGCAAGGGAAGAATTCATCGAATGCGTCACCATGGTCTGGATAGGAAAAAGAGTGGGGCCAGGCGTTGGCCATCCTGCGGTCTCGCAAGCACCCTGGAACCTTGTAGGAGCCTGGCTCGCCAGCGAAGGGGCCTTGAGGCCGCCAAAAGCTTCGCGGGCAAGCCCTGCTCCTACAAGGTGTGTGTTCTTCAGGTCGGTCAGGCCACCAGCCGGTGGCAGAAATATACCACCAGCACGCCGGCGAGCAGTGTGACATAAGGCAGCATACCCGCGCGCTTGAGTCCGGCATCGGCCTGGATATGCAGGTCGGTCAGCATCGCTTCCGGGAAACGGCCCTTGTCCTGCCAGTAATGGCGCACGACAAACACCGGAATGATCAGCAGCGCCAGTAACAGGCCGGTGAACAGCGTACCGGCGCCCCAGATATCCGCGCCCATTCCCATGCACGCCAGATTGACGAAGCTCAGCACCCCGCCGGCCGCCAGCAACAGGGTCGGTGCCTTGTACGGACGGGCCCAGTCCGGGCGGTCCAGGCGGTGGATCCAGCCGGCGTTGAGGTTGAGGAAGTTGAAGATGATGTAGCTGACATTCGACGCCGCGAGGACGAACACATAGTCGGACATCAGTAACAGCAGCATATTGAACGTCAGGTCGGTCCACATCGCCGCCGTCGGCGCGCCGTGTTCGTTGGTCCGCCCCAGGTACCTGGGCAACCAGCCGTCCACCGAGGCCTGGTACAGGGTGCGCGAAGAGCCGGACATCGAGGTCATGATCGCCAGCAGCGTGGCCAGTATCAGCATGATCAGCACGATATTGGCCACCAGCTTGCCGCCGCCGATGCTGTCGGCCATGACCTGGCCGACGCCCATGCCGCTGTAGATCGCCGGCGACAGCAGGCCGCTGTAGACGGCGGGAGTGACCACCGCGCCGCTGGCATCGAGCACCGCCGGCGTCACCAGTTGACCGAGCCCGAGGCTGCCCTGGAAAGCCAGTGGCACCAGGGTGAACACCAGGATGCAGAGCAGGCCGGCGTAGAAGATCGCCTTGAAGGTGTCGCGCTTGGGGTCCTTGAATTCCCGGGTATAGCACACGGCGGTCTCGAAGCCGTAGGTCGACCAGGCGGCCATGAACAGGCCGCCGGCCATCAGCGACCAGCCGGAAATATCCCAGGGCCCGTCGATCACCTGTCCGGCGGCGTCGTGGGCCAGGGGGAACAACGGCAGGAAGTTGACCCGCGCCGCGTCGCCGGTAAGCAGCGGCACCACACCTACCAGCAGCAGCGGAATCAGCGAAGTGGCGCCCAGCACCAGGGTCAGTCGCGCCGAACGCAGGATGCCGCCGTGCTGCACGGCGAACACTCCCAGCAGGATCAGCAGGCCAATACCGAAGGTGGCGTTGATGCGCAGCGACAGGCCGCTCTTGACCCAGCCCAGGTCAAGCAGGGTGAACTGCCAGGTGTTGATCAGCGCATCCGCCGGAAACAGCGCGGTGAGGATATAGCCGGCGGCCAGTCCCGAACCGATGGCCAGCACCGGCGACCAGGCCAGCCAGTTGCACCACACCGACACCGGGGCGATCAGCTTGCTGTAGCGGACCCAGGCGATGGCGCCGTAGACCGAGGCGCCGCCGGACTTGTGCGGAAACAGCCCGGCGATTTCGGCATAGGTGAAGGCCTGGATAAAACCGAACAGGATCGACACGATCCAGACGATCCAGGCCGGTTTGCCCACGGTGGCGGCAATCGCGCCAATGGAGAACAGCACCAGCGCGGGCACGCCGCTGGCGACCCAGAAGGCGCCGCGCCAATCGATCTTGCGGTGCAGGCTGCCGACCGCGGCGGTGGCCGGCGGTACGGTCTCGAACGTCGTCGCTTCCATCTTTGTATTCCCATGTCTGAGTGGAGGGGCGTTGGGCAGTCAAAGTCAGTTGGCGTAACCGTTCGTTATTCCTATCAACTGCGCACCCGGCTCTTGTCCGGGTCGTAGAAGATTGCGGGCGTGACCGTGGCGCTGATGCGCTTCTGCAGGCCATCGACCTTGCCGACCTCAAGCTCCATGCCAATCTCGGCGCAGGCCACATCGACGCGACAGAGGGCGATATTGCTGCCCAGCAGTGGCGAGCGACAGGCGCTGGTGATGACTCCTACCCGGGCCCGTCCGCGATAGACCGCATCGCCATGGTGGGCACCTTCATTGCCGCTCAGTTGCAGGCCCACCAGCTTGTGGCTGGGATGGGCGCTGCGCCGCAGCAGCGCGTCGCGACCGATGAAGTCGTCGGTCTTGCTCTTGAGCGGCACGCTGAAACCGATCCCGGCTTCAAATGGATCGGTCTGGTCGCTGAACTCGTAGCCGGCAAAGATCAGCCCGGCTTCGATGCGCAGCATGTCCAGGGCTTCCAAGCCCAGGGGGACGATGCCCAGGGGCTGGCCCAACTGCCAGATCCGGTCCCAGACCCGCCCGGCGTCCTCGGGCTGGCACCAGACCTCATAGCCCAGCTCGCCGGTGTAGCCGGTGCGGGAAATCATCAGCGGGCAACCGTCGTAGCCGTCCAGGCGCCCCACCAGGAAGCGGAACCAGCCGAGGCTTTCCAGGTCCGGCTGGGTCGGTGGGGTCCAGACCATCTGCTTGAGCAGTTCGCGGCTCAGCGGACCCTGGACCGACAGGTTGTGGATCTGCTCGCTGGCGGACTTGACCCAGACCTTCATGCCCAGCTTCGCCGCCTGTTCCCGCAGCCAGGTGCCGGCATAGTCCTCGCCGCAGATCCAACGGAAATTATCCGGCCCCAGGCGCAGCAGGGTGCCGTCGTCGAGCATGCCGCCGTGCTCGTGGCACATCGCCGAATACACCACCTGGCCGACCGCCAGGCGCCGCACGTCGCGGGTCAGGCAGTACTGCAACAGGGCTTCGGCGTCTGGGCCGAGGATCTCGAACTTGCGCAGGGCCGTCAGGTCCATCACCGCCACGCGCTCGCGGCAGCCGAGGTATTCGTCGATGGCACCGAAACCGTCGTAGCGCAGGGGCAGCCACCAGTTGCGGTAGTCGGTGAAGCTGCCGGTCAGGCCGCTGGTGCGGCTGTGGAAGCCCGATTCACGGGTCAGGGTCGGGTCGGCGTCGGCCGTGGTTCGAGTGCTCATGGCGATGGAAAAACGCTCCTGTTCGCTGTAGACGCGGATATGGATGTCGGTCGGGTTCCAGCCGTTGGCCGGGTCGATGTCGTCGGGGCACGATGAGCTGCCGCAGACCAGGTCGTTCATGGCCTTGAGCAGCACATAGTCGCCGGGGCGCGACCAGGGTTCGTCGAGGGTCATCTGCTGGTGGGCGTCGATCGCGGTGTTGAAGAAGAAGTTGATCGCCGGCCAGCCGGCGCGCGCTTTTACGCCATGGGGGGCGAGGGCGCGGCTGAGGTTGTCGCTGCAGTTGTCGTGCCCGAAATAGCCCTGGCTTTCGTAATAACGGGCGGCGCAGGCGAGGGCGAAGGCGTCGTGACGGCCCACGGTGTCGCGCACCACTTCGAGCATGGGCTGAAACTGCCGGTCGAAGAACTTCGAGAACAGCCCGGGCGCCGGGTAGGCACTGCCGTTCAAGGTGCGGGTGACGGTCGGGTCGAGGTCCAGTTCCTGACCGCGCTCCAGCGCCCGGCGGTCGAAGGCGACAAAGTCCGAGCATTGCCGGCCGGCGACATCCAGCACCTGGATATATTGGCCCTTGGCGACGGTGTAGCCGCGGGCGCTGCCGGCGCGCACGGTGAACTCGTCCACCAGTTCGCCCAAGGGTTCCGGCAGTTCGGGCAGCCACAGCGGCGACGGGTTGGCCCGCTCGACCACCAGGCGCAGCTCGCTGGGCCGGTATTGCCGGTCGACGGCGTGGGGGCTGGCGGGGGCGGCCACCAGCACCAGCAGCGGATCACTGGCGACAAAGCGGCGGCTGTGCCCGGCTGCGCTGTCGTCGCCCCAGAGTGAGGCGGCGCGGGGCAGTGAGCGGAGATCGATACCGCGTTTGTGCAAGGCCTGGAGAATGCGTCGGCTGTGCAGGCTCGGCTCAGCCAATTGCCCGGCGATAAACTCGCCGCCCAGCGTGGCGGCCAGTGCCCATTGTGCCAGGGCGCTGTGGCCGTTCGCCGCGAGGGCCAGCAACTCGCAGGATTGCAGGCCTTCGACGTCGATCACCTGCAAGGTGTCGCCGGGCTCCAGGGCCACCAGGCTGACGCCGCCGGCGGCCACCCGATAACGTTCCTGCGCCGGCGCCCGGGCAAACAGCCCGGGCTCCCGGGGATGCGAAACACGTGGTGCGTTCATGCTGCGACTCCCCTGTCAGCCAACCGACTGGATCGAGGTGGACGGTTCGCCGAGGTAGGCGGCCATGGAGTCGTCCAGCGCGTGCAGCCAGGGTGTGTGATGGGGCGGCGACTGGGTGCCGGTCATCAGCGAACGGTAGGACTTGTCGCGATAACCCATGATGTTTTCGGCCTTGTCGTGCTTCCAGTGCAGGAAGGTGTCGTTGACCGCGGCGATGTCGAAATCGGGGTAGTCGGTGGCGTCCACCAGTTGCTGGATATAGGCGCCCTGGTACTCGAACATCTGCTGGTTGGTTTCCAGGGTCTGTTCGCGTGCGTGCCATTGCCGGCTGTCGGCGACCATCTCGGCGTGAGACGGCAAGGCGATGCGCCCGAGGATGACGTCGCGGGCATACCAGGCCTGGGCGTCGAACATGTTGAAGGAGTACCACTGGTCCTGCATGCCGAGGTAGATCATCCGTGGGTTGGGTTCCCAGAACACGCCCTTGTACAGGTTCATCGGCCACAGGCGATTGTCGGTCTTGAGGCAGAGTTCGTCCGGCAGGAACGGGAAGTGATGCTTGTAGCCGGTGCAGAGGATCACCGCGTCGATGTGCTTGCTGCTGCCGTCGGCAAAATAGGCACGGTTGTTTTCCAGGCGTTGCAGCAGCGGTTTTTCCTCCCAGTTGGCCGGCCATTGGTAGCCCATCGGCGCGCTGCGGTAGCAACTGGTGATGCTCCGGGCGCCGTATTTGTAGCACTGCGAGCCAATGTCCTCGGCCGAATAGCTGCTGCCGACGATCAGCAGGTCCTTGCCCTTGAATTCCAGGGCCTCGCGAAAGTCATGGGCGTGCAGGATGCGTCCGGCGAACTGCTCGAAACCCTCGAAGTACGGAACCTTGGGCGTGGAGAAGTGGCCGCAGGCATTGATCACGTAGTCGAAGCTTTCCTCGGTCTGAAGATCCTGGTTGTAGTCATGGGCCTGGACAGTGAAGCGGCCGCTGTCGGCGTCGAAGCTGACCTGGCGCACCACATTGTTGAAGCGAATGTACTGGCGCACCCCGGCTTTTTCCACGCGGCCCTTGATGTAGTCCCAGAGCACTTCCCGCGGCGGGTAGGACCCGATGGGCCGGCCGAAATGCTCTTCGAAGGTGTAGTCGGCGAACTCCAGGCACTCCTTGGGGCCGTTCGACCACAGGTAGCGGTACATGCTGCCGTGCACCGGTTCGCCGTTTTCGTCGAGGCCGGTGCGCCAGGTGTAGTTCCACATGCCGCCCCAGTCGCTCTGCTTTTCGTAGCAGACCAGTTCCGGGATCTCGGCGCCTTTGTCACGGGCCGACTGGAAGGCTCGCAGTTGCGCCATGCCGCAAGGGCCGGCGCCGATGATTGCCACGCGTAAAGTCATGATCGTGCCTCGTAATGATGGGGTCGGCGCTCAGCGAAAGATCACTGTCTTGTCCTGGTTGATGAAGACCCGGTGTTCCAGGTGATATTTCAGGGCCTTGGAAAGCGCGACGGTTTCGGTGTCGCGGCCGATGGCGACCAGGGAATCGGGCCGGTGGGTGTGGTCGACCCGCTGGATCTCCTGCTCGATGATCGGGCCCTCGTCCAGGTCGCTGGTGACGTAGTGGGCGGTGGCGCCGATCAGCTTCACGCCACGGTCGTAGGCCTGGTGATAGGGCTTGGCACCCTTGAACCCCGGCAGGAACGAGTGGTGGATATTGATCGCCCGGCCTGACAGCTTGCGGCACAGGTCGTCGGAGAGGATCTGCATGTAGCGGGCAAGCACCACCAGGTCGGTGTGGGTTTCCTCGACGATGCGCAGCAGCTCGGCTTCCTGCCCGGCCTTGGTGTCCTTGGTCACCGGCAGGTAGATGAAGCGGATGCCCTCGCGCTCGGCCATCGGCCGCAGGTCCAGGTGATTGGAGACCACGGCGGTGATGGTCATGTCCATCTCGCCCTTGCGGTGGCGATAGAGCAGGTCGGTCAGGCAATGGTCGAACTTGCTGACCATCAGCAGCACCCGCGTCGGCTCGGCACCGCTGAACAGCTCCCACTGCATGTCGAAGCCGCCGGCCAGGCCACCGAGGCCTTCGCGCAGTGCGCCGACGTCGGCGCTCGGACCTTTGTTGAAGCGGAACACCGCGCGCATGAAGAAACGCCCGGTGAACTCATCGTCGAACTGCGCCAGCTCGCTGATGTAGCAGTTCTGCCCGGCCAGGCAGGAGGTGACCGCCGCGACGATGCCGGAGGTGGCCGGGCAGGTGATCTTGAGAATGTAGTGTGGCTCTGGATGGTCCATGGAAACTCCCGGGGTGGCTCAGCCCTTGGCGGTGCGTTTGGTTTTCTGCGGATCGTCGAAGGGCAGCGCGTGGCTGACGGCGCCGGTCTCCAGGCTGCCGCGCACTTGCAGGGCGATACCGGGCACGGAGCAGGCGACGTTCATGCGGGCGATGGCCATGGAGCGTTTGCTCAAGCGCGAATACATGCCGCAGGTGACCACGCCGACCTGTTGGCCGCCTTGCCAGAGGGTGTCGCCGGCCTCGGCGGCGCGGACGCCGTCCAGCAGCAGGCCAGTGATCTTGAAGCGCTCGCGGCCTTGCAGGCGGCGGTGTTCCTCGGCGCCGCGGAAGTCGCGTTTTTCCGGCGAGACGGTGAACTCCAGGCCCATTTCCCAGAGGGTGTCGCCGGGCTTCTCGTCGGCGAAGGGGTACATCTGCGAGTTGTCGTAGGGGAAGAACATCAACGAGCTTTCCACTCGCAACCAGTCCAGGGCGGTAAAGGCGCAGGGAATGATGCCCAGGCTCGCGCCCTGTTCCAGGATCTGGTCCCAGAGCAAGGGCGCATCGGCGGCCTTGCAGAAGATTTCGTAGCCGCGCTCGCCGGTATAGCCGGTGCGCGAGATCATCACCGGGCGCTCGAACAGCCGGGTCTGCAGGTGGTGGAAGTAGGGCAACTGGCGAATGCCGGGCACGTGCTCGGCAAGAAAATCCACCGCCAGCGGGCCTTGCAGCGACAGGTCGTGGAGATCGTCGTCGAACAGCACCGCGACCTGCCGGCCCTGGGCCGAACGCACCAGCATTTCATGGCCGCTGCCGGCACCATGGACCACCATGAAGGCGTTGGGGCCGGTGCGGTAGACGATGCAGTCGTCGACGAATTTGCCTTCCTCGTCGAGCATCGAGGCGTACACCGATTTGCCCGGATACAGCTTGCTGATGTCCCGGGTGGTCGCCCATTGCAGCAGGCTTTCGGCGTGGGGGCCGACGTAGTGGACTTTTTTCAGCCCGGACACGTCCATCAGCCCGGCCCGGGTGCGGATCGCTTCGTGGTGATCGGCGAGGTCGCTGGCGTAGGTCCAGGCGGTGCCCATGCCGTTCCAGTCTTCCAGGTTCGAGCCGAGTGCGCGGTGGCGCTCGGCGAGTGCGGAAATGCGCCATGAATGAGCCATATGCAGGTCCTTGTCGGTCAAAGAGTGGGTAAGGGGTCAGGCGTCAGGGTCGAAGCGGCTCAGCCACTTGACCAGGGTCTCTCGGTAGCGGGTCATGCCCTTGTAGTCGGCGATCGGCTCCGGCAGGTCGTGCAGCACGCGGTGCAGGCGGCAGCCCCAGCCGGGCTGGCTGACCAGTTCGTCGAGGCTGATCAGGTAGGTGCGGATGCTGAACATCAGGCCGTTGCTGCGGGGCAGGCGCGCCATCAGTTGCAGTTCGACCCGCAGGTGCACCAGGCGACCGGCGTTTTCGGCGGTGACACTGCCGCGGTCGGCGCCCCATTCGTGGAAGGTTTCCGGCGAGGAGTCCAGGCGCGGATTGATCGTCAGCGTCCAGTTCAGGCGTCGCACCGGTTGGCCCACCGGGACATTGAGCAGGTATTTCAGGGCGCGCTCGAAGATGCCCATCTGGTGGGCCATGGGCACCGGCGAATGCCATTGCTTGAAGCTCATGCCGGCATCGAAGGCCAGCGACCAGTCCGCCGGGCTGGTGACCATGCCGGCGTCCATGAACAGGTCGCCGTCGCGCTGGTCGAGCAGGGCGAAATCGCCCTGGACCTGGCGGGTGATGAACTCCAGCGGTTCGCACGGCAAGGTCGTGGCGTCGCCGAAGATAAAGCGCTGGTCGATCGCCAGGGCCTTGTTGCGCCAGTGCCAGTTCAAGCCGTCGCAGTCGAGTTCGAACCACTGCGGATAATCGGCGGCGAGCTTTTCCATCAGCATTTCCAGGGCGTCCCAGGCGGCTTCCTGCATATGCGGCATTACCAGGTAGCGGCGTGGGTCCTGGTCCAGGACCCGGGCGCGTTCGGCCATTTCCGAGCGGTAGTGCTCGTCGATATCGAACCAGTGTTCGTAGATCGAGCCGGGGTCCTTCGAGTTCGCCGGTTCGATATTCACCGAGTAGAGGTAACTGTCCTCGCTGAAAGGGAACGGAAAGCGCTGGATGGCGTTGGGGCTGTTGCGGAAGCTGAAGGGCTCCCGGTAGGTCTGGAGTGGGCTGAATTGAACGGACATGGTCGACTCCTAGAGATCTAGCAAAACCCGCGGGCCGCAACCGCGCGAGACGCAGGGCATAAGGAACTCGGCCTGTTCGGCACGGCTCAGGAAGCTGTCGCGGTGTTCGATTTCGCCGTGCAGATGGCGGGTCATGCACTGGCCGCAGACCCCGCCACGACACAGGCTGGGTGGCGCGATGCCGGCGCTTTCCAGGGCTTCGAGCAGGCTTTGCCCGGCGCTGACCTGAAGGCGTCGGCCGCTGCGGGCCAGTTCCAGTTCGAAGGGCCGGCCGGGCTGCGCGGCGCTGAAGGCCTCCCAGTGCACGCGGCTGGCGGGCCAACCGAGGCGGTTCGCGGTTTCCCGTACCGCATCGAGCAGGCGCTGCGGACCGCAGGTGTAGACATGGCTGCCCAGGGGCCGGTCGCGCAGGATCGTTGACAGGTCGCAAGGTGTGCCGGCTGCGTAACGATGCAGGCGCGGCCCCAGGCGTTCCTGCAACTCGTCGAGATAGGCATCGGTCAGGCCCGGCCGGTAGAGGTAGTGCAACTCGACATCCGCCCGCCGCCTTTGCAGGGCGTCGAGATAGGCCATGAACGGGGTGATGCCGATGCCGCCGGCAATCAGGATGTGTAGTCGCGCGGTCGAGTGCGGGGCAAACAGATTGGCTGGCGGCGAGAGGATCAGGGTGTCGCCGACTTCGACCTGTTGGTGCAGATAGCGCGAGCCGCCGCGCGATGTCTCTTGCAGGCGCACGGCGATACGGTAGTGACGGTGGTCGGCCGGGTCGCTGGTCAGCGAGTAGGCGTTGCGCAAGGTGTGTTCCCCCAGAGGCAGATGGACCTGCACATGGCTGCCCGAAGAGAAACCCGGCAAGGTTCCCGCGCAAGGCACCAGGGTGAATTCGCGGACCAGGGGCGTGAGCAGGCGCGCCGCGCTGACCCGGACCTGTAGCGGCGTGCTCATGGGTGGGCTCCAGCGTAGGGGCGGTCGGCGTCATCGCAGACCCCGAGGTAGGCCCCCAGGCGTCTGGAAAAGTGCGCACGGACGCCCAGTCGCACCTGGCAACCGATGCAGTTGAAACGGTCCGCCGCGCCGGCGGCCTGGGTCAGCCCGCAATGCACGCAATAGACCCGGCGGCTGCCGGGGGCCGAGAGGATCATGTCGATTTCGTCGTCGTGCAGCCCGGCGTTGCGGGCCTGGCCATGGACCAGCCAGATAAAGGCTTCGTCGCCGAGGATGTACAGGTGACAGCCGACGCTGGCATCCGCCAGCACGCCAGTGAGCTGCAAGGGAAAATCCCTGCCCTGGGCATTCAGCAGCAGCGGCTGGTCGAGCCCTTCGACAAAGGCCGCGCCGGCTGCCGTCGACTGCATGACGACGATGTGCCGGCGTGCCGCCTCGCGGGGCATCGGTTCCCGGTAGACGGGGAGGCTGTGAAGCCGGTCGGGGGCGGCGCTGGGTCTATCCATCATGGTGATTTTCCTGGCTGACTTGTTTCTTGCTGGGGAAGATAGTTTCCCAGAAGGAATTTCCACTCAATCTGGAAAAAGCAGTACCTCTTTGGAGATAGCCCGTCGTTATTGGGCGGCGGGGCATGGAAGTTGCTCAGCAGTGGTCAGGGCGGAGCAACCGGACGGGGAGTCATCGACAGTGCGAACACGACCACAGTGGTGGGTCCGCTGGTTTCAGCGCGTGAGCCCCGGGCAAGTCCGCCAGGTGCGCGGGCTGCTGGCCGAGTTGCCGCTGTGCCTGATGCACGCTGACGGTGCCTGGCCACGGCTGCTGGACCGTTTCGAAGCACTGCTGCCCGGTTACCGCCTGAACCTGATACTCGGTGACGAGGACCTGGGCCCGGCCCGTAAACAATTGACCAGCCTGTGCCACGGCGAAGCCAACTGCCCCTGGCGCGGCGGTGTGGTGAGCGAGTTGCCGCAGCCCTGCACGGCGTGTCGCCGGCACGGTACGCACCGCCTGCTCTGTGCCTTGCCGGAAGTGGGTAGCGCGCAGCGCGGCCTGTTGTTGCTCGATGCACCGGGCCCGGTCGGCCGTACCTTGCGCCAGTTGCTGGAGGAGGCGGCGCGGGCGGTCGGGGTCACGGTGCAACTGCTGCGGCACAAGCGCGAGCAGCAGCGCAAACACGCCACTTCCCAGCACGGCGCCCTGGCCCGGGAGCTCCATGACTCGGTGGCCCAGCAGTTGGGCTATCTGTCATTCCAGGCGCGGCTGATGCAGTCGCGCATGGGCGAGCCGGCCCAGGCGGATGCGTCGCTGGGGGAGCTGCGCAGCGGCCTGAGCCAGTTGCAGCGCCAGGTCCGCGAGCTGATCACCAGTGCCCGCCTGACCATGGACGGGCGTTCGCTGCGCCAGGCCCTGGCGGACTCGGTGGCGGAGTTTTCCCGGCGTTGCATCATTGTCTTCGAACTGGACAACCGCCTGGCCGACGATGCCCTGAACCCGGAAACCGAATTGCAGATCCTGCAGATCATCCGCGAGGCCCTGGCCAACGCGGTGCGCCATTCCCATGCGCGGCACGTGCGCATCGAACTGCGCCAGACCCAGGAGGGCGAGGTTTCGGTCGCGGTGGAGGATGACGGCATCGGGCTGAGCCAGGCCTGTGGCGAAGACAACCATTTCGGCCTGGAAATCATTCGTGAGCGGGCCAGCAGCATTGGCGCGCGACTCTCCATCGAACCGATCCGGCCCCACGGTGTGCGCGTGCACCTTGGCCTTTCCCGCCACCCAGACGACCCCCAGGGGAGTTTCAATGGACTGCACGACCTTATTGTTGATCGATGATCATCCGCTGTTCCGCAAGGGGCTGGCGCAGTTGTTCGCCGCCAGTGAGGATTTCGAAGTGGTGGGCCAGGCGGCCAGCGGGCGGGAAGGTATCAACCTGGCGTTGAGCCTGGCGCCGCAACAGGTCCTGCTGGATCTGCACATGCCCGGCCTCAGCGGTTTGCAGGTACTCGACGAGTTGCGCCAGTTGCGCCTCGGCTGCCAGATCGTGGTGCTGACCGCGTCGATGGACCGTGGCGAGTTGCTCGCCGCGCTGCGCCTGGGCGCCAATGGTTATGTGCTCAAGGAGACTGAGCCCGATGCGTTGCTGGCCTATATGCGCAACTGCAACAAGGGCGCGATTGTCCTCGACGACACCCTGGTCTCGCTGCTGGCCGGGCAGGGTGAGTCCACCCCGGCGCCACCCCGGGCGGACCCCGGCGGCCTGACCGAGCGCGAAGGCCAGACGCTGGCGCTGATTGCCGCCGGCATGAGCAACAAGCAGATCGCCCGGGAATTGGGGATCAGCGACGGAACGGTAAAGATCTACGTGAAGAATCTCCTGCAGAAGTTGAGCCTGCACTCACGCCTGGAACTGGCGGCGTGGGTGCACAACGTCGGTAGCGGGCGATCAGAGGAGCGTCATTAGCCATGGACAAGCGAGGATCACTGTTGGAATCGCTGTTGAACGAGCCGGCCGAAACGGCGCTGGACCGCTTCCCGGTGGCCCTGCTGGAGCTGGGCGACGATGCGCGGATCGCCCGCTTCAATAGCGCCTGGGTCGCCTTGATGGACCGGCCGCAGGCCCAGCGCCCGCTGATCGACTACGTGCACCAGGAGGACCGTCCGTTATGGCGGCAGGCGCTCCACGAGTTGCGCCGCCGCCCCGAGACCGCGTTCAGTCAGCGCTTGCGTTTTGTGCACCCGTCGGGGGAGTTGCGCTGGTTCGAGGTCAATCTCAAGCGCAATGCCGACGGCTTTTGCCTGGCAGTCGGTGATGTCACCGCGCACAAGCGTCGGGAAATTGCCTTGCAGGCCAGTCAACGCAGCACCTTGAGCCTGCTGGACAGCATGCCCGGACTGATTTATCGCGGACGCAACAATCGGGATTGGACGATGGAGTTTGTCAGTGCCGGCTGCCTGCAACTGACCGGCTATCCGGCCCAGCGCCTGGTGGACAACCATGACTTCACCTACAACAGCCTGATTCATCCGCAGGATGCCGATTACGTCTGGCGAGCGGTGCAATATGCCTTGTCGCGGCAGGAGGCGTTCGAACTCAACTACCGGATCCGCTGTGCCGACCATTCGATCAAGGCCGTGTGGGAGAAGGGCGTGGGGATCTATTCGGACAATCGCGAGGTGCTGGGGATCGAGGGGGCGATTTTCGAACGCAAGGTGCCATGATCCCGAGCGGGTCACGGCGATGCGGGAGCAACCGGTCGGTGCTCCCGCGGTCTGGCGAGGCTCAACGGAAGGCCGGCACCACCTGTTGGATAAACAGCTCCAGCGATTTCTTTTTCTCGGCGTGGGGCAGACTGTTGTCACACCAGAAGCTGAACTCGTCGACCCCCAGCTCCTGGTAATAACGGATCCGCTCGATCACTTCCTGCGGGGTGCCGATCATGGTGTTCTTGCGGATATTCTCCAGGGCGAATTCCGGCCGCTCGGCAAATTTTTCTTCCGGGCTCGGCGCCAGGAAGCCGTTGACCGGCACCTGCTTGTTGCCGAACCAGGCGTCGAAGGTCCGATAGAACTTCGAGATCGCCGTGGCCCCGACTTTCCAGCCTTCGGGATCGTCGACCGCATGCACGTGGGTGTGGCGCAGCACCATCAGTTGCGGGCGCGGCACCTCGGGATTGTTGTCCAGCGCGGCCTGGAACTTGTTCTTCAGGTCCAGCACTTCCTCGTCGCCCTTCATCAATGGCGTGACCATCACGTTGCAGCCATTGGCCACGGCGAAGTTGTGGGAGTCCGGGTCGCGGGCGGCGATCCACATCGGCGGATTGGGCTTCTGGATCGGCTTGGGCACGCTGGTGGAGGTCGGGAATTTCCAGATCTCGCCGTCGTGGGCATAGTCGCCTTGCCACAGGGCGCGCACCACCGGAACCATTTCCCGCAGCGCCTGGCCACCCGAGGAGGCGGGCATGCCGCCGGCCATGCGGTCGAACTCCACCTGGTAGGCGCCACGGGCCAGGCCGACTTCCATCCGGCCATTGCTGATCACGTCCAGCAACGCGCATTCGCCGGCGACCCGCAACGGATGCCAGAACGGCGCGATGATGGTGCCGGCGCCCAGGTGAATGGTGCTGGTCTTGGCCGCGAGATACGCCAGCAGCGGCATCGGGCTCGGCGATATGGTGTATTCCATGGCGTGGTGTTCGCCGATCCACACGGTGCTGAAGCCGCCGGCCTCGGCCATCAGGGTCAGTTCGCTGAGGTCTTCGAACAATTGGCGGTGGCTGACACTTTCGTCCCAACGCTCCATGTGGATGAAGAGGGAAAACTTCATGACGCTTACCTCGGGTCTTTTGTTGTTGGCCGGCAGGTCTGTCTGCTGATTTGTTGGTATACCATAATACTGTTTATTGCCCTTAAGCAAGGACCGCCTGCGTAGTGTTGTACTGGCTCAGGCGAGAACGGGCAGGGCGCCCATCTTGCCGTGGCAGTAGATCATCGGCCCGGCGTCCTGGCGCGGCACGATCAGGTTCTTCACCGCGCCGACCATGATCGCGTGGTCGCCCCCTTCATACTCGCGCCACAGTTCGCATTCGATGATGGCGCTGGCATTGGGCAACAGCGGGTTACCCAGTTCGCTCAAGGTCCACTGGATGCCCTGGGCCTTGTCCTTGCCTTTGCGGGCGAAGGCATAGGCCTCGCTTTGCTGGCCGCCGGACAGCACATGAATGGCAAAACGCTTGTTCTTGATCAGCACCGGATAGGAGTCGGAGCTGTAGTTGGGGCAGAACAGCACCAGGGCCGGGTCCATGGACAGGGAGCTGAAGGCGCTGGCGGTGAGGCCCACCACCTGGCCGTCGTCATCCAGGGTGGTGATCACGGTGACTCCGGACGGGAACGAGCCCATGACTTGTTTGTAGATGGCGGCATCGATCATGGGACGGTCCTCGGGTGGTTGGAGCTGCTTTTTGTAGGATTTGAGTATTATGGTATACCGTAATACCATGCATGCAAGAGCTTTTTTTCTGGTGTATTGGCTCGATACAGTCTGCCGGTGTGAAACGGCTCCACTTTTCCCTAGGTGCCGTTTAGAGTCTGTGCTTTTTGGGGGGGCGACAGGCTTTCCCCTGACTGCTTAGGGAAGAGAGTCATGCAAAGGTTTGATCGCAGTTTCGTGCCGCCGCCGAGTCTCTTGCAGGGGCCGGAGGCCAGCGCCAGCCGGCAGGCACTGGCTAGGATTTTTCTGGCGGAGCCGACAAGGAGAGCGCAGACCCGGGCCCTTGAACTGAGCCTCGATCTGGATGAGGCGTCAGTCCATGCCAGCTTGAGTCGGTTGTTTCGTGGCAAGTGTGCGTTCTGTGAACGCGCGGTCACCACCTCCCATTACCGGTTTCGTCCGGGGCCGGGGGCGATCCCTGCAGAGCGAGCACCAGATGCCCATTTGTATTACATCTGGCTGAGCAGTGCCTGGGAGAACATCTATTCCATATGCGAGGACTGTCGACCTGACCGACCGGAATACTTCCCGGTTCGGGGCAGACGCTCACCGTTACCTGGCGAACTTCAGCTTGAAACCTATGTGGCAGAGAATCAGGGTACATGGCCCGGCTATCCGCTCAAGGAGCGTCATGTCCTGCTCGATCCCTGCGAGCGCATCCGTCTCGCTGATCACCTGTCTGTCGATCTTTCGGGCGAGCTGTCCGCACTGACAGAGCGCGGGCGTGAAACGATTGCCCATTTCAAGCTCAATCGCCCTCAGTTGTTCAGGCTGCGCGGAAGAAAGCTCAAGGTTTATTTCGATGAACTGATCGACATTGGACTGCCGGCGCAAGAAGAGGGCATGTCGTCATTCCCGCCACTCCTGGACTTTGCCGCGCTGGAGTTTGGCGGTCTCTGGTATCTATTGTGCCGTCGTATCGTGTTGGAGCTTTCACCGACCCCAGTAGCGCCGCGAGCACTTTCGTCCGGACGCATTTGCGCGACGCTACGCCGGATTCTCGAAAGTCTGAGTAATGAGGACTGGTGCGGAGGGCTTGAAACCAGATTGGCGTTTCCGGTTGTGCAGAGGCTTTCCCCGACTTCGGAGCCGGCGCAGCCCTTGCCTCGGGAGTACTCGTCGCTGGCATCGATTCACTTGAGTAACTTCAAGGGCATCGAGGCGCTCGAATTGCTCATGCCTCCCACGCAAGAGACCCCAGCTTCGAGCTCGAAGCCCGCTCGACCGGCCCTGCTGATCCTCGGTGAAAACGCCGCTGGCAAAAGCTCCATCCTCGAAGCCACGGCCCTGGCGTTGTGCAGCGAAGAAGCGCGGGCACAATTGCCGGTCGACGTTGCAGCATTGCCCCTCGATCCCGAACTGCTGGGCGCGGGGCAGATGCCTCGATGCACCTCGGCTACCGTTGCCTTGACCTTCCAGGACGGCAGTCAGCGGGAATTGACCATCGCCGGTGGCGACTACTGGCTCGAAGGCACACCCGTCGCGCCACCGGTCTTTGCCTACGGTGCCTTCCGCCAATACCAGAAACAGGTGCGGCGCTACAGCCCGGGCAAATCGATCATCAACCTTTTCGACGCCACGGCCCTGTTGTCCAACCCGGAAAAATGGCTGTTGAGCCTCAAACCGGTCGAGTTCGACAGCGTGGTGCGGGCCCTGCGGGATATCCTCTCCATCGAGGGCGAGTTCGAAGTCATGGAGCGTGATGTTGAAAACCAGCGCTGCCTGATCGTCACGGCCACGGCCGGTAGCCGGACCCTGTGCCGAACCCCATTGAGCCTGGCGTCCTCAGGCTACCGCTCGGTGCTGGCCATGGTCTGCGACATCATCCAGGGCCTGATGAACCGGCGCATCAACCCTTACTTCGAGAGCCTGGAAACCGCCCAGGCGGTGGTGTTGATCGACGAGGTCGAAGCCCATCTGCACCCGCGCTGGAAAATCCAGATCATGGGCGCGTTGCGTAGCGCCTTGCCGAACGTGACCTTTATCGCCACCACCCACGACCCCCTGTGCCTGCGCGGCATGCGAGAGGGGGAGGTGATCGTCATGCAGAGGGTCGCCAGCGAGGACAATCCCGACAGTGATTGGCCGGTGATGGTGGAGCAGGTGGTCCGCCTGCCCAACGTCAGCCAACTGACCATCGAGCAACTGTTGACCTCGGACTTTTTCAGCCTCACCTCCACCGACCAGCCGGATACCGAGCGCGAGCTGGCGATGTTCGCCGATCTGCTGGCCGCCCGCGAGCAGGGCCAGTCCCTGAGCGACGCCCAGCAGCACGCCTGGAGCCGCTTCGAACGGGATATCAGCGACGCCTTGCCGGTGGGAGCCACCGAAGTCCAGCGGCTGGTACAGGAAGCGGTGGTGGAATACCTGCAGAACCGTCGACAGGTCAGTGCGCTCAAGCTCGGCGAGCTGCGTAAGGAATCCAAAAAGCGGATCCTCGCTGTCCTGGAGGGCATCTGAAGCATGCGTGCGGTCATTCGAACGATTGCCAAGGCGCCGGATGCCCTGTCCGGAGCCGACTCGCCCGCCGCCAAGGAGCTGCAAAAACTCAAGGCCTGGTTCGCCGCACCGACTGGCAACCCACCGGCTTTTGCGGTGTACAAATCCGATAGCGTCAAGAAGCAGCTTGATGAGCTGTTCCACGGCAAATGCGCCTATTGCGAGAGCTTCTTTGCCTCCACCGCGCCGGTGGATGTCGAGCACTATCGGCCCAAGGGCGCGGTGTCCGAGGACGCCAGCCATCCCGGTTACTGGTGGGTGGCCATGGACTGGGACAATCTGCTGCCCAGTTGCATCGACTGCAACCGCAAGCGCAAGCAGGTCACCCCCAGGTTGTCGGCCAAACTGCTGACCCTGCGGGACGACCGCCAGGGGTTCAACCAGGGCAGCCTGCTGCTTTCCGGCAAGAAGGACAGCTTCCCTATTCTCGGCCGGCGGGCGATGTCCGCTGCGCAGGACTTTGCCGACGAATACCCGCTGCTGCTCGACCCGTGTCGTGACAACCCCGACGAACACCTGAGGTTTCATATCGACCGGGACAACCTGATCGGCCTGGTACTGCCCAGGCCGCACACGGGGGCGGACCTTCCTGCCATGACTGATGCGGCCATGGATGGAAATCTCCAGGAAGCACTGGCCGCCGGGCTGAGCCTCAAGGGCAGCGTCTCGATTCATGTCTACGGTTTGAACCGGCTGGGCTTGGTGCAGGAGCGCACGCGTCTGTTGCGCCAGCTGGAGTTCCTGGAAATGCTCGCGCTGGAAGTGGGGACTATGGCGGATGAGCTTTTACCTGATCCCGAGGCGCCGCCCTCGGCCACGGTCGCCAGTATCGCCAAGCGCCTGTACTTCCTCCAGGACCGGATTCTCAGTGAAATGAAGCGCATGGCCCGGCCCGAGGCGCCTTATTCGGCCATGGTCCGGGCCTGGATCGAGGACTTCAAGGTCCGGCTCCAGGCCTGACTACGGTGCCGTTTCGGCGTCGCGTATGCCCTGGTGTTCGGCCACCACGCGCAAGGTCCTGAGGCTGACCATCGGTGCGTCGACCACGAACTGGTTGGCCAGCCAGGAGGGGATATCGCCGGCCGGCTCGGCTTGCAGCTCATAGGTCACGCGGGTTTGCGTGTCGCTTTCGGGGTGCATGGTCCAGGTGCCCTTCATCTGGCTGACACGGATCTGTCCCGGCACGAGGGGGACGAAGCCGGGTACCGCCTCCAGATAACGGGTCAGGCTGCCGTCGTCGGCGCGCTCGCTGTGCACATGGATCACCATGTCACGGGTTTGCGCCGGCCACGGCAGTGCAGTGGTCAGATAGACCCAGGTGTCGTCACCGTCATTTTTCAGCAGGCGCATATCGGCGCAGGCATACAGCCATTTGCAGGCGACCCGCAGGTTTTCCTGGAGGTTGCTCAGGGTGCCGACATCGGCCTTGATCCGCGTCTCGCCGCGAAAGCTCTGGTAGCGCGAGCCCGGGACGTGGCGGAGGTAGACCTGGATGCCGTCTTCGTCCTTGGCCAACTGCCAGTCCGGGGGCGCCGCCAGTGTTGTCGTGCTGAGAAGAGCACTGGCCAGCGCTGTCGCAGATAACAGGATGTTCATTCGGATCTCCGGGTTGCACGGCCGATAGTGCCTGGCTACCCGGATATAACACCTGAGCCCGGGTTTTATTCAATGGGCGCCGGCTGCTTTGTTCAGATCGCCCTCGCTCCATTGGGTATAGACGCAAGCGTCCGCGCTGGCCCAGCGTACCCGCAGTGGATCGCCGGCCTTGAGCGGCATGCCGGTGGCCGACAGCGCCTTGACCGTCATCGCCGTGCCGCCGTCGGTGACCACGCTGCAGGTCTGGCTTTCGCCGAGAAAGAGCATTTCGCCGACCTTGGCCGAGACCTCGTTCCAGCCTGCCGGCAAGGGTTCGGCGGCGGCCTGTTCGAGGCTCAGGGCCAGGGCTTTCTCCGGGCGCACCATCAGCAACAGCGGCTGCTCGCTGGAAACCCCGCTGGTCGGCCGGATCGTCAGGGGCTGTCCCTCGAAATCCCCCGCGGCATTGCCCCGGGCCTTGAGCTTGAGGAAGTTCGAGTTGCCGAGGAATGAGGCGACAAAGGCGTTCGGCGGGTTCTGGTAGAGGTCGTAGCCGCTGCCCAGGCCGACGATCTTGCCGTGACTGAAGATCGCGATGCGCTGGGACAGGCGCATGGCTTCCTCCTGGTCATGGGTCACGTAGACGATGGTGATGCCCAGCCGACGATGCAGTTGGCGCAGCTCGTCCTGCAGGTCTTCGCGCAGCTTCTTGTCCAGGGCGCCGAGGGGTTCGTCCATCAGCAGGATGCGCGGTTCGTAGACCAGCGCCCGGGCAATCGCCACACGCTGTTGCTGGCCGCCGGAGAGCTGGGAGGGGCGGCGATGGGCAAAGGTTTCGAGCTGCACCAGCTTGAGCATGGCGTCGACCCGGCGCTCGCGCTCCTCGCTGCTGAGCTTGCGCAGGGTCAGCGGGAAGGCGATGTTGTCACGCACCGACAGGTGGGGAAACAGCGAGTAACGCTGGAACACCATGCCGATATCGCGTTTGTGCGGCGGCACCTTGACCAGGGACTGTCCACCCACCAGGATTTCACCGCTGCTGGGCGTCTCGAAACCGGCCAGCATCGACAGGGTGGTGCTTTTGCCCGAGCCACTGGAGCCGAGGAAGGTGAGGAATTCACCCTCCCGGATATCCAGGGAAATATTGTCCACGGCGGCGAAGTCGCCGTAGTGCTTGTTCAGGTTGCGCAGGCTGACCAGGGGGCGGTCGGGTTGTTGCGCGGGGTCTTTGATCACGGCACTCATGTTCTACTCCTTGGCGCTCAGGCGCGAAGTTCATTGCGCCGGCGCAGGGCGGCGGCGATCACCATCACCAGCACCGACAGGGCGATCAGCAGCGTCGAAGCGACGGCGATCACCGGGGTCAGGTCCTGGCGCAGGGTGGTCCACATTTTCACGGGCAAGGTCTGCAGGGTCGGGCTGGCCATCATCACGCTCAGCACCACTTCATCCCACGACACCAGGAAGGCGAACAGCGCCCCGGCGACCATGCCGGGACGAATCGCCGGGAAGGTCACCTTGAACACCGCCTGCAGGCGCGAGGCACCGCAGATCACCGCGGCATCCTCGATCGACTGGTCGAACAGCTTCAGCGAGTTGATGATCGAGATGATGGTGAAGGGCAGCGCGACGATGACGTGGCTGACCACGAAGGCGAACAGCGTCCCCGTGTAGCCGAGTTTGAGAAACAGCGCGTACACCGCCACGGCGATGATCACCAGGGGCACGATCATCGGCAGGGTGAACAGGCCGTAGAGCAGTTCGCGGCCGGGAAAGCGTCCACGGACCAGGGCGAAGGCCGTCGGCAGGCCGAGAGCGACCGCGAAGAAGGTGGTCAGGATCGCCACCTTCAAACTGGCCAGGGCGGCGTTCATCCAGTCCGGGTTGGAAAAGAACTGGCCGTACCATTTCAGCGTCCAGCCCGGTGGCGGAAACACCAGCCATTGGGAGGAGCCGAACGACAGCAGCACGATGAACACGATCGGCAGCAGCAGGAACAGGGCGATCAGTCCGGTGGTGAGGTAGAGGCCCAGGCGCAGGCGCCGGCTCATGGCATTGGGAGTCAGGAGCATGACGGCTTACCTCGCGTTACTGGCGCCGACCGGGGATTCCGGCTGGAGCTTCAGGTAGAAGTAGAACAACACCAGGGTGATCAGCACCAGCAGGGCGGCACCGGCACTGGCCAGGCCCCAGTTGAGGAACGACTGCACCTGTTGAATGATGAACTCCGGCAACATCATGTTCTGCGCGCCGCCCAGCAGGGCCGGGGTGACGTAGTAACCCAGGGACATGACGAAGACCATCAGCCCGCCGGAAAACAGCCCCGGCCGGCACAGCGGCAGGAACACCCGCAGGAAGTTGCGCCACGGGCTGGCCCCGCAGATGGCCCCGGCCTGCAGGATCATCGGATCGATGGCCTGCATGGTCGCCTGCAACGGCAGGACGATGAACGGGATCATGATGTAGCTCATGCCGATCACCACGCCGGTCAGGTTGTGCACCATCTCCAGCGGCTGGTCGATAATGCCCATGGCCATCAATGCCTTGTTGATCACCCCGGAAGCCTGTAGCAGCACCAGCCACGAATAGGTCCGGGCCAGCAGGCTGGTCCACATCGACAGCAGCACGATATTCAGCAGCCAACGGCCCCAGCCACGGGGCACCAGGGTAATCGCCCAGGCCAGGGGAAAGCCCAGCAGCAGGCTGAACAGCGTGACCAGCCCGGCCACCGAAAAGGTGTTGAGCAGGACCCGGGCGTAGGCCGAGTTGGCGAACAGTTGCTGGTAGTTTTCAAGCCCCGGCGTGGGCTCCAGGACGCCACGCAGCAACAGGCCGATCAGTGGTGCGAGGAAAAACAGGCCGAGGAACAGCAGGGCGGGTAACAGGTTACCCGCCCCCCGCCAGCGCTGCGCATACGTGGAAGACTGCTGCATGACCGCCGCCTTGCTGCTGGCCAGGCCGGCAGCGCCAGGGGCGCTCCCGGTCGGACGGGTGTCAGGGGAAAGCGTGGCCGTCATTTTCATTTGACCAGCCATTCGTTCCACCGTGTCGCAATGGCCGGACCGTTCTTGGCCCAGTATGCGAAGTCGAGTGTGATCTGATCCTTAGCGTAGGCAGTCGGCAGGTTCGGTGCCAGTACCGAGTCCAGGCGCGCGACGCTGTCGATGTTGACCGGGGCATAGGCGGTCAGGTTGGAGAAGTCGGCCTGGCCCTTGGCGCTGCTGGCACTGGCCAGGAACTTCATGGCCGCCGCCTTGTTTTTCGTGCCTTTGGGGACGACCAGGATGTCGGCCATAACCAGGTTCTGTTTCCAGCTCACGCCCACCGCTGCGCCGTCCTGCTGCAAGGCGTAGATCCGGCCGTTCCAGAACTGTCCGATGCTCGCTTCACCGGAGGCCAGCAACTGCTGGGACTGCGCGCCGCCGCCCCACCAGACGATGTCTTTCTTGATGGTGTCGAGTTTCTTGAAGGCGCGATCCAGGTCCAGCGGGTAGAGCTTGTCGGAGGGCACGCCGTCGGCCAGCAGGGCCAACTCCAGCACGCCGGGGCTCGGCCATTTGTAGAGGGCGCGTTTGCCCGGGTAGGTCTTGGTGTCGAACAGGGCGCTCCAGTCCTGGGGCTTGCCTGCGCCCAGCTTGCCCTGGTTGTAGCCGAGGACAAAGGAGAAGTAGAACGAACCGACGCCATGGTCCGAGACGAAGCGCGGGTCGATCTTGTCGCGCTGGATCTGGCTGAAGTCCAGCGGCTCGAGCAGGCCTTCGGCGGCGGCGCGCAGGGCGAAGTCGGCTTCGACGTCGACCACGTCCCACTGCACGTTACCGCTTTCGACCATGGCCTTGAGCTTGCCGTAGTCGGTGGGGCCGTCCTGGACCACGGTGATGCCGCTGGCCTTGCTGAACGGGTCGGCCCAGGCCTGTTTCTGCGCGTCCTGGGTGCTGCCGCCCCAACTGACGAAGTTGACGCTGTCGGCGGCCATGGCGAAGGAACTGCCGATTGCCAGGAAACCCGCGAGCAATGTCGCGGTTGCACCTTTGTTCAACACCATTTTCACGCCCTCATTTGTTGTGTTTTTGAGCGGGTTGTTGATGCCCGCCTATCGGGAGCAGTAGGTCCATCGGGGCCTTTTAAGACGACCGCGCCAAGGGCTTTTATGGGTGCTTTCCCTGTCGGGGGCACTTGGCAAATATCTCCGGTCTACGGAATATCATATTATGGTATTCCAAACTTTCTGCAAGCACTTTGCCTTACCGGTGATCCGGCCTTGGCGCTTTTTTACGGGGTATCAGGGTTGCGTGAAGGGGATGCTTTCCACCACCTGCAGATCGTAGCCGGTCAGCCCGGCATATTTGAGCGGCGGCCCCAGGTGGCGCAGTTGGCCGACACCGATGTCCTGCAGTATCTGTGCCCCGGTACCGATCTGCGAATAGATCCGCGATTGCGAACGGCTGTACTGGCGCGCTGGCCGGGTCAGCTGCGGTACGCGCTCCAGCAGCGCCTGGGACGATTCGTGGTTGGCCAGCACCACGACGACGCCGCAGCCTTCCTCGGCGACCCGTTGCAGCGCCGCCCAGAGCGTCCAGTTGCTCGGCCCGTGGTAGTCGGCGCCGACCAGGTCACGCAGCGGATCGATGACGTGGACTCGCACCAGTGTCGGCGTATCGCGGCGGATATCGCCCATCACCATGGCCATATGCACGCCGCCTTCAATGCGGTCCTCGAAGGTGATCAGGCGAAACATGCCGTGCACCGTCGGCAGTTCCCGTTCGCCGATCCGCAGCACCGTGTGCTCGGTGCTGAGGCGGTAGTGGATCAGGTCGGCGATGGTGCCGATCCGGATGCCATGTTTTCGCGCAAATACTTCCAGGTCCGGGCGCCGGGCCATGCTGCCGTCATCGTTCATCACTTCGACGATCACCGAGGCGGGGGTAAAGCCGGCCAGGCGCGCCAGGTCGCAACCGGCCTCGGTGTGCCCGGCACGGGTCAGCACGCCGCCTTCCCGGGCCCGCAGGGGGAAGATATGCCCGGGCTGGACCAGGTCTTCGGCGCGGGCATCGGCGGCCACCGCGGCTTCGACGGTGCGGGCGCGGTCGGCGGCGGAAATGCCGGTGGTCACGCCTTGGGCGGCTTCGATGGACACGGTAAAGGCGGTGCTGAACGCGCTGCCGTTGCTCGGCACCATCTGTTCCAAGCCCAGGCGCCGGCAATGCTCGTCGGTCAGGGTCAGGCAGATCAGCCCGCGTGCCTCGCGGGCCATGAAGCTGATAGCCTGGGCGTTGCAACGGTCGGCGGCGATCAGCAGGTCGCCTTCGTTTTCGCGATCTTCGTCATCCACCAGCAGGACCATCTTGCCCTGGCGGTAGTCGTCGATGATGTCCTGGATACTGTCAAAGGCCATGCCGGCGCTCGCTCTGTCTGAAAGTGTGACTTATGGTATACCATAATACAAAATCAACCAGCAATGAGGTCATCGATGAAGGCTTACTGGATTGCCCATGTGGATGTCACGGACCCCGAGCAATACACCGAGTACACAAGCCGCGCCCCAGTGGTATTTGCCCGCTACGGCGGGCGCATGCTGGCACGGGGCGGGCGCGCCGAGGCCCTGGAGGGGCGGGAAACGCCACAGCGTAATGTGGTGATCGAGTTCGACTCCTACGACCAGGCGCTGGCCTGCTATCGTTCGGCGGAGTATCAGGAGGCGCGCGGGCACCGCGAAGGCGCGGCCCGGGCCGAAGTGATCATTGTCGAGGGCATGGCGCCCTGAGGGCGCTCAGCGGATAAAGTGAATCTTGCCGCTGTCGTCGTTGCCGATGTAGATGCCGTAGACCCCGGCCTGGCGTTCCTCGATGTAGCGTTCGAGGATCTGCCGGATCGCCGGGTAGTAGATGCTGTCCCAGGGGATGTCCTCGGGCGCGAAGAATTGGTAGTCCAGGGTTTCCGGCCCGAACTGGCCGGTGATCTCCAGCGCGATGGCGCGGAAGATGATGTACACCTCGCTGATCTGCGGCACGCTGAAGATCGAGTAGGGCGAGAGGATTTCCGCGCGCACGCCGCTCTCTTCCCAGACTTCCCGCAGGGCCGCCTGCTCGGTGGTCTCGCCACCTTCCATGAAGCCCGCCGGCAGGGTCCAGGTGCCGGGCCGTGGCGGGATCGCCCGTTGGCACAGCAGGTACTTGCCGTCGCGCTCGATGATGCAGCCGGCGATGATCTTCGGGTTGACGTAGTGGATGTAGCCGCAGCCCGCGCACATCAGGCGTTCATGGGTATCGCCCGGCGGCACTTGCCGAGCGAGGTCGGCGACGCCGCACTGCGGGCAGAAGCGCGGGCTGGGCATGTCAGCGGCCCATACGGGGTTCTTTGAGGGCGATGGGCGCGGTGATCTCGGGGGCCGGGCCGGTTTCGTCCTGCTTGCGCTTGAGGTATTCCAGCGCCACCTTGGCCGCCGCGCGCACGTGGTCGACCGAGGCCTGGTGGGCGGCCAGCGGGTCGCCGCTCTTGATGGCCTCGACGATGCGTTCCATTTCCTGGTTGCTGGCGCCGCGCCGGTTTTCCTGGGACACCGAGGTGGCCCGCAGGTAGCTGATCCGGGCCTGCAACTGGCGCAACTGGGTGGCCGCGGCACGGTTGCCCGAGCCTTCGAGCAGGACGTCGTAGAAACCCTGCACCGAATCGATGACCTGCTGCAGCTCGCCGTCCTTGAGGGTCTTGCGATTGACTTCGAGGGCCTTTTCCAGGGCCTTGATGTCCTTGGCCTTGGCCCGCAGGGTGAACAGCTGGACGATCAGGCCCTCCAGCACACAGCGCAGTTCGTAGATATCGACCGCATCGTCCAGGGTGATGATGGCGACGCTCGGCCCCTTGGCATCGGCAAACGCCACCAGGCCTTCGGACTCGAGGTGGCGCAGGGCTTCGCGCACGGAGGTGCGGCTGACGCCGAGGCGCTCGCAGAGGTCGCGCTCGACCAGGCGGTCCCCCGGCATGAGTTGGAAGTTCATGATGGCGCTTCGCAGCTTGTCCAGCACGATTTCGCGCAGGGTAACGGGGTTGCGATTGACCTTGAAGCTGTCGTCGAGTGGCAGGCGTTTCATGGGATCCGCTCTAAAAGTTCGTGGGGCCGATCGAGGGCCGAAATCACCGGCAAGCTTATCATGCGCCGTTCATCCGCGTCGGCTCGCGCCGTGGCAAAACCTCAGGCCAGCGCGGGCAGCGGGCCGAGCTTGCCCTTGTGGTAGATCATCGGCGTCACCGCTTGCTCGGGCAGGATCAGGTTCTTGACCGCGCCGACGATGATGGCGTGATCGCCGCCGTCGTATTCGCGCCACAGTTCGCACTCGATGATGGCGGTGGCCTTGTCCAGCAGCGGGTTGCCCAGGGCGCTCAGGTGCCAGGCGATCCCCTTGGCCTTGTCCTTGCCTTTGCCGGCGAATGCGTAGGCTTCGGCGGTCTGGTCGGCGGACAGCAGGTGAATCGCGAACTGCTTGCTGTCCCGCAGGATCGGGTAGGTGTCCGAGGCGTAGTTGGGGCAGAACAGCACCAGCGCCGGGTCGATGGACAGGGCGCTGAAGGCACTGGCGGTGATGCCGACGATGCCCCCCTCGGCGTCCAGGGTGGTGACCACCGTGACGCCCGACGGGAAGGAGCCCATGACTTCTTTGTAGATACCGGGTTCGATCATCTCGTTTGTCTCCTAGCGCATCACGAAGGGGTCGGGCATGGGGGCTGACGAGAGGTTGATCCACACCGTTTTCAGCTCGGTATAGGCCAGCACCGAATCGATGCCGCTCTCGCGACCGTAGCCGCTGTTCTTGAAACCGCCGATGGGTGCCATGGCCGAGACCGCGCGGTAGGTGTTGACCCAGATGATCCCGGAGCGGATGTCCCGGGCCAGGCGATGGGCGCGGCCCAGGTCGCGGGTCCAGATGCCGGCGGCGAGGCCGAACTGCGAGTCGTTGGCGATGGCCAGGGCCTCGGCCTCATCCTTGAAACGGATCACCGAAGCCACCGGACCGAAGACTTCCTCCTGCATGATCTTCATCGAGTTGCGGTCGCACTCGAACAGGGTCGGCTCGTAGAACCAGCCGTTACCCAGGTTCGGCGGGCGCTTGCCGCCCAGGCGCAGGCGCGCGCCCTCGGCCAGGGCGTCGGCCACCAGGCCTTCGACCACGGCCAGTTGCTGCGCGGTGGCCATGGGGCCCATCTCGCTGGCGTCGTCCTGCGGGTTGCCGATGCGAATGCGCCGGGCGCGTGCCACCAGGCGCTCGACGAATTCGTCATAGATGTCGTCCTGGACCAGCAGCCGTGAACCTGAGACGCAACTCTGGCCGGACGCCGCGTAGATCCCGGCAATGGCACCGTTGATCGCGCTGTCCAGGTCGGCATCGGCAAAGATGATGTTCGGCGACTTGCCGCCCAGTTCCAGGGACAGCTTGGCGAAGTTCTCGGCGCTGCTACGCACCACATGGCGGGCGGTGGCCGCGCCGCCGGTGAAGGCGATCTTGCGCACCAAAGGGTGGCGGGTCAGGGCGGCACCGGTGCTTGCGCCGTAACCGGTGATGACATTGACCACGCCGGGCGGAATGCCGGCTTCCAGGGCCAGGCGCGCCAGTTCCAGGACGGTGGCCGAGGCGTGCTCGGAAGGTTTGAGCACGATGGTGTTGCCCGCCGCGAGGGCCGGTGCCAGTTTGATCGCGGTCAGGTAGAGCGGGCTGTTCCAGGGGATGATCGCGGCGACCACGCCCATGGGTTCGTGCACGGTGTAGGCGAACAGGTCCGGCTTGTCCAGCGGCAGGGTGCCGCCTTCGAGTTTGTCGGCCAGGCCCGCGGTGTAATGGAAGAACTCCGGCAGGTAGCTGACCTGGCCGCGGGTTTCGCGGATCAGCTTGCCGTTGTCGCGGCTTTCCAGTTGGGCCAGGCGCTCCTTGTTTTCCGCGATCAGATCGCCGAGGCGACGCAGCAGCTTGCCCCGGGCGGTGGCACTGAGGCCACGCCAGGTCGGGTTGTCGAAAGCCCGTTGCGCGGCCTGGACCGCGCGCTCGACATCGGCTTCGCCGGCGTCGGGCAACTGTGCCCAGGGTTCGGCCAGGGCCGGGTCGAGGCTGTCGAAGGTCTGGCCGGACAGGGCATCGACCCATTCACCGTCGATGCACATCTGGAAGCGGGTGAGTGTCATGCAACGATCCCCTTTATCTGGTTTTGTCGGGCGTGGGCGTTGGCGAGGAAGTCCAGCAGCACCTGGTTGACCAGGCGCGGCGACTCCACGGGCATCATATGCCGTTGCTCGGCGAGCACGGCAACCGTGGCGCCGGGAATACGTTCGGCCAATTGGCGGGCCATTTCCGGGGTCGACCCCGGGTCCAGCTCACCGGTGGCGATCAGGGTCGGCACCTGAATGCCGCCCAGATCCTCGGCACGGTACATGTCCTGGGTGGCGAACAGTTCATAGGTGGTCAGGTAACCTTGTGGGTCATTGTCCGCCAACGTCTGGCGCAGGGCGGCGATTTGCGCGGGATTGGCCGCCTGGTATTCGCGGCTGAACCAGCGCGACAGCGCGGCTTCGGCGTTGGCGTCCGGTCCGTGCTCGGCGGCCTGGGCGGTGCGGGCGATAACGCCGGCGCGCTGTTCGGCGCTGCGATTGAACACGCTATTGAGCACCACCAGGGCTTGCAGACGTTGCGGGTAGTGCAAGGCAAACGCCCGCGCTACCAGCCCGCCCATGGAAAAGCCGATCACGCTTGCCTGGGGCAATTGCAGATGGTCGAGCAGCTCCAGCAACTGGTCGGCATAGCCGAGCAGCGGGGTGCCGCTGGCCGGGCGCGGGCTGGCGCCGTGGCCGAGCATGTCGTAGGTGATCACGCGGTACGTCGTGGCCAGGCCAACGATCTGGCCGCCCCACATTTCTTTATTCAGGCCCACGCCGTGGATCAAGACCACAGGCTGGCCTTGGCCGGTCGCCAGGTAACTGGTGCCAGCCGGGGTGCGTTCAGCGGTGAGCCGAATCATGGAGCGCTCCTGCCTTTCTTATTGATTACCGCGCTTTCTCTGCGGCCAGTTCTTCCAGGTCGATATAGCGGTTGCCGATGCGCGGGTGCAGGCGACCACCGTCGGCGCAACCGAGCACGACGACGATCTCGTCGGCGCGCGGAGCGTCTTCGATGCGCATTTCCAGGGTGATGTAGTGCGAGCGCAGGCCTTCGTCGTCCTTGTGCATCATCGGGATCTGGATCGAGGTGCCGGGGCCGCCGCGCTTGTTGGTGAAGCTCAGGTAGCTTTTGGCCTGGACCGCCTCGCGGTAGTGGTTGCCGAAGCGCAGGGTGTGGATCACCGCCGAGGCATGTTCGATTTCACCGTCGGCGCCGACTACTGCGGCCTTGCCGTAAGCCTCGATCTTGTCGGCACCGCCGATGGCGGCCACCAGGCGCTCGACCATCATGGCGCCGAGGTCGGAGCAGTGGGCGCGGATTTCCGGTTTCAGGTCTTCGACGAAACCCCGACCCAGCCAGGGGTTTTTCATCACCACGGCGAGGCCGATCATGGTCACCGGTTTGTCCGCGGCCTTGCCGCCTTCGATCAGGGTCTGTTCGGAATAGCTGACGATCTTGCGGATTTCGAAACTCATAGGGGGGGCTCCTGGGTGCACGTTTATCATATGGTATGATGGTATACCATAATATTGAGCGTGCAAGCCCCTTCATGAAAGTTTGTCTGCGTCTGTTCTCTCGATCGCGCCGCAAAACCTGTAGGCGCCGGCCTGCCGGCGATGAGGCCGGCAAGTCTTGCATCGATCTTGCGGACGCCATCGCCGGCAGGCCGGCTCCTACAGGGGGGGGGGTGCTGTTTTAACGGCAGCCGGTCAGCGTGACCTTGCAGGTCGAGGGCGTTCCGCCCGACTCGGCGGCATAGCGCTGGCAGTTACCCATGGCCTTGACGCTGGCGCTTTTCACGTTCGGCCCCCACGCCAATCCGCCATCTCCCTGCGTCGGCACAGCCTTGGCGTAGCAGGCGTAACCGCCGACCGGGGTTTGCGAACCTCTCCCCGAACAACCGGCGATCATTGAAAAACTGATCGCCAGCACCAGCAGGCAGAACAGGGACGGGGCGTTGCGTGAAGCTTGTACGTTCATGGCTGTGTCGCTATTGCAGGTTAAGTCCCGCCTATTGTCCCGCCTTATTGATGGCTCGGATAGTCCCGTTGCAAGGCCAGGTTCAGGGTCAGCACATTGACCCGCGATTCACCGAACACCCCCAGCGCCGGCGCCTGGGTATTGGCCTGGACCAACGCCAGCACGTTATCCAGCGGTGCGCCGCGTTGTTGCGCCACGCGGGTGGCCTGCAAGGCGGCATTGGCCGGGCTGATGTCCGGGTCCAGGCCGGAGGCCGAGGTGGTCAGCATATCGGCGGGCAGGGTCTGGCCGGCCAGTTCCGGCTGGGACTGCTCCAGGGCATGCCGGTCGGCGGTCAGCCGATCGCTCAAGGCCTGGCTGGTCGGCCCCAGGTTGGAGCCCGAGGAACTGGCGGCGTTATAGGGCGATGGCACGGTTTTCAGCGGGTCCTTGGGATCGGTGTCGGTGGTGGCCGATGGTCGCCCATGGAACCACTGTGGGGCATCCCATTGCTGGCCGATCAGCGCCGAGCCGATGACCTGGCCCTCTGGGTTTTTCACCAGGCTGCCATTGGCCTGGGCGGGAAACAGCAGTTGCCCGATCCCGGTGACGGCAAAGGGGTAGGCCAGGCCGCACAGCACGAAGGTGACGGCTGTAACACGCAGGGCCGGTGACAAGAACTTGATCATGATCAGATCCTCCTACAGGAAGGGCGCCAGGCACAGGTCGATCAGCTTGATGCCGATAAAGGGCGCAATCAGCCCGCCGACGCCGTATACCAGCAAGTTGCGATAGAACATGGTTTCCGCGCTCTTGGGCATGAAGTTGACTCCGCGCAAGGCCAGGGGAATCAGCGCCGGAATGATCAGCGCGTTGAAAATCAGTGCCGAGAGGATCGCGCTTTGCGGCGTGGCCAGGTGCATCAGGTTCAACGCCGCCAGGCCCGGCAGGGCGACCATGAACAGCGCCGGCAGAATGGCGAAGTACTTGGCCACGTCATTGGCGATGGAAAAGGTCGTCAGGGCACCGCGGGTGATCAGCATGCGCTTGCCGATGGTGACCAGGTCCAGCAGCTTGGTCGGGTCGGAGTCCAGGTCGATGATATTCGCCGCCTCCTTGGCCGGCATGGTCCCGGTGTACATGGCCAGGCCGACATCCGCCTGGGCCAGGGCCGGGGCGTCGTTGGTGCCGTCGCCGGTCATGGCCACCAGGTGTCCGGCCGCCTGTTCACTGCGGATCAGCTTGAGCTTGTCCTCGGGGGTGGCCTGGGCGACGAAATCGTCGAGGCCGGCCTGGGCGGCGATCACACTGGCGGTGGTCGGGTTGTCGCCGGTGACCATTACCGTGCGGATGCCCATGGCCCGCAGTTGTGCGGCCCGCTCGCGGATTCCTGGCTTGAGTACGTCGGACAGGTTGATGATGCCGAGGATCCGCCCGTCGATGGCCACCGCCAGGGGCGTCGCGCCTTGCTGGCTGACGCCGAGGGCCAGGCGCTCGAGGTCGGCGGGAATCTCGCTGCCGTAGCTGTCCCTGACGTAGTTGACCAGGGAATCCACCGCGCCCTTGCGCACCACGCGCCCGTCGGCCAGATCGGAACCGCTCATGCGGGTTTGTGCCGAGAAGTCCATGCCGATGGCTTCTTCCAGCCGGCTTTCTTCATGGACACCCAGGCTCTTGGCATAGGCGGTGGTGGACTTGCCTTCCGGGGTGCTGTCGAACAGCGAGGCGAGGTAAGCCCCCTGTTGCAGCTCCTGGCGGGTGACACCCTTGACCGGCAGCAGCTCGGTGGCCTGGCGATTGCCGATGGTGATGGTGCCGGTCTTGTCCAGCAGCAGGGTGTTGACGTCGCCGGCGGCCTCCACCGCCTTGCCGGACATCGCCAGCATATTGAAGCGCAGCGTGCGGTCGATCCCGGCAATACCGATGGCCGAGAGCAGGGCGCCGATGGTGGTGGGGATCAGCGCGACGATCAGGGCCACCAGGTCGGCGACGTTGATCTGCGCATTGAGGTAGCTCGCCACCGGGGCGATGGCCGTGACCACGATCACGAAGATCAGGGTCAGCACCGAGAGCAGCACCGTCAGCGCGATCTCGTTCGGGGTCTTCTGCCGTTTGGCGCCTTCTACCAGGCTGATCATGCGGTCGAGAAAGGTGTTGCCGGGCGACGCGGTGACCAGGATCACCAACGAGTCGGAGATCACCTTGGTCCCGCCGGTGACCGTGGAGTTGACGTCCGAACCGGACTCCTTGATCACCGGTGCGGATTCGCCAGTGATCATCGACTCGTCGACATAAGCCGCGCCTTCGACCACTTCGCCGTCCATGGGAATCAGTTCGCCGCGGTTGACCTTGACCAGGTCGTCCTTGCGCAACGATGCAGCGGACACCAATTCCTGGCGACCGTCAGAGAGCAGCCGGGTGGCATTGAGCTGCGTGGTGGTGTGGCGCAACGAAGCGGCCTTGGCCTTGCCACGGCCCTCGGCCATGGCTTCGGCGAGGTTGGCGAACCACACCGTGATAAACAGGATGAAGGTCACCACGCCGTTGTACAGCGACGTGGCATTCGATGGTCCGAACAGTTGCGGGTTGATCGTCAGCGCAGCGGTCACCAGGGTGCCGATCCAGACCACGAACATGACCGGGTTCTTGATCTGCACCCGTGGATCGAACTTTTTCAGCGGTTCGACCAGGATCAGCCGCAGACGCTCCTGCCGGCTCTCCGCGCGCGGCGCCTTGCGGGCCGCAACCGGGGTCGACAGCGGGGCCAGTGGCAATGCTTTTTCAACTTTCATCTCAGTCTCCTCACCCTTAGAACAGCAAGTGCTTGTTCATGGCGAAAAACTCGGCGATCGGTCCCAGGACCAGCGCCGGCAGGAAGGTCAGTGCGCCGACGATAGCGATCGTCGCCAGCCACCAGATGCCGAACATCGGGGTATCGGTACGCAGGGTGCCTATGTTGGGCTGCAGGGTCGGCTTGGCCGCCAGTGAGCCGGCTACCGCCATCAGGAAGATGATCGAGGGGTAGCGACCGATCACGATCACGCAGGCGATGGCGAGGTTGTACCAGGGCGTATTGGCGTTCAGGCCGCCAAAGGCCGAGCCGTTGTTGGCGGCGGCGGAGGTGAAGGCATAGAGCACTTCCGAATAGCCATGCACCCCGGCATTGCCCAGCGCGGCCACGCCGTAGGGCATCACCATCGACCAGGCCGAGGGCGCGAGGATCACCAGCGGGTGAATCAGCATGGCCAGCGAAACCAGGATGATTTCGCGCTTCTCGATCTTCTTGCCGAGAAACTCCGGGGTGCGCCCGACCATCAGGCCGGCGACGAAGATCCCGACCAGGCCGTAGATCAGGAAATTGAGGAAGCCCACGCCCTTACCGCCGAAGACGCATTGCAGCATCATCTGCACCAGGGTCGAGAGACCGCCCAGTGGGGTGAAGCTGTCGTGCATCGAGTTGATCGAGCCGGTGGTGAATGCCGTGGTGTAGGCGGCGTAGAGTCCGCTTTCGGCGATGCCGAAACGCACTTCCTTGCCTTCCATATTGCCGCCGGCCTGCAGGGCGCTGGCATGGGGATCGATACCCAGCTGGCTCAGCAGCGGCGTACCGGCCTGCTCCGGAATCACGCAGAGCAGCAGGAAACCCACCAGCATCAGGGCCATGACGCTATAGATCACCGCGCTCTGGCGATGGTTCTTGATCATATGGCCGAACATCACCACCAGGGCGGCGGGCAGGCTGGCCATCAGCAGGATCAGCACGAAGTTGGTCAGGGCGTTGGGGTTCTGGAACGGGTGCGCGGCGTTGACGTTGAAGAAGCCGCCGCCGTTGGTCCCGAGGTTTTCAATCGCTTCCTGTGCGGCGATCGGGCCCAGGGTCAGGGTTTGGTGGCCGCCTTGCAGGGTATCGGTCACCAGGCTGGCATCCAGGGTCTGCGGCACGCCTTGCCAGATCAGGAACAGGCTCAGCACCAGCACCACGGGCAGCAGCACCCGGGTGATAAAGCGGATCAGGTCGCGGTAGAAGTTGCCCAGATTGGCGCCGCCGTCGGTGACCAGCAAGGCACGGATAAAGGCAATTGCCACCACGAAACCGGTCGCCGCCGAGGTGAACATCGGAAAGGTGATGGCGGCCATCTGGCTGAAGTTGGACAGGGTGCTTTCGCCGCCATAACTCTGCCAGTTGGTGTTGGTGATAAAGCTGATGGCGGTGTTGAACGCCTGCATCGGTTCCATGCCGGCGAAATGCTGCGGGTTGAGCGGCAGGACATTCTGGAAGATCAGCACCAGGTAGATGAGCAGGGCCATCACCAGGTTGGTCGCCAGCATGTGCAGGGTGTAGCTTTTCCAGTTCATCGCCTGGCTGCAGGCCTGTTTGCCGATCAGCCGGTAGAGCAGGTTGTCCAGTGGATCGAGCGCCCGGTCGAGCACGGTTTTCTGATCAGTCACCACCCTGGCCAGATAACGTCCCGCCACCAGGCTCAGTGCCAGGGTGGCGATCAAGGTAATAATGATTTGTAGCCAGAGGTGTGACATTGCGTTAACTCCTGAATCAGCGGACTGTTCTGGCGTGCGCTATTAAACAGAAACAGGCCGTCAGAACTTTTCCGGATTGATAACGGCGTAGAACAGATAGATCACTACGCCAACCACCAGCGCCAGTAATAGATCAATGGCCATGTCGAGTATTCCTTCTTGCCGTGTTTGAGTGGGGGGCAGCGGACGGGGCACGCCCGCTGCGTGACTTGAAATCGGTCGGCGAGCCGTTTCCAGGATCAGTTGCGGCTGTGCCGGTTCGGCAGCACGGGCTTTATATCCGGGGCTTTCGAGGGCGTGATGACGTTGTCGGCAAAGTAGACGACCAGCCCGCATAACAGATAAAAGCCGATGATCGCTGCAAACAGGAGTGCGCTGAGTAACATGATGTTAGTCCTCGATACCTGTAGCGTTAGTGGGCACTTTCAATCGGTCTGGCCGATCTCGGTGGGTACAGTTTCAGTATAAGTATCGGATTATTCGGGTCTGATAAGGCCTGTGTCTTTTTAGGCGTTGGCGCTATCAATTTTCCGTAAAGAAACTTGGCGAATTGATACCTGGGGTCCTAACTGACATCAAGGCTATTAACAACGCATTCAAGGCGGCGCTCATGCTCAAACTGGAACGGCTGGCACAGGGGATTATCGGGCCCGCGCGCGACCCATTGGCCCCCGATACACGCGCCCATACGCTGCTGGTCGGTCTGCTGGCCTGGGCGGGCCTGGGAGCCAGCGGTTTGGCTTCGGTCAGTTATGGCCCGGAAAGAGCTTATCTGGCGCTGGGGGCCCATCCCGAGCTGGGGGTGTTCCTGGCCCTGGCGACGCTGCTGACCGTCTGGGTCCTGTCGCTGGCCTATCGTCAGGTGGTCGAGCTGTTTCCTTCGGGCGGCGGCAACTACAAGATCGTCTCGAAACTGCTGGGCCCCAGGCTCGGCCTGGTGGCCGGTTGCGCCTTGCTGGTCGACTATGTGCTGACCATTGCGGTTTGCCTGTCCAGTGGCACCGATGCGTTGTTCAGCCTGTTGCCGGTTGAGTGGCAGAGCCACAAGCTGGTGGTGGAGGTCGGCCTGGTGCTGCTGCTGATCCTGTTTAATCTGCGCGGCATCGCCGACTCGATCCGCTTGCTGCTGCCCCTGACGCTGGGGTTTGTGTTGGTGCATGTGGGGCTGATCGTCTATGGCGTTGCCTCGAAAGCCGGTGACCTGACGGGCACGCTGGTGCGCAGCTCCGCTGATACCGTGGCCTTGTCCGGGGATATCGGCTGGCCTTTGCTGGTGGCGCTGTTCCTGCGGGCTTATTCCCTGGGGGGCAGTACCTACGCGGGGTCCGAAGCGATTGCCAACAACGTCAACCTGCTGGCCGAGCCCCGGATCAAGACCGGTCGCACCGCCTTGCTCTCGGTGGGCTTTTCCCTGGCATTCATGGCCGGCGGCATGATTCTTCTGTACAGCCTCTGGGGGGCGCAACCGACCTATGGGCAGACCCTGAACGCAGTGGTGTTCAAGGCCGTTATCGAACAACTCGGGATTGCACCGGGTGCCAGTCATGGGCTGCTCCTGCTGACCCTGGCACTGGAAGGTGCGATTGTCTTCGTGGCGGCCAATTCGATCCTGATCTTCGCCCCCTCGCTGCTCGGCCGCATGGCCGCCGACTCCTGGCTGCCGCACCGTTTCTGCAACCTGTCGAACCGCCTGGTCAAGCAGAACGGGGTGGTTTTCGTGGGGGCCTGCGCGCTGCTGATCCTGCTGTTATCAAGGGGATCGCTGGGGCTGCTGGTGGTGCTCTATAGCATCAATGTGTTTCTCAGCCTGGCCCTGGCCAAAGCCGGGCTGTGCCGCCACTGGTGGCAGCATCGCCGCGAAGGGCCTTGGCTCGGACGGATGCTGGTGTCGGTCACGGGCTTTTGCGTGGCCTCGGGCATTCTGCTGGTGACCCTGACGGAAAAGTTCTTCGAAGGCGGTTGGGCGACCCTTTGCCTGACCCTGCTGGTGATCGGCGGCTGCGCCCTGGTCCGGCACCACTACGCCAAGGTGGAAACCCTGCGCCTGCAGATGGATACCGAGTTCACCCTGCCGGCGCAGGTGCTGGCAACCGTCACCCGCATCGAGCCCACGCCAGACGCGCCGACGGCGGTGATCCTGGCCACCGAACATTGGGGCGCGGCGATCCATACCTTGCTTTGGGTGCAGCGTCTGTTCCCGAACCGTTTCGCCAATGTGGTGTTCGTCGGCATCGTCAAGGTGGAGGGGCATGTGTGGGGGCGGATCGACGGTGTGCAACGGCGCAAGACCCGGCTCGACGAGTCCATGGATCAGTTGGAGGCCTTCTGTGCCCAGGCCGGTATCAGCGCGACACGGCGAATCGGCTACGGCACCGACCCGGTCGCCGAGTTGCAGAAGCTGCTTGGTGAGGCGACCCGGCATTACCCGGGCTGCGTCTGTTTCAGCAACAAGCTGATCCTGCAGGACAGCTGGGGTTTCAGCGAGTGGCTGCACAACCAGACGCCCTTGCTGCTGCAGCGCCGACTTCATCTGGATGGCATTCCCCTGGTGATTCTGCCTCTCAGATTGAGTGGGTCCGAACACAAGAGCGTGATGGCTTGAGAATGTGTTTTTATATAATTTGTAAAAATTAGACAATATGTATTGTTCTGGGTATTCTCGTTCCAAGGCCTGATGTCCTGACGCAAGGGCCGTGACTTGAATTGACCTGGGGAAAAATCACATGGCCACACTTCCGGATTTCCGCCTGGAAACCTACTTTTCCAAGTGGGAGTTTTCCGCGCGCTACCATATGACCGCATCCGATGCGCAAAGCCTGACCATCAAGGCGTTGCTGGCGTTGGCCGATGCGCCGGACCGCGAAGCCTTCGAGACCTTGTCCCTGGGCTACACCCAGACATTTGGCGCGCCCGAGTTGCTGGAGGTGATCGCCTCGACCTACGAGCGTCTGGCTCCGGCCGATCTGCTCTGCTTCGCCGGGGCCGAGGAAGGGCTCTATGTGGCCATGCATGCGCTGCTGGATAAAGGCGACCACGCCATTGTGGTAACGCCCAACTACCAGTCCTCGGAAACCATCCCCTTGAGTCTCTGCGAGGTCACGGGCGTGGCCCTGGACCCGGAGCAGGGCTGGACGCTGGATATCGACGCGGTGGCGGCGGCGATCCGCCCCAATACCCGGCTGATCTCCATCAACTTTCCCCATAACCCCACCGGCAAGATCCTTGAACGCGAGCGTTTCGACGCTCTGGTCGACCTGTGCCGCCAGCACGGTATCTACCTGTTCAGCGACGAGGCCTATCGCTTGCTGGGCCTGGGTGAGGGCGGGCAACTGCCGGCGGTGGCCGATGTCTACGAACGTGGTCTGTCCCTGGCGGTGATGTCCAAGCCCTATGGCTTGCCGGGGCTGCGCATCGGCTGGATCGCCTGCCAGGACCGTGGGTTGCTGTCGCGCATGGAGCGCATGAAACATTACCTGTCGATCTGTAACGCCGGCCCGAGTGAAGTGCTGGCACGGATCGCGCTCAAGGCTCGCGAGCCGATACTGGCGCGGATCCACCAGTTGATGCGCCACAACCTCACGCTGCTGGATGGATTCTTCCGCGAGTTTGAAGAGTTGTTCGAGTGGTATCGCCCTGATGGCGGCTGCATTGCCTACCCGCGTTACCTCGGGGCCGAAGGGGTCGAGCGTTTCGCCACCGACTTGGTGGAGCGCACTGGCGTGCTGCTGTTGCCGTCGAGCATCTACGAGTCGGCGCTGGGGCCGGTGCCCCGGGATCGCTTTCGTATCGGTTATGGCCGGGCCCATATGGAGGAGGGGCTGGAGGTGTTTGCCAACTACCTGCGCGGTCGCCGTCCATGAGCCCGATAGCGTTGCCGGTCCATGGCCTGGGGGAGTTGCGCGACGTGCTGCTGCGCAAGGACATGTTGCGGGTGGTGCGTGAGGCCTTTATCCGCCATGCCGAGGGTGAAGTCGTCGCGCCCCGTGGCGGTGAGTTGCTGTTCCAGGATCCGCCGGGGGACTGTCATATCAAGTTTGGCCATTTCTGTGGTGGCGGGGTGTTTGTGGTCAAGGTGGCGATGGGGTTCTATGAGAACGCCGCCAAGGGCCTTGAGACCAATAACGGCCTGATGCTGGTCTTCGATGCGCGGACCGGGGCGACCCTGGCCGTGCTCAATGATGAAGGCTGGCTGACCAGTTGGCGGACCGCTGCCGCCGGCGCGCTGGCGGCCAAGGCCGGTGCGCCGTCGCGGGTCACGGCGCTGGGCATTGTCGGCAGCGGCCATCAGGCCGAGCACCAGGCGCGCTGGACCGCCGAGATGCTGGGGGTCGACCGGGTGTTTATCTGGGGCCGCAGCCCGGACAAAGCCGCGCGGTTGGCGGCCAGTCTCAGCCATCAGGGCCTGATCGCCCAGGCGTTGCCGAGCGTTGAGCTGTTGTTCGAGCGTTGCAACGTGGTGATGACCTGCACGCCTTCAACCGAGGCGCTGGTCCCGGCTTCGGCGGTACGGCCCGGTACCCATATTGTTGCACTGGGAGCCGACAGCCTCGGCAAACAGGAGCTGGACCCGGCGATCCTGGCCCGGGCCCGGGTGATCATGACCGATGATCGGCATCAGTGCGCCGAGCGGGGTGAGTTGGCCCATGCCTTGGCGGCGGGGTTGGTGGAGGCCGGAGCGGATGTTTCGCTGGGCCAGGTGCTGGCGGGCAAGGTCCCGGGGCGCTTCAGCGATGACGATGTGACCGTGGCCGACCTGACGGGACTGGCGGCCCATGACATTGCCATTGCCAGCCTGGCGATCGAGTCGCTGCGCAACGCGGAGCGTTAGGCGCCGGGGGCCTCGCCACCAAGCTCGCTCCTGCAGGGGGCATTGCGTACAATTCCCGCTTATTTTCAATGGCCCGGCTCCCCTATGGTCGATATCGCCTTTATGAACGCCGCCGCCGATGGTTTCGCGGCGCTGCTGTTTCCCGACCTTGAAGCGGTGGTCCACGATGTCCGCAACGGACGGATCACCCACATCGCCAACGGTTTCTCCCGGCGCAAGGTCGGCGATCCCTCGTTGCTCGACGATCTTGCTGAACTGGAGCAGGGCGCGGACGTCATCGGCCCCTATGAAAAGAACGGCGCCAACAATCGCCAGTTGCGTTCCATCAGCATCGCCGCGCGCGCCGACAGCGGCGAGATCGTCGCCCTGCTGTGCCTGAATTTCGATGTCACGGCCCTGTCCCAGGTGCAGAAGCTGCTCAGCGGATTTGCCGCCGGCCTCAAGCCACAACCACGCCCACAAGCCTTGTTCAATGCCGACTGGCGGGAAAAGCTCAACGATATCGTCGAAGCCATCTCGGCCCGCCAATGCGTGCGCCGAAGCGATTTCGGCCGCGCCGAAATCCGCCTGGCACTGATTGAGGCCAAGGCCGGCGGGCTGTTGGATATCCGCAATTTCGTCGATTATTTCGCCGAATACTTCGAGATTTCCCGGGCGACGGTTTACAACTACCTGAAAGCCATTGCCGCCGACGACGGAAACGGATGATCCAGCGGGCGCATTAATGGCATCATGGCGGACTGTCGAGGTGCACGAGCTTGTGCGCTTATCTTTCGAGCCTGGAGAGTTGATGAATGGCTGTGCAGCAAACCCTCACCGTGATCCCGCCGAACGCGTCCCTGAACGGAAAGGTGACGCCGCCCGGTTCGAAGTCGATCACTAACCGGGCCCTGTTGCTCGCCGCCCTGGCCAAGGGCACCAGCCGCCTGTCCGGTGCGTTGAAAAGCGATGACACCCGCCATATGTCCACCGCCCTGCGGCAGATGGGCGTGCAGATCGACGAGCCGGACGAGACCACCTTCGTGGTCACCGGCAACGGCAAGCTGCACGTGCCGGAGCAACCCCTGTTCCTCGGTAATGCCGGGACCGCGGTGCGCTTCCTGACTGCGGCAGTGGCTACGGTGAATGGCCGAGTGGTGTTGGATGGCGACCACTATATGCGCAAGCGTCCGATCGGCCCATTGCTCGAGGCCCTGCAGCGCGGCGGCCTGGACGTAGCCAGCGAGACCGGTTGCCCGCCGGTGATCGTGAACGGTCGTGGCGGCGTGCAGGCCAAGCGTTTCGAGATCGATGGCGGCTTGTCCAGCCAGTACGTATCGGCCTTGCTGATGCTGGCGGCCTGTGGCGAGGCCCCGATCGAAGTGGCACTGACCGGCAAGGACATCGGTGCCCGTGGTTACGTCGACCTGACCATCGCCTGCATGCAGGCCTTCGGTGCCCAGGTCGAAGTGCTGGACGAGACTCTCTGGCGCGTTGCCGCCACCGGCTACCAGGCCTGTGACTACCGGATTGAGCCGGACGCTTCGGCGGCCACCTACCTGTGGGCGGCGCAAGCCCTGACCGACGGCCATATCGACCTGGGCGTGGCCGGCGAAGACTTCACCCAGCCGGACGCCAGGGCGCTGGAGGTGATCCAGCAGTTCCCGCACATGCCTGCCGTGATCAACGGTTCCCAGATGCAGGACGCGATTCCGACCCTGGCGGTACTGGCGGCGTTCAATAAAACCCCGGTGCGTTTCGTCGAGCTGGCGAACCTGCGGGTCAAGGAATGCGACCGGGTCCAGGCGCTGTTCGATGGCCTCAACGGCATTCGCCCGGGCCTGGCGAGCGTGGAAGGTGACGACCTGCTGGTCGCCGCCGATCCGGCCCTGGCCGGCACCACCTGCGATGCCCTGATCGACACCCACTCCGACCATCGCATCGCCATGTGCTTCGCCCTGGCCGGCCTGAAAGTCGCCGGTATCCGTATCCAGGATCCCGATTGCGTGGCCAAGACCTACCCGGATTACTGGAAGGCCCTGGCATCGCTGGGCGTACAGTACGCCTGACCGATTCGATCAGGCCTGGACCAGCGCCAGGCCCAGATCGTTGATATCGACGGCGACCTGCTGGTAATCGGCCAGCACCCGGTGCGGGGTTTCCATCGGGTGGGCGTGGGTGGCACTGATCACCACCACCCGCGCCTCAGCCGCTTCTCCAGCGGTAATACCCGCCGGGGCATCTTCAAACACCAGGCAATCTTGTGGGCGAACGCCCAGGCGCCGTGCTGCCAGCAGGTAGCAGTCGGGCGCCGGCTTGCCGTGGGCGATATCTTCGGCAGTGATCACCAGGGATGGAAAGTCCAGGCCGGCAGCGGCCATCCGGCGTTCGGCCAGGGCGCGCGGTGCCGAAGTGACAATGGCCCAGCGCTCCGGTGGCAAGCTGGCGAGAAAGGCTTTTGCGCCCTCGATGGCGATCACGCCTTCGACGTCGTCGATTTCGGCCTGTGTGATTACTGCAGCTTCACGCTCGGGATCGATGCCCGGGAGGTTCTGGCGGCGTACGGTCTCGATACTGCGCACACCGTGAATGGTCTGCAGAAAGGCTTCTACATCAAGGCCGTGGCGCGCTGCCCATCGGGCCCAGACGCGCTCGGCGCTGGCGATGGAATTGAGCAGGGTTCCATCCATATCGAATAGAAACGCCGCGAATCGCTGACCTTCAACCATCTCCGTTCTCCACTGTCAGCCCTTGTCGCAGGGCAAAGGCAGCATGCTAGCACGGGCTTTTCGTTTGTTTTTACCGGTGCGCGGAGCAGGTCAACGGCTTGTTCAAGCGTCCTGGCCGTTGCCAGCAGGTTCGGTTGGCCATGTGATGCCAGGCAGTGCCTCGAACTGGGGGCGGGCGAACAGGTAGCCCTGGAAGAGTTCGACGCCAAGGCGGCGGAGCTGGAGATATTCTTCTTTGCTTTCGACGCCCTCGGCAATCACCTGCATGTCGAGAGATCGACACATGCTCAGCACGCTTTCGACGATGATCAGCCTGACTCGGTCATCATGGATATTTCGGATGAGCTCCATGTCGAGCTTGATGATGTCGGGTTGAAACTCGGCGAGAAAACAGAGCCCGGAATAACCTGCACCAAAGTCATCGATGGCGGTCTTGAAGCCTTGTTTTCTATATTCCAGCATGATTTGCCTAATATGCTGTTTATCAACCAGATACTCGTTTTCGGTGACTTCGAAGATAATTCGACTCGTCGGGAAATTGAAGCGCCTTGCCGCTTCCAGCGTGGCACGGATGCAGGCCGCCGGCTGGTACACCGCATTGGGTAGGAAGTTGATACTGAGATAGCAAGGTATTACGAGTCGAGCGGCCAATTCGACTGCTTTTACCCGGCAAGCCTGGTCGAATGCATAACGATTGCTTTCAGAAACCTGGCTCAAAATACTTTGGGCGCCACTTCCGTCAAGTCCGCGGACCAAGGCTTCGTAGGCAAATACCTGGTGTGTGCGGACGTCCACGATTGGCTGGAATGCCATGCTGAAATCGAACTCGAGAGCGGTGCCCTCTTTACAAGCAAGACAGCTTGCGGATGAACCATGGGTCGTGTTCATAGCGATTCACTCGTGCTAATGCCTGAAATATTTTCGGGTTCCCAGAGCATAGTCCTTTTCCGTCCTGTTCAAGGCGAGCGGATGATGGCGCTTTGATTTCATCTCGGTGTGGGTGGACGTATCTGTACGGCTGTGAGTTTTTGTATAGGAATTTATTGAATAAGTTGTTCATTCTGTGTCGGTTTTTGGCGGTTATCGTTTTTTGATCGCTTATGCCGGGGAGGTAAGCGCTGTTCTCTTGGGCTCGGCATCGAGCCGATGCACAGCGTTGCATTTGAGTCGTCCTGCTCGAAAAATCAAGCTCTACAGGTTGTTTCCGGCTGTGATGCAAGATTTTTCTGTCGCGCTGCCTACCACTCTGACTCGCAAATATCTCGACAGGAGTCGAATTGATGCCGGTCGGGCAAAACCTTTACAATTATTATTTTCTGTATAGTATTTCGAGTGTTCTCCTGAAGTTTTTCGGAGTCTACGAGGTGTTGGAGCATGCGAATCCTGCTGATGGCGCTTTGTTGCTTCTTGCTGGGCAGTTGCGGCAACGTCGAAGTCGATCACTACGCCGCCGAACGTCCCTCGCTTGATCTGGTGCGCTTCTTTTCGCAACCGGTGGAGGCCTGGGGGATCTTCCAGAAACGTTCGGGGGAGGTGGTCAAGAGATTCCATGTGCAGATCGCCAGTCGTCGCGAAGGTGAGCAGCTGATTCTCGACGAACATTTCCTCTATAGCGACGGCAGCCGCCAGCAGCGGATCTGGACCCTGACCCCAGGGGTCTCCGGGCACTGGACCGGCCGTGCCGCCGATGTGGTCGGCGAGGCGCGTGGTGAAGTAGCGGGCAATGCCCTGCGCTGGCGCTATCAGATGAACCTGCCGGTGGACGGTTCGACCTGGGAGGTGAGCCTCGACGACTGGATGTACCTGATGGATGAGGACACCTTGATCAATCGTTCGAGCATGAGCAAGCTCGGCGTCGAACTGGGTCAGGTGACCCTGTTTTTCCGCCGGCAGCCGGTGGTGTCGCAATGAACCTTCAGACTTTGAGCGAATGGGCCGCCGAAGGGCGTGTCCAGGAACTGGAGCTGCTATCGCTGGAGGGCGGCTTCTACCTGCTGCGAGCTCGACTGGAGCAGGGCATGCGTACCTTGCTGGACGCGCGCGGTGAAGTGCTGCGGCTGCGTTCCATGAGTCATGTGCGTGAGTTGTTGCGCGAGTTGCCGTCGCTACCCTGTGTGCTGGTGCAACACGTCGTCCACGACGAGATGTGCGGTATGCGTGATGGTCCCATCGAGCCCCTGCGCCTGCCATTTTCTCTGACCTCACCCTGGTGACGGCCGCTGTCCGACGGCGTGTAAGCAGCATGCCGGTACGGGCTTTTCGAATATTTTTCAGCGGGTCGTGGAATAACTCGGCGTGGTGCGCGTCGGACTAGGGCAAGCCACTTTGTACTGGCGCAATGGCCGACAAGGCCGGGCGATCACCCGAATCCCGAGCGAGACGAATTCCCATGAAATTTGCGAAAGTACCTTCCCTGTTGGCGGCCGTTTCCCTGGCCTGCATGACCCTGGCGATGGCCGGCAGCGCAACGGCGGCCCCGGCTCCGGCAGCGGCCCCCGTGCACAATATCGTTCTGGTCCACGGCGCCTTTGTGAATGGCGCGGGCTGGAAGCCGGTCTACGACATCCTGGTCAAGGACGGTTACCACGTCTCGGTGGCGCAGCATCCGCTGACCGCTTTCAGCGATGACGTGACGGCGGTCAAGCGGATCCTGGCGATGCAGGACGGCCCGACCATTCTCGTCGGCCACAGCTACGGCGGCGCGGTGATTTCCGATGCCGGTACCGATGACCATGTGGTGGGTCTGGTCTATATCGCCGCCCATGCCCTGGATATCGGTGAAACCGAAGCCGCCAACGGCAAGCTTTATCCGAACGCGACCAAGGCCGTGAAGAAAACCCCGGATGGGTTCCTCTACCTGGATCCGGCGTTCTATCCTGCTGATTTCGCTGGCGACCTGCCCAAGGCCCAGGCTGAATTCGAAGCCAATGCGCAGTCCCTGACTTCCGCCTCGGTGTTTACCACCGCCGCCACCTCGGCCGCCTGGAAAACCAAGCCGAGCTGGTACGCCGTGGCGAAGTCCGACCGCATCATCAACCCGGACCTGGAGCGCATGTACGCCAAGCGCGCCAACAGCCACACCATTGAAATCGCTGGCGCCAGCCATGCGGTCTACGAGTCCCACCCCAAGGAAGTGGCGGCGCTGATCGAGCAGGCGGCGAAACACGCGCTGGATGCCAAATAGTCGCAGTCGACAGCCACAAGGTGGAGGGGGCGGCAGGCTAGGCCTACACTGAAACTGACAGCCCGGATGGTCCGGGCTGCTGATGCGAGGTGCGTATGGATACTCAACCTGCTTCCCCGTTCACGGCGTTTGCGTACCCGCGTGTCCAGGCCATGCCCTGGCGCAAGGTGCCGATCCCGGATGAGGATCAAGAACCGCTCAGTGAGACCCCCGGCAACGAAGACGATCACCAGGTGCCGCAAACCTGGAAACACCCCGACGATGGCAAAAGCCTTTCTGAGCTTGATGAAGAACTGCCGCTCAAACCTTGAGACACACAGCCCGGTGCAAAGCCGGGCTGTGTTGTTCGTCTGCCGTTGAAAACCCGGTCCCAATCAATATCACGCCAGTGGCGAATGCACTCCTTTGACTTGAAGGTGTCGGAGCAAGGGCCCATGATCGCTGACGACTTCATCTCCCTTTGCCAGGAAATCCCATGAACCATGAAATTCGTGTTGTTGCCATTCTTCATGCCAAACCGGGCAAGGCAGCAGAGCTGGAATCCCATCTCAGGGCTTGCGTGGTCCCGTCCCGCGCCGAACCTGGTTGCCGTGAATATATCCTGCATGTCGATCAGGCCGACCCCGAGCGTTTCATCTTCGTCGAGCGCTGGATCGATCAGGCCTCCATCGAACACCACCGCGGCACCGCGCACTACAAGGCGATGGCCGCGGCGATCGGCGATTTGTTGAGTGAGCGCCAGGTCCTGCTGTTGGATGAGGTGCCTGGGCAGTAAGGCTGATGAACCTGGCGTGCAAGCGCCAGGTTCGTTGCCGGTGGCTTAGAAGCGCACCGTCGCGCCGGTGGTGAACCAACGATCGCGATCGCCCGACAGGTGCTGACCGGCCACCAGGTCGATGTCGAGATTTTTGCCAATATGCAGGCGCGGTCCGGCCTGCCAGCCCTGGTCGCCATTTTGTTGGCCGAAACGTTCGGCCACCAGGGTCAGCGACTTCAGCACATCGTATTCCACACCGCCGCCCCAGGTCCGGCCCTCGCTGGGCGCGCCGTCGTTATGGGCGTGGTACCAGCCGGCACTGACGGTCAGGCGCAAGGCTTCGAATGGCGTGTAGGTCAGTGGCAGCGCGACGTCGGCGCCGTCGAAGGCATGCCGGCGATCCGTGGCGACGTGGGCCTGGGTCAGTACCGCGGCTTCGAGCCCCAGGTCTTCCCGAGTGAAAATCGAGGCCTTCAGGTGCGGACTCAGCATCGTGGTGTGCTCGCCGTCGTCACGACTGCGGTTGATATCGGCACCGAGTTGCACGGCGGGCAGGCCGGTCGGTGTGCAGTCCGCCGACAGCACGGTTTCGCCGCTGGCGGCGTTGTGCCGACCGCTCTTGTACCAGGTGTCGATATTGCACTGGCCAGGGTCGTTGATCCCGCCATCGTCGACGACGTAGGAACCGCCGGCCGCATGGGCCTTGGAGTAGAGCGAAAGCAGCAGGAAGGTGCCGAAGGTGGCACCGACAAGCACCACCGCGCGTTGCAGGGCGCGGCGCTGGGCCGGGGGCAGGTGTTTAAGCAGGGAGCTGGAAACCGTCGGCGTCGGCCGGGCGGTGGTCGTTCGCTTGGTGTGGCGAGAAGTGGATTTTTTCATGGCAGGCCTCGGTGATCAGATGCTCACGGGCGCGCGCGTCGAATGCGCGTCGTCGTGAAACGGGCAAAGGGGTATGGAGGTCGTGGTGGTACGCGTTACAACCGGGTTCTTCATTCATGCTTGATGCTCCTTCGGGGTGGGCGGTCAGTGACCGCGTGCAGGCAATGGCCTGACCTCTACCTAGGTAAAAGGCCGGGCAGGGTGTTGCTTGATAAGGGGTGAACAGACGCTCAGTCCTCCAGGGACAGGACATCGATCTCCATGGCCCTGGCCTGGGCCACCAGCTCTTCAGTGTCGTGGCCGCCGGGAAAGGCAATCACCAGCTGCGGTTCGCTGTCCATCAGCATGAACTGGTTGCGCCGGCGTTCGGCCTGCTTGCCATAGAGCTGCCAATTGGACGGATAGCGCACCAGGTGCGTACCATTTTCCCGGGCCCAATCCTCGATCTCACTGCCCAGGAACTGGTTGCCGCCATGAATCAGGACACTGATCCTGTGGGTCTGGTGATAAGCCTCCAGCACCTTGCGGCACATCGCCGCGTTCAGGTAATAGCGCCCGGCGCAGATCAGGACGCGCATGGGTAGTTATCCTTGTCGAGCCGGGGCTCGTCGTTGAGTTCAAGGGCGTGTACAGGCCCGGGTGCAGGCTCGTTCGCGCCCGGGGACTGAGTTTCCAGGACGCGTTCTCCCGAGCGTTCGAGCACTGGATAGGCGAGTGCCGCGATGTGGTGGTGTACACGCCGGTAATCGCGCAGCACCCGCTGGAAAATATCCCCCGATTCGGCCCAGGTGCTCTTGTCGGCACTGAGTTTACGAAAGTGTTCGCGGCTGGCGCCGGCTTCCAGGCGGCGAATCACCTCCTTGCGCTCCACCAGTCGATGGGCCGTGACGGTGTCTTCGCGCAGGAACACGGTGACCGCCAGGCTCAGGCTTTCGCGCAGCTCTTCGTGCAACGGATAGATGTGCCCCAGTTCGAACTCCGAGAAGCGTTCGCCACGGCGCCGACGGCGCGCCGCCAATTGGGCGAGGTTGGTCGAGAGAATGTCGCCGGCATGTTCCAGGTTGATCACGAACATCAGGATTTCCTGGGCGCGGTCGGCATCCTCGTCGCTCAGGCCGTCCTGGCCGATATCCGCGAGGTAGGCGCGGATCGCCGCGCTGAGCAGGTCCAGGGACTGGTCGAGCTGGCGGATAGCCTCGGCCGACACCTCGCCGGGTTTCTGGAACAGTTGCAGTGCCCGATCGAGCATCACCGAGAGCATGTCGGCGATGCGCAGGGCTTCGCGCACGGCGTTCGAGAGACCGATATTGGCCACTTCCAGGCCGGCTTCGTCGAGGTACTGCGGCATGCCCGGGTCGGCGGCCTGCTCCGGTGTCGGCAGCAGTCGGGTCAGGCCCTTGGCAAGCCAATCCACCAAACCGATAAAGCCCAGGCCCAGAAGCAGGTTGAAGGCGATATGCAGGTACACCACCAGCTGCGCGGGGGCGATGGCGGTAGCCGCCAGGCCCTTGCCCAGCAGGTCGGCGAAGGGCAGCACCAGCAGCGCGCCGAACAGCCGTACCAGCAGATTGCCCAGGGGCAGGCGTCGAGCGACCGGAGTGCTGGCATTCATCACCGACGGCAAGGCGCCACCGATATTAACCCCGAGCACCAGGGCCAGAGTGGTCACCGGCGACATCAGCCCGGTGCTGGCCAGGGAGGTGATCAACAGGATCACCGCGACACTGGAATGGCACATCCAGGTCAGCAGCAGCGCCACCAGCAAGGCGATCAACAGGTCGCCGTCAAGGCCTTGCATGACCACATGGAACAACGGCGTGCTTTCCATCTGCCCGAGGGCGGCACCCAGCAGGCTCAGCGCCAGCAGCATCAGGCCGAGGCCGATCAGGGCGCAGCCGACGCTTTCATAACGCGAGTCGTCGCGCAGGCGGAACACCACGAAGCCCGCCAGCAGTACCAGGGGGATGGCGATCGAGGTGTCGAAGCTGAGGAGTTGCACAACCAGGGTCGAGCCGATATTGGCCCCCAGCATCACCGCCAGCGCCGGAGCGAGACTGAGGGTGCCGGCGGCGGTGAAAGAGCTGGCCATCAGGCTTACCGCGGTACTGCTTTGCAGCACGGTGGTGATGCCGATGCCACAGAGCAGGGCCTTCCAGCGTTTATCGAGATTGCGGCCCAGGCCATTGCGCAGCTGGGTGCCGAAGCCGCGCAGCAGGGCGGTTGAAATCATATGGGTGCCCCAGAGCAACAAGGCGATGGCGCCGGCGAGGTGGATCAACAGAGCGGTTCCAGACATGAGGATTCTCCACGTACTGGTTTTTTACTTTCTGGGTGGGCGCAGCAACCTCACCGAGACACGACTGATGGTGCTGGAGAACGCCAGCAGGTAGCGCATTTCGATAGCGGTCAGCGTCCCGCGAACATAGAGCTTCACGGTGACCCGCCTGACCACTTTTGCCGCTTTGGTCAGGAACAGGACCGACAGCGCCCGATAGCTGTAGTCGAGAACGGCGAGGAACTGGCTGAGTGGTTCCATGGTGGGCTCCGGGGGATGGCCGGGTTATAGGTGCCAATGCGCGAATACAATCGTATGAACACCACGCACCTGTAGGAGCAGGGCTTGCCCGCGAAGCTTTTAGCGGTCTCGAGGTCCCCTTCGCGGGCAAGCCCTGCTCCTACAAGGTTCGGTGTTATCTGACGAACCGCATCAGAACCACTGCTTGAAGCGGCGGATATAGAACATCTTCATGCTCTGGGCCACCACGCAGTAGGCCAGCAGGGTGCCCACCAGCCATGGGAAGTACGCCATCGGCAACGGCACCAGGCCCACCAGCGTGCCCAGTTGCGAGAACGGCAGGTAGATGCCGATGGACACCGCCAGACAGGTCATGACGATGATCGGCAGCGACGCGGTGCTCTGGAAGAACGGGATCTTCTGGGTCCGCAGCATGTGCACCACCAAGGTCTGCGACAGCAGGCCTTCGATAAACCAGCCGGACTGGAACAATGCCTGGGCTTCCACGCTGTTGGCGGCGAACACGTACCACATCAGGGCAAAGGTGGTCATGTCGAAGATCGACGAGGTCGGCCCGATCCACAGCATGAAACGCCCGATGTTCTTCGCGTCCCACTTGCGTGGCTTGCGCAGGTATTCCTTGTCCATCTTGTCCCACGGCAGGGCCAGCTGGGAGATGTCGTAGATCAGGTTCTGCAGCAGCAGGTGGATCGACAGCATCGGCAGGAACGGGATGAACGCACTGGCCACCAGCACCGAGAACACGTTGCCGAAGTTGGAGCTGGCGGTCATGTTCAGGTACTTCATGATATTGCCGAAGGTTTCGCGGCCCTTGAGCACGCCTTCTTCCAGCACCATCAGGCTCTTTTCCAGCAGGATGATGTCGGCCGATTCCTTGGCGATGTCCGTGCCGCTGTCCACCGAGATCCCGACGTCGGCATCCCGCAGGGCCGGGGCGTCGTTGATGCCGTCGCCGAGGAAACCGACGGTATGGCCGTTGGATTGCAGGGCCTTGAGCACCCGGGATTTCTGCAACGGGGTCAGCTTGGCAAAGACCGTGCGCTCCTCGACCCGCAGCTTGAGGGTCGCGTCGTCCATATGCTCGATGTCCTGGCCCAGCAGCGGCAGGCCTGGCTCCAGGCCGACTTCACGGCAGATCTTGCAGGTGACCACGGCGTTGTCGCCAGTCAGCACCTTGACCGTGACGCCGATCTCACGCAGGGCGGCAATCGCCGGCCCGGCGGTTTCCTTCGGCGGATCGAGGAAAGTCAGGAAGCCGCGGATGACCAGGTCACGCTCGTCGGCGGTCTTGTATTGCCCCTTGGTCTGGCCTTTGAGAATGTCGCGGGTGGCCAGCAGCAGGACGCGGAAGCCGTCCTTGTTGTAATCATTGGCCAGGGCCAGCAGGGTCTTGCGACGCTGCTCGTCCAGGGCCACGACTTCGTTGCCTTCCATGACGTGGCTGGAGATGGCGAGCATTTCCTCGACCGCGCCCTTGCACACCAGCAGGTGATCGTTGCGGCTGTCCTGGACGATGATCGACAGGCGCCGACGGACGAAGTCGAAGGGCAGTTCATCGACTTTGCTGTAGGCGAACGGCTCCTGGAAGTTGGGGTTCTCCCGGGAGAACTGCAGCACCGCCTGGTCCATCAGGTTCTTCATGCCGCTCTGGTGGTAGCTGTTGAGCCAGGCCAGGCCCAGCACCGCGTCATCGCGCTGGCCGGTGGCGTCGACGTGGTGCTCGAGGATGATCTTGTCCTGGGTCAGGGTGCCGGTCTTGTCGGTGCACAGCACGTCCATGGAGCCGAAGTTCTGGATGGCATTCAGGCGCTTGGCCACCACCTTGCGCCGGGCCATGGCCATGGCGCCCTTGGCGAGGTTGGCGCTGACGATCATCGGCAGCATTTCCGGGGTCAGGCCGACGGCGACCGCCAGGGCGAAGAGCAGGGCATCGCTCCAGTCGCCTTTGGAGAAACCGTTGAGCAGGAACACGATCGGCACCATCACCAGCATGAAGCGGATCAGCAGCCAGCTGACACTGTTCACCCCGCGATCGAAGGCGGTCTGCACCCGCGAGCCGACAATCGCCTTGGCCAGCGAGCCGAAGTAGGTACGCGCACCGGTGGCGACCACCACGGCCTTGGCGGTGCCGCTGACCACGTTGGTGCCCATGAAGCAGATGTTCTGCAGGTCCAGCAGATTGCTCTGGTCGGTGCCGGTGGAGGCGGATTTGGCCGCGACATCGCCGAGGGTGTCGTACTTCTCCACCGGCAAGGCTTCACCGGTGAGCACCGCCTGGCTGATAAACAGGTCGCGGGATTCGATCAGGCGGATATCCGCCGGAATCATGTCGCCGGCCGACAACTGCACGATATCGCCGGCCACCAGTTCGCGCATCGGCACTTCGCGCAGTACTGGCTTGTTGCCCAGCTGCTCGCGGCGCAGCACCGTGGCGGTGGTCCGGACCATGGCCTTGAGGGCTTCGGCAGATTTGGCCGAGCGGTGTTCCTGCCAGAAGCGCAGGGTGCTGCTCAGGGTCACCATGGTCATGATGATGATGACCTTGGTCAGGTCGCCTTCTTCACCGGCGCGCTCGGCCAGCCAGAAGTCGGTGAAGAAGCTGATGCCGGCCAGGATCAGCAGCACGTAGATGAAGGGGTTGTTCAGCGCCTGGAGGAACTGGATCAGGACGTGTGGCGGCTTGTCGTGGGCGACTTCGTTGAAGCCTTCGCGTTGCAGGCGTCCGGCGGCGTCCAGTTCGGTCAGGCCGTCACGGCTGGCGTTGACGTTGCTCAGGGTGGTGGCCAGGGTGTGTTGCGATTCGCGAGCGGCGCGCATCGACAGTTTGGTGTCTTGCGTCGCACGGTTTCCGGTGGGCCGGATAGGGTCTTTGACTGCGTTCATAGCGATGCCTCTGTCACGTCTTCGTGACCGGGCATATAGACGACTCACCTATTCAACAGGCGAACGAATACAGGCCGAGTCACGCGGATGCGAGTGATTCGAGTAAGAGGGTGTATAAGGTTTTAACGTTCGCTGCCCGTTCACCAAATAATGACGAACAGCGAACCGCCTACTGGCTTCGTCCATAATGAAATACTCAAGTTTTAATAATTAAAGGCATAACTATGCCGTGCACTTCCAAGTGGGGAGTGCAGGGGCGGTAGTTGTCAGTGTCAGTGCCGGATAATTAAGCGGCGCGGGCCTCGACATACAGGTTCAGGGTCAGGCCGGCGCGCTGGAACAGCTGCGCAAGCCCGGGACTCTGCGGGTCCTGGCTGTCATCGAAATTCCAGCGTTGTTGCAGCTGGCCGGTGGCCGGGCAGATACGCCAGCAGACGCAAGCGCGTGCCGAAGCCTTGGAGGAGGGGGCGGCGAACAGGGCGTTGCCGCGGGCCGACTTCACCGGCTCACGGGACAATTTGACGCGCATGTTCGAAGCAAAGGCGCGAACGCCTGGCATTACGTAGGTTTTGAAAGTCATAACACACCTCTCGACCGGACTGGCGCCGGCAGAGGCGAGTTACGGAAAGAGCATCAAGCCCTGGCGCAGCTCACCCGACCTGTACGTCGAGTCCCGTCATTTTCTGGGTTAAGCGCCCGGTGAGCCGCATTCGCGGGAACCGGACAGCGTCTAGATACTGTGTCCATTGGGTTCTTTTGTGAGTTGAAAAAAGGCCTGAGCAGCAGGCAGGGGGAATTTACTCAACGGGGTGCTTGAAGTCAATATCAAATGCAGCGTTTTGTTGGAGTAACCTGAATATAAGCTGAAGTGAAGGAGATAGTCTTCGGGTATTGAGTTCTGAAGTTGTTTGTTTCAATGAGGTGAATATGTATCGCCGTGGCGCTCGAGTACATATCCACTTAATTTTTTGACCGGACTTTTTTATCGCGGATCAGCGCCTCGGTTGCAGCAGCAAGGCCACCAACGCGCTCCAGCCGGTCTGATGGGAGGCCCCCAGGCCGCGTCCGCTGTCGCCATGGAAATATTCATGAAACAGCACCAGGTCGCGACTCGCCGGATCGGCCTGCAATTGCGTGTAGGCCGCCATGGCTGGGCGACATCCGTTCTCGTCGAGCAGGAACAGTGAGGTCAGGCGTTGGCCCAGGCTGTCGGCGACTTCGTCCAGGGACGACAGATAGCCCGAGCCGCTGGGGTATTCCACGGAAAAGTGATCGTCGTAGTAGCGGTGGAATTCGCGCAGCGATTCGATCAGCAGGTAGTTGACCGGCATCCACAACGGCCCGCGCCAGTTGGAGTTGCCGCCGTACAGGCGCGAGTCGGACTCCGCCGGTTGGTAGCGGGCGCTCAGGGTCTTGCCGTCGAGCTGCATCGCCAGCGGCTGTTCGGCAAACACCTTGGACAGTGAGCGGATGCCAAAGTCGGAGAGGAACTCGGCTTCATCGAGCATGCGCTTGAGCAGGTTCTTGGTGCGTTCGCCACGCAGCAGGGCCAGCAGCAGGCGATTGCCGTCGCCAGGTTCGTTCCAGCGTGAGACCAGTGCCGCGAGGTCGGGCCGATGGTGCATGAACCCCAGCAACCGCTCGCGCAGGCCGGGCAGGCCTTCGTGTTCGCGCTGCTCCAGCACCAGCACGGCGAACAGTGGCATCAAGCCGACGATGGAGCGCAGGCGCACCGGTTCGCTTTGGCCGTCCGGGTGTTGCAGCACGTCGTAGAAAAATTCGTCCTGGTTGTCCCAGAGGCCTTCGGCGCTGTCGTCGACCCGATTGATCGCCCCGGCGATATAGAGGAAGTGCTCGAAGAATTTCACCGCGATATCGACATACACCGGGTTGCGCTTGGCCAGTTCCAGGGCGATGCGCATCATGTCCAGGGCATAGGCGGCGACCCAGGCGGTGCCGTCGGCCTGGTCGAGGGTGTAGCCGGGCGGGATGTCGTCGGAGCGGTTGAACAGGGCGATATTGTCCAGGCCCAGGAAGCCGCCCTGGAACAGGTTGCGGCCTTCGGCATCCTTGCGGTTGACCCACCAGGAGAAGTTCAGCAGCAGTTTGTGGAAGATCCGCTCGAGGAAATCCAGGTCACCGCTGCCGGTCAGCTGTTTTTCCCGTTGGTAGACCCGCCATGACGCCCAGGCATGCACCGGTGGGTTGGCGTCGTCGAAACGCCACTCGTAGGCGGGCAATTGGCCGTTGGGGTGCATGAAGCGGTCTTTGACCAGAAGCAGCAACTGGTGCTTGGCGAAGCCCGGATCGATCAGGGCGAAGGCCACCGCCTGGAAACCCAGGTCCCAGGAGGCGTACCAGGGGTATTCCCATTTGTCCGGCATGGAGACGATGTCGAAGTTCGACAGGTGCCGCCAGTGGGTGTTGCGGATGTGCAGGCGTTCGGCCGGTGGTTGCGGTTGGGTCGGGTCGCCGTCGAGCCACTGGTTCACATCGAAGTAATAGAGCTGCTTGGACCACAGCAGGCCGGCCAGGGCCTGGCGCTGGACATTGCGCGCGTCGGCGTCTTCGAGACCGTCCTGCAGGGCGGCATAGAAGTCATCGGCTTCCTGGCGGCGCTTTTCGAACAGGTGGCGGGCATTGATTTTTGCGGCATCGGGCGGCGCGAAACGCAGGTAGACCGTGCGGGTTTCATCCCCTTGCAGCGCCAGGGAAAAGTGCGCTGCCACCCGTGTCCCGGTATCCCGGCGAATGCTATCGGCACCGTTCACCACATGGTCGTTGATACCATCCTTGAACGGTCCGCGGTCTTGCGAGCCATACAGTCGCCGAGTGTTGGTTTCGTTTTCGCAGAACAGCCACTCAAAGCTGTCATCGCCCCAGGCGCTGGCTTGCATGGGGTCGCAGCCGGCGTGCTGGGCGCTGATTTTGTCACCTTCCAGGACCAGGCGCGGCCGTCGGGCGTGGTCGCTCCAGCTCCAGTCATTGCGCGCCCAGAGATGGGGCAGCACGCGCAGGCGGGCAGGTTGGTGAAAGCGGTTATGCACACTGACCCGCATGACGATATCGTTCGGGCCCTGCTTGGCGTACTCGACCGTGATATCGAAATAGCGGTTGTCCTCGAACACCCCGGTATCGAGGATCTCGTACTCGGCATCGGCCAGGCCGCGCCGGGCGTTTTCGGTGATCAGGTCGTTGTAGGGGAAGGCCGCCTGCGGGTATTTGTAGAGCATGCGCATATAGGCATGGCTGGGCACGCCGTCGAGGTAGAAGTACAGCTCCTTGACGTCTTCGCCGTGGTTGCCTTCGGCATTGTTCAGGCCGAACAGGCGCTCCTTGAGAATCGGGTCGCGCTCGTTCCAGAGGGCCAGTCCGAGGCACCAGTGCTGGGACTTGTCGGAAAACCCCGCAAGACCTTCCTCGCCCCAGCGATAGGCCCGACTACGGGCGTGCTCGTGGGGAAAATAGGCCCAGGCATCGCCGTCGGTGCTGTAGTCCTCGCGTACCGTGCCCCATTGCCGTTCACTCAGGTATGGTCCCCATTCGCGCCAGCGGGTGGCATCCTCACCGGCCAGGCGCAGGCCTTCAAGGGTGTCGAGAAGCGTCGCTGTTGGTTTGGCCGTCATCGGGTCTTCCGTCGCTCGGGGAGTGAGCAGCAGTGTAGAACGCGGCGACGGTCTTGCGGGAATCGAGTGCCGTCAGGCGAGCACCGCCACCGACTTGATCTGTGCCCAGAGGGTCTGTCCCGGAGCCAGCTTGAGCTGGTCACGGGAGTAACGGGTGATCCGCGCCAGCAACGGGGTACCCGCGGCCTCCAGGCGGATCAGCACATGGGCGTTGTTGTCGGCGGGGATTTCCCCTATGAGGGTCACCGGCAACAGATTGAGAATGCTGCTGTGTTCGCCCGGTTGCCGGCTGAGGCTGACGTCCCGGGCCTGGATCTTGACGCGCAGGCGCTTGCCCGTGGCCAGCGGTGCGTGGGCCACTCGCACGTTCAGCAGGCTGCCGGGCAATTGCAGGGTCAGCAGTTGATACTGGTCGTCGTAGGCGCTGACCGTGCCCTCGATCACCACCCCGGCGTCATCGCCCAGGGCCATGGGCAGGTCGAGCCGGGCCAGGGTTTCACCGATGGGACCGCTGGCCAGAGCCTTGCCCGCGCTGAGCAGGACGATATGGTCGGCCAGGCGCGCCACTTCGTCCTGGGAGTGACTGACGTAGAGCACCGGGATATCCAGTTCGTCATGCAGACGTTCGAGGTATGGCAGGATCTCGTTCTTGCGCTGGCTGTCGAGCGCCGCCAGCGGTTCGTCCATCAGCAGCAGTTGCGGGCTGGTGAGCAGTGCCCGGGCGATGCCGATGCGCTGGCGCTCGCCGCCGGACAGGTGCTGTGGGTGGCGGTCGAGTAGATGCCCGATGCCCAGCAAGTGGGTGGCGTGGGCCATGTCGACCCGGCGTTGTGCGCGGGGAATGCGGCGCAGGCCGAACTCCAGGTTGGCCCGCACCGACAGGTGCGCAAACAGGCTGGCCTCCTGGAACACATAGCCCAGGGCGCGCTTGTGGGGCGGGACGAAGAGTTTACGGGCGCTGTCCTGCCAGACCTGGTCGTTGATCCGGATAAAGGCCTCGGGGGCTTTTTCCAGGCCGGCGATGCAGCGCAGGCAGGTGGTCTTGCCCGAGCCCGAGTGCCCGTACAGGGCGGTGACGCCACGGCCGGGCAGTTGCAAGTCGAGGTCCAGGGCAAAGTCCGGATAATCCAGGTGCAGGCGAACCTGTATCGAAGAAGCCATGGCTCAACTCCAGCCCATTTTGGTCTTGCGGCTCGAGTAAAGCGCCAGCAACACGATAAAGGAAAACACCAGCATGGCGCCGGCCAGCCAGTGGGCCTGGAGGTATTCCATGGCCTCGACATGGTCGTAGATCTGCACCGAGACCACCCGGGTCTTTTCCGGGATATTGCCGCCGATCATCAACACCACGCCGAACTCGCCGACGGTATGGGCAAAGCCGAGGATCGCGGCGGTGATAAAACCGGGTCGTGCCAGGGGCAGGACCACGCTGAAAAAAGTGTCCCAGGGGTTGGCGCGCAAGGTCGCCGCCACCTCCAGCGGGCGTGTGCCGATGGCACTGAACGCGTTCTGCAGCGGTTGCACCACAAAGGGCATCGAGTAGATCACCGAGCCGATCACCAACCCGGTGAAGCTGAAGGTGAGGGTGCCCAGCCCGATGGACTGGGTGAACTGGCCGATATAGCCGTGGGGGCCGAAGGCGATCAGCAAGTAGAAGCCGATCACCGTCGGCGGCAGCACCAGCGGCAGCGCCACCACCGCGCCGACCGGTCCGCGCAGCCAGGAGCGGGTGCGGGCCAGCCAGAGTGCAATCGGAGTGCCGATCAGCAACAGGATGAGCGTGACCAGGGACGCCAGTTTCAGGGTCAGCCAGATGGCGGCGAAATCAGCACTCGTGAGCGGCATTTAGAGCTGGTAACCGTAGGACTTGATGATGGCGGCGGCTTTCGGGCCCTTCAGGTATTCGACCAGGGCCTTGGCGGCGGCGTTGTCCTTGCCCTTGGTCAGGATCACCGCGTCCTGCTTGATCGCCTCATGCATGTCGGCCGGAACGATCCACGCCGAACCGCTGGTGACCTTGCCGTCCTTGTAGATTTGCGACAGGGCGACAAAACCCAACTCGGCATTGCCGGTGGAGACGAACTGGTAGGCCTGGGTGATGTTCTGGCCGGTGACCAGCTTGTCCTTGACCTTGTCGGTCAGGCCGAGTCTGGCCAGGACCTGGGTGGCGGCCAGGCCGTAAGGCGCGGCTTTCGGGTCGGCGATGGACAGGTGCTGGTACTGGTTGTCCTTGAGCACCTGGCCCTTGGCATCGACATAACCGTCCTTGGCCGACCACAGGGCCAGGGTGCCGGTGGCATAGGTGAAGCGCGAGCCGGCAACGATATCGCCTTCTTTTTCCAGCTTGGCGGGGGTGCTGTCGTCGGCGGCGAGGAAGACTTCGAACGGTGCGCCGTTCTTGATCTGGGTGTAGAACTGGCCGGTGGCCCCATAGGCCGCGACCAGCTTGTGGCCGGTGTCTTTTTCGAAGTCGGCGGCGATGGCCTGGATCGGCGCGGTGAAGTTGGCCGCGACGGCGACCTGGACTTCGGCGGCCTGGGCCGAGCTGAAAGCGAGCACGCCGAGGAGGGTGGCCAGGCAAGTCGGGGCAAAGCGTGAGGCACGAATGATCATGAAGCGGCTCCGTTCAAAGGAAAGGGACAGGCAAATGCGCCGCTTGTTATAGGAAGTGTGCGGCGCTGAGAGGGTAAATCGCTATATAAATAAATATATAGCGATTTGATGGCCCTGGCGAGGGGCCCGGCTCCTGCTCAGCGTCTGGTCAATATCGCCTGGGCCTGTTCCGCCAGCTGCCGGGTCAACGCCTCGGCCGGCAGCTCCACGCTCAGCCGCAATGCCTGGCCCGACCAGAGATTGCTGAAGTCCGCCTCGCCCTTGGCCCGCAGCGGCAGCAGCGCACCGCCGGCCAGGGGAAACGCCGGGGCCATGTCGCTGATCGGCCCCAGCTCACGCATCACTCGGTTCATGATGCCCCGTGCCGGCCGGCCGGTGAACAGGTTGGTCAGGGCCGTTTCGCTTTCCTTCGCCGTGCGCAGTGCCTGGTGATGGGACGCCGAGACCTTGGCCTCTGGAGTGAACAGGTAAGCGGTCCCCAACTGTACCGCCGAGGCCCCGAGCATAAAGGCCGCCGCGATGCCACGGCCGTCGCCGATACCGCCGGCGGCAATCACCGGCACATCCACCGCATCGGCGATCTGTGGCACCAGGGCGATGGTGCCGACCTGGGTGTTGAGGTCGCTGCTCAGGAAGATACCGCGATGGCCGCCGGCTTCGTTGCCCATGGCGATGATCGCGTGGCAGCCACGCTCTTCCAGCCAGCGCGCCTCATCCACAGTGGTGGCGCAACCGACGATGGTCGCGCCGGTGGCTTTCACCCGGTTGAGCAGGGCTTCGGGCGGCAGGCCGAAGTGGAAACTGACGATCTCCGGGCGCAGCTCTTCCACCAGTTGGCAACTGGTTTCATCGAAGGGGGCACGGCTGGACACCGGTGTCGGCGCATTGAAATCCACGCCCAGTTCACGGTAGTAGGGGGCCAGGCGCTCTTTCCAGCGTTTTTCCCGCTCCGGGTCCGCGGCCGGCGGTTGGTGGCAGAAGAAGTTGATGTTCAAGGGCGCCTGGGTCGCGCCGCGAAAGAGCTGCACCTCCTGACGAATCTGCTCCGGGGTCAGCATCGCGCAGGGCAGGGACGCGAGGCCGCCGGCCCGGGCAACGCCGATCATCATGGCGGACGTGGTCGCCCCGGCCAGCGGCCCCTGGATGATCGGGAGTTCGATGCCGAACAGGTCAAGAATACGGGTGTCGGGCCAGGTGCTCATGACGACTTTTCTCCGGGGCAGATAAGAGGATAACGACGAGAACAGGGCTGGTTTGTATCAGGAATAAGGTCTGCAAGGCCAGCCGCTGTCTTGTTTGGACACGCAAAAAAATGCCTCCCGGTGACGTCGCCGGAAAATCCACCTAAAGTTGTCGCACTTCAAAACACCCGCTCAGGAGCACAAATCAGATGGACGTGAAACGCGTGGAAGTGGCCGCTTTCCAGGTCTGCGGCCCGCAGGTCCGCACCCGCAATCAGGATGAACAGCAACCTCGGACGGCAAGGATCGGCGGGCTGTGGGGCAGCTTTTTCGCCGAGGGATTGGCCGAACGCATCAGTACCCGGCAGCCCGACTCGCTGGTGTATGGCGTCTATTCCGGTTACGAGTCCGATGCCAGCGGCTATTTCGATGTGACGGCTGCGGTGGCGGTCAGCGCGCCCGCGCCAGGCTATGAGACGCTGCAGGTACAGGCGGGTCCCTACCTGGTCTTCGAGGGCCGTGGCGTCATGCCGCAAACCGTGATCGACACCTGGGGGCGGATCTGGTCCTACTTCGAGCAGCATCCCGGGCAGCGTCGTTTTGCCACGGATTTCGAAGCCTATACCGGGCCTGACAGTGTGGCGGTGTATATCGGCGTCGTCGATTGAGCCGGGACTACCTCTTTGGTCGTATGTATTTTGTAGCCGATCGGTCTATATTGTGCCCATGACCTCGATAACCCCCGCACCGCGCAAGCCTGGCCGTCCGCCGAAGATCCCCCGGGAGAACCTGCAAACCCGCGAGATGCTGATTCGTTGCGGCACCGAGATCCTCACCGAGCAAGGTTTCATGGCCACGGGGATCGATACCGTGCTCAAGCGGGTGGGGGTGCCCAAGGGCTCGTTCTACCATTACTTCGACAGCAAGGAAGCGTTTGGCCATGCAGTGCTTGAGAGTTACGCCGGGTATTTTGCCCGCAAGCTCGACCGCTGGCTGCTGGATGCGTCCCTGGCGCCGTTGCAGCGCCTGCGCGGTTTTGTCGACGAGGCCAAGGCCGGCATGGCCCGGCATGAATTTCGTCGCGGTTGCCTGGTGGGCAATCTCGGGCAGGAAGTGACGCTGTTGCCGGACAGTTACCACGAGCAGCTGGAGGCGGTGTTTCGCAGTTGGGAGTTGCGTCTGTCACGCTGTCTGCAAGCGGCGCAAGCCGCGGGCGAGTTGGCGGCGGATGCGGATTGCGAGGCCTTGGCGAGTTTTTTCTGGATCGGCTGGGAAGGTGCGGTATTGCGCGCCCGGCTGGTGCGTAGCGATGCACCGTTGGAAATTTTCATGCAGGGATTTGTACGCAGTCTGGCAGGTTGATTTTTTTGGGTTTATTTCTAGGCGATCGGTCTAAATTGGAGGCAAGCATGTTCAGTGGCATCTTGATCGAAAAGGACGCGGACGGTTATCGGGCCAACCTGGCATCCATCAGCGAGGCGCAGTTGCCGGAAGGCGATGTGACGGTGCGGGTGGCCTACAGCACCCTGAATTTCAAGGATGCCTTGGCGATCACCGGCGCAAGCCCGGTGGTGCGACAGTTTCCGATGGTGCCGGGAATCGATCTGGTGGGAACGGTGGAGCAGAGCAGCCACGCCGATTATCGGGTCGGCGATGGGGTGCTGCTTAATGGCTGGGGTGTCGGCGAAGGGCATTGGGGTGGCCTGGCGCAGAAAGCCCGGCTCAACGGTGACTGGTTGATCCCGATGCCAGCGGGCTTCACCCCGGCGCAGACCATGGCCATCGGCACCGCGGGTTTCACCGCCATGCTCAGCATCCTGGCCCTGGAGCGCAATGGCCTGACGCCGGATCAGGGCGATGTGCTGGTGACCGGGGCCAACGGCGGCGTCGGCAGTTTTGCCGTGGCCTTGCTCGCGCGGCTGGGCTATCGGGTGGTGGCCTCGACCGGACGTACCGCCGAGCATGCCTACCTGCAACAACTGGGCGCGGCCGAGATCATCGATCGCGAGACCCTGTCGCAGCCGGGCAAACCACTGGCGAAAGAGCGCTGGGCGGCCGCCATCGATTCGGTGGGCAGCCACACCCTGGCCAACGTCTGCGCCGGTATCCGCGCCAACGGCACGGTGGCCGCTTGCGGCCTGGCCCAGGGCATGGACTTTCCGGCCTCGGTGGCCCCCTTCATTCTGCGCGGCGTGACCCTGGCCGGGATCAACAGCGTGACGCAACCCAAGGCGCAACGAATCCTCGCCTGGGAGCGCCTGGCAAAAGATCTCGACCGTGGGCTGCTGGCGCTGATCAGCCAGGAAATCAGTCTGAGCGAGGCGCTTGAACTAGCACCGCGATTGCTCGCCGGGCAGGTGCGCGGTCGGGTGGTGGTGGACGTCAACCGCTAAGCCACAGGCGGCTAACCGGCGCTGCGCAAGGTGAAGTTGAGGCGCTCGGCCCCCAACTGTGGGTGATGGCCTTCCTTGATCGGCAGGACACCATGGAAACGCAGCCGGTCGACGCCGCCCCACACCACGATATCGCCGTGAAACAACGGGATGCGCCGGGTCTTGTCGCTGCGTTCGTGGCCGCCGAACAGGAAGATCGCCGGCAGCCCCAGGGAGACCGAGACCACGGGCGCGCTGAAATCGCGTTCGTTGCGGTCCTGGTGCAGGGACATCTTCGCCCCCGGCAGGTAGCGATTGATCAGGCAGGCATCGGGACTGAAGTGGGTAAACCCCGCCGCCTCGGCCGCCTCCACCGCCAGTTGCCGGAACACCTCGGGCATTTCCGGCCAGGGTCGACCGCTTTGCGGGTCGATGCGGGTATAGCGGTAGCCGTCGCGATCGGTGGTCCAGCCCAGTTCGCCACAACTGCTCAGGCTGGCGGACATGGTGAAACCACCCGGGGTGACCATCTGCCGAAACGGCGCCTCTACCAGCACTTCGGCCAGGGCCGGCAACAGGCGCTCGACCCAGGGCAGGGCGAAGCCGCGCAGCACGCAGGATTGCGCGCCTATGGCTTCGAAGCGTTCGGGTTGCTGCAGGTCGGCGTCGGCAAACAGATCGAGGGTCATGGCAGGCTGCGGGTGGCGAGGTTTACAGGGCCTTGCTCGCTTTCACATCGCTGATGACATCGCCACTTTCACCATGAATGGCTTTCAGCGCGGCCAGGGCTTGCTCGTCGCTGCCGTTTTCCAGTTGGGCGAATTCGAAGCGACGCTCACCGTTGAGCTTGTATTTGATGACGTACTTGGTGGTGGGTGTGGTGTTCACGGCGATTCCAGTAACGAGAAGATGGACAGCGGTGGCGATTCAGCGCAGTTTCGAGCTGGAGCGTCGGATGATGCGAATCGAGTGCGTCAGGTTCGGCTTGCGGGTAACGCTGATGGCGCGCTTGGTCACCACGGTATCAATGGTGATGTTCCAGAAACCGGTGCTCGGGATGGTGATCTTCGCCGGAAAGGTATCAAAGGCGCCGCCGTGGTAGGTGTGTCGGCCGCCATTCTTGAAACTGCGAAAGTTGGCGTCGTTCATCAGGCGGATGTTGCACGTCTGGGAGCATTCGATCACGACGATGTCGTCTTCGTTGAGGTGCTCGCGCTGGTGGATGAATTTCAAGGGCGTCTCCAGAAGGCTTTTTCTACAAAATCAAAAAGATAGCATGTGGCGCAGGGCGTTTTTAGCGCGCTGGCGGATTTATTCGACCGGCACAGGCGCCAGTTTGACGGATTGTGTAGGCTTGTCGCCATAAAAGTTGGATTAAATCCTTGAGCTCGGGAGAAAAATCCCTTGAGCGCTGTCCTACCGTCTTTATCGGAGATTTGCTTATGAAGTGGGGTGTGTGGGCGTTGGTTGCTCTGGTCATGAGTGGGTGTGCGAGCGTATCGGACATCGAGCAGTCACCGCCGACGATGGCCGTGATTTCCGGCAAGAAGCCCATGGTTTATGCCCAGTGCTTCGATACGCGGTTGACCAAGGATCGGGGGCCTTCGTTGATCGAGCCTTATCACAAGGATGGGGTCAAGGTGGTCGTGCGTGACCAATTCTCCACCCATCCGTCGGCGGTGCTGATTATTGAAGAGCGTTCCAGCGGCAGCAGCATCAAGGTCTTCGAGAGCATGTCGAATTTCCCCTTGCGCTCCAAGGCTGTACTCAATGCTGCGGAACATTGCATTTCAGGCTGAACCGGCCAGCGCGCATGCCCCGACGGGGCCTGCGGCTATTTGCACTTGACGATCACCGTACGGCTTTTGAAGTTGCCCACGTCGACGCCCAGGGTCTTGTCGCTTTCCTTGGGCGACGGGGTGCCGTCGGTGCCGACGATGGTGTAGCCGGTACCGGCACAGGAGGCATCGGCCTTCTCGTAGCACTTGGCCCAGGACATCGCCTCGCCCGAACAGTCGATAGCCAGGCCCTGCTGGCCGTTGTTCAGGTAGGTTTTGGACGCCGTGGCGCAGCCGCCAAGGGCCAGTAGAGCGATCAATGCCAGAAATTTGTTCATGCCGGCTTCAGTCCTTGTTGCCACGACGCCGGGCGGCGGGGGCGGGTGTATCTTCGAACACCGAGGCCACTTCAATGGCCAGGGCTTCGCTCGGGAACGGACCGGCAACAGGTTCGCCATCGACACCGGTCAGCCACCATTGGCCATCTTTTGCTTGATTGATCAGGTAACCGTTCACGTTCTTTGCTGCCGACATCGATCTGTCTCATGGGCTGATGAAAGGTGCTGATGATAGCTCAGATCAAGGCATAAACCGTCAATAGCGGCTAGAGTTGCTGGCCGAAGCGTAAAGGTCGAGGCTTGACCGGGCCTGTGAGCGCCGGATGTAGCAAAATTTGACACAATCCCGGAACTATCTGCCGCCAGGTTTCTCTAGATTGACGTCAGTCTGCTATCAGCAGGGCATTGTAAGGTGGCCGCTGCCTGATTAGACTGCGCCGAAACTTGTACACACCGCCCTTTCAAGGACTTATATGATCAAGAAATGCTTGTTCCCAGCAGCCGGTTACGGTACTCGCTTCCTCCCAGCGACTAAAGCCATGCCCAAGGAAATGCTGCCGGTGGTGAACAAGCCACTGATCCAGTACGGCGTCGAGGAAGCGCTGGATGCCGGCTTGACCGAGATCTCGATCGTCACCGGTCGCGGCAAGCGCGCGCTGGAAGACCACTTCGACATCAGCTACGAGCTGGAAAACCAGATCAAGGGCACCGACAAGGAAAAGTACCTGGTCGGTATCCGCAAACTGCTGGACGAGTGCTCGTTCTCCTACACCCGTCAGACCGAAATGAAAGGCCTGGGTCACGCGATCCTGACCGGCCGTCCATTGATCGGTGACGAACCCTTCGCCGTGGTACTGGCGGACGACCTGTGCGTCAACCTCGAAGGCGACGGCGTCCTGACCCAGATGGTCAAGCTGTACAAGCAGTATCGCTGCACCATCGTCGCGATCCAGGAAGTCGATCCGCAGGAAACCAACAAGTACGGCGTGATTGCCGGCGACCTGATCGGTGACGACCTGTACCGCGTACGCAACATGGTCGAGAAGCCGAAGCCGGAAGATGCGCCGTCGAACCTGGCGATCATCGGTCGTTACATCCTGACCCCGGACATCTTCGCCCTGATCGAGCAGACCGAGCCAGGCAAGGGTGGGGAGATCCAGATCACCGACGCCCTGATGAAACAGGCCCAGGACGGCTGCGTGATTGCCTATAAGTTCAAAGGCAAACGTTTCGACTGCGGCGGCGCCGAAGGCTACATCGAAGCGACCAACTTCTGCTTTGAGCACTTCTACAAGACCGGCAAGGCTTACTGATCGAGCCTGCTGTTGTAGACAGTACCACGTAGAAAGAAAGCCACCCACCCGGGTGGCTTTTTCGTTAGTGCGCCCTCATGTAGGCCTGACGCTGACCCAGAAGGCTACAGCGGGTATGCTGTGCGCCTGCCGAGGAGATTGAAATGGCCTACGATTTTGACCTGTTTGTGATTGGCGCCGGTTCCGGCGGTGTACGGGCGGCGCGGTTTGCCGCGGGGTTTGGTGCCAAGGTGGCGGTGGTCGAAAGCCGCTACCTGGGCGGGACCTGCGTCAACGTCGGCTGTGTGCCGAAAAAGCTGCTGGTGTATGGCGCGCATTTCGCCGAGGACTTCGAACAGGCCCAGGGTTTTGGCTGGTCGCTGGGCGAGGCGGACTTCGACTGGGCGACCCTGATCGCCAACAAGGACAAGGAAATTCACCGCCTCAATGACATCTACCGCAGCTTGCTGGTCAACAGCGGCGTGACGCTGCTCGAAGGCCACGGCAAGCTGGTGGACCCGCATCAGGTCGAAGTCAACAGCCAACGCTACAGTGCCAAACACATCCTGATCGCCACCGGCGGCTGGCCGCAGATTCCCGATATCCCTGGCAGCGAGCACGCCATCAGTTCCAATGAAGCGTTTTTCCTCAAGGAACTGCCCAAGCGCATCCTGGTGGTCGGCGGCGGCTACATTGCCGTTGAATTCGCCGGGATCTTCCACGGCCTGGGCGCCGATACCCAGTTGCTGTATCGCGGTGACCTGTTCCTGCGCGGTTTTGACGGTTCGGTGCGCCGTCATCTGAAGGAAGAGTTGACCAAGCGCGGGCTGGGCCTGAACTTCAACGCCGATATCGAGCGGATCGACAAGCAGGCCGACGGTAGCCTCAAGGCTACCCTCAAGGACGGTCGCGAGCTGGAAGCGGACTGCATCTTCTACGCCACCGGCCGGCGGCCGATGCTGGACAATCTGGGCCTGGAAAACACCGGGGTGAAGCTGGACAAGAACGGCTTTATCCAGGTCGACGAGCAATACCAGACCGACGAACCGTCGATCCTCGCCCTGGGTGATGTCATCGGTCGTGTGCAGCTGACCCCGGTGGCCCTGGCCGAAGGCATGGCGGTGGCCCGTCGTCTGTTCAAGCCTGAGCAGTATCGTCCGGTGGACTACGCGATGATTCCGACGGCGGTATTCAGCCTGCCGAATATCGGCACCGTCGGCCTGAGCGAAGAGCAGGCGCGGGAGCAGGGCCATGAAGTGCAGATCTTCGAAAGCCGCTTCCGGCCGATGAAGCTGACCCTGACCGAGTGCCAGGAACGGACCCTGATGAAGCTGGTGGTGGATGCCAAGACCGATAAGGTGCTGGGTTGTCACATGGTTGGGCCGGATGCCGGGGAAATCGTCCAGGGGCTGGCCATTGCCTTGAAAGCCGGCGCCACCAAGCAGCATTTCGACGAAACCATCGGCGTGCACCCGACGGCGGCCGAAGAGTTCGTCACCATGCGCACGCCGGTTGCCGGCTGAACCATGGCCCTGGCCGCACCGCCGGACCTGAGCGACACCGACAGGCCGGTACAACCTCTGGCCCGGACTTACCCGCGGGGCTTGTTTATCGAGCCCCATGCCCATGCCTGGGGCCAGTTGCTCTATGCGATGTCGGGGGTGATGTGGGTCGAGACGCCCCACGAAGCCCTGGCGGTCCCGCCGCAGCGCGCGGTTTGGCTGCCGCCCGGTGTTCCCCACGGGATCCGGGTGGTATCGGACCTGCAGATGCGCAATATCTACCTGCGCCCGGCGTTGGCCGAAACCCTTGAAGACACGGTCCAGGTGATCGAGGTCGGCGGCTTGCTGCGCGAGCTGATCGTGCATCTGGTGGAGCAGGCCGAGGATCCCCGGGGCGACTATTACGAAGCGTTGGTCAACCTGGCGCTGCTGGAACTCAAGCGGGCACGCCGCGCATTTCTGAAGATTCCCATGCCCTCGGACAGTGATCGCCGCCTGATGAACCTGTGTCAGGCGGTCATGAGCGCGCCGTCGCTGGACATCTCTTTCGAACAGCACGCCCAATCGGCCGGGGCCAGCGTGCGAACCCTGGCGCGTTTGTTCCAGGGCGAGCTGGGCATGGGCTTCGCCGAATGGCGGCGCCAGGTGCAATTGGCGACGGCCGTGGCGGAGTTGATCCAGGGCGTGCCGGTCAGTCGTATCGCCCGGGAGCTGGGTTATTCGCCCAGCAGCTTCAGCGATATGTTCCGGCGTGCCCTGGGCGTTGCCCCGTCCCACTATCCGGCGGGCTGACGAGCACTGTTCCTGCGGAGGAGGGTGCTTTGGCCGAAAGACAGAAGCCTTTGACCGACGCCCCCGCTTTGCCGGTCATAGACTCTGGGCATTCCCTCACCGAGCCTGGAGTTCGTCATGAGCTACCTTGTTTCTCTCGTCATCGGCATAGCTGTCGGCCTGCTTTACGGCGGGCTCGACTTCCGTTCCCCGGCACCGCCCGCCGTGGCCCTGGTTGGCCTTTTGGGCATGCAACTGGGTGAAAAGGCCTGGCCCCTGGGCAAGCAATTGGTCGCCGGCTGGCTGTCCTGAATCCCGCGTTTTTCTCTGACTGGATACGTACTTTATGAAAGCCCTGCAATTTGCGAAAACCGGCGATCTCTCGGCCCTGCAACTGGTCGACGTGCCCACCCCTGTGCCTGCTGCCGGAGAAGTCCTGGTGCAGATCAAGGCGGCCGGCCTGAACCCCAGCGATGTGAAAAACGTGCTGGGGCGTTTCTCCTACACCACGCTGCCACGGATTCCCGGCCGGGACTTCGCCGGGGTGGTGATCGAAGGGCCGCAATCGCTGCTGGGCCAGGAAGTCTGGGGCACCGGCAAGGAACTGGGCTTTACCGGCGACGGTTCCCACGCCCAATACCTGACCCTGCCCGCCAGCGGTGTGGCGATCAAGCCGACGCACCTGAGCTTCGCCCAGGCCGCCAGCCTCGGCGTGCCGTTCACCACCGCCTGGGATGCCCTGGAACGCAGCCTGGTGAAGGCCGACACGCGTTTGCTGGTGATCGGTGCCAATGGCGCCGTCGGCAGCGCCGCGCTGGCCCTGGCGAAGATTCGCGGGGCCCGGGTGCTGGGCGCGGTGCGCCGTGCGGAGCAGGTCAAGGCGCTTCAGGACAAGGGCTTTGATGCCATTCAACTGGACAAGCCGGAAGACCTCGCGGCGTCGGTCAATGGTGTATTCCCCGGTGGCGCCGATGTGATCTTCGACACCACTGGCTTCTGGCTGCCGCCGGCCGTGACGGCCCTGGCGCCTTTCGGTCGGATCGCGATCATCGCCGCGCCGGTGGACGGCCATGTGCAATTGCCGGCACTGGCGTTGTACCGCAAGGGCGGTTCGGTGGTCGGGATCAACTCGTTGCTCTATGGCACCGAGGCCTGTGCGCGAATGCTCGATCAGTTCGGGCGCTTCTTTGACGAGGGCTTGCTGGAGCTGCCGACGGGGTTGCTGGAGTCGCCGCTGTCCGAGGGCCTGGCGCGTTATGCCGAGGTCAATCAGGGCGGTAGTGACAAGGTGATCCTGTTGCCTTGAGACCCTGAGTCGAGCCGGGGACCTGCGCAAATATCGGCGGCTTGAGCTACAACTGTCTTGCTCATTCAAGGAGACGACTCAATGTTTGCTCACTGGTCCCTGGCAGCGCTTCACCTTCTGGCGTTCGGTATCGCCCTGGCGGCGGTCCTCGCACGCGGCGGGACCTTGCGTCGTCTCACCGGCACCAGTCCGGCCGAGCTGCGGCAGGTGTTTGTCTGGGACAATCTCTGGGGCATCAGCGCCGGTGTCCTGTTGATCACCGGCGCTCTGCGTGCTTTCGGCGGTTTCGAGAAGGGCACGGATTACTACCTGCACCAGCCGCTGTTCCACCTTAAGTTGACCTTGTTCGTGATTATCCTGCTGCTGGAACTGGCGCCGATGATCACCTTGATCAAATGGCGTATCGCCCGGAAGAAGGGCTCGGTCATCGATATCGGCCGTGCCCGGCTATTCGCGCGGAGCAGCCATATCGAAGCCTTGTTGATCATGCTGATGGTGATTGCCGCCAGCGGCATGGCCCGGGGATTCCTGGCCGGGTAGCTGGGGAATCAGGGCTGCAGGTGCAGGCTCGCCCGGATGCCATTGACCACTGGCTCCACACTCTTGTAACCGTCCGCCGACCCGGCATAAAGCAAGGAATACGCCTTGCCGTCGCGGGCTGCGGCCACCAGGGTCTGGGTCATCACGTGCCCGCCGTTCTGGGTGATGGTGCAGGTAGTCTCTACCGCCGCCATGCCGCCCAGGGTGCTGTCGTGAATCCGGTTGCAGACACTCATGAAACCGCGCTCGACGAAGTTCTTCTGCACCGCCTTGCGCATCTCCAGCAACACCCCGGGGAGGTTGACTGCGTGGTCGGGGTTGAGTCCCGACTCGGTCAACTCCATGACCATCAGCGGGTCGCCGTTGGCATCATTCTTCACCGCGCGCTGGCGCAGGCCACTGATCGCTTCGCCCGCGGCGTTCTGGGCCGGAGGCAGGGTCTGTACTTCCCAGTCGCCGGGCCAGGTGATGATCAGGTCGTCAGCCGGGGCCGAGGAGCAGCCCAGTAACAGGACAAGGGCGGTAAAACAGGCACGACATTGCACGGGGGTCATGGGAGGGCACTGATCGAGAGGCTGAAGTTGATTGTTACAGTGTATCAATACTCCACGGGCGATGGCGGATAAAACTGCCGCTGCAATCGACCGTTACTCAGCTAACCCTTTGCTTCTCAAGCTTAATCCCGGACAATCGCGCCCCTCTTATGGCCGGGGCGCTGCCAGTGACATGCTTTTTATCCGCCCCGGTCGCGTGGTAATGACCGGCTAACGGAGATTCGACCGGATGAATGACCAGGCCAACAGCGTCGACGAACGCTATGAATCGGCACCCGCTGTACTGAGCAGTTGGAGCCGCCAAGACACCACCTGGATGCTGGGCCTGTTCGGCACGGCCATCGGCGCGGGCACCTTGTTCCTGCCGATCAACGCGGGGCTCGGCGGCTTCTGGCCGTTGCTGGTCCTGGCGGTGCTGGCGTTCCCCATGACCTTCTACGCCCACCGTGGCCTGACCCGTTTCGTGCTCTCCGGGCGCGATGGCGCGGACATCACCGAAGTGGTGGAAGAGCATTTCGGCATCAAGGCCGGGGCGCTGATCACCTTGCTGTATTTCTTCGCGATCTTCCCGATCCTGCTGATCTACAGCGTGGCTTTGACCAATACCGTCGGCAGTTTCCTCGAACATCAACTGCACCTGGTGCCGCCACCGCGGGCGCTGTTGTCGCTGATGCTGATCCTTGGCCTGCTGGTGGTGGTGCGGTGTGGCGAGCAGGTGATCGTCAAGGCCATGAGCCTGATGGTCTATCCGTTTATCGTCGCCTTGCTGTTCCTGGCGGTGTACCTGGTGCCGCACTGGAACGGCGGCATCCTCGCCACGGCCGGCAGCCCGCCCGAGCCGTCGGCCTTGCTGCACACCTTGTGGCTGGCGATTCCGGTGATGGTGTTCTCCTTCAACCATTCGCCGATCATCTCGGCCTTTGCGGTTGACCAGAAGCGTCGTTATGGCACCCATGCCGAAGAGCGCAGCTCGCAGATCCTGTCGCGGGCGCACCTGCTGATGGTGGTGATGGTGCTGTTCTTCGTCTTCAGTTGCGTGCTGACCCTGTCGCCAGCGCAGCTGGCCGAAGCCAAGGCGCAGAATCTGTCGATCCTGTCGTACCTGGCCAACCACTTCAGCAACCCGACCATTGCCTTCGCGGCGCCGCTGATTGCCTTCGTGGCGATTTCCAAGTCGTTCCTGGGGCACTACATCGGGGCCAGCGAAGGCCTCAAGGGCCTGGTCGCCAAGAGTGGCCGCAAACCCGGCGCCAAGGCCCTGGACCGGATGACGGCGGCGTTCATGCTGGTGGTGTGCTGGTTGGTGGCGACCTTGAACCCGAGCATTCTCGGCATGATCGAGACCCTCGGCGGGCCAATCATCGCGGCGCTGCTGTTCCTGATGCCGATGTACGCGATCCGCCGGGTGCCGGCGATGCGTCAGTATTCGGGGCAGATGTCCAACGTATTCGTCACGCTGGTGGGCTTGGTGGCGATTTCGGCGTTGATCTATTCGTTGTCGGCGTGATCTGAAACGCGATTTCCGTGGGAACTGGCAAGCCAGTTCCCACAGGACACCTCAAACCCAGACGTCGTTACTGGCTGTCATTTCCCCGCCTTCGTCTCCGGTATTGACCACCCCCCGTGGTTCGATCAGCAGCATCCTGACCTCCTTCTCGGCAAACGGCTTGTGCTCGACACCCTTGGGCACCACCAGCATTTCGCCGGCCGCCAGATGCACCTGGCGATCACGAAAGTCGATGCGCAGCACGCCTTCGAGGATGATAAATGTCTCGTCGGTATCGGCATGGGAGTGCCAGACGAAATCGCCTTCGATCTTCACCACCTTGAACTGATAGTCGTTCATTTCGGCAATGACCCGGGGTTTCCACCTGTCATCGAACAGGGCGAGTTTCTGCGCGAAATTGATGGGTGAAAGGGCTTGCGGGGTATTCATGGGCTGGACCTCTGAGCGGATGACTAAGACCCAGCCTAGCTGCATTTCAGTGTCGACCGCTTGTACGATTGTGCAGGCGCTGCATGTTCAGCCAGCGTCCCGGCGACTGACCGAAGGTCTTGCCGAACTGGCGGGTCATATGACTCTGGTCGGTAAAGCCGGCGATCAACGCCGCCTCGGCCAGTGATCGACCCTGAACCAGCAATGACCGGACGAGGTCCAGGCGGCGCATGCTCAGGTAGCGATAAGGGCTGGTGCCGAACAGCATTCGGAAGTCCCGTGACAGATTCCAGCGATCACGCCCGCTGTGTTCGGCCAGCTCATCTAGGGTAACCGTGCGATCCAGGGCGCTGTGAATGTACGCTCGAGCCCGTTCCGCCGCCTGGTAATCGAAGCTTCGCGGCTGGCGTGGTGCGCCACAGAGCGCATTCAGGGTCTGGGCCAGGTCGAACAGCGCGTCTTCCTCCTCCAGTGGATCAAGGACGTTGTCCATGCCCCGCAGCAGGGCTTCGGTGGCCCGGCGCAGGCGCGGATCGTGACTGATACCGCCTGGAACAAAGGGCAGGGGCTGCCCGCCCAGTGCCGATTGGATCAAGGAGGGTTGCACGTAGACCATGCGGTACTTGAAGCCATCCCGCGTCCCGGCCTCGCCGTCGTGCACCTCGTCCGGGTGCAGTACCAAGGTACCGCCGGGCAGGCTATGGCGCTGGCTGCCGCGATATTTGAAACTCTGCACGCCGGACAAGGTGCAGCCGATGGCGTAGGTGTCGTGGCGATGAGGGTCGAAGCCGTGGCCGGAAAAGAATGCTTCAATACGCTCCAGCGGGCTGGATTGTGGCGCCCGCCGGACCCAGTCGGTGATTGCTGTGCGCTGATCCATGTGGCCTGGTGCTCCCTTTACCGTCCGAAGTAAGCGAATGGTAAAGGAAAACGCCGTTTAATCCTTCAATCGAACCACACCTTCTATCTCCACCGCCGCGCCACCTGGCAGGGACTGCACGCCGATGGCCGAGCGCGCATGTCGGCCACGGTCGCCGAAGACTTGGACCAGGACTTCGGAGGCCGCGTTGATCACCTCGGATTGAGCACCGAAATCCGAGGGGGCCCGTACATAACCGGTGATGCGAACGATCTGCTCGACACGTTCCAGGTCGCCATCGCAGGCGGCGGCGACAATCGACAGGAAGTTCGCCGTGCACAGCCGCGCCGCTTCCCGCGCCTGCTCCAGGGAAATATCCTGGCCGACGATCCCGGTGTGGCGAATCTCATGGTTGAAGCGCGGCACCTGGCCCGATACCCACAGCAGGTTGCCGTCACGCACGCTCAATTTGAAGTGTGTCGGGACCACGAAGCTGTGCGGCGCCTCGTGGTAAACCGCCCAGAGCAATGCCTGGAACGGTTGTCGGACCTCGGAGAAGGGCAGCCATTGGCGGTTTTCAGTGCTCATGCCGCTCTCCCGCCGGTTGCTGCTCGGCGGCAAAGGCGCTGTAGCCACCGACATAACAACCGACCGGCTGCGCACTGCCTGCGTCCAGGTCCAGGCGCACGTAGATATCGGAGGGCCGACCCATGGCCCGGCCCTGATGCACCAGGATCGGTTGTTCATCGGCCTCGATCATGCCGTATTCCAGTAAACCGAACGCCAGGGCCGTGGCGGCGATGCCGGTGGCGGCGTCTTCGGGGTAGCCAGAGGCCTTGGGGAATTGCCGGCTGTCGAACTGCCGGGCGATATCCGGGCGCGGGCAGAACAGATAGAGCCCGGTGGAGTCGATCTGCTCGCACAGGTCCTTGATGCGCGGCGAGTCGGGACGCGCGGCATCCAGCAGGGCCGGGGTCTTGACCGGAACCAGGGTCTTGATGCGGCTGGTGGCGGCGTTCAGGAACGGCAGGTCGAGGATGTCGTCCGCTTGCAGGCCGATGGCCTCGATGATCCGTGCCCGTATCTCGGCATCCTCGACCTTGCTCACCACGCCCGCCGGCTGGGAAATCTCGATAAAAGCGTCATCACCCGGCTTGCCCTGGATATGCGCGGTCACGGTGCCACTTTGGGTCTGGATGGACAGCTGCTGGCGGTCGAGCTTGCCGAGTTGTTGCAGCAGCCAGACGGTGCCGATGGTGGCGTGGCCGCACATGCTCATTTCATGCAGGGGGACGAAGAAACGGAAATGGTAGTCGTGGCTGGCCTGATCCTGCGGGGTGAAGGCAAAGCCGCTTTCATGGCCGTAGGCGCGGGCGATAGCGGTCATCTGCTCGGCGCTCAGGCCGTCGGCCGCAACGGCGATGGGGGCGGGGTTGCCGCCGCCCTGTTTCGATTTGAAGACTTCTACAACCTGTACATCACTCATACCTGACCTCACGACACGGTGGATAAGGTCGATTCTGGCAACGGACAGCGACAGGTTCTAGGTGGATCGGGTCCTGCAAGCGAACGTTTGGGCCATGACCTCAATGTGGCTTGCGCAGGTCGCTGGGCACCAGGCCCAGGTAGCGCTTGAACAGGCGCGCCAGGTAGGAAGGCGAATCGATGCCCACGGCCAGGCTGACCTCGAGGATCGACAGGGAACTGCTGGAGATCAGTTGGGCGGCGGTTTCGACCCGGGTGCGATTGGTAAAATCCACCAGGGTTTCATCGGTGCAGGCCTTGAACAGGCGGGTGAGGTGGCGCCGCGACAGGTGGAACTGATAGCCGATAAGGTCGACATTCAGCTCGTCCTGCAGGTGTTCGCGCACATAGCGCTGGATATCGCGGACCAGCAGGGCATTGCGCTGACTATCGCTGTGCTGCGTCGGCGGTTGCTGGCGGGCAATCAGTCGGGCGCACTCTTCGAACAGCAGGTGGTTGAGGTGCGGGACCTGGCGTTGGAAGGCTTCGGCCGAGCATCCCGACGCCAGCTGGTCGTGCAGGCGCAGGATGCTGTCGAGGGTCTCGCTGCCTTGCCAGATCCCCGAACGATCAGCCTGTTCGGCAAAGGCCTGGTAGCCGTCGAGCCGACCCTGGTGATTGATGTAGTGCGAGTCGACGTAGAGCACCACGTGTTTCTCCCGGCCCGGGGCGGCCTGGGTCGAGTGGGCAAAATCCGCCGGCACCAGGGAAAAGGCCTGGCGCGAGACATGGAGCGCATTGGTGTGGCTTTCGGTCGACAGAAACAATCCACCCTGGCGCGGTAACAGCAGCATATGACAGTCGTGGGCGTGCCAGTCCTGGGCATAACCTGTGCTTTCGCTGATCTCGAAGCGGAACACGTCGGGGGACATGCTGCTGAGCTTGGGCGATAAATGCGCCATGGGATCGACCTCCAGCGTGATGATTCAGATGTCTCGCGTCAGTCTATCCGTTAACGCGCCGGGACAAACGCCTGCTCGTCGTCCGCTTGCGGCCGCGACAGCGATTGCCAGTAACGCTCGCCCGCCGCGTCATCGTACAGGCCTTCCCAGCGCGCCACGACCACCACCGCCAGGGCATTGCCGACGATATTCAGCGCGGTGCGGGCCATGTCCATGATGCGGTCCACGCCGGCAATGAACGCCAGGCCTTCGAGGGGAATGCCGACGCTGCCCAAGGTGGCCAGCAGCACCACGAATGACACTCCCGGCACCCCGGCGATGCCCTTGGACGTCACCATCAGGGTCAGCACCAGGGTGATCTGCTGACCGAGGGACAGGTCGATCCCGTACAACTGGGCAATGAACACTGCCGCAATGCTCTGGTACAGGGTCGAACCGTCGAGGTTGAAGGAATAGCCGGTGGGCACCACAAAACGGCTGATGGCCCGTGGCGCGCCGAAGGCTTCCATCTTTTCGATGATCCGTGGCAGCACGGTTTCCGAACTGGCGGTGGAGAAACCGAGGATCAGTTCGGCCTTGAGGATACGGATCAGTCGGAACACCGAGAAGCCGCAGATCCGCGCCACCAGCCCGAACACCACCACGCCGAAAAATGCGATGGCGGCGTACACCAGGGTCACCAGGCGCGCCAGCGGCCACAGCGAGGCGAAGCCGAAGTTGGCCACAGTCACCGAAATCAGGGCGAAAACCCCGAGCGGGGCGTAGCGCATGATCATATGGGTGACCTTGAACATGCTTTGCGAGACGCCCTCCAGCACCCCGACCAGGGGCAGGCGCAGTTCGTCCTTGAGGCTCGACAGACCGAGGCCGAACATCACCGAGAAGAAGATGATCGGCAGCATGTCGCCGCGTACGAGGGCGGCGAAGATATTCGACGGCACCAGGTTCAGCAGGGTGGTGATAAAGGCGTGGTTGGCCTGCACTTCGTTGGTGGTTTTCTCGTACTGGGAGATGTCCGTGGTGCCCAGCAGGCTCATGTCGATGCCATGGCCGGGTTGGAACAGGTTCGCCAGGACCAGACCGACAATAATTGCCACGGTGGTGATGATCTCGAAGTACAGCAAGGTCTTGAAACCGATGCGTCCGAGTTTCTTGCCGTCGCCGACCCCGGCGATACCGACGATCAACGAGGAAATCACGATCGGGATGACGATCATCTTGATCAGGCGGATAAACAGGTCGCCCGCCGGTTGCAGGACTGTGCCGATCCACCAGGCCTTGTCCGCGCTGGAGTGGTTGAGGAGCGCGCCGACGGCGATGCCCAGCAGCAGACCGATGACGATCTGCCAGGCGAGGCTCAGTTTTGCCTTGTTCATGGTAGGAGGGTTCCCGTTTTTGTTGGAGGTCGATACAGGGGCCGGGGAGGCGGGCAATGGCTCGCCGGTGGGGCAGCTCGATGTTGAGCCGCAAATCCCCGGGCATGAGCGCCAATCGGGCCGGGCAAGCTCACGATTGGGCCATGTCTGATCCGGGCCCGGTGTCGATGGCTCTGTTAAACTCGATGGAATTTGAAACGGATTGAGGTGTACCGATGAGCGAACCGATTCGTCTGACCCAGTACAGCCACGGCGCCGGCTGTGGTTGCAAGATCTCGCCCCAGGTGCTGGAAGTGATCCTGGCCGGCAGTGGCGCGCAGAACCTCGACCCGAAACTCTGGGTCGGCAATGCCTCGCGTGACGATGCCGCGGTGTATGCCATCGATGAAGAGCGTGGCGTGGTCTCCACCACCGACTTTTTCATGCCGATCGTCGACGATCCCTTCGATTTCGGTCGGATTGCCGCCACCAACGCCATCAGTGACATCTACGCCATGGGTGGCGATCCGATCATGGCCATCGCCATTCTTGGCTGGCCGGTGAACCTGCTGGCCCCGGAAATCGCCCGTGAAGTAATTCGTGGAGGGCGCGCGGTGTGCGACGCGGCGGGTATCCCGTTGGCCGGCGGTCACTCGATCGACGCCCCCGAGCCGATTTTTGGCCTGGCGGTGACCGGTCTGCTGGAAAAGCGCCATATGAAGCGCAACGACACCGCGACGGCCAACTGCAAACTGTACCTGACCAAACCCCTGGGGATCGGCGTGCTGACCACCGCGGAAAAGAAAGGCAAGTTGCGCAGCGAAGATGTCGGCGTGGCCCGGGACTGGATGTGCACCCTGAACAAACCCGGCAGTCGCTTCGGCAAGCTTGCGGGGGTTACCGCGATGACCGACGTCACCGGCTTCGGCCTGCTGGGTCACCTGGTGGAAATGGCCGATGGCAGCGGCCTGACCGCGCGTATCGTGTATGAGCAGGTGCCGCGTCTGCCGGCCGTCGAGTATTACCTGGATCAGGGCTGCGTGCCCGGCGGTACCCTGCGCAATTACGACAGCTACGCCAGCAAGGTCGGGCCTCTGCGCGAATTGCACAAGCGCGTGCTCTGCGACCCGCAGACCAGCGGTGGGCTGCTGGTGGCGGTCAGCGCCGAAGGCGAGGCCGAGTTCCTCGCCGTGGCTGCCGAACTGGGCCTGGAGCTTGAGCCCATCGGCCAACTGGTGGAGCGACAGAGCCACGCGGTAGAGGTGTATTGATGTCCCGTGATATCACCGACTACCGCAGTTTGTTTCTCAATGACACACCGATGATGGATACCCGGGCGCCTGTCGAATTCAACAAGGGCGCCTTTCCCGGGGTGGTCAACCTGCCGCTGATGACCGACCTCGAGCGGCAACGAGTGGGCACCTGTTACAAGCAGCACGGGCAGCAGGCCGCGATTGTCCTCGGTCACCAACTGGTGGGCGGCGAGGTCAAGGCGGCCCGGCTCCAGGCCTGGGCCGATTTCACCCGCGCCCATCCCGACGGCGTGCTGTATTGCTTTCGTGGCGGGCTGCGCTCGCAGATTGTCCAGCAGTGGCTTCGCGACGCGGGGATCGACTTTCCGCGCGTCGCTGGTGGCTACAAGGCGATGCGCAGCTTTCTGATGCAGACCGTTGAGCTGGCCGTGGCCCAGGCGGACTTCGTCTTGCTGGGGGGCATGACGGGCACCGGCAAGACCGATGTGATCGTTCAACTGGAAAACAGCCTGGACCTGGAGGGGCACGCCAACCATCGCGGTTCCAGCTTCGGCAAGCGCGCTACCGGCCAGCCGTCGAATATCGACTTTGAAAACCGTCTGGCCGTGGACCTGCTGAAGAAGCAGGACCGGGGCATCGAATCCTTCGTGCTGGAGGATGAGAGCCGCATGGTCGGGCGTTGTGCCTTGCCACTGACGCTGTTCCAGGGGATGCAACGGTTTCCCATGGTCTGGCTTGAAGACAGCCTGGAGAGCCGGGTCGAGCGCATCCTGCGGGACTATGTGGTTGATCTCTGCGCGGAATTCGTCGCGGTGTATGCCGATCAGGGGTTCCGGTTGTTTGCCGAGCGACTGCTGGGCAGTCTGGACAACATCCACAAGCGCCTTGGTGGCGAGCGACACCAGCGGATGAAGGCCTTGATGCAGGCTGCGCTGGAGGAGCAGGAACGCAGCGGTGCGGTGGAGCTGCACCGGGGCTGGATCGAAGGTTTGCTGAACGAATATTACGACCCGATGTACGCCTTCCAGCGTGAAAGCAAAGGCGAGCGGATCGAGTTTGCCGGGGAGCAGGCGGCGGTGCTGGAGTATCTCAGGAGCCGCCGCCAAAGACGTTGAGTGGGTAGTGCGTCTTACAAGACCAGCATGGCCACCAGCCCGCTGACCACACCCACCAGCATCGTCAGCACCGCCACGGTCACCAGCACCTTGGCGTCGAACTCCTTGCGCAGCATCAGCAGCGACGGCAGGCTGATGCTCGGCAAGGTCAGCAGCAGTGCCACTGCCGGCGCGGTGCCCAGGCCCAGGGTCATCATGGTCTGCACGATGGGAATCTCGGCCGCCGTCGGGATCACGAACAAGGTTCCGATAATCGCCAGCGGTACCAGCCACAGCAGGCTGTTGCCCATGGCGCCATCCACATGGGGAAACAGCCAGACCCGCGCCGCACCGAGCAACAGCACCGCCAGGATATAGATCGGGATGGTGGTCCAGAACAGTTGCCACAGGGTCTTGCCCCAGCGTGCCATAAAGCTGCTCTGGTCCGGGCTGCTGGCATCGACCACGGCTTCCACCGCCGCTTCCGGCAAGGTTTCCGGACGGGCGACCCGTTGTGCCACCAGCGAAACCCCCAGTACCAGCACCAGGCCCGCCACCAGGCGGATCGCGGTAAAGCCCCAGCCCAGCACGAAGCCCATGAACACCAGGGTCGCCGGGTTGAGCACCGGGTTGGCGATCCAGAACGCCAGCGCCGCGCCCACCGAGACGTTCTGTCGACGCATCCCGGCCGCTACCGGTGCCGCGCAGCACGAACACATCATGCCGGGCAGGGCGAACAGCCCGCCGCGCAGGGTCGAAGCGAAACCGGCGCGCCCGAACAGGCGCAACAGCCAGTCGCGGGGAATCAGCACTTGCAGCAGCGAGCCGAGGATCACTGCCAGTACCGCGGCTTTCCAGATCGCCAGGAAGTACACCTGGGCGTAGGCCAGCGCGGCGGCGACCGGCGAGGCCGGGTTGTCGTTGATGATCGAGGCGCCGATGCTGTGGCTGTCGGCGGCGACGAAGGCCTTGGCGTAATAGGGCGACCATTTGACGTAGTACAGGCCGATGGCGGCGACGGCGAGAAACAGCAATGGTTTCCACCAGAGCGACCAGCCTCGGGCGGGGGCGGCTTGGGTAAGAGTGGGCATGGGAGGGTATCCGATGGATAAGGGGTGATGGGTGAATGATAACCCAGCGGTGGGCCTTCGCCAGCCGTTGGGCCCCCACGTGTGTTGAAGGTTTCGGCCTATCGGGGCGTGGGCGATTTCTTATAGCGTGCCGAGTGTGTACCTCCGCCATTTCAAGTCCGTATGGCGACCTGTTTGATGGCGTATTTCCCGACGACGCGTTGTGTTTTTGCGCAGAGGCGCGGGGTTGAACGGATTATCTCAGGTCATCGGCGGCAAGCGGCGCTTGATCGGTGTCTTCTTGACGATGGCGGTGTTGGTTTCGGCGTGATGGTTGAGTCGGTCCAGCAGCGTATCGAGCTGCTCCATATCGCGGACATGTAAACGGGCGATAAAACAATCGTCGCCGGTGACCTTGTCGCATTCGGTGAACTGGGGAATCGCCTGGATCTGTCGTTCCACTTCCTGCAACTGGCCGGGCAGGGGGCGAATACGCACGATGGCCTGCAACAGGTAGCCGAAGGATTTGGGTTCCACATCGACGGTGTAGCCCTTGATCACGCCGCGTTCTTCCAACCGGCGCAAGCGTTCCGCGACGCTGGGCGAGGACAGCCCGCTGACCTGCGCAAGAGCCTTGAGTGAACGCCGTGAGTCGCTCATCAGAGCGCTGATCAATAGGTGGTCGATTTCGTCAGTCATGGCGGCCTCGTTAGGTCAATCGCTAAAATTACCTTGATAAGAAAGGCAGAAGCAAAGTCTAGCCTATTTCTGGCGCTGGAGAAGCGGCTGGAGGAATGGGCATACTTTTGCCATCTGTCCAAGGCTGACTCAGAGGAACTCATTCATGAACACATCACTGCATCGTGGCTCGCTGGAAATGGTCGCGGCCATGTTGATCTCGGGGACCATCGGCTGGTTCGTGCTGGTGTCCGGCCAGCCGGTGCTGGACGTGGTGTTCTGGCGCTGCCTGTTCGGTGCACTGACCTTGCTGGTGATCTGCGCCGTCATGGGCTTTCTGCGCCCGGGCATCCTGACCCGCACCACCTTCCTGCTGGCGGTGCTCAGCGGCGTGGCGATCGTCGGTAACTGGGTGCTGCTGTTTGCCTCCTATTCCCGGGCCTCGATTGCCATCGGCACGGCGGTCTACAACGTCCAGCCGTTTATGCTGGTGGGCCTGGCGGCGTTGTTTCTCGGTGAGAAGATCACCGCACAGAAGTTGTTCTGGCTGGGTTTGGCTTTTGTCGGGATGCTGGCGATTGTCAGTGCCCACGGGCAGCCGGGAGAGAGCGGCGGCGAGTATCTGCTGGGTATCGGCCTGGCGTTGGCGGCGGCGCTGTTGTATGCCATCGCGGCGTTGATCATCAAGCGTTTGAAGGGGACACCGCCGCACCTGATCGCCCTGGTCCAGGTCTGCACCGGGGTACTGTTGCTGGCGCCCTGGGCGCATATTTCGGCGTTCCCGCAGCAGGCGAGTGCCTGGGGGAGCTTGCTGACCCTGGGGGTGGTGCACACGGGGGTGATGTATGTGCTGCTGTATGGCGCGATCCAGAAATTGCCGACGGCCATGACCGGGGCGCTGTCCTTTATCTACCCGATTGCGGCGATCTTCGTCGACTGGTTCGCCTTCGGTCACCAGTTGGTGCTGGTGCAGTGGGTCGGGGTGATTGCCATTCTGCTGGCGGCGGCAGGGATGCAACAAGGCTGGACGCTGGGCTTCAAGCGGGTGCTTGTGCGCTGAGGGTTTGGAGCAGCCGGATCAGAAGATCCGGCTCTAGAGTACGACGGGCTATCGTGGCGCGACGCTGACCTCAGGCACCATTGCGATAACGCGCCGCCGGCAGGACCTGCATGTAGTTCGGCAGCATCGCCAGGCGAGCGGCTTCCAGGGCTTGCCACTGGCCTTCATCGGGCAGCGGTGGAATGGTTACGGTTTCACGGCGATCAAAGCCCACCAGCGCCGCATCCACCAGATCATCGACTTCCATGACCGCCGACAGGTCCTCGATCCGCTTGCCCGAGCGTTCCCAGATTTCGGTGCGGGTGGCGGCCGGCAGGACGGCCTGCACATACAAGCCCTTGCCACCGAGTTCGATATTCAGCCCCTGGCTGAAGAACAGTACAAAGGCCTTGGTCGCCCCATAGACCGTCATCTGCAGTTCCGGCGCCAGGCCGACCACCGACGCGACGTTGATGATCGACCCCGTGCCGGCCTGGACCAGGCGCGGGGTGATTGCACTGGTCAGGCGGGCCAGGGCGGTGATGTTGAGGTTGATGACCTGGCTCACCGCATCAGGCGCCTGCTCCAGGAAAGTCCCGGCTCCGGCCATCCCGGCGTTATTGATCAGAATGCCTATCTTGTCGTCGTCGCGAACCCGAGCTTCGATACGGGCCAGATCGCCGGCATCGGTCAGGTCGGCCTGGACCACATCCACCGAAACCCCGGTTTCCTGCCGCAGCCGCTCGGCCAGGCTGTCCATGCGGGCCTTGTCCCGAGCCACCAGCACCAGGTCGTGGCCGCGCTTGGCAAAGCGATCGGCATACACGGCACCGATACCGGTGGAAGCGCCGGTGATCAGAACGGCGGGTTTGACTGTCATGACGGTAATCCTCAGCGGGTTGATTTATTCATGACCATTGTCATGTTTAGTAAATATGATAGCTGTCATGTATACTGTCAAGCCTATTACCGGAGGTTTCCAATGAAGGTCAGTCGCGAGCAGGTGGCAGAGAACCGGCGCAATATCCTCGAAGCCGCCAGTCGGCTGTTTCGCGCCAAGGGATATGAGGCGGTCACCGTGTCGGAGGTGATGAAGGCGGCGGGGCTGACCCATGGCGGCTTCTACGGGTATTTCGCCTCGAAGGACGATCTGGTGGCCCAGTCCCTGGCCCATGTGCTTTCGACGGCGGTGCCGGCGGGCGCCAACGTGGCGGGTTATGTCACGCAGTATTTGAGTTCCGCACATTTGAAGGACTGTGCCGGTGGCTGTCCGATGGCCGGGCTGGCATCGGAGACCAGCCGTCAGGCCCCCGAGGCGCGGGCGCAGATGACCGGGAGTATTCGCCGTCAGATCGAGAGTTTGAGCCAGGCCATGGTGGGTGCCACGGTCGAGGAAAAACGCCGTGCCGCTACTGGAAGCTGGGCCGCGATGGTCGGCGCCATGGTGTTGGCGCGGGTCTGTGATGACCCGCAGTTGGCCGACCAGGTGCTCAGCGACACGCGGGAGTGGTTACTGACGCAAGAGGCGGCGTCTGAGGCTTAGGACCTCAGTTGCCGATCACATACAGACAGATCGACAGTGTCACCAGTGATCCCAGGGTGGAAATCAGGATGGTGCTCGACACCACCGAGGCTTCGCGCTTGTAGTACTCCGCCAGCATAAAGGGCCCGGTGCCGGTGGGCAGCGCGCTCAAGAGCAGCGCCGAATTGGCCCAAAGCGGCGGCAGATGAAACACCTTGAAGGCGAGGAGCCAGGTCAGCAGCGGGTGGGCGATCAGCTTGATCAGCACCAGCATTGTCGCGCCCTGGCGTGGGCCTTGTTGCTTGTGGGCGAGGAACAGCCCCAGGGAGATCAGCGCGCAAGGAATGGTGGCGGCGCCCAGCAGGCTGAGAAACTTCTCGAAAGGCGCCGGCAACGGTGCTCCACCCCAGGCCCAGAGCGCGCCGAGCAAGGGTGAAACCACCAGCGGATTTTTCGCCAGGGCCAGCAGCACCTTGAAGACGATCCGGTGCACCTGGCGTTCGGTCTGCAAGCCGATCTCGATACACACCAGGGCCAGTCCGAAGAGCACGCAGACCACCAGCAAAGAGGCGATCAACGCCGGCTCCAGGCCGTTCTGGCCGAGCACCATCACGCACAGTGGAATCCCGATATACCCGGTATTGGCGTAGGACGCGCTGAGGGCATCGATGCTCGCGTCGGCAAAATGCCCGGACTTGCGCCAGCGTAGCAACAAGGTCAGGACAAACATCGCCAAGGTACTGAGGGTAAACGCCAGGACAAATCCCGGGTGCCAGATCTGTTCCCAGGTCGCGGTCGCCGTGGTCTTGAACAGCAGCGCCGGCAGGCACAGCCAGACCACCATGCGGTTGATCTCGGAAGCCGCGTTGGGGCCCAGTCGATTGGTTCGACGGCAGATGAAGCCGACCAGGATCAGGGCAAAGATGGGCAGCAGGACGCTTAGTACGGAGGACATTATTGAAGCTGAAGCCTTGGTGGTAGGCGGGTGGGGAAGGGTAAAGGCGGAGATCGTTAGCCTGCAATCTTTATTCTCGGGGCGAGGGATTCGAGCCTGGGTGCTGCCTGGGGTGAGGCGGCGTTGGAGCGCCGCACACCCTGTGTTGTGGCACCTATTGCGCTTCCCGATCCAGCAACTGCCGTTTGCGTTCCACGCCCCAGCGATAACCGGACAGGTTACCGTCGCTGCGCACCACCCGATGACAGGGAATCGCCACGGCCAGGCTGTTGGCGCCACAGGCCTGGGCCACGGCGCGGAAGGATTTCGGCGCACCGATCATCTGTGCGATCTCGGCATAACTTGCGGTACTGCCCACTGGAATGTTGCGCAGTGCCTGCCAGACCCGTTCCTGAAAAGCTGTACCGCGCAGGTCCAGCGGCAGATCCAGGCCAATGGCCGGGGCCTCGATAAAACCCACCACCTTGGCGATCAGTTGCTCGAAGGCGGCGTCGCCGCCAATGAAATGCGCCTGCGGGAACTTGTCCTGCAAGTCCTTGGCCAGGGCATCCGGATCATCACCGAGCAGGATCGCGCAGACACCGCGATCACTCTGGGCCACCAGGATTGCCCCCAACGAGCACTCGCCGATGGCAAAGCGAATATCGGTGTTGGTACCGCCGGCGCGATAGTCGCTGGGTTTCATGCCCAGCACGCCATTGGACGATTCGTAGAACCGGCTGCTGGCGTTGAAGCCGGCTTCGTACAAGGCCTCGGTGACCGAGCCGCCCCGGGCCAACTGTGCCCGTAGTTTGCCGGCGCGATGAGCGGTGGCGTAGGCCTTGGGTGTCAGGCCGGTGACCGACTTGAAGACCCGATGGAAGTGAAAAGGGCTCAGGCCCAGCTGTTCGGCCAGGGGATTGAGTGAGGGTGGGGTGTCGGACGTTTCAATGAGTTGGCAGGCCCGGGTCACCAGGGCCACGTGTTGCTCGTTGATCGACGTCTGGTCGGCGGCGGCACGCCGGCTTGGCCGGTAGCCGGCAGCTTCGGCCTGCTCGGGGGTATCGAAGAACTCGACATTTTCCGGATTGGGCCGACGCGCGCCACTGCTCGGGCGGCAGTACACGCCCGTGGTTCTGACGCCGTAGACGAAGCTGCCGTCGGCGCTGGCGTCCCGTGTCAGTACTGCTTGCCAGCGCGGATCCTGTTCCATGGAGTTTCCTTGGGTCGAGGTATTCATGGTGTTCTCCTGTCGGAAGATTCAGTTCTCGCTCAGCTTAGGGGCGCTGCGAGACAGGAAAACTCCGAGTCTTGCGGTTGAATTCTACTGACTGTGAGCGGGATGTCAGGTGGCGTCATGAAAGATGATGCCCAGGGTATGCCGCTGGCCTGCATTCACGCGGCTGACGCCATGGCGCATATTTACGCGATAGAACCCCCGCGTGCCGTGAACCGGGCGCTGGGACACGGCAAAGATCACCGCGTCGCCCTGTTTCAGCGGGACCACCTGGGGACGGCTCTGCATGCGTGGGCGCTGCTCGGTGAGGACGAACTCGCCGCCGGTAAAATCTTCTCCCGGTTGGGACAGAAGAATGGCCACTTGCAATGGAAACACCTGTTCGCCATACAGGTCCTGGTGCAGGCAGTTGTAGTCACCGGCTGTATATTGCAGTAGCAACGGGGTGGGGCGTTGCTGGCCGGCGTCATGACAACGTTGGAGCAGGGCCTGGTGTGTTTCGGGAAACGATCCGGCTATTTGCATGCGCTCGTTCCAGTCATTGGCAATCGTTGCCAGAGGCGGGTAGAGCGTGGTGCGAAGCTGCTGGACCAGTGGCGGAAGCGGGTAGGTGAAGTATTGGTATTCGCCCTGGCCAAAACCGTGGCGGGCCATGACGACCCGGGAGCGAAAAGACGCTTTGTGCGGGTACAGGGCGGCCAGTTCCAGGCATTCTTCGGGGCTGAGGAGGTTGGGCAACAGGGCGTTGCCTTGCTGGTCCAGGTCGCGGCGGATCGCCGGCCAATCCAGTGATTGTATTCGGGTGTGCATGAGCTTGCCTCGGGGCATATCCGGTGAGGCTTGCAGTCTAGAAAGGCCGCTGGGGCTAAACACTCCGACTCTTGCGGTTGAATTTTCCGGGTAGCGGCAGACATGGAACGATGCAGTTTCTTTGCCCGAGAGGGGCTGTGTTTCCCTGGCGTGCTCCCCTAGGATGTCCACTCTGTATTTTTGCCAGGAAACATTGCTCATGTCCGCCCATCATCGTCTCGCCGTGCCCTTGTCCAAAGCCTATCGCCTGCTCAATCACGGTCCTACGGTGCTGGTCAGCGCTGCCCACGATGGCCAGCGCAATATCATGGCGGCCGCCTGGGCCATGCCGTTGGACTTCGAGCCACCGAAGGTCGCGGTGGTGATCGACAAGTCCACCTGGACGCGGCGTCTGCTGGAGGCCTCGGGGACTTTTGTGATCAACGTGCCTTGCGTTGCCCAAGCCGATGTCGTGCAAACCGTCGGTACGACTTCCGGCCTGGAGCTGACCCAGAGTCATAGCCGCGACAAGTTCGATGCCTACGGCCTGGAAACCTTCAAGGCTGAGAAGATCGATGCGCCGATGCTGGAGGGCTGTGTCGCCTGGCTGGAGTGCCGCTTGCTGCCGGAGCCGCGCAACCACGAACAGTACGACCTGTTCCTGGCCGAAGTGATTTCAGCCCAGGCTGATTCGCGGGTGTTCAGCGAGGGGCGCTGGCATTTTGAGGGGCATGACGCGTTGCGTACCTTGCACCACGTCGCCGGCGGGCATTTCCTGAAAATCGGCGACGCGGTGGATGGTGAGATTCTGCGGCCCTGACTCAGCGGCTGGCCATCAGATGGGCGCCGAACAGCAGGTAGCAAGTCCCGGCGAAACGATCCAGGCCTTTGCGGCAGCGGCTGTAGAAGGCTGACATCCGCGTACTGGCAAACACCAGGGCCACGCTGGAGTACCAGCAGAAGGACAGGCTGCTCATGATCGCGACGGCCATGGCCAGCAGCGGCGCGGACGGGGAGCTGGGCATGGTGGTGGCGAAGATGGTCGCGACGAACAGCGCCGACTTGGGATTGGTCATATTGCCCAGCAGGCCCCGGCTATAGGCCGAGAGCAGGCTGCGTTTGGGTTCGTGGAGCGTGGGTTGCTGGCCGGCGTTGGCGGGTTGTTTACGCAGGAACAGCTTGATGCCGAGGTAGATCAGGTAAGCGCCACCGGCAATCTTCAGCACCAGGTACAGCGATGGCGCGGCGGTGAACAGCGACTTGATCCCCAATCCACCGGCCAGGCCCCAGAGGATGGTACCCGTGGCGACACCCAGTGCGCAGACCACGCCGTGTTTGCGCGAATTACCGGCGGCGAGCTGGGCGGTGGTGAAGAAATTGGGGCCTGGCGTGACTACGGCAACAGCCCAGAGCAGGGCGAGGGAGATCAAGGGACCGGCATACATCAGGTTCTGGGTATCCATGGGGTACGTGCCTCAATGTTGTTCAATCTCGTTGTGCCTGCCCGAAGCGCTCGCGATAAACCGAAGGTGGCAAACCGACCAGGCTGCGAAACGCAACCCGGAAACTTTCGACGGAGCGATAGCCGCATTGTTCGGCGATACGGTCGCTGCTTTCATTGCCACTTTCCAGTAATTCTCGGGCTCTGGCCAGTCGTTCGTGCTGCAGCCAGGCTTTGGGAGTGATGCCGGTTGCCTCGCTGAAGCGTCGCAGGAAGGTACGCTCGCTCATCGCGGCCTGGCTGGCGAGCTGGCGGACTTCCAGCGGTTCATGCAGGCGTTCCCGGGCCCATTGCATGACCCGTGACAGATCATTGCGTGGCGTACGACCGACCGGTGCCGGAATAAATTGCGCCTGGCCACCTGTGCGTTGAGGCGACATCACCAGTCGCCGGGCCACGGTATTGGCCACCTGGGTGCCGAAGTCACGAGCGACCAGATGCAGGCAGGCATCGATACCGGCCGCGCTGCCAGCCGAGGTGATGATCTGCCCGGCGTCGACGTACAACACATCGGGATTCACCTCGATGGCAGGAAACCGCGAGGCGAGTTCTTCTGTGTAACGCCAATGGGTGGTCGCCTGTCGACCATTCAACAGGCCGGCTGCAGCCAGTACGAACACCCCCGAACAAATGGAAACTATCCGCGTACCTCGGGCGTGAGCCTGTTGCAAGGCCTCGATAAGTCGTGCAGGAGGTGGCTCGATACGGCTGCGCCAGCCGGGAACGATCAGGGTTCGTGCGTCTTCAAGTTGTTCCAGCCCTCCGTCGGCCAGCACCTGGATACCACCCATGGCCCGCATCGGTCCGGGATCGACGCCGACGATACGGTGCTCATACCAGGGAAAGTCGAACTCAGGGCGCGGCAAACCGAAGATCTCCACGGCTATGCCGAATTCGAAAGTGCAGAGGCCATCGTATGCCAGGATCGCGACCAGGCCGGGAAAGGAAGTCATATGGCGGAAACTTACCAGTCAGTGTCTTGTTCGCCACTGTAGCGATAACGGCGAGCTGGATAAAGTGTTCTCACACCCACTGATTGGAGCATCCACACCATGACAAGCCTGGTTCGTAGTATCCCTGCCGCCCCTTCGGCGATTGCCTTGAGGCATTTCAGTCACCGCCTGACCTTGGAAACTGATTGTTCCGACGTGCATGCCAGCCAGCAGAGTGGCGAGCTGGATTTCGTGCTGGTGGATGTGCGAGGTGAGTCGGCCTTTGCACAGGGGCATGTGCCCGGGGCGATCAATATGCCCCATCGGTTGATGACCGCCGAGTACCTGGCGCAATACCCGCGAGACACGTTGTTTGTGGTCTATTGCGCGGGCCCGCATTGCAACGGCGCCCACCGTGCGGCGGTGAAACTGGCTGCGCTCGAGTATCCGGTGAAGGAAATGATGGGTGGGGTGATGGGATGGCTGGATGAAGGCTTCAGCCTGGCGGGTGAGCAGGCGCAGCAACGGGAAGGGGGGGGTGCTTGTGCGTGTTGAGATTTCGGTTGGTACTTGATGTGTGACCCCCTGATGAAGGGGGCGAAAACTTGTCAGTCGGCGAAAGGCGTTTGAACCCTGCGGGAACAAAGCGTGCCCGTGAAACGGAGGGGCAGCCACAATACTCCCACAGGATTATATCGCTCTCAGCCTTGGGCACTCCAACCGCCACCCAGGGCGGCCATCAGGCCGATGCTGGCCTGCAGCTGTCGGGTCTGCAACGCCTGCAACTGTCGCTGGGTCTGCAATGCCGCCGTCTGCGCCGTCACCACATCCAGGTAGTTCACGGCCCCGGCCTGGTAGCTGTTCATCGCCAGGGTCTGGGTGTTCTGCGCGGCATTGACCGCCGCTTGCTCATCCAGGGCCTCGCGCTGCAAGTCGCGCAGTTGCGCCAGGTTGTCCTCGACTTCGCGCACCGCGCGCAGGACCTGGCTGCGGTAATGGGCCGAAGCCTCGTCGAATTCGGCCTTGGCCTGATGCTCCTGGGCACTGAGACGACCGCCGTCGAAGATCGGCAGGTTGACCAGCGGCCCCAACGCCCAGTAGCGATTACCCGTCGACAGCAGGCTGCCGCTGCCCTGGGTCTGGCCGCCGAGCAGGCCGGTCAGGCTGAAGTCCGGGTACCAGGCGGCCTTGGCCACGCCGATCCCGGCATTGGCGGCAAACACCCGGCGTTCCGCCGCGGCGATATCCGGACGGCGTTGCAGCAAGCCGCTGGGCAGGGCGCCGGGTACCTTGGGAATGGTCAGGATTGCCTGGGTCGGCGGCAACTGGAAGTCACTGGCCGGTTCACCCACCAGTTCGGCAATCGCATGTTCGGCCAGGTTGCGTTGGCCGCGTACGTCGTCCAGTTGTGCCTGGGCCTCGGCCAGTTGGCTCTGGGCACGGGTCAGGTCGAGTTCCGAAGCGATCTGGCCCTGGTAGCGGTCACGGGTCAGTTGCAGCGCCTGGGTGTAGTCATCCAGGGAACTGCTGAGAATCCGACTCTGGGCGTCCAGTCCATTGAGCTGGATATACAAGGTCGCCAATTGCTGTTGCAGGCTCAGGCGCGCCACCGCCAGGTCGTCGCCGGAGGCCTGGGCCTGGGCATCGCCGGCGGCCACCTGGTTGCGAATTCGTCCCCACAGGTCGAGGTCGAAGTTCAGCGCAAAGCCTGCGGTGTTGCTGTTGTATACCGCCGGCTGGGTGCTGCCGCGCAACGGGCGATTGTCCGATTGGCGCTGGCGCAGGGGCTGCGCGCTGGCGGTGATCTGCGGGAACAACCCGGCATGCAACTGGCTCGCGTAGGCCTGGGCGCCGTCGTAGTGCGCCAGGGCGGCGGCCAGGTCAGGGTTGGCCTTGAGCAGGCGCTGCTGCAGGTCGTTGAGGCGTGAGTCCTGGAACAGCGACCACCATTGTTCCGACAGCTTGTCGCCCGGTTGTGCCAGATGCCATGGGCCGTCGCTGGTCTGTTCGCGATAGTGCTCCGGCAAGTCGAGTTGCGGCGGCTTGTAGGTCGGTGCCAGGGAACAGCCCTGCAAGGCCGCGATCATCAAGAGCCAGGCGCTGAGCTTAAGCCTTGGGGACATGTTGGCCTCCGGCGTCGGCGAGTTTTACCGGGTCGCCTTCGCGCAGGGCGTCCGGCGGGTTGTCGATCACGGTGTCGGCGGGTTTCAGGCCCTGGTCGATGACCAGGCGCTCGCCCAGGTCCAGGCCGATGTGGATGTCACGCAGGTGCACATGGGACTGGGCGTCCAGCACCGCTACCTGGGTGCCCTGGGCACGGAAGATCAAGGCGCTGGCCGGAATGCTGACGCCGTTGGTGTCCGCCGGGATCGGCAGGGTCGCCTCGGCATAGTCGCCGGGCAGCAGGACGTTGTCCGGGTTCTCGGCGACGAACTGTGCCAGCAGGGTGCCGGAGCGCGAGTCGATCGCGGTGGAGTTGCCCAGCAATTTTGCGTTGAACTGCTGGCCCGGATGTTCCGGCACCGTCAGCTTCACCTCGAGACCGGGACGGATCACGCTGGCGTAGTTCTGCGGAATCGGTACGTAGAGCCGCAGTTGATGGGTGTCGGCGATATCGAAGAGTTCCGGATCGCTGTCGTTGTCGGCCTTGATCAACTGGCCTATATCGGTGTTGCGGGCGGTGATGGTGCCGGCGAAGGGCGCGCGAATGGTCTTGTACGCTTCCAGTGCCGACAGCCGCGCGTAGTCGGCGGCGGCGGCTTCGACATTGGCCTTGGCCGCGGCGGCATTGGAGCTTTTTTCATCGGCCTCCTGGCGTGATACCGAATGGGTCGCCACCAGGTTCTGCCAACGTGTGGCGGTGGTTTCGGCCAGGCGCGCATTGGCCTGTTCCTGCACCAGGTGGGCATGGGCCTGGGCGACCTGCTGGTCGAGATCCGGGCTGTCGATTTCGGCGAGTATCTGGCCGGCCTTGACCTGGCTGCCGATGTCGGTTTTCCAGTCTTTCAGGTAACCGCTGACCCGTGCATGGATCGGCGCCTTGCTCCAGGCTTCGAGGTGGGCCGGCAGGCGCAGGGTGTCGCCGGCGGCGTTCTGCGCCGGCTTGAAGACGCTGACCATGGGGATGGCGGCGGTTTCGGTCCAGGCGGTCACGGATTTTTCGTGGCGGGTTCGCGCGGCAATCCCGTTGGCGACCAGCAAGGCGGCCAGGGTCAGACCGCCGACGCCCATGTAAAGCAGGCGTTTGCCCGAAGGTTTGCGATCAGTCATGGGTGTTTTCTCCAGCTACGGCGCGAATAGGTCGGCGGCCATGCACCAGGCTGAACACCACGGGGACGAACAGCAGGGTGGCAGTGGTCGCCAGGATCAGACCGCCGATCACGGCGCGTCCGAGGGGGGCGTTCTGTTCTTCGGAAAGGGCCAGCGGCAACATGCCGATGATCATCGCCAGGGCCGTCATGCAAACCGGACGGAAACGGGTGTAGCCGGCTTCCAGGGCGGCCTTGAGGGCATCGCCGTGTTCGGCCAGGCGTTCGCGACAGAAGCTCACCACCAGGATCGAGTTGGCGGTGGCCACGCCCATGCAGAGGATGGCCCCGGTCAGGGCCGGAACCGACAGCGAGGTGCCGCTCAAGAACAGCATCCAGACAATCCCGGCGAGGGCCGCGGGCAGGGCGGTGATGATCACGAACGGGTCGACCCAGGACTGGAAGTTGACCACGATCAGCAGGTAGATCAGCACCACCGCGCCGAGCAGGCCGAAGCTCAGGCCACCGAAGGCTTCATGGAGGGCATCGATCTGTCCGTGCAGGCTGACAATCGCGCCCTTGGGCCGCAAGGACGAGGCATCGTCGAGGATCTTCTGGATGTCATGGGCCACCGCGCCGAGGTCTCGGCCTTGCACGCTGGCGTAGATGTCCAGGGTCGGCTGGATGTTGTAGTGGGTCACCACCGCAGGGCTCTGTACCCGATTGATGGTCGCCAGGCCGCCGAGGATCTGCGACTGGCCGTTGCTACCGGTGACCGGCAGTGCTTCCAGTGATGGCAGGCTGTCCAGGCGGTATTGCGGAGTGGCCGCGACCACGCCATAGGACACACCGTTGGCCGGGTTGAGCCAGAAGGTCGGTGCCACCTGGGAGCTGCCGGCCAGGGAGGCGACCATGCTGTTGGTGACGTCACGCTCGGTAATGCCCAGGCCCTTGGCGCGCATACGGTCGACCTTCACTTCCAGCGACGGGTAGCCGACCGATTGCTGGATCCGCAGGTCGGCGATCCCCGGTACGTGTTGCAGGCGTCGTTGCAGTTCGAGGGCGAAGACGCGGTTTTCCTCGGCACTGCGTCCGGAGATTTTCACGTCCAGCGGGGCCGGTGCGCCGAAGTTGAGGATTTGGCTGCTGATATCCGCCGGGAGGAAGGCGAACTGGCTGCCGGGGAAGCTTTCCGGCAAAGCCGTGCGCAGTTTTTTCACGTAGTCGGCGGTGGGCTGGTGATCAGCCTTGAGGGTGACCTGGATATCGCCATCCTGCGGGCCGATGGTGCCGCTGCTGCTATAGGCCATGTCGATACCGCTCAACGGAATACCGATGTTGTCGACGATGTTGTCCAGTTCCTCGGCGGGAATCACCTCGCGGATCCGTGCTTCGATACGGTCGAAGGTCGCGGCGCTTTCTTCGATTCGCGTACCCAGCGGCAGGCGTACGTGCAGGGCCAGGGCACCGGCGTCGGTGGCCGGGAAGAAGTCCTCGCCCAGGCTCGGCAGCAGGCTGAAGGAGGCCAGCACACAGGCGAGGAAACCCAGCAGGAAGCGCTTGCGGCAACCCAGCGCCAGGGTCAGCAGGCCATGGTAGACGTCACGTACCGTGGAGAAGCCGCGCTCGAAGCCCTGCTGGAAATTCAGTGCGCCTTGCAGCAGGCGGTTGCGTGGCTTGCGGTGCTGTTCGCCTTCGTGATGGTTGATAAATTCATCTTCGGGATGATGACCGCTGCCGCCCTCGACCATATGGGGCTTGAGCAGGAACATCGCCAGGGTCGGCACCAGGGTCCGCGAGAGGATGAAGGAACTGGCCATGGCGAAGATCACCGCCAGGGCCATCGGCCGGAACAGGAAGCCGGCGATGCCTTGCAGCATGAACATCGGTACGAACACGATGCAGATACACAGCAGCGAAACGAAGGCCGGGCCGACGATCTGTTTCGCGCCGTCGAGGATCGCATCGTTGACCGCCTTGCCCTGTTCCAGGTGCCAGTTGATGTTCTCGATGGTCACCGTCGCATCGTCCACCAGGATCCCCACCGCCAGCGCCAGACCACCGAGGGTCATGACGTTGAGGGTCTGGCCGGTGGCGGCCAGCAGGGCGATGGCCGAGAGCACCGCCAATGGAATCGAGGCGGTGATGATCAGGGTCGAGCGCCAGCTGCCAAGGAACAGCAGGATCATCGCACTGGTCAGCAGGGCGGCGATGATGCCTTCGCGGGCCACGCTGCCCACCGACTGCTTGACGAACACCGAAGCGTCGCCCAGCAGCGAGGTCTTGAGCTCCGGCGGCAGGGTTTCATTGATCAGCGGCAGCATGTTGCGGATGTTGTCGACGATCGACAGGGTGGAAATATTGCCGTTCTTCATCGCCGGCATCAGCACCGCGCGGCGGCCATCGACCCGCACGATATTGGTCTGTGGCGGTGAGCCGTCACGCACGTGGGCCACCTGGCCGATGGTGATCAGGGCGCCGTCGACGGTTTTGATCGGCAGGTCGTTGAGTTCTTCGATGACTTTCGGGCTGTTGTTCAGCAGCACGGTGTATTCGTAGGGGCCGAGTTTGGCGGTACCCACCGGAATGATCTGGTTCTGCGCGGCCAGGGCATTGCCCACATCCTGCGCCGAGAGGCCCTTAGCGGCCAGCGCCTGGGGATCGAGGTCGAGGGTGATCTGGCGTTGCTTGCCGCCCATCGGCGTCGGAATTGCCAGGCCCGGAACGGAGGTCAGTGGCAGGCGGATATTGTTCTGTACCAGGTCACGAATCTTCGCTTCAGACAGCGTCGGACTGGAAAACGCCATCTGCAGGATCGGCACCGTCGAGGCGCTGTAGTTGAGGATCAGCGGCGGGGTGATCCCCGGCGGCATTTGCTTGAGCACGGTCTGCGAGACCGCGGTCACCTGGGCGTTGGCGGTGCGGATGTCCACTCCCGGTTGAAAGAAGATCTTGACGATGCCCATGCCCGGTAGCGATTGCGACTCGATATGTTCGATGTCGTTGACCGTGGAGCTCAAGGAGCGTTCGTAGGTGTAGATCACCCGGCCGGCCATGTCCTCGGGGGACAGGCCGTTGTATTGCCAGACCACTGCGACCACCGGGATACCGATATCGGGAAACACATCGGTGGGGGTACGCATGGCCGCCAGCGGCCCGATGATGCAGATGAATATCGCCAACACGATAAACGTGTAGGGCTTGAGCAGTGCGGTCTTTACCAGCCCGAGCATGCCTGAACCTCCGGGGAGTGGAATTGCAAACACCGGCAGTCTTGCGTCTGGAACTTAACGTTTAGCTTTCACCAACATGAAGGATCTTTTAGATAAGGACTGAAAATCCCTTCATGTGTGTTCATTTGTACAAGAGCCTCTAGTCCGCCACTCTTTGCCTCGATTAGACGGATTTTCCGTCCAGCGATAAAGCACTTGAAGATGAGAGGAATTCATTCAATGACACTTAAGCCGCTGATGCTGATTTCGACCCTTGGACTGGTTTGCCTGCTGTCTGCCTGCGCAGCGCCAGTGCCCAAGGCTGATCCGAGCGAAGCCTGGATCGGCCTGGGGCAGGAGTCGAGCGACGACCTGCTGGCAGAGCGTGTGGATGGCAAGCGCGTCGATGACGGCCGCTACTTCGAAGTAGCGCCGGGCAAGCACGATCTGAAAGTGCTCCTGGTCCAGGGGGCCAACGGCAATACCGAACAGCCCGAGTGCACCGGTCAGGTGGACTACGACCAGTTCAAGGCCGGCAAGCGCTATCACCTGGTGGAGTCGGGATCGGGTGCGGATGTAGGGGCTGAGCTGGTGAACGACCAAGGCGTGACCGTGGCCCATTCCAGGAAGTTTTCCTGCATTTAACCGCTGACAGCTTTTTCATTTTTTGAGGTAGAACACCATGACATTCAAACCCCTGATGCTGATTCCAACCCTGGGCCTGGCTTTTCTGCTGTCCGCGTGTGCCGGCCCGATGCCGAAAGCGGATCCGAGCGAAGCCTGGATCGGTCTGCAAAATGAAGCGCCGAACGACATGCTCGCCGAGAAGGTCGATGGCAAGAAAATCGATGACGGGCGTTTCTTCGAAGTGCCACCTGGCGCCCACAAGCTGGACGTGATGCTGGTGGAGATGCCGTGGGGCGATGGCAACCAGCAGGACTGTTCGGGTGAAGTCAGCTTCAACCAGTTCAAGGCCGGCGAGCACTACAAGCTGGTGGAGTCGAGCCTGGGCCAGGAAGTCACCGCCCGCTTGATGGATTCCCATGGCAAGCAAGTGGCCAAGACCGGCGACTTCCAGTGCCTGCCGGGCTAAGCCCGACACGCTCTGCCCCCTGTTGAAAGCGGGGATGTGCCAAGAAAACAGAGACCGTCTGTCTATTGGGGAGACGGCCTCAAGGCAAATTGATATCGCCTGATCTACTGTTGCCTTCGGGCCCGCAAGTCCCCGGCCCGATGGACTATCAGTTATCAGGGAGATCGAACATGGCACATGTACGTCTTGATATAGAGAAGTTGGGGGAGCGCTGGAGCGAGACTTTGCTGTGGTATGCACGCGGGGTCGCCGAGTTGAAGAAACGCCCGATTGCCGATCCCACCAGTTGGCGGTATCTGGCGGCGATCCACGGTTTCGACAAGGATCTATGGATTGATGCGGGCTATCTGACGGAAGACGAAGCATTGCCGTCGGAGAAGGAACAGTCAGTTTATTGGGGGCAATGTCAGCACTCGACCTGGTTTTTCTTACCCTGGCATCGAGGTTATACCGCCGCAGTCGAGCAGATTCTACGCTCGGCGATTGTCGGGCTCGGTGGACCAAAGGAGTGGGCGTTTCCCTACTGGAATTACAATGAGAGTAGTCAGAGCCTGAAAGTCCCGGCGTGCTTCAGTGCCCGGACACTGCCCGATGGCACGCCGAACCCACTGTTTGTGGAACGCCGCTTCGGAACCGAGCTCAATCCCGCGGATATTGCCTTGAAGGCCTTGACCGACCCTGTATTCGAAGGTCGATACGATGGTGTGCCCCCAGGCTTCGGTGGGTCCGAGCTGAAGACCGCGCACGATCATCCCGGGGCCGGAGGATTGGAGAAACAGCCTCACAACGTGGTGCATAACATTGTCGGCGGTTCAGAAGGGGTTGATCCGAAGATCGATGGCTTGATGGGCGACTCCGATACGGCGGCCCTCGACCCGATCTTCTGGGCTCATCATGCCAACATCGACCGGTTGTGGGAGGTTTGGCGCAAGCGAAATCCCGACCATCAGAATCCGGACCTGCCTTCCTGGTACAACGGTCCGGTGATACCCGGATTGGTGTTTATCATGCCGACCGTGGAGGGCACTCCTTGGACGTTCAAGGCTGGCGATATGGTCGACACGCTGGCCCCCAGGCTCGACTATATCTATGAGGATACTTCGGACCCTATATCCACCGTCGAGCCTGTCAGACAGCGGCTGTTGCGCCTCGGGATCGCCGCGAAGGGGCTGAGCGTCGAACACACGAGGTTGCTGGCGATGAGAGAACCTGAAGCGGCCGAACTGATCGGTGCAAGCCAGACATCCGTCGATTTGAGCCGTGGCAGCGTCGAAACGCCGGTCCAACTGGATAAGCTTGCCTCGAGCAAAGTGTTCACCAGTCTGAAGGTCGCCGGGCTATCCGCAGATCCCCAGCTCCCTGATCGCGTGTTTCTCAATATGGAAAACATTCGCGGTAAAAGTGATTCGGCGGTGTTTCATGTCTATATCAATCTGCCCGATGGCGTTGATCCGGCCAGTTATCCGCAATTGCTGGCAGGCACGCTCGCGCTGTTCGGTGTGCGCAAGGCCAGTAAACCGGATGGCGATCATGGCGGTAACGGCGTCGGCCAGGTGCTGGAAATCACCCATATCATCGACGCGCTGCACTTGGAGGGGGTACAGGATCTGTCTCAGTTGAAGGTTCGTTTTATCCCCGTGTCGACCGTTGTACCGGCCGATCAGTTCACGATCGGTCGGGTGAGCATCTACCGTCTGGGCAGCTAGGGGATGCCGAGCTACTTTCTGGTCGCGGCGCTGATCCAGGGCTCACGGCGATGGCTGACACTGATCAGTCTGGTCGGGTGGGGCTGGTTGGCAGGCGGAGTGAGTGATTTCTCCGTTCCGGCGTTCTGCGGAAGTTGGCCGTCGCTGGGTTATACCGCGAGCCTGCAGGGGATTGAACAGACATTGCTGTTCAATCCCCCGCTGGCGTTGTTGGGGGGCTGGACACTGATGCTGCTGGCGATGATGCCTTTGCTGCTGGCGCATCCCCTGGAGCATCTGTGGCGAGTCAGCCTGTCGAGACGGCGCTGGCAGGCGTTGGGTCTGTTCGTGGTTGGTTTCGGCAGTGTCTGGATACTGGCGGGAGCGGGGTTGTTGGCAATGGCGGTGGGTGCCCGGGTGCTGCTGGGGGTCGAGCCGTCGGAGGCCCTGGTCGGAGGCTTGTTGATCTGTTTGCTGTGGCAGGCTTCGCCTGCCAAGCAACGGTGCCTGAACCGCTGTCATCATCAGCCGCGTATTTCCGCATTCGGTTTCGGCTTTTTCAGGGATTGCCTGAAGTACGGTGTCGTCAGTGGTGCCTGGTGCGTGGGTTCATGCTGGGCATTGATGCTATTGCCAATGTTGGCCGAACAGGGACACCTGGTGCTGATGCTGTTGACCATGGCCTGGATGGTCCTCGAACGCTTGCAGCGCAACCGGGTCCCCCAATGGCGTTGGCCATTCCGGTTGCGCTTTGCACGTTGATCAGTCCGGCGCGGCACTGATGGTCGCGTTGCGCCAGGCGTTCTGCAGTTGTTTATCGAGCAGCGCCGGCACCGGCTTGTCCGGCTGTTGTTGCAGGCTGAGCTTCAGCCCGTTGAGCGAACGACCACTGAGGCGATTGCCCATCAGGTCTTCACGGAAAACCTTCTCGGCTTCGGCCGCCTTGCCCTGGGCCAACAGTGCGTAGCCCAGGGACTCACGCAAGGTGTAATACCAGTCCGGCGGCTCGTTATAGCTCAGTGCGTCCTGGATGGAGACCGCCTTGCGCCAGGCGCCAATGATCTGTTCCTGGTTATCGCCCTGGAGTGACTTGAGGTCAGTGGCCAAGGCCTGTGAGGGATCCTTGCCAAACACCTTCGCAGCGGTTTCCCGCAGTGACGCCAAGTCCAGCTTGCCGTGGCTGCTGTCCTGGGCCTTGTTCAGCAGGATCAGGTTGGCGATGCGAAACAGCTCCGAGGCCTTGTTGTTGCCGTAGTTGAGAGCCGGTGTGGCTTTCAGGGTATCGGTCACCGCCTGCCAGTAGCCCTTGAGCGCGTCGTTGACCTTCTCCTTGTCCGCCCCGTCCTCGGCCAACTGCCGATAAGCCTTGGCATAAGCGGCCATTACCCGGGTGTAAGGCGCGGTCAGTGGCTGCCAATCCTTGTCGGCCTGGGTGCAGGTCTCGTTGATGGTCTTCAGACCCTGCTCGATCTTCGGTTCGATACGCTCCAGCGCTGCCCAGTCCTGGAAGCGCACGGCAAAGTAATAGGGCACGGCATAGAAGTAGTCCGACTTGGTGCGGATCTCGTCGGGGTACTGCTTGCAGAGGAACTCCAGCGCCGAATACTGCGTGGTGTTCTCCACCAGTTCCTCGGCCATGTTCATGGCTTCGTTCTGACGGCCTTCGATGGACAGGGTCCAGATCAGGAAGTGAATGTTGTGGCCCAGGTAATGCAACGGGTAGGGGCTCTGCGGGCCGACCTGATGGGCGTAGGCCCGGTCCACCGAAACCGCCGTGTAGTTGGCGACGCTGGCCAGGGCGTTATTGCCGGTGCGCTGGTAGATATGCGAGGCCATGTGCACCAGGTGCCCGATGGCCGGATTCTGGTCGCGGAAGCGATTGGCCATGGGCAACCCGTTGTCGGGGAACGGCGACTCCTCGATGGCGTGGATATAGAAGTGATTGGCACCGGTGTGCAGCTTGTCCTGCACCAGTACGCGGTTGAGCACTTGCAGCGCCTGATAGGCCGCCGGCGTCGGGTGGACCTGATCGGAGACCGCCTCCTCGCCGTCCCACCATTTCCAGGGTGTCAGATTGAGCAGGGCGTCGGCGTAGAGGGTGGCGGCATCGAGGTCGTCGAAATAGGTCTGCGACAGTTCTTTCATGGCGTCGGCGTAGTGTTGTTTGCCGTCGCCGTCGAGGCTGACCTGGCCGTCCTTGAGGGTATAGGCGCTGAGGAACGCCTTGGCGTAATCGACTTCACGCTGCAACTGCCCTTCGCTGAAACGGGCCTTGGCGTCCGAGTCCTTGAGGCGAGCATTGGCGTGCTCCAGTGCAATCTGCGCCGAGCGATAGGCCAACTGGTCGCAACCGGGAGTGGCGTCGCTGTTGATATTGGAGTTGGCCGACAGGGCAATGCCCCAATAGGGCATCGCCGAACCTTCGTCGAAACGGCTGGCCTGGTAGAAGGCGCGGATTGCTTCGGAGAAGTTGAAGCCGTATTGCAGGGCCATGCCCTGGCTATAGAAAGCTTCGACCCGGTCGGCGTCCTTCAGGCTGACCATGGGGTAGCGCGTGCCGCCCAGGCCCGAGAGCAACTGGCCCTGTTCGGTGTCCTTCTGGCTGACGCATTGGTGCAGGACTTCGAGGTACGGGGTGTCCGGCGAGACGGGTGTGAAACGTTTCGGAGTTTCGGCCGTTTCAGGCCCGTGGGTATGGGCCTGGGCCACGGACAGGCCGGTGAGCAGCAGGGCAGCGACAGCAAGACGCAATACAGCCATGTAGTGAATGCTCCTTTCAGGACGCGAGTCGTTCGATCTGGGGCGCCAGGTCTTTTTGCGGAATGACCACCTGGACCAGCACGGTCTCGTCGATCACCAGCAGTTTGAGCAGCAGTTCGCGCAACTCACCCAGGGTCGAGACCTTGTAGCCCTTGGCGCCGAAACCCTGGGCCAGGGCCAGGTAATCCCAGCTGGGCAGGATGTCGAACGGTGCGAACTCGCCGTATTCCTTGAAGGCGTTGATGTTCACAAAGGCCTGCTCGATGGCGTAGACCTCGTTGCTCATGACGAACACCACGGCATTCACGCGATTGCGCACCAGGGTCGACAGCGACTGGCACATCATCATGAAGCCGCCGTCGCCGGCGACCACCAGCGGCCGGCGCTGGCCACCCATGGCCACTCCCAGGGCACAGCCGGTCTCGTGACCGAGGGAACCCCAGATGGCATCGGCGACAAAGCTGTTCTCGGGCATGCCCATGATATTGCTGGCGGCGTACAGCGCCGAGCTTTCACCGAGGATCAGCGCGCTGTTGTCCCACAGGCGTTGCTCCCGGGCGAAATCGGCGAGGGTGTCGAGGAACCGCTCGTAACTCAGGGGCGTGTCATGGTCGGTTGCCTTGAGCAGCGGCGAGAGTGGTTCGCGCGGGCGCAGGGGCAGCGGGAAATCATCGTCCAGGCCGAGTGCGCTGGTCAGCGCGGTGAGGTACTGCGGCAGCGGAACATGGGGGTAGTACTGCAAGCCGGTGCGGGCCAGCTGGGTGTTGACCAGGATGATCTGGCCGAAATCCTTCTTCAGCAGTTGCAGGTAGTCGTCGGTGAAGATGACCCCGATGGCCAGGATGCAATCGGTCTGGTCCACCAGCTCCTGGGTCCACAGCCGAGAGGCGGTACCGGCATAGGTGCCGATAAATTGCGGGTGGTTTTCGTCGACAACGGTCTTGGCTTCCAATGAGGTGGTGAACGACAGGCCGCTGGCTTCGATCAGGTGCAGCGCCTGCTTTTGCAGGCCGAAACGGGCGATCTCGATGCCGAGCATGATCAACGGCTTTTTCGCCTCGCGCAGGCGTTGCACCGAGGTCTCGACCGCCGCTTCCAGGGACAGCAGATCGCAGGCAGCTGGCACGGGAGACAGTTCGCCGACGGGTTCCTCGCAAGGTTCGCCCCAGACGTTCTGCCAGGCTTCCAGGTAGATCGGCCGGCGCTGGCTGATGGCGGCGACCAGAGCCCGGTCGATCAGTGCCGGTGCGGTGCGGCTGTCATCCAGCAGTTCGCAGGCGACGGTGATGTTCTCGAACACCTTGCGCCCGACGTCCAGGTCGCCGGTGGAGTGGTGGAACAGGACGTCCGCCGCCCAGATGATCTGGCGATTCTTCGCCGACGGACTGGCACTGATAACCACCACCGGATTGCGCTCGACATAGGCGCCGGCAATGGCATTCACCGCGCTGAAGGTGCCGACACCGTATTGCAGCGATACCGCGCCGATCCCGGCATAACGGGCGTAACCGTCGGCGGCGTAGGCGGCACTCATTTCATTGACTTCGCCGACCGGCTGGATATCGGCGGACTTCTCCAGGGCATCCATAAATCCCGACACATAATCGCCGGGGACCTGGAACACCTTGTGCACACCCAGTTGAAGGAGTCGTGCCAGCAGGTAGTCAGCGACAGTAAAGTCTCTACGTATTGCCATGGTCGATCCCCTTATAGGCAAATTGAGTCACTTCATTCAGGGTGTCCGCGCAGTCCTTGCAGGCCGGGCGCTGGCCCGGTTGCAGGGCACAACCGTCGGGTGTCGGCACTGGCAGCAGGGCGTAGTGCTTGGGTAACCAGGTCGGACGCTTGAGCCCGAAGAAGTCCTGGAGTGTCGATTCGGCCACGGTCAGGGCGCCTTCGACCCAGCCCTGGCCATAGGAGTAGGCCTCGCCGACGATATGGATCTGCTGGTTTTCCACCGGCCGGCGCATGCGGCAGATGATCTGGTCGAGCCGGTAATTGGCTTTCCATTCATGCCAGCCGCCGCCGTACGGGTCGGCGTCCCAAGCGTGATAGACCGCCGAGTAGGGACGCGGCAGTTCCACCTGGTCATGGACCTGGGTGACCTGCATCTGCGCTACCCGGACCATTTCGTCGCTGACGGTGAACTGGGTCCTGGGCACCACCGGCTCGGACTTGAGCAGGCCGACCAGGTTGACAGGCGTGTGGCCAACAAAGGGCGCACCGCCTTCCAGGCCTTTCCAGAACGGCACGGTGCCGATGTCGTTGTAGGAGGCCATCAGCAACGAGTTGAGTGTCGGCTCGCCGCCTTTCTGCTCGCATTCGGTGCCCATGTAGTAGATCTGCCGCACCGGCAGGTCGGTGACCGAACGCCCGGCCACCAAGCCGAGGGCGCGCCACCAGGGTTGCTCGTAGGCGAGGAAGAGTTTGAAGGCCGATTGCACCAGCACCGAGCCGAGATTGTCCTTGAGCCAGGGATCGCTGAAGAACGGCGACTCGATCAGTTCCAGGGACCGACGGGGCATGGCCAGGATGATTTTCTTCGCCTTGACCACGGACTGGCCGCCGCTGTCGCGGGTACTGCCGTCCACCGTGGTGGTGGCCTGGAAGTGCAGGCGGTAGGGGAAGTCGGCGTCCTTGGCGTAGCTGATGGCGGTCAGCCGCTGGTTCATCTGTACCCGCTGCTTGCCCGGCAGTTTTCCGGGCAGCTTGGCGAACTTTGCCGCCAGGGTCAGGGGCAGGCTCTGGAAACCCTTGGTCAGGGTCAGGAACTCGGTGGTGTCCTTGTATTCGGTGGCCGGCAGCTGGGTCACGGCGCTGGCGTTGGCGACGTTGGCGTCATAGCCGCCAGCGTCCTTCATGAACTGGTAACCCTCATTGCTCATCACCCGGTAGAGCAGGTCCCAGAAGCCGTACCGCCAGATTTCCTTGCCGAACACGCTGACCTGCATCTGCTGGCACAGGTTGAGCTTGTCGAAGCCGGGGTAGACGTAGTTCATCACCTTGACCTGCAAGTCCTCGGGGCAGAAGCCGCGCTCGGACCAGGCCAGGTCGTAGGGGATTTTTTCCGGGGATTCGATGAAGTCGCGATAACGGAAGCGCTTGCCGCGCAGGTAGAACAGGTTGTTCTTCGAATAGACCGGCTTGGGCGCGCCCATGGGGAAATCCTGGCTGGGCAGCTTGAGGTGCTTGACCAGGCTGTCCACCACCACATGGCCGTCAGGGCCCGGGATGTAGCGCATGCCGCCGACCTCGGCGACCACATTGGGCAAGCCTGGCAGGGTGATACTGAACAGGCGTCCGCCGATCCGGTCGCTGTATTCGAACAAGGCAATGTTCTGCGTATCGCCATGAACCTGCTGCAGTCGCCAGGCGCTGTAGCAACCTGAGACGCCACCGCCGACCACCGCCACATCAAGTTCCAGTTCTTGCGACTTCATGGCGAACTCCATTTCGAGGAGAAGAGTGACTGAGCATTCCGATCGCGACCAAGTATTGTCGAGTTTTGCCGAAATGCCAGTTCGCCACTATGGTGCCGTGTCGGCGGCCTAGTCACTGACCGCCGACAGGATCAACAGGTGTGGGAGGAAGCGGGGAATCAGGTGGCCGGAGTGCTGACGAAAATCTCCAGGCGCTCGGCATAGGCCGTGAATTGTTCGAGGTGCGGATAGTGTGTCGCCAGGCATTGCTCGGGGAGCATCATCTTGCTGAAGCTCCAGGCAACCGCCAGGCTGATGCCTTCCTGACGAATCGTGCCGTCTTGGGGCAGTTGCTGGCGTGACAGTTCGTTCTCGATCTGCGTGTAGGCGGCTGCCAACTGGCCGCCAACCCGTTCCAGCCAGGGACCATGCTGTTTCTCCGCGGGACGCAGATTCTTCTCATAGACGATCTGCACCGATTTTTCGCAGGCGGCCAGGGCCAGCCCGATCAGTCGCAGTCCGCGCACCTGCTCGGCCAGGCTGGCATAGGCCTGGCCGGGACCGGCGATCAGCGCCAGGTACTCGAGAATCAGTCCGGAGTCCATCAACACTTCACCGCTGTCGCAGACCAGGGTCGGGGCCTTGACCACCGGGTTGATCTGCGCAAAGCGCTCGAAGTCACGAAACACCGAGACCGACTGGTGTTCGAAGGCGATGCCCAGGTGCTTGAGGGTGATGGCGACCCGGCGCACGTAGGGAGAGTCCAGCATACCGATAAGCTTCATTGATCCTGTCCTTTTGATGCGGTGAAGGGAATCCTGGCAGCCCCTGGGGCTTGAACCGGTTACTGTGCCGGACACGCAACTATCCTGAGGCTCCATGAAGAACGCCCTCTCGATCTGAAGAAAGGAGCACTGTCTCGTTCACGGCCAAGGAGGATTGAGTCCGGACCCAATACTAGTTGGCTATCGCGTTGAGTTTCAAGTCACCAGCTATGCTCCTGTATGACCGTCATTGAGTACGAGCGAGGCCTGCCATGCACGCTGTCAAAACTGCCCTCGTGTTGGCTGGAGGTGGGAGCCTCGGCGCGGTCCAGGTGGGCATGCTCAAGGCCCTGGTGGAGGCCCGGGTGAACTTTGACCTGGTGATCGGCGCGTCGGTCGGTGCCATCAACGGCGCCTACTTTGCCGCACGGCCCACCGCGCAGGGGGTGGCGGAGCTGGCGGACTTCTGGCGCAGTTTGCGCAAGGGCGATGTGTTTCCCCTGTCGTTACTCGATACCCTGGGGGCGCTGATCAATCGGCGCGGCTTTCTGTTGCAGGCCACGGCGCTGGAGCGACTGGTCAAGCGAGCGTTGCCCGTGGCACGGATCGAAGACACGGTCCTGCCACTGCATATCGTCACCACCAACCTGCTGACGGGGGCCGAAGAGCTGTTGTCCAGCGGCAGCGCGGAACAGGCGCTGCTGGCCAGTGCGGCGATCCCGTTGGTATTTCCTTGTGTGAGGGTTGGCGACAAGCTGTTGATCGACGGTGGCGTGGCGAGTAATACACCGATTGCCAGCGCGGTCGACCTGGGGGCCAATCGCATCGTGGTGGTGCCGACGGGCTTCGGCTGCGCCTGCCCACAACCGCCGGCCGGCCTGGTGGCCCTGGCGCTGCACACGTTGAACCTGATGAGCATGCGGCAATTGGTGCGGGATATCGAACTCTACGCGCACCGGGCGGGTATTCACGTGGTCGCGCCTTTGTGTCCCTTGGGGATCTCGGTCTTTGACTTCAGCCAGACCGACGCCCTGTTGCAGCGTGCCTATGAACAAACCTGCATCTGGATCGAGGCGGGCGGGTTGGTTCGTACCGGTGTGCCCGATTCATTGCAGGCCCACACTCACCCCTCGACACACGGGCATTGAGGGGTAACGCCGGTTACGGCTTGAGTCGGTCGCCGCGGTAGACACCCAGGCAGACGCCCACGGCAACCACTACCGGCAGAATCAGCGCCCACAATCCCCAGGCCAGATAGAGCAGGGCGGCGCTGACGCAGCCTGAGGCAAAGGCCAGCAGCGTCGTGCAAATCGGTTTCAGACGTTGTTTGATCACGCTCCGTTGCTGCATATCCCGCTCGGTCCACAGGGCAAACACATCGACGGCGAACTGGGTGACGTTGCCCGTCATCAGCGTGGTCGGCGGGGTGCCTTTCATATGCTGGCGGGAAATGGCGTTCTGAATCGCCATGGCGGTGACCCCGGTCATGCCGGTGATCAGCGCCGTCGTGCTGTCGCCGTCGATAAAGGGGCCCCAGAAAATCGCCAGGAAAGCGAAGGCGGCCAGTATCAGGGTATGGGTCACCAGCAGCAGGCGCAGCGGCGTCAGCCCCCGACGATGGATGGCCACCGCGGCCAGGTGCGTCAGCCCCACCACCAGCACGAATACCGGTAGCGCGATCAGCTTGGGCAGTGCGCCGGAGGTGCCATGGACAATGCTCACCCCCAGGGTGACGAAGTTGCCGGTGACGTGGGCGGTGAACAGCCCTTGCAAGGCGAGGAAACCCAGGGTGTCGACGAAGCCGCCGTTGAAGCTGAGGGCCGGCCCTACGCTGGGGTGCAAGGGGGATTCCATGGCATGTCCTCTCTGGTTCTGGCGTCGGGGGCACCGGATGGAGTCAGACGGTAACTCGCCGCTTGTCGTTGATCAAGGTCGGACGGTTGAAACCTTGGATGGAAAATTTCATGGTGAAAGTCGCGTATGAAGTGCCTGGCGTCATAAAAATTCGCTACGCTCGAACACCTCAGCGGACTTCCCAAGGATGTGGTGCATGCGCGTACTTCAGAGCAATCCCCAGGACGATTTTCGGGTCAAGGCCTACGCCGGGACCAGTGGCGTGTTGCTGGCCATCGACCTGGCCGAATCGCGGCGGGCCGGCCTGCTCGGTTTTGCCATCGAACGCCAGGAAGGTAGCGGGCCCTGGGAGTTCCTGTTCAACAGCCTGACGTTCCCCGGCAAGGAACACACCTTCCCCCAGTACCACGCGACCCCGAGCAATCTGGCGCCTTTGCAGAAATTCCGTTGGGCCGACTACAACGTCGAGCCCGGCAGCACCTGCAACTATCGGGTGCACCTGGCCTACGGCACGCCCGATGCGCCGCAACTGGGCGAATCACTGGCGGTGACGGTGACCACCGACAATGGCCTGCCCAAGGGCCAGCGAGTGATCTTCAACCGTGCGGTGGCGGCCAGCCAGGGCTTCGAACGCAAATTTCCGGATCTGGACAAACTGATCACCACCCAGAAAAACCTGCCCATCGAAGCCTGGCCCGATGCGGCGCGGCTGTGGTTGGAAAACGGCCTGCTGGAAGAGTTGCTGGGTTTTATTGCCCGTGCAGCGGATGTGCAGTGGGGCCTGGATATCGCCATCTACGAGTATCAGTTGAAAGCGATAGTCGATGCGGTGAACGCGGCGCAGCAGCGCGGTGTGCGGATTCGCGTGCTCTACCACGCCAAGGTCGGTGATGAGGACACCACCCTGAACGAGCAGAGCCTGGCGCCGATTCCGGCCGAGAGCAAACGGGGTCGGGTCACCAGCAATATCTTCCATGACAAGTTCATCGTGCTCAGTCAGCGCGACGCCGGTGGCGAGTACCGGCCTGAAGCCGTGCTCTGTGGCAGCACCAACTTCACCGCCAATGGTGTCTATCGTCAGGCCAACGTGGTGCATGTGCTTGACGACGTCCGCCTGGCCACCGAGTACACCCAGGTCTTCGAGGAGATCTGGGCGGCGCCGGCGGATGTGGCGGCGACCCGCAAGTGGATCACCCAGAACAATCCCATGGACCCGAGCCAGCCGCTGTTCGCCGGGTTTTCCCCGCGTACCGGACAGGGCGATCTGAAGGAGTTCGTGCAGATCATTACGGCGGCGCAGAAGGATGTGCTGTTCGCCACGGCCTTTGCCTTGCCCCAGGAAATCCTCGACGCCTTGCTCGGCAAGCCCCACGACGATGTGCTGCGTTTCGGCTTGCAGAACACCGCCAGCAGCATCTCCGGGATTCATGCCGATCGGACGGATGATTTCGTGGCCACGGCGCTGCTCAATACCGGCCTGGAGGGCTGGATCAAGGAGGGGCTCCTTGGCCAGAAGGGCAACCTGCTGGTGCATACCAAGGCCATCGTCACTGACTTCACCACCGACGCGCCGACCATTATCAGTGGCAGCCACAACCTCAGCGTCGGCGCCAGCGATGGCAATGACGAGAACTACCTGGTGATTCGTGGCGATACCGATCTGGCGGATCGTTATGGCCTGGAGATCCTGCGCTTTTATGAGCACTACCGGTTTCGCTATTACGCGAAGAAGCTGGAGCTCAAGCAGGTCCAGCCGCTGTCGCCGGACAACAGCTGGAGCGATGGGTATTACAAGGATGGCGATTTGAAGATGCTGTCTCGGTTGCGGTTTGCCGGGCGCTAACGGGATCAGGCGCTCAGGTTCTTCATCGCCGCGCGATACTGCTTTGTCCTTCGACCGATAAACAACCGATCCAGCACCAGCGCCCACACCGCCGAAACCTCGGGGTGAGGGCGCTTGCCCTTGCTCAGGCGCTGCAGTTGGAACTTGACCACCGCCATGTTCGCCAAGGCCGCCAGTGGCTTTTTCTTCCAGTGGATCGGTGGCAATTGCGGATGGCTGTCGCGGCCTTCGCGCCAGTGTCGGGGCAGGTGCGGTTCCACGGCCAACGCAGTGCCGATACCGGCCATGGCGATGCCGCTGTCCAGCACCTGTTCGACGATGGGCAAGCGCCGAATGCCACCGGTGACCATCACCGGCATTTTCGCCACCTTCGCCAACTCGCCGGCCATTTCCATGAAGTAGGCCTCCCGCGCCAGGGTGCGACCGTCCCGTGCTTCGCCCTGCATGGCCGGAGCCTCATAGCTACCGCCTGAAAGCTCGACCAGATCCACCGGCAAGTCGTTCAGCCATTCGATCACCTGGCGGGCATCGTCAGCGTCGAAGCCGCCGCGCTGGAAGTCCGCCGAGTTGAGTTTGATCGCCACGCAAAAGTCCGGCGAGACAACGGCCCTTATCGCCTTGACCACCGACAGCAACAAGCGGGCGCGATTTTCCAGCGAGCCGCCCCAACGGTCTTTGCGCTGGTTGCTCAGCGGTGAGAGGAACTGGCTGATCAAGTAGCCGTGGGCCGCATGGATCTCTACACCGGTGAATCCCGCTTGCTCGGCGAGACGGGCGCTGTTGGCGAAACGGCCGATCACCTCTTCGATATCCGCTTCGCTCATGGGGCGAGGTTCGGCGAACATTTTCGAGAAGCCGCCCATATCCAGCGCCACCGCGGACGGTGCCCAGGCGATCTGGCCGAGATTGGCCATGGTCTGGCGCCCCGGATGGTTTATCTGCATCCAGAATTGCGCGCCCTTGGCCCGGCCAATGGCGGCCCACTGGCGGAATTTTTCCAGGTGTTTTTCATCTTCCAGCACCACACCGCCCGGGCCGGTCATGGCGCGACGGTCGATCATCACGTTACCCGTCAGCAGCAAACCCGGTTCACCGTCGGCCCAGGCGCGGTAGAGTTCCATCAACTGAGCGGAAGGCGCGTTATCCAGGTCAGCCATGTTCTCTTCCATGGCGGCCTTGGCGATGCGATTCGGGATCTGTACGCCGTTGGGCAAGAGCAGTGCTTGAAAGGGGGACATGCTTGACTCCGGGGTAGTGGGGAGTTCAGGCTAAGCTTAAACCTAACTTTAATGTCAAGCGTCCATTCGAGGCCTCTTATGAAGATCGGTGAACTGGCCCTACGCAGTGGCCTGGCGGCGTCGAAGATCAGGTTTTACGAAGCCCAGGGGTTGATTCGCAAGGTACAGCGCCAGGCCAACGGTTATCGTGAGTACCCGGCCGAGGTGTTGCAGACATTGTCGATCATCCAGTGCGCACAGCAGGCGGGTTTCAGTCTCGAGGAACTACGGGCGTTGGTGCCGGTGGCCGAGACCGGGGGCTTGGGCCATGAGGTCATGGTCGACAGCCTGGAGCGCAAGATCGATCAGATCGAAGCCATGCAGGCGCGCCTGGCCCATAGCAAGATGCAGTTGTTGGGGATCGTCAATAGCATCCGCAACCGACCCGATGGGGTCAGTTGCACGGAAAACACCGAGCGGGTATTGGCGTCGATCCAGTCCCCGCAACCACGGCTACCACTGTAAGGGCTTCTCAATTGGGCGGCTGAATAATTTCAGTGCCCGTACGACGAGTCCCGTACGGACTTATTCCCTGGCCAATGAATAAGAGCGGCTGACGGGCAGTGGATGGCGCATCAAACTGCCCACCACCAACGCCCCTGACAACGCCAGCAAGCCCGCGACCCAGAGCACCGTGGCAAAGCCCCCGACGAAGGCTGCGCGAGCCAGAGGCTGGACCACCTGGCGTGCGGACTCCGGCAGCGTTGCCATGGCCGCCGGCATATCACCGGCGACCACCCGCGAGGCAATCGCCCGGGCCTGATCGAGCCAGGGCGCGGCCTGGGCGGCGAGGCTGGCCTGGAGCAATTGCTCGGTATGGCTGGCGAGCAGGGCACCGAACACACCGATGGTCAGCATGATCGCGCTGAAGCGCATGGTGGTGCTCATCCCCGAGGCCATGCCGGCCCGTTCCCGGGGTACGCAGGCCATGATGTTTTTCTGGGTATCACCGTTGAGCAGTCCGGCGCCGGCACCGGTCACGGTAATCGCCAGGGCAAATGGCAGGTAGCTGCCACTGCCGACCGCCCAGGCGCTGAGCAGGTTGCCGCAACCGACCAGGGCCAGGCCGCTCGCCATCATTGTCGCCGGGGCGAACCGTGAGGCCAGTCGAATACCGATACGCGGGCAGATCAGCATGGCCAGGGCGAAGGGCAACATGCCCAGGCCCGAAGCCACGGCGGAAAAGCCCAGGCCGTTTTGCAGGTAGAACGGCAGCAGGGTCATCATCACCTGGGCGCAACCGGCATAGGCGAACATCCCCAGCAGGGCACCGATAAAGCGCGGGTGGCGGAACAGTTGCAGGTCGACCATCGGCCGTTGTTGCACCCGTTCGACGAACACGAACAGGCCCAGCAGCGCAGCGCCGCCCAGCAGCCGGGTGTAGGTCAGCGGGCTGTTCCAACCGATGCGATTGGCTTCGATCAAGCCCCAGATCAGGCACAGCAAGGCGCCGCTGAAGGCCAGGCTGCCCCAGGGATCCAGGCGCGCCGCCTGGCTGTCCCGGGACTCCGGCACGGCGTGGCGGACCATCGCCATCAGCAGCAGGCCCACCGGCAGGTTTAGGTAGAAAATCCAGCGCCAGCCCAGGTACTGGGTAATCAGCCCGCCGAGGGTTGGCGCGGCGGTCATGGCGACTCCCATGCAGGCACCCCAGAAGGCCCAGGCCTTGGCCCGCTCGGCCTCGTCGTGAAAGACGTGGCCGATGGAGGCGAGGGCGGAGGTCAGCAACAGCGCGGCACCGACGCCCTTGATGGCGCGGGCGATATCGAGGAACAGGCTGTCGGGTGCGGCGCCACAGCCCAGTGACGCGAGGATGAACAGGGTCAGGCCCCAGAGCAGGGTTTTGCGTCGGCCGAAGCGGTCGGCGATGCTCCCCGCCGGCAGCAGCAGGGCGGCGAAGGCCAGCATGTAGGCACTGACCACCCACTCGATATCGGCGAAGTTTGCCCCCAGGTCGCGGGCAATGCTGGGCAGGGTGACGGCAACGATATTGGTATCGAGGACAATCAGCGAGCAGACGCCGGAGGCGGTCAGCAGTGTCAAGCGTGGGCTGACCCGGCTCATGGCTGGGCCTGCGACGGCAGGGCGGCGATGGCGGCCAGGGCGATTTCATCGTCATGGGCCGGGGTGTCGGCGCTGATGCCGATGGCGCCGATCACCTGGCCTTCGAGGCGAATCGGCTGTGCCCCTTTCATCATCACCAGGCCGGCGCTGAGGGCGGCCTGGCGTCCGCCGTTGACGGCGTTTTCCAGATCGCCCGACGGCCGTTTGAACAGCGCCGACGTTCGGGCCTTGCCTTCGGCCAGTTGAATACCGGCCACTACGGGGGCGCCGTTCATGCGTTCGCCGAGGACCGGCCAGCCGCCGTCATCGACCACCACAATTGCGCAGGGCCAGCCTTTTGCCGTGGCTGCCTGTTCGGCGGCCTCGAGCAGCGTACGGGCCAGCCCCAGGTCAAGGATTGCCTTGTGGGCAACGGCGGGTGATGAGTCGGCTGTTGCCACCAACGGCAGGCTCAAGCAGGCAAAAAACAAGGGAATAAGGGATTTGACGCGCATGGTACAAGCTCTCTACTGTGGCGGTAGAAGCAGCTTATCGCGGCTCGGACCTAGCTTTGTTAGGTGGGCTTCGGTACTTCATTACCTTTGAGCTAATGCCTGTATGGAAATTCGTCATTTCCGCTATTTCCTGGCGGTGGCCCGGCAACGCAATTTCACCCGGGCGGCCGAGCAGCTGGATATCGCGCCGCCGACCCTGAGTCGACAGATCCAGGATATGGAGGTCGCTCTCGGCACCCGGCTGTTTTTGCGTGGGCAGCGCGAGGTCACCCTCACCGAAGCCGGTGCGGCACTGCTGCCGGAAGCCGAAGCAACGGTGCGCCAGTTCGAGTTTGCCCAGCGCAATGCGCAGCGGGCCGGACGCGGTGAAGTCGGGCATATCGAACTCGGTTATGTAGCCTCGGCGGTGTATTCCGGGGTGCTGCAGCGCCAGGTCAAGGCCTTCGGCCGGGAGTTCGCCGAGGTCAGCCTTACGGTGCGCGAAAGCCCGATGGCGGTGCTGCCTGGGTTGATCGCCGAGGGACGTTTCGATATCGGTTATGTGCGCTCGCCGATGTCCTTGCCCGAGGGCGTGGATGCGGTGCGCCTGAACGCCGAAGGGTTTGTGCTGGCCGTGGCGGACGATGCCTGGTTGTGCCGTCTGAAACAGATCGGCACCGAACATTTGCAGAATGAAACCTTCATTCTGCCGGAGCAGATCAGCGGCACCCTGCAGGTCGCCGCCCAGGGTGGTTATGCGCCGAAGCTGGGGCCGCAGCCCGGCGGGCTGGTGGCGGTGATCGCGGCGGTGTCCCTGGGGCAGGGCGTGGCGGTGGTGCCCGAATCGGTGGTCGGCCATGTGAACCTGCCGAATGTGGTGTATCGACCGATCCACGGCTGCGAGGCAAGTTCCTGGTTGTCGCTGATTTATCGGCGTTTTGAAAAGGCCCCGGCGGTGGCGCGTTATATCGAGCGGGTCAAACGTGAATCTCCGGGAGAGAGGGCTTGATCAGGCCTGAGACCGGAGCGACTTACGCCTGATCGGCTATTATCGATTAGGCGACCAGCACGTCAAATAGTGTTGGGCCGGTCGAGCCTGCGCATAATCGATACAGCATGCCGTTGATCGGTCTTCCCTGGGCGCTGACCTATACGTCGGGCAGGTCCTCCTGAATAATGGCCAGTAGCCAATATTCCACCGTGCACTCGCAGGGAAGCAGGTACAATCCGCCGTTTTTTCACCGAGTTCGGGCATTGTCCGGTTCGATGTTTCAGAGATTCGTCATGCTCATTGGTAGCTATTCCTCCGCGCTGGTCTTCATGTCCCTTTGTGTGGCGATCCTGGCCTCTTATACCGCGCTGGATCTGGCCGGGCGCATTGCCACGGCCAGCGGACGGGCGGTGTACCTGTGGATGGCCGGCGGTGCCATGGCCATGGGCGTGGGGGTATGGTCCATGCACTTTATCGGCATGCTCGCGTTCAAGCTGCCGATTGCCTTGGCCTACGACGGCCCACTGACGTTGCTGTCACTGCTGATTGCGATTCTTTCCAGCGGCTTTGCCCTTTGGCTGGTCAGCCAGCCCAGCCTGCCGGTGGTGCAATTGGCCCTCGGCGCCCTGATCATGGGGGCTGGCATCAGTGCCATGCACTATTGCGGCATGGCGGCACTGCAGATGCAGCCCGGTATCGATTACGACCCGACCCTGTTCGGCGCCTCACTGGTGATTGCCGTGGTGGCCTCGGCGGCGGCCTTGTGGATCGCCTTTCACCTGCGGCGCAGCACACCCTATGTGCGCCTGGCCCGTAGCGGTGCGTCGGTTGTCATGGGGTTGGCGATTGTCGGCATGCACTACACCGGCATGGCGGCCGCCAACTTCAGCCAGGGCAGTTTCTGTGGCGCGGTGGGCAGCGGGTTGTCCGGTAAGGGGCTGGACAATCTGGTCTTGGTCACCAGCCTGGCGGTGCTGTCCATCGCCCTGTTGACCTCGCTGCTCGATGCCCGACTCGAAGCCCGGACCGCCATGCTGGCCAATTCGCTGAGCCAGGCGAACCAGGAACTCATCCATTTGGCGCTGCATGACACCCTGACCGGCTTGCCGAACCGTGTGCTGCTGGCGGACCGGATCGACCAGGCGATGCACAAGGCCACGGACGAAGGCGGTTGCTTTGCGCTGATGTTTATCGATCTGGACGGCTTCAAGCCGGTCAACGATGCGTTCGGCCACCACATGGGCGATCAGTTGCTGCGCGAAGTCGCCCTGCGCCTGCGCGAAGATCTGCGCGGCCAGGACACCCTGGCGCGCATCGGTGGTGATGAGTTCGTGTTGCTGGTGCAGTTGGCCGAGCCGGACGATGCGCTGCAAGTGGCGTCGCGTCAGGTCGGCCTGATCTCCCGGCCGTTCCGGGTGGGCGACCACGACCTGCTGATCTCCGCGAGCCTCGGCATCGTGCTGTTCCCGGGCAACGGTCAGACCGCCGAAGAATTGCTGATGAACGCCGACGCGGCGATGTATCACGCCAAGGGGGCGGGCAAAAACGGCCACAGCTTCTTCGACGCATCGATGAACAGCAACGCCCGCAAGCAGTTGCAACTCTTGCAGGACCTGCGCCAGGCCTTGGAACAGCAACAGTTCCGTCTTTTTTACCAACCCAAGTTCGACGCCCTGAAGGGCACACCGATCGGCGCCGAGGCTCTGTTGCGCTGGGAGCACCCCGAGGAAGGGTTGTTGCTGCCGGACAAGTTCATCGCCCTGGCGGAAAAGACCGGCCTGATCATCCCCATCGGCGACTGGGTACTGAACGAAGCGTGTCGGCAAATGCGCTTGTGGTATGAGCAGGGCTACCAGGACTGGCGTATCGCGGTGAATCTCTCGGCCCTGCAGTTTTGCCATGTGGGCCTGGTCGACAGCGTGGCCAACGCCCTGGCCCGGCATCAGTTGCCGGCCAACAGCCTGACCCTGGAGATCACCGAAACCACGGCCATGAGTGACGCCGATGCGAGTATGGAAGTGTTGCAGAAGCTTTCGGACATGGGCGTGGACCTGTCCATCGACGATTTCGGCACCGGCTATTCGAGCTTGATGTACCTCAAGCGTCTGCCGGCCAACGAGTTGAAGATCGACCGCGGTTTTGTCCGTGATCTGGAGCATGACTCTGATGATGCGGCGATCGTTTCGGCCATTGTCGCCCTGGGCCAGGCGCTGGGGTTACGGATCGTCGCCGAAGGGGTGGAAACCGATATGCAGCAGAGTTTCCTGACCCGTCTGGGGTGCGACTCCCTGCAAGGCTACTTGCTGGGGCACCCCTTGCCAGCGGAGAAATTCATGGCTGATATCGGCCGGCTCGAACGTCAGGCTGCAAGCTAGACCTCGGCACCTCCCAGGCTTTCACCGCTTTTGTTGCGCATCATGACCGCGGCCAGGCCCGCACCCAGCGCGGCAAACACCGCGCCCACCAGAAAGGCGCTCTGATAGCCGTCGTTGAGGGCCGAGAGTGCCGACACTCCTGCCGCCAGATGCGATTCGGTACGCGCCGCGGCCAGGCTGGCCAGTGCCGCCAATCCCAGTGCGCCACCCATCATGAAAGCGGTATTGACCACGCCGGAAGCCAGCCCCGACTCGGACGGCGCGACGTCATTCATCGCCGCCAGCAGCAACGGATTGAAGGCAATGCCCGCGCCCAGGCCGAGCAACAGCATGCCCGGGAGAATGTTGGGCAGGAAGTGGCCGTCGACCGGCGCCTGGGCGAACAGCAGCAGCCCCAGGGCCGCCAGCACCAGCCCGACCGCCAGGGGCAGGCGAATGCCGAAACGCATCACCAGCCTGGCCGAGATACCCAGGGAAAAGACCGCCATGATCAGGTTCGCGGGCAGGAACGCCAGACCCACCTCCCAGGGCGTGTAGCCCAGCACCAACTGCATGTACAGCGCCGACAGGAAGAACCAGGCGAACATCGCGGCGGCCCAGAGCACGCCGATGATATTGGCGATGGCCAGGTTGCGCAGGCGGAACAGGCGCAAGGGCATCAGCGGGACTTTTACGCGGGTCTCGATGACCAGGAAGGCCAGCAGCAGGCCGACGGCAATCAGCAGTTGCGCGACGGTGCGCAGCGATGTCCAGCCCATTTCGTTGCCATTGACGATGGCGTAGACCGCCAGCATCAGCGAGGCGGTCACGCTGAGTGCGCCGGCCACATCGAGGTCGCGGGACGGGTGCTGGTTGAGGGTTTTCGAGAGCAGGCGCAGGGACAGTGCGATCACCACCACGCCGATCGGCAGGTTGACCAGGAAGATCCAGTGCCAGCTCAAGGTGCTGGTGAGCACGCCGCCGAGCAGGGCGCCCAGGCTACCGCCACCGGCACAGACAAAACCGTAGACGCCCATGGCCTTGGCCCGGTCGGCCGGTTCGCTGAACAGGTCCATGATCAGCGACAGGGCCACGGCGGTCACCACGGCGGCGGCCAGGCCTTGAAAGGCCCGGGCCCAGATCAGCGTTTCCTGGTTGTGGGCCAGGCCACAGGCCAGCGAGGCGAGGGTGAAGAAGCCGATACCGAGCAGGAACAGGCGTCGATGGCCGTAGAGATCACCCAGGCGACCGCCCAGCAGTAGAAAGCCGCCGAAGGTCAGCATATAGGCGTTTACCACCCAGGCGAGGGAGGTTTGCGTGAAGTGCAGATCGGTCTGGATCGACGGCAGCGCGACGTTAACGATGGTGGTGTCGAGCACGATCATCAGTACCCCGAGGCACAGGACGATCAAGGCGAGCCAGCGGTGGTCCGACCCGGCGATGGGGGAGGCAGGTGCTGTCATGAGGGCTTCTCGTGTGAGGGCCGGGGAGTTTAGGTCGTGGGTCGCGCCGGGCTCAATAGAGAGAGTGTAGGGAGGTTGTTAAGGCTTCAGGTCCGTGGATAGATGATCGGAAAGTGTATGTCGAAGGTCGTGCGCATTCTGTGCATCTGAGCTGCCCGTTACACCTCGGCCATGGACCTTGGCGATTTCTCGAACGATAAACAGTCCCGGCCCGACAAAGCCATTATGGACTTGCTACGTGATCCAATGCTGTGCGCAAGTCGGTGGCACTGGCGAATTCGCGTTGTGCCACCAACCGGCCGTTGTCCAGTTGCAGCCACAGTACCTTCTCTTCAGCGCCTGGGTAACGTGGCACCACGCGACTGTCGCGGTCGAGCATGACGCGGTAGTTGTAGTCACGCATGGCGGGAATGGCGAAGAGTTTGCTGACCAGTGCGGGCATACGTTGGATATCCGCGATGAAGACAGTGTGGCGGGCTTCCAGGAAGCCTTTGGGCTTGTCCTGCAAGGCGGCCTTGACCAGCTTGGCGCCGTCCATGGTGCGGGCGACCAACAGAACCTGGGTATGTGCATCCAGGCTATAGGGCTGGTCATATTGATCAAGCAAGGTCCAGGGGGCCAGGCGCTCGCCGATCTCCGTCGCCTGAGCCAGAAACGGCAGCAGGCTCAACAACAACGTAATTGCAACTCTCACTGTTCATGACCTCGTGGTTCAGGTTGTACTGATTGGCATTGTGCAGTGGCGCGGGGCTCATCACGTTTGGCGCAGCCACATCATCCATGAAGTCGCCTGTAGCAGCCCCGGGCAGCAGGATAGCAAGGTGGATTGCGGGCGTCCGCTTCCCATGCCCGTGAGGCTAAGTATTTCACCGCATCAAACGTCAGCCTTGAGGCGTAACGGGAGCTCTGGCAGATGCACTCAGGTTCAAGCATCGACGTGTGATTACTTCGGGTACAGGTGTTGGGTTGCTCTTTTTTGTCAGTGATCGTGGCGACATTTCCCCCCATGGATTGATAACTACTGTGGCTTCTCACAATGAGCGCCTGCTTTTCTCTTTGATGAGGCGCTTTTACTGACAGAGACCTCTTAGGAAATGAACTAAAAATCAAGAGCGTCATTACGGAATGGATCCGATGACATGCACGATGACGCTCATAGACGATGGGTGCGGGTTCGGATCTTGCAGGAGGAGAGTTCGGTGGGGCTGCTGAGTCATTCCTGCCACAAGGCGAAGTAGAAGGCGGCCGGCGCTGTGGGCGATCGCTACAACAGGGAGAATGCACAAATGGATTTGGGCCTTGATGAGGGTGTCGATGACACCTGCACGGTACTGTTCAAACTCAGCAAAGAGTTGTTGGACAGCCGTGGTTTTCTGTACGAACTGGCTTGCCGCCTGGAGGGTTGGGCAGAGGTTGAGGTACTGCGTGTTCAGCTTGAGGGGTACTGCTATGAGTCTCAATCCGATCTTGAGGACTTGGCAGAGGCTCTCGAGGTCTTTGAGGGACGACAAGGAAGAGACGATGACGGCGCGATTACCTGATCCCGTTGTCGACACCCCGATGATTGTGACGCTGGACGAACTGCGGGCCTATGAATACGACCCCCGGGTGAACCGCAACCCGCTGTATGACGAGATACGGGCTTCCATCCTCAGCCGTGGTTTGGACGCGCCACCACCCATCACCCGTAGGCCAGGAGAGGCGCACTTCATCATCCGCAACGGTGGTAATACACGGCTGGCGATTCTCAATGACCTCTGGCAGGAAACCCGAGACGAGCAGTTCTTTCGTATTCACTGCTTGTTTCGTCCTTGGCCGGCTCGTGGGGAGATCGTTGCCCTGGCAGGGCACCTGACGGAGAACGACCTGCACGGTGGGCTGACCTTTATCGAGCGGGCGCTGGGGGTGGAGCGGCTGAAGGCGTTCTATGAACAGGAGCTGGAAGCGCCGCTTTCCCAGCGTGAGTTGGCCAGGCGCCTTATGGCCGATGGTTACCCGGTTTCGCAGTCCCACATCAGCAAGATGCAGGACACGCTGCGCTATTTGCTGCCGGCCATTCCCAATACGTTGCACGCAGGCTTGGGTAAGCCCCAAATCGAAAAGCTGACCGCGCTGCGCCGGTTGAGTGAAAGAACTTGGTTGAAGTACGCGGGGGCAGTGGGGCAAGCGATGGATCACGCCCCCCTGTTCCAGGAGACTCTTGCTCTGTTTGACCAGGGAGACTTCAGCTACGAACGTTTCCAAGATGAGTTGCTGCATAAGATGGCGCAGTTACTGGGGCAGGATTACAACGCGCTGAAACTGGACCTCCTTGAACCCGAACGTCAGGTGTCGCAACAGCATGCGATGGAGCTTTCCCAGACAACTCCATTGTTATCGCCGCAAGCAGGGCAGGCCACTGACAACGCTCCTGGGGTATCCGAGGTGCCGGCGTCTGGCAATCCTTTGAGGGTTGGCGAAGTGGTCCCGCCTGAGCCCTTGGGCGAGCTGCCGTTCACGCTCACGGCAGAGGAACAGCCTACAGGCCTTCAGGACCCTATAGGCTCGATCACACCGGAACAAATGCCCTGCACTGAAGTGGTCGGGCCGCTGCAGATCAGTGACGACGGTGATGCGACAGCGGCTGTCGAGTCGATGCCTCAACCGTTCGTTGCCGTGCAGGTGGATGAACCCAATGGGGCGGTGGATTGTGACGATCTCGAAGGTGCTGTCGATGATCCTGAGGGTTTGCGCCAGGCGATTTTTGGTTTGGTGCGGGACATCGCCGATGAGGTGGCACTAGCGCCTGAGTTCTTCTGCGCGAGGAGCCAGGGTATCGGTTATCAGTGCATCTATCCGGTGGACTGGGGCAATGATTCGCTCACTATCACGCCAGAGGGGCCCACGCCTGAGGCGCTCATTATCCTCAATCTCTTGGAGGGATTGAGCGACGGTTGTGGACTGGTCTCAGGGCCAGCACCACTCAGGGGCAACACTAATCTGGCGTTGCCCTTTGAAATGTCCGGCGACCGATTCTCGGTCAAGCTCGGGCAATTACTTCTGGGCGGTTTGCCGCTCAACGATCAGCCGGTGTCGAGACCAGAGCGTCTCAGTGATATCGCCCTGATCAAGCTGTTCCGGGTCATACGTTTGGCTCGGCGTCTTGTTGAACGACAGGAAGATCGACCTGTGAATCAGGTTGTTTAATTACCATGGAATGGTGGAGGTACATGTGCTCCCTTTGAATTTGGCAGTCGCCTTTCAAGTTTTAGACAACATCAAAAATGGCCAACTGCGTAGCTGCCTGGCCATGGGGTTTGAAGAAAAGGACTTACAAACCCTGAGTGATCCTCACAACATGGTGGCCTTGGTGAACTCACCGGTCCCCTGGTTTAGGGTTATCGTGGATGGCACCATTGTCCAACGGTTGTTGGCCCATGCCAGAAATATGGATGAGGAGGGCATGATCCGGCGTGCGATCAGCTTGGGCGCGAGTACGGCCATGATTACTGAACTCTTTGGTTTGCCACCCAAGGAGGTCGCTGTCCGGCGTGACATTCTGGGGATTCCCTGTCGTAAGGGACGCTTACCTAAAGTCGGCCCTGAGCATGAGGCCATTCTCCGGGAGCATTGGGCCAAACTCACGAAGGAGCAGAGTACCAACCTGCAGTGTATGCGCTCCGTTTTGAAGGTAGCCATGCTGATGACTGAGCGAGAGTCAACGCAGAGTCTGGCGAAGGTCTGGAGCATTATCCAAAGCTGGATCACTCAAGACCTGCTGTGATCGCCAGCGGATCCTTCCACGGCTTTATCTCGGGGACCGCAGTGGGTCCCCGTTCGCCCTGGCAAGTGGGGAGCTGGGGGGAAGTTCTCCAGGTGATTCCACTGGAATCATACTGGCTTGGTGCTACTGAATTTTCAGTGAATCGGCACGCGGCTCGCCTGTCCCATCCCCCATCCCCCATCCTGTGAGTTCCGCTTCTCGACCTTCGCGCGTTAAAACGAATCATACGTAAACCTGTTTGTCGACTGACGCCTCGCCTGTTCCTGATGACACTGATGCCTTGACCTCAATCTATCAGGAGCCTTCCATGTCTAATCCATTTCCACTCAGTCTTGGTCCTTTGCGCAGTGCCATGGAGCTCACGCTTCACACTCACTACGCTGTTCGCATCTGGCAAGGCAGGCCGGCGGACCAGGAGAAGAGCAGCATCATCAGCCTCAACGGTTTTGTCAGCCTGGTGAACAAGATCAAGCACGGGGCTGAGCAGGATGACCCTTACGCCGACTTTTGGATGATCCGTATCCACGAGAAGCTCGTGCACTCGAAAGACGCGTTGACGCTGATTCGGGGGCAACTGGACGAGTTGATGAGATGTCTGCCCTCTGCAATGCAGGTGGGTGAAAACTTCAATGTTCACCCGGTCACGGTGCCGCTCTATATCAACACTCCGTTGGGCTTTTTGGCCGTCTACCTGCTGATTGACTACGACAACATCGCCCGCCAGTTGCTGTTGGCTAATCACACGGCTTTGATGGGGCGTCGAGATATGGAGCGCTGGATCAATGCGGGCGGGCATGTGTTGCGCAGCCTGTTTGGCTTGGCCCAGCAGTTCAAGTTTTCAGGGGTGACCCGTGAGGATTTCGCCGCCAACAATGCCGCGGCGCGTGAAGCTCGGGAGCGGTTTGGGGAGTTGCCGGCGGATGTGCTGGAGGGTACGCGTCGTTGCGAGTTTGCGCCTCAGATCATTCGGCGTCGGGTCAATGACGAGGGACGGCTGGAGGCTGTTGAAAAAGAGATTGAGGGCGGGGCCGAGGTTGAGGATGCGGTGGGCGATGGCCAGGTATCTTCCAGTGCGGGCTTGGCTGAGCCGGCGATGGGTTCCGAACGCGTGGGAGGGTGATGCCATGAGTATTTCAGGCGATATTTTTGGGGGCGATCACTCGGCGGCGTCGGGCGTTGAGGCAGAACACATTGCCTTCCAGCCGCTGCAACACACTGCCTTCCAGGCATTGGAATACACAGCCTTCCTTAAAGGGCTTTTAAAGCCTTTTAAGGGTAAGGGGGAGCTGGTTGAATTCGGGGATGTGTGCAGTCAACTGACGGGCAGTCTGATCGAGTTGGCCATCCAGGGCGTGCTGGCCCAAGCCGAGCGTTATCCGTTCACGTTGTTGCCCATTCGATTGACGAGACAGCCCACTGGAGCGGGCACAGTGTTCTTGCGTTGGAGCCGGGTGGATCGCAGCAAGATGGGCGTAGACCTGTGGGCGGAGTTGATCCGCGATGAGCGCACCTCGATTGGCCTGGTGCCCGAGCTTCATGCGCTGGAGCTGCAGCGGATCGTGATCAATATGCAGATCAGCCTGACCCACAGCATTAGTCGTCAGGCGTTTTTGTGTGCTTGCAAGGTGGAGGTGGCTGACCAGGTTTATCGCCAGCGAATGGATCAAGACGTCAGTCATCACACGGAGGGGAACTAACCATGGCCACCAATTTTTGGGGTGAGGGCAACATCGGCACGGAGCCTGAGTTCAAGGAGATCTCCAACGGTAACAACGAGCCTTACCGGCTGCTTCGGTTGAATGTTTACTTCGATAATCCGATTCCGAAAAATGATGGCAAGTACGAGGATCGAGGCGGGTACTGGGCTGGTGTTGAGGTCTGGCACAAGGACGCTGAGCGCTATTCCGAGCTCTACTGTAAAGGGATGCGGGTGCTGGTCACAGGGCGAATGCTCATGGACAAGTGGGAGGATGACAACGGTGTCGAATGTCGGGCCATGAAGGTTCAGGCCAGTCGCGTGGGGATTTTGCCGCATCGTGTCGAGAGCCTTTCCATGATGGTGCCAGAGCGTCCTGTGCCGGCTCCTGAGGCTGATGAGCCGGAATGACGGTGGAGACTTTGAGCTGGAGGGCAGTGGCCCCTTGGAAGGGCCGCTGCCGCTTTAATCAGTTCTTCTGTTTGATCGGTGCTCGCCAGTTCAAGGAGAGCACATCGCGTCGATCCTTCGGCAAAAGGCTGCCCTCACCAATATTGGTAGCGATGCCCGCGTTTGGTGACTTCCACTGGGTAGCTCCCCTTCGTACTCTCCCACACGCCGCCGCTGTTGACGGTGACGTTGACCGTTTCATCTCCCACGGTGTTGACCTGAACCTCGTTGTCGGCCGCGCGTACCGTGGCCTCTGTCGCCGCTGATATTTCCATCATGAAGGTCTTCCCGTGATCGCCCCCGGCCACGGAGCAAGAGATGAGTGATATCACGGCATTGTCCGCGAGGTAGGGCTTGATCGTCGTACCGAAGCTGGTGGGGTGAGTGTGTCGCGCGTGGTCGGTTTCGTAAGAGATGTCACAACCTGGTACATCGGACTCCGAGTGGCCGGAGATGGTAAGAAAGGCCGCGTGTGCGCCGTGCGTGCCAATAAGCAGCAAATCGACCGGCTGGGCTTTGATGAGGGCGGCGAGGAGGGTCGCGGGGTCGGGAGTGGCCGCCACGGAGGTGAAAGTGCTTGCAGAGAAGCGCTTTCGCATCACCTGGACGCAGTTCAAGTTGTCGTCGCTCGCAAAGTAAAGCACGTTTGGCATGAAGGATCCCTCCTCAAGATGCTTCATCCTGGGCATGGGGACTATCGTGCGTCAAGCCACTTTCCTTGGAACGTGGGCTGTTCGCCACTGTGATTCCACTGGAATCACTGCGAGCTTTTGCCGGTCGCTGAGCATTGCAGCGAAGAGGTGGTTTTTGTCGGGGGCGATAATCGTGGGGACAGGGAGCGGGCTCGAAACAGTGCGCAATAGATGCGGATAGAGGTGGCGTCTGGCCGTGGCCTACAATCAGCGCGTCATCCTCAGTTCACGTCATAGGGACATGTCATGCGAACGAATTTATTCCTGGGTACGCTGTGTTTCTCCTTCCTTGTCATGTCGGGCTGTCAGAGCCCTACGCATGAAGCGCTTCGATCATCGGCTACCGTGGGGGCCTCCGTCGCCTCAAACATCGTCACGCTCGACAAGGGGGGCTTCGTGCTGACGTATGACTGCACGAACCATACTGCGTTGCGTTATCAGTATGTGCTGACTGCCGATACCGGGTCGGTGCCGCGTCCCTCGTCGTTTCGTCTGGACCCGGATCTGCCCAGTGGCTGCGGTCAGCAGTCCAGTGCGGTGACTTACTCCAGTGTCGGTGGTTGGGACCGGGGACATCTCGTGACCTCCAACCACATGGATTACGACGAGACCTACATTCGACGAGCCAACTACATGACCAACATCGTGCCGCAGGTGGGCACCTTCAACCGCGGTATCTGGAAGCAGGCCGAGGAGGTTGCGGAGTGCTATCGGGATTTGGCGACGGTTCATGTCTATGGCGGTGTGGTGTACAGCGATCCGTCGAACGATTACTTCGTGGCCTCCCATGGCATCCGTACGCCGGACTATTTCTGGAAAACGGTCGTCACCACGAATGCGGCAGGAGAGACACAGGCCATCAGTTGGTACATTCCCAATCAGGCCGGCTTGGGCAATCTGGATACCTACATTCGAAGCATCAATGAGCTCGAAGCCGAGGTCGGTGTTGAGAACGTGAACATCCCGGTGTCGGCCAGTGTGAAGGCGCAAAGGCCGGCGGCTACGTGGCCTAAGCCGAGTGGGTGTGACCTCAGCTGAGCCTATAGGCGAATTGGGCTATTGCCACGATGTTGGCTTCTGGCCGGTTGCGGCGGGTTGTAATAGGCCGCCTTCGAGCAAAAGCTGCTTGATGCACTTGCCCGATTAGTCGAATTGGCGCGTGTATCTAGCGACTTGATTGGGAAACAACTCAATGTACACCGCATGTGGAACACCCAGAATGTTGACCTCAATGCAAGGAGGCATGAGTTCTTCGGTGTAATCCAGAATGCCCACGCCAGCACACGGAATGACACGGCCTGTTCGGGTCTGAACAGAGAGGTTTAAAGCAGATTGATCGGAGTGGTTTGTTCTGCACTCGCTCTGTATGCCCACGTATCCATCAGCAGGCTCGAATTCGCCGAAAGCAACACCCATGGGTGGGTCTCCAGACTCCAGAGCCGAGTGGCCCACCAGAACCGTGCCGCTGTAGATACTGAATCGCGTCATGAAATCGCCTGTTTTTAAGTGATGTGTTCTGTCTGCAGCAGTCCCGTTTTTGGTCGATTACTACTGGCCGCAATCAGACCTGGGTGGTCACCCCAACGAAGTCACCAAGCTGGTTTCGGTACCGACCAAATTCTTCGGTGGCTCGTTGATCAGCACAACTGCATCGTCACCCTGGTTCTGATAGATTAGGTAGTCGCCTGTTTCGAAGGTGATTTTGAAGGCGACAAGCCTAGCCCCCTGGTCCCATCTGTTGTCGACGACTCCTTGAACCTCTGTGATGATCTTGCCTTCAAAAAAGGGGGACGGATAAGCCGGTAAGCAGATTTTCTCTACGCCAAGAGCAGGTGCTAGCTGCATCAAGCTCGAAGGGCGCAGGGGGACCTGGATCTAGTAGATCAGCACCGACGCTTTCCCCATCGCTCAGCAAGTACATCGCAACGGCTTGATGGCCGCCACATCGCCACATTAACGATCCTATGTCTCCCGGATACTTCTCATCGTTGAAGTAGTATTGGTCATGCAACAACTCGGAAAGTCGCTGACCCAGCAGCAAACGCGCATTGCCTAGATCCTGAACCATCCTTTCGCGGGAGGCGACATAGCGGTTAAACATTGAGCGGTACCTTTGACGCATTGGAGACGGAGTCGCAGACTCTAGCCGGGCTGCTCGGGGGATGGTCGCTTTTGGCTGAAAGCGTACGCGGTCAAATTGTAGTCAGCCAACTGTTATATGCGTTCAACACAAACTCGATACATGATATGCCGCTCAAACTCGTCTTCCGGATTCTCGTAAGCTTCAAGCTTTTCCAGGAACCCTGTCTGCTCAAGTCTATCCAGGTCCTCCAGAATCCATCCCGCGGGAAAGTCGCTGGAAACGTCTTTGCCCTGGTGCTCAACCCAGTGATACACCCCGAAGGGAAGGTAACCGAGCCACTCTGATTTGTAGGTAATCTCGCCAGATTCGCTGGCGGCCACCACGGCGTCGATTTTGCTTTTAATTGTTTTTTGACGTTCATTCATGGTGTTTTCGAACTCGGCAAACTGAGTTTGCCGGTGGGGCTAGGCGCCGCGATATTTATGACAGGGCGGTGTTGTTGTCTGCGTCGGGTTGATTGCAGCCTGTCACCACCGGCTGCAATCAACCCGAAGGGGCCATCAAGTAGTAAGGGCAAGTGCCATCCCTATACTCCTGTATCACGATGGGCAGCAAACAGCGTGCAATCACGCGGCTCCGAAGACAGATTGGGGTGTACTGCGTAGCCTTGGATCTTATCTTTGAGTTGTAGCCCGGCCTGGATCAAGACCCGAGCGGACGCTTCGTTTTCGTCGTCGCAGTAGGCCCATACCTGCGTGAAGCCAGTCTGCTCCAGGAGCCAGCTCTTGAGGTAGGCGACCAGTTCACGGCCATACCCTTTACCCCACTGATGGCGGACCAATCCGAAGCCGACGGATACTCCTTCTTCACTGTCGCCAAGGTTGAGAAGGCCGATGGGTACTTCAGGGCTGTCAGCTAGTGTGATAGCGAGCAGATAGGCCGTACGTTGTTCTGCGAGTTCCGCAGCGTAATGGATCATGGTAACAGTCTGGGAGGGGGCGCTATGCCGGCCCCATGGCAGATACCTGGCGACTTCCGCATCGTTGGTATATTGGGAGTAGAGGATAGGCGCGTCTTCCCCTCGCAATGGCCGTAACGTCAGGCGTTCGGTTTGCAATCTGTCGGGTAGCAGGAAAGGGAGCATCAGAAGGACCTCTCAAGTGTCAGGAATCGAACCTAGCGTCTGCGCTCATGTGGGCTCGACATTCACAGTAGCTCCGATGGAGCCTCCAGAAACAGATACGATGAAGTCAGCCGCTTTTCGGCAGAGAGCTGCTCGTGATGAGCGGATTACCAACGCAAGGGGGCTGATCGAGAGAGGGTCAATGTCGAGGCGTTCTCCTGGGGTACCACGTAGCGACAACGTCAGTTCCGTCCAATGGCGATCATCTAAAGCGGTGCAGTCACCATCAGAATCAACATCACAGCCTGTTCCCCAGAGATGTTCGGCGATGCTGTAGAAGGCGGGCAATGGTCCCGCTGGTGTGATTTGAATGGAGTAGTGGGAGCGCATGAGTTGTTGGCTACGACCTACCAGGGAGGATGAAGGTGTCTTGGGGCTTGATGCGAAGGCAATCAGAGCCACTGTGACGCCACAAGGTTTCCGCCCGCGCAGGGGAATTACATCAGCTTTTCGAGCAAAAACGTAGTGGCTTTAATCGCCATATCTCCAAAATCACCCTCAAGGAATAGAACGTTTTCAACAATGTTTATCCCTTCAAGCTCTCCGAGCCCGCTGGAGTTTTGGACGTGAAGCGCGCCAAGTCTGATAGTCAGCTCAGCGCCGTCGGCGTTCCATGCCATCAGCTTGTATCTAGTCTCGTCATCTAGACTGACAACCATCTCGAAATAGCGATGGGCCTGGTCCACAGTGATCGATAAGACGTTGCTTTGTTCGAGCGCTTGAACATCCATGGTGAAATTTATTTTGTTTAAAGCAGCATTCTACTACAAGCGAACACCTGCCTTTGAAAGTGAAGGTCCGGGTTTGGCCGATTTCTGCCTGTCACCAAGGGCAGAAATCGACCCCAAACGGCCTTCGGGTGTCTACGAAACCGGGGCGATTCAGTTCTGACCGACCAGGCCATCGCTGGATGGCGTAATCTATAGGGGGAAATACAAGGCGCTCCTCACCAATTACACCTGATCGCTACTCGATGACAGCCCCAGCCCTAGAGAACATCCGTACTCTTCTCTCGATCAAGGCCAGACTCCATTCATTGGAAAAAGCCTAAAATAACCATTATGATGGCCTATTGCCCAGGCTTGAAGGCTAGCCTGCGCCACTTCAGCTAAGATGACGAGCAGGGAAAGCAATGAGGTCTATTTACCAAAAGTGTTTGGCTGACCAAATTCTCGCAGATTTCACATAAAAGCGCGGAATTCAAATTCAACAGAACTCCGTGGACGATTCGCGATGCTTAAATACATACTTCCCTTGGTGGCAGCTCTACTGCTGGTCGGCTGTTCGAACAATTCTGGGCAGCAGTACACCGACCAGGTCCAGGTGAGCGGTACCCCCATTGCTCACTCTTTCCAGGAGGCGGTCCGCCTCTCACAGGCGGTGCCGTTGCCGGTCAATCGTGGTCTGTTTCCCACCCGCTGGGAAATCAGCGCAACGGATCCCCGTATCGCTTCAGGTGCAGAAAAAAGTAACTATCGACTGTTCGAGTTCTCGTTACGCAAGGGCCAACGCTACAAGATCAATGTCATCTCGCTGTGCAACAACATGTGCATGGGGTTGGCAAAGAGCGCACTGAAACCCAAGGCGCTGGTGCTCGATGTGCAAGGTAATGTCGTGGCTGACAACCTGACCGGTACCAACGCCCTGGCGATCGTTTGGACCGGCGTTGCGCCGGCTGATGGTGCCTACTTGTTGATGGTTGCCGCCGACAACTCCGCCCCAGGAGAGCAGGTTTCGGTGATCAATACTCAGGTACCAGGGCACCCAACGTTGAGCATGCCTATCGGTATGGCCAGTGCGCCCTTTGGTAAGGTCATCGCTTATGTCGAATATCCAAGCGAGTAGCGACGGGCGGGGCGAAGGTTTGACCCGTTCCCCGTGACCATCACTGCAACAGATTGTCAGTCAGGTTGTCGATCTGTTGCGACAGGCCGCTTCTGGCCGTCGTGGGAGGCCGCAGGCGACCCTGAGCGGTCCGTCAAACCGCCCGAAAGGCATATTCAACGCAATGTGTCAGACACGGCCTCGAATGGAGAAGACATTGCAACAAGAGCCAAAATGTTTCGATTTGAGCAGAGTCCTGCCTATTTTGGCGCGCTAAATCACTGGTACAGTGCCGTGATCAAAAAGAAGTGGCGACCATACGAACGCACTGAATATGTCCAGCCCTTTTGTTCTGCCATCTCAGGTCGATCGAGCGGCTTGTCAGTTTCATCGTAGACAAGGTTGTAGAAGAGGTTCGGTCCAGTAGCCCCGCCGGTTCCCCCCCAATCCCACTTCCCGTATTTTGGCGACGACCCGGGTAGATTGCGGGCCAGTTCCGCGTAGTGACCACTCGTCAATTGGAATCGTATCCAGTCGGGATTGATTTCGTAGTGGGCCAAGGCCACTAGCAACCCGATCGTTAGGGCCGGCGCGCCTATGACGGAAAGTAACCTACCCCATCGGCGGTACCATAAACTGGCGATCAGCCCGACGATGAAGGTACCCATTGCAATGAGCGCGGGGACTCCAAGCAGCGGAATCATTAAGAGCCAAAGCCCATACACGCGGTCGAGTTCGTCACCAAAATAGAACACCGCGCCAGCCGCCAGCCAAACATAAAAATGAGCCGGTCTCAGCCATCCTGCGGTGCTCACCGGGGATTGATCTGCTTCGGTACTGGTTTGATTCATCGGTCCTCCGTGATCATAGTTTATTTCGCACTTCGGACAGTAGAACCTGACAACTTGGGACTCCAGCTTCCGACTATTGTCGCACTTGAGAAATCGCAGAAACTCCACGTAATGCCTCTCGTGTGCTGACCGTCGCTGTGCAGATGGTCGCCGATTTACACTCGTCCGTCGAACGGCTGTAAATGGCCCGGTTTCCGCCCAAGACATGGTCTGGCTCCCTTCGACAATCAGCTTATTACCCCTGCCAGACTCTGTACGAAAAAGTGAATCACACACATAGGATGCCAGTCGCAGAAAAATGCTGTTCCTGCATCTTAAGGTTTCTCGAGAGCTAAGTAAGAGCTCTCTCGATCACCGAACATCTCCAAAACCTGTCCTCTTAACCAAAGATGCCGCGGATCCTTATGATACCTGGCATGCCAATGATGTTTAAGGCTATAGGGCGGTATCTGCACGGGTGGTTCAATGAGCCTGACCGCCGCACTCCTGGCATATAGATTGGCCACAGTCCGTGGCAGAACCACCACCAAATCCGAACGCTCGATAATCGCTGCCATGCTCATGTAGTGGGACATTTGCAGAACAATGTTGCGTTCAATCCCTTTGTTCGCCAAGTGGGCTTCGTACATTTCCTGGCTGCGGCTGCCGTCTCGTACTTGCAAGTGTTCGAGGCCGCAAAATTCTTCGATGGAGAGTTGTTCGCCAGTGATGCGATGGCCGCTGCGAATGAGGCAGACGAGGTCGTGGGAGAACAGACGTTGTTGGTAGATGTTCGGCGCATCCAGGTCGGGGAAGTAGCCAAGCACGGAGTCGACCTTGCCTTCACGTAGCGCTTCAAGCAGGTCTTTGGGGGCGAGACTTAAACAGCGGATCTTGGCATTTGGGGCTTCTGCGCGAAGGCGGTCGAAGAGGGCGGGAAGGAAAACTACTTCACCAATTTCGCTAAGGCAAAAGGTGAACTCTTCGGTGCTGTGGGCTGGGTCGAAGGTGGGGCTGGTGAGGATTTCCTGGTCAATAGTGGCGATGACTTCGCGGGTGCGTTCAACGATGTTGCGGGCTCGCGGGGTGGGCTCCATGGTTGTACCGCTACGGACGAACAATGGATCACCGAGAGAGTGGCGCAGGCGTGATAGTGCAGCGCTGGTAGCAGGTTGACTCATGCCCAAACGTTTGGCGGCAAGGGTGACATTGCCGCAATCGTGAATGGCCAGTAGCACTCGCAAAAGGTTCAGGTCTGTGCGCATGACTATAACCATATCAAATAGATTGAATAACTAGAATTTGCTTCTGCTATTTGAGCCAGGGCGCGAGGATTGTGTCCAGACAAAAATAATACTGAGGCTTCCCTCATGATCAATCTGCATGACATCCGCTACGTGCGACTGGGCACGGCGGATATCGACCAGGCTCGCCAGTACGCCACGCAGGTGCTGGGCTTGCAGGTCGCTCGCAGCGCCAACGGAGCGGTGTATTTGCGCTCCGATAGCCGCGACCACACCCTGTGTTACTACGAAGGTGATCCCACCGAAACCACCACCGCTTTTGAACTCAACTCCAGCGCCGAACTCGACCACGCCGCGCAACTACTGGAAGACAACGGCTTTGCCGTACGCCATGGCAGTCGTGAAGAGGCCGAGCTGCGCGCGGTTGCCGAGCTGATTCACTTCCGCGATCCCAGCGGCAACCAGATTGAACTGGTGCTTGCCCCCCATGCTTATGGCGGACGTTATTTCCCGTCGCGGGATGCCGGGATAACCGGCTTCAGCCATATCGGTTTGCGTACCACCGATGCCAAGCGCGACGAAGCCTTCTGGACCCAACTGGCGAATGCCAGGGTCAGTGACCGGATCGGCGATGCGCCGCTGCTGCGTATCGATGAGGTGCACCACAAGATCGCCCTGTTTCCCTCGGTGCATCCGGGGGTGCAGCACATCAACCATCAGGTCGAGACCATCGACGACGTGATGCGCGCCTATTACTTCCTGCGTGAGCGCGGCATCAAGATCCTCTTCGGGCCGGGCCGCCATCCGACTTCGGGAGCGGTGTTCCTCTACTTCGAGGGGCCGGACGGCATGACCTACGAATACTCCACCGGGGTCAGCCACATTGCCCCCGAGCAGGAAACCACCCACCACCCTCGACAATTCCCGCTGGCGCTGTCGTCGTTCTGCGCCTGGGGCTCGAAGCCGGATATCCCGGAGTTCAAGTCATGAGTCGGACTCCCGTGGCCACGCCCCATCAACAGATCGAACTGCGAATGGCCGCCCGGGCCTTGTCCCGGGCCGGTCTGGCCCATGCCTACGGGCATTGCAGCCTGCGCCTGGATGCCGGGCATTTCCTGGTCTGCGCGGCCAAGCCCATGGGCTTGATCGAGCCAGGCGAGGACGGCGTGGTGGTTGCCATCGACGCCGAATTGCCGGCCGCAGTGCTCGGCGAAGTGCGTATTCATCAGCAGATCTATCGCCGCCGTGCCGAGGTCGGTGCGGTGATCCGCAGTATGCCGGCCCAGGTGATGACCTTGTCCTGTGCCCGCCTGACACCGCAATCGCGGCATGGCATGGGCGCCTATTTCCATTCCTCGATCCCGCTGCGGGACGACCCGCAATTGCTGCGCGACGACACCCAGGCCGCAGCCTTGGCCGAGCAACTGGCCGGCAATCCCGCGCTGGTGATGCGTGGCAACGGCGCGATTGTGGTCGGCGGCTCGCTGGGGGAGGCACTGACCCTCAACTGGTACCTGGAGGACGCCGCCCGTATCGAGTTGCAACTGCTGGCGTCCGGTCTGGCGGGGCCAGTACTCAGCACCGGGGAAACCGAGCGCCGCGCCACCAATTCGGGACGCATTTTCGAACGCATGTGGGATTACCTCACCGCCGGCGATGCCGAGGCGGGTATCCGCTTACAAGAAGAAGGAAACTGATCATGTCCAAACTGCCTCTGCGCGAGTTTCACAACTTTATTGGTAACCAGTGGGTTGAGGGTGTGCGCACCTTCGACAACCGCAACCCTGCCGACAACAGCCTGATCGGTCCGGTGCATGAAGCCGGCGAGGCCCAGGTCGATGCCGCAGTCAAGGCCGCCCGCGCGGCGTTATCCGGGCCTTGGGGCAAATTCTCCGTGGCCCAGCGCGTGGCCTTGCTGCACAAGGTCGCCGAAGGCATTGAACAACGCGCCGAAGAATTTATTGCCGCGGAAATCGCCGACACCGGCAAGCCTTACGGCCTGGCCAGTCACCTGGATATTCCCCGGGGTGCGGCGAACTTCAAGGTCTTTGCCGACCTGATCAAGAACGTGCCCACCGAAAGTTTCACCATGGACACCCCGGACGGCGGCAAGGCGGTCAATTACGGGGTGCGTGCGCCCAGGGGCGTGATTGCCGTGGTCTGCCCGTGGAACCTGCCGCTGCTGCTGATGACCTGGAAAGTCGGCCCGGCCTTGGCCTGTGGCAACACCGTGGTGGTCAAGCCTTCGGAAGAAACCCCGGCCACCGCCACCTTACTCGGCGAAGTGATGCGCGATGCCGGCGTGCCGGCTGGGGTCTACAACGTGGTCCATGGCTTTGGCGAGAACTCTGCTGGAGCCTTCCTGACCGCGCACCCGGAGGTCAATGGCATCACTTTCACCGGCGAAACCGGCACCGGTGAAATCATCATGAAGGCCGCAGCCAAGGGCCTGCGTCCGGTGTCCCTGGAACTGGGCGGCAAGAACGCCGGCGTGGTGTTCGCCGATGCCGACCTGGACAAGGCGGTGGCCGGCATCGCCCGCTCGGCCTTTGAAAACAGCGGTCAGGTCTGCCTGGGTACTGAGCGTGTCTATGTCCAGCGGCCATTGTTCGAGCGTTTTGTCCAGGCGCTCAAGGCCAAGGTCGACACCCTGCGTATCGGCGCGCCTTATGCCGAAGGCACCACTATGGGACCGCTGGTTTCCCTGGGACATCGAGAAAAAGTCCTCGGTTACTACCGCCAGGCGGTGCAGGACGGCGCGACCGTGGTCAGTGGCGGCGGGACTCCGGAAATGCCGGCGGAACTGGCCGAAGGCGCCTGGATTCAGCCGACCATCTGGACCGGCCTGGCGGAAAGCTCGGCGGTGATCCGCGAAGAGATCTTCGGCCCGTGCTGCCATATCGCGCCGTTCGACGACGAGGAAGAAGTGGTGCGGTTGGTCAACGCCACTCAATACGGTCTCGCCGCCAGCGTCTGGACCAGCAACCTGCAAGTCGCCCATCGCATGGGGGCGGCGCTGGATGTCGGGATCTGCTGGATCAACTCGTGGTTTCTGCGCGACCTGCGCACCGCCTTCGGCGGCGCCAAGCAATCGGGCATTGGCCGTGAGGGCGGTGTGCACTCCCTGGAGTTCTACACCGAACTTCGCAACGTTTGCGTTCGCTTGTGAGGCCGACCATGAATTCCCGATCCATCCAGCAACTCGGCACGGGTCTGCACCGCGCCCTGAGCGAACGCCAGGCCATCGCGCCGCTGACCGACAGCCACCCGGATCTGACGATCGAAGACGCCTACCAGATCCAGTTGGCGATGATCCAGCCCCGGCTGGACGCGGGCGAGCGGATCATCGGCAAGAAAATCGGCGTCACCAGTCAAGTGGTGATGGACATGCTCGGGGTGGATCAGCCGGACTTCGGCCATCTGCTCAGCGGCATGCTCCTGGGCGATGGCGCATCCATCGCCTGTGCCGACCTGATCGCGCCCAAGGCCGAAGGCGAAATCGCCTTTGTGCTCAAGGACGACCTGAACGGCCCTGGGGTGACCCTGGCCGATGTGCTGCGGGCCACGGCCTACGTGATGCCGTGTTTCGAGATCGTCGACTCGCGGATTCGCGACTGGAAGATCCGTATCCAGGACACCGTGGCCGACAACGCTTCGGCGGCGGCCTTTGTCCTCGGCGATGCCGGCGTCGCACCCCATGAAGTCGACCTGGCCTGTGTCGGCATGACCCTGGAAAAGAACGGTGAAATTGTTGCCACCGGCGCCGGTGCGGCGGCCCTCGGGCACCCGGCCAATGCCGTGGTCTGGCTGGCCAATACCCTCGGGCGACTGGGCATAGGCCTCAAGCGCGGCGAGGTGATTCTCTCCGGTTCGCTGGCGGCCATGGTGCCGGTCAAGCCTGGCGATCAATTGCGCATGAGCCTCGGCGGTATCGGCTCGGCCTCCGTGCGTTTCATATAAGGAAAACCTGATGAACCTGACAGCAGAAACCATCGCCGGCCTGGCCGAGCACCTGGAAAACGCCGAGCTGAACCGTGAGGCGGTGGCCAAGATCACCGACACCCATCCAGAGATGGACTGGGAAGACGCCTATGCGATCCAGGATGCGATCCGCCAACGCAAGGAGGCGCGGGGCGTGCGCATCGTCGGTCTGAAAATGGGCCTGACTTCCTTCGCGAAGATGAAGCAGATGGGCGTTACCGAACCGATCCACGGCTTTCTCACCGACTACGGCTCGTGCATGGACGGCGCGGTGATCGATATCGATTCGCTGATCCACCCCAAGGTCGAGGCGGAAATCGCCTTTGTCCTCAAGCACCCGCTCCGGGGCCCGGGTTGTCATGTCGGCGATGTACTGGCGGCGACCGACTTCATCCTGCCGGCGGTGGAGGTCATCGACTCGCGTTACGAGAATTTCCGTTTCGACCTCAAGAGCGTGATCGCCGACAACACCTCGTCAGCACGATTTGTCACCGGCGGGCAGTCGCGCAGTGCCAACGGCATCGACCTCAAGTGCCTGGGCGTGGTGCTGGAGAAAAATGGCGAAGTGGTTGCCACCGCGGCCGGCGCGGCGGTGCTCGGGCACCCGGCGCAGAGCGTGGCGATGCTCGCCAATATGCTCGCGACCCAGGGCCGTGAATTGCCGGCTGGCTGTTTCATCATGACCGGCGGTGTGACCGAAGCCATCGCGGTGGCGGCCGGCGACCAGATCACCGTGCGTTACCAGCACCTGGGCAGCGTTTCGATGCGCTTCCAGTCGCAATCATCCTGAGGAGTCGGACCATGCCCATCATGCAGGTTTTCCTGATCGAAGGCCGTGACGAAGAACAGAAGGCCCGCTTGATCTCGGCCTTGACCGAGGCGGCGGTGGAGTCGATCCAGGCGCCCCGCGAATCGGTGCGGGTGATCATCACCGAGGTGCCCAAGATCGATTTCGGCATCGCAGGCAAGACCGCCAAGGCCCTGGGCCGCTGACCGCGAGGAACACGACATGAGCGAATACAAGAAAAAAGTCGCCATCATTGGTTCCGGCAATATCGGCACCGACCTGATGATCAAGATCCTGCGCCACGGCCAGCATCTGGAAATGGCCGTGATGGTCGGCATCGATTCGGCCTCCGACGGCCTGGCCCGTGCCCAGCGACTGGGTGTGGCCACCACCCATGAAGGGGTTGAAGGCCTGGTACGGATGGCCGAGTTCGCCGACATCGATTTTGTCTTCGATGCCACCTCGGCCAGCGCCCACGTGACCAACGACGCGCTGCTACGCCAGCACAAGCCAGGCATTCGCCTGATCGATCTGACCCCGGCGGCCATCGGTCCGTACTGCGTACCGGTGGTGAACCTGGAGGCCAACCTGCAGGCGACCAACGTCAATATGGTCACCTGCGGCGGCCAGGCGACCATTCCCATGGTGGCGGCGGTGTCGCGGGTGGCGAAGGTGCACTACGCCGAAATTATCGCCTCCATCAGCAGCAAGTCGGCCGGTCCCGGGACTCGGGCCAATATCGACGAGTTCACCGAAACCACCTCGCGAGCCATCGAAGTCGTGGGCGGTGCGGGGAGGGGCAAGGCGATCATCGTGCTCAACCCGGCCGAGCCACCCTTGATGATGCGCGACACGGTGTATGTGCTGTCGCAGGCGGCGGATCAACGTGAAGTCGAAGCCTCCATCGAAGAGATGGCCCTGGCGGTGAAAGCCTATGTCCCAGGTTATCGACTCAAGCAGAAGGTGCAGTTCGAGGTGATTCCCGCCGAAGCACCGCTGCATATTCCCGGCCTGGGCCGGTTCAGCGGCCTGAAGACCACGGTGTTTCTCGAAGTTGAAGGCGCCGCCCATTACCTGCCGGCCTATGCCGGCAACCTCGACATCATGACCAGTGCCGCGTTGGCCACCGCCGAACGCATGGCCCGGTCCATGGCCCACTGAGGAGACTCCCATGACCTTCAATCCCGGCAAGAAACTCTATATCTCCGATGTGACCCTGCGTGACGGTAGCCACGCGGTGCGCCACCAGTACTCTATCGACAATGTGCAGACCATCGCCCGTGCCCTCGACAAGGCCAGGGTCGACAGTATCGAAGTCGCCCACGGTGACGGCCTGCAAGGTTCCAGCTTCAACTATGGCTTTGGTGCCCATACCGACCTGGAATGGATCGAAGCGGTCAGTGATGTGATCAGCCATGCCAAGGTGGCGACCCTGTTGCTGCCCGGCATCGGCACCGTCCACGACCTCAAGGCCGCGTACAACGCCGGGGCCCGGGTGGTCCGGGTGGCGACCCATTGCACCGAGGCGGATGTCTCGCGCCAGCACATCGAATATGCCCGCGAGCTGGGCATGGACACCGTCGGCTTCCTGATGATGAGCCACCTGACCAGCCCGCAGAACCTGGCTGTCGAGGCGAAGAAGATGGAAAGCTATGGCGCCACCTGCATCTACGTAGTGGATTCCGGCGGCGCGATGGGCATGCAGGATATCCGCGAGCGTTTTCGCGCGGTGAAGGCGGTGCTCAAGGCGGACACCGAAACCGGCATGCATGCCCATCACAACCTGTCGTTGGGGGTGGCCAACTCCATCGTTGCCGTGGAGGAGGGCTGCGACCGCATCGACGCCAGCCTCGCCGGCATGGGCGCCGGGGCCGGCAATGCGCCGCTGGAAGTGTTTATCGCCGCCGCCGAACGCCTCGGCTGGAACCACGGCACCGACCTCTACACCCTGATGGATGCGGCCGACGACATTGTCCGGCCGTTGCAGGACCGACCGGTGCGGGTCGACCGCGAAACCCTGGCCCTGGGTTACGCCGGGGTCTACTCCAGCTTCCTGCGCCATGCCGAAATCGCTGCGAAGCGCTACGGGCTCAAGGCGGTGGACATCCTCGTCGAACTGGGCGCGCGGCGCATGGTCGGCGGCCAGGAAGACATGATCGTCGACGTTGCACTGGACCTGTTGCAGAGGTCGAAAATCTACCCGACCTGAGCGTGCTGAAACTTGTTTCACCCCCACTGACAAATCCAATAACAGGGGAAACACCATGAACCACAAAACCGCCTCCATTGGCGAAATCATCGACGCCTGCGGGATATCTCGCTACCAGATCATTGTCCTGCTGCTGTGTTTCCTGGTGGTGCTGGTGGACGGTTTCGATACGGCCGTGATCGGTTATATCGCGCCGTCCCTGCGCCAGGAATGGGGCCTGCAACCCAGTCAACTGTCGCCGGCCTTTGGCGCCGGCCTGTTCGGCCTGATGTGCGGGGCCTTTCTGTTCGGCCCCATCGCCGACAAGTACGGGCGCAAGAAGGTATTGCTGGTGTCGGTGCTGATCTTCAGCTTCGGCACCCTGGCCTCGGCCTGGGCCCACTCCATCGATAGCCTCACCGCCTTGCGTTTCCTCACCGGAATCGGCCTCGGTGGCGCGATGCCGACCTGCATCACCTTGAGCGCCGAGTATTCGCCGCTGCGGCGGCGAATGATCATGGTGACCCTCAGCTACAGCGGTTTCACCACGGGCCTGGCCCTGGGGGGGGCGGTGGCGAGCCAGATCATCCCGACCTTCGGTTGGCGTGGCGTGTTGCTGATCGGCGGGATGGCACCACTGCTGTTACTGCCGCTGCTGGCCTGGTACTTGCCAGAGTCGGTGCGCTATATGGCCGCGCATCCGCGTTATACCGTGGCCTTGCGCACGGTGGTGGAGAAGATTAGCGGGCGCCGCGACTGGGACGAGGTGACCTTTGTCGAGGACCAGCGGCCGGTGGTCGAACGCTCACCGATCTCGCAACTCTTCAGCGAAGGCCGGGCGCTGCGCACGCTGCTGCTGTGGGGCACGTTCTTCTGCTCGTTGTTTGTCTTCTACCTCCTGACCAGTTGGTTGCCGAGCATCCTCAAGGACGCCGGCTATGACATCGCCAGCTCGGCGCGGATCGGTGCCATGGTGCCTCTGGGCGGGACCCTCGGAGCGGTTTTCATGGCGCTTCTGATGGACCGGGTCAGTCAGTACAAGGTGCTGGGCCTGGCCTACCTCGGCGCGGCGCTAGTGATCGCGCTGGTGGGCTTTGCCCTGGGTCAGGCGGCCTGGCTGACCGTGGCGGTGTTCTTCGTCGGCTTCGGAGTAGCCGGGGCGCAGAACGGCCTGAACCTTCTCTCCGCAAGCATCTATCCGACCACGGCACGGGCCACCGGGGTGAGCTGGGCCATGGCCAACGGCCGAGTTGGCTCGATCATCGGTTCGATGCTCGGTGCCTGGCTGATCGCCCAGTTGGGCCAGCCCAAGCTGTTCTTTATCGCCCTGGCGGTACCAGCTTTGCTCGGTTCTATCGCGATCTTCTCGTTGCAGCGCTTTGCGGTGCGCGAAGACCTGAGTGAACCGCAGGTGTCCGCCGCCCACTGAGGCACTGACGCCGACTCACAGACACAACTTCACCAATCCTGCCGTTCGCGGCAGGAGGGGCCGCGCTTTGCCCGCGTTCGGCCCCGAGCTCCCGACAATAAAAAAACCAAGGGTGTCACTACCATGCGTCAACTCAAGATGATCTCGCGTGCCTTCAAACCCATGGCCTTCGGCCTCTCGCTGCTGACCCTGGTCATCGCGCAGCAGAGCCGCGCCGATGGCTTTATCGACGATGCCAAGGCCAAGCTCGACCTGCGTAACGTCTACTTCAACCAGGACAACCGCAGCGGTGCGGCGGCACCGTCGAAACTGCAGGAGTGGGGCCAGGGCTTTATCCTCAACTTCACCTCTGGCTACACCCAGGGCCCGGTGGGCTTCGGCGTCGATGCGCTGGGCATGCTCGGGGTACGCCTGGACTCGGGCAAGGGCACCCATGGCAATCCGACCGCTGCGGCCCAGGGTGGCTTCGTCTTTCCCAGTGACGCCAGCGGCCGCGCCGTGGATGACTTCGCCACTCTCGGCCTGACCGGCAAGATCCGCATCGCCAAGACCGAACTCAAGGCTGGCACCTTGCTGCCAAAGATGCCGATCCTGATCTACAACGACGGGCGCCTGTTGCCGGAAACATTCCAGGGTGTGCAGGTAACCTCACGGGACTTTGATCACTTCACCCTGACCGGCGGGCAGGTCAGCGCGGTCAAGAGCCGCAACTCGTCGAACAACGAAGACCTGGCAATTGCCGGGGCAGGTGGGCCGGCCGGACGGCGCAGCAACAAATTCAATTTTGCCGGGGTCGACTACCAGGTCGATTCGAGCCTGCTGTTGCAGTACTACTACGGCAATCTGGAGGACTTCTACCAGCAGCACTTCCTCGGTCTGGTGCAGACGCAACAGCTACCGGTGGGTAGCCTCAAGACCGACCTGCGTTTCTTCGACAGCTCCTCCGCCGGCTTGAACGGAACCCTGGCCGGGCGTCAGGAGGGTTATGTGAGCAGCGGTTATCACAACAACGGCGAAGTGGATAATCGTGCCTTGGCCGGGTTGTTCACCTACAGCCTGGGCGGCCATGCCGTGAGCCTGGGTTATCAGCACCTCAATGGTTCCAGTGATTTTCCGTTTCTCAACCAGGGCGACGGTTCCTCGACCTACCTGATCACCGACCGCCAGACCGGTGCCCGCTTCCAGCGTGCAGGAGAGAACACCTGGGTCGCACAGTATGGCTACAACTTTGCGGTGATGGGGATGCCGGGTCTGACCAGTCAGGTCATCTATCAGCGTGGCGGTGGTATCAAGTCCGATCAAGGTGACCAACACGAATGGGAGCGTGACTTGATGATCAGCTACACGTTCCAGAGCCCGATGTTGCGGGGATTCGGCATGCAATGGCGCAACGCGATGCTGCGCAGCAGCGTTACCACCCAACGGGACCTGGACGAAAACCGCCTTTACCTGACCTACACCCACGATTTTTTTTGAGGAGCGGATGATGAGCCGTTTACTGGAAGTACGTATTGCCCGCCGAAAGGAAGAAGCCGAGGGCATTATCTCTCTGGAGTTGGTTGATCCTGCTGGCAATGGGCTGCCAGCGTTTGAGGCCGGAGCACACATTGAGGTCCAGGTCGCTCCAGGCCTTAGCCGCCATTACTCTCTCTGTGGTTCGCCCGAAGATCGTCAAGTTTACCGCTTGGGAGTCTTGCGCGAGCCTGTTTCAAGGGGGGGCTCGGCAAGAATTCATGAACAGTTTCACGAAGGCTTGCTGATTGCGATTAGCCCTCCGAGCAACCAGTTTCGCCTACAGGAGGGAGCGGGGCATTCATTGCTGGTGGGGGGAGGGATCGGCATTACGCCGATCCTGGCCATGGCCTGGCGGCTGCACGAGATTGGCGCATCGTTTGAAGTGCATTACTGCGTACGTAACCGGGGGCGTGCTGCTTTCCTGGAGTTGCTGACGCAGGCACCGTTTGCCGACAAGGTGAGGCTGCATATCGATGACGATGGGCAGCGGCTTGATATTCCTGGCTTGCTGCGAGGGCCAGAGACACAACGGCATGTCTACGTCTGTGGTCCAGCAGGTTTCATGGATGCAGTGATAGGCACTGCGCACCGGCAGGGGTGGCCGGCGGCGAACGTGCATTGCGAGTACTTCGCCGCCGAGGTCGACGTCGCCGGCGAAGGATTCACCCTACACGCGGAACGATCCGGCTTGACCTTGCAGGTGCCCGAGGGTCGAAGCATCGCCCAGGTGTTGCTGGAGGCTGGGGTCCAGGTGCCGCTGTCGTGCGAACAGGGTGTATGCGGCACCTGCCTGACCCGGGTATTGGAAGGCATTCCCGATCACCGTGACCTGTTCCTCACTGAGGAGGAAAAGGCTTCAAACAATCAGATATTGCTGTGTTGTTCCCGGGCCAGCAGTGCGTTTTTACGACTGGATATTTGAAGGAGATCATCATGAGTTTTTTGCGCAATTGCTGGTATGTCGCCGGTTGGGCCGACGAGTTGATCGAAGGTCAACTACTGCCCCGAACCGTGCTCAACGAAAAAATCGTACTGTTTCGCGACAGCAAAGGCACCTTACAGGCGCTGCAGGATCGCTGCCCTCATCGATTCGTACCACTGCACTTAGGGCGCCTTCACAATGACAGAATTCAATGTGCCTATCATGGACTGAGCTTTGATTGCAGCGGTGCCTGTGTGCATAACCCTCATGGCAACGGTGCGATTCCCAATGCTGCCCGGGTGCGGGTCTACCCGATGCAGGAGCGTCACGGTTTCGCCTGGATTTGGATGGGCGAACCGGACCGAGCCGACCCGGCATTGATTACCGATTTCAGTGCGATGGACCCGCAAACGGCTTACATCGGAAAGAGCTACTTGCACGTGAAAGCCAACTACGTGCTGGAGACTGATAACATTCTTGACCTGAGTCATATTGAGTTTCTGCACGGTAACTCTTTGGGCAGTGCCGCCGTGGCCCAAGGTGTCATTGAGGTTGAACAGCATGGCGAAGTTGTACACTCCAAACGTACCACCCACAACGAGCAACTGACGCCCGATCTGGAGCGTTTACGCGGTATTCCCAGTGGGCAACGGGTTGATCGCTGGCTCGACGTGCGATGGAATGCGCCGTCCAATCTGCTGCTTAACAGCGGTTACACCCCGAGCGGAGAGCCTCGAGAGAACGGTCGCTCGGTATATGTCGCGCATGTCTTCACCCCGGAGACCGCCGGTACCACTCACTACTGGTTTGGCATTGCCTTTCCCAAAGAACTCGGTGAAGAAGGCAGGCGGCTTGCTGAAGAAAATATCCAGTGGTTGCTTCAACCCTTTACCACCGAAGACATGCCCATGCTCCAAGCCCAGCAGGAGGTGATAGGCGACCAGGATTTCTGGGCGCTCAAGCCGGTATTGCTGGCCAGTGATGGCGGTGCGGTACGCGCCAGGCGCCTTTTGGAGAAGATGATCCAGCAAGAACAGAACATGACGAATACTCGCCATGAAAGCCCCTCATTGTCGATGGAAACAGCTCTCCAACGATCTGAAAATCCATAGCAGAACTCCCTATGGAGCGATTAAGTGAATAAGTGGCTCTGCAATCTTAGCGTCAACCTCAAGCTGACTTTGGGCCTCGGACTGGTATTGGCACTTACTGAACGAGCCCCATGAAAGACAGGACACCGTTCCCCCCTTAAGATACGACCGTTCCGCCCTTAGCCGCTAGGCTCCGACGGTGGGGTGTCTACTCTGCGTCTCTCACGATTTAAACATTGGCAGGTATTGCAGCATCCAGTTCAGCAATTCTTGCGCCGGCGCGGCCAGTGGTCGCCCGGACTTCACTAGCAGCTTTGCCTCAACCCCCAGTAACAGCGGATGGTTGATCAAGATTGCCGCCAGTTGGCCCTTTTCGATTTCCCGGTAGGCCGCGAACTCCCCTGCCAACGAAGCAAAATCCCCTGAGGCCACTAACCGCTTGAGTGCGGCCAGTGAGTTGCTGATCAGCGTCGGGCGGATTTCGATCTTCTCGGCATACTCCAGCAGCTTGATCGCGTGCCCGATACCAAACGTCGTCGGTGTCAGTACCAGTTTGCAGCCGAGAATATCCTCGACACTCACTACCGTTCCGCGCACCGCCAACGGATGATCGGGGCGCACCAGCAGCATCACCGGCTGTGACGACGCGGCGCGATAATCGATGTGCGGATGTGCGGGTGGGTTATAGGCCAGGCCGATGTGCGCGCGGTTTTCCGCCACTTCGTTCAACACATCGTCCACCGGCAGGATATCCAGCGTGACATCGAGCTTGGGGTATTGCTTACAGAAGGGGGCGAGCACGTTGTCTACCAAGGCATCGACATAGCCTTCGCTGATGACGACTCGCACATGGCCCTGCTGCAGGCCCTTGATCGCCTGAAGCTGGTCTTCGAGCTTTTCCTGGTGCGATCGATAACCGCGCCAGAACTCCAGCAGATGCGCCGCCGCCTCGGTGGGCCGCACGCCACGGGCCTGGCGCTCGAACAGCTGCGCACCCAATTCCTCTTCCAGCAGTTTGATTTGACGGGTGATCACGGAGGGTGAGGTATTGATGCTCTCCGCCGCGCCCCGGATCGAGCCGTGCACCAGCACCTCGTGAAAGTAGCGAAGTCGTTGTTGATTGATTTCCCGCATGCAGGTTTACCCGTCAGAAAATTGCGTTGCCTGTAGAGCAACAGTATACGAACTTAGTTGCTATTGCTGGAGTTTACAAGTCGGCGCACCATTCCTTGGCAAGAACGTAGGCCAACAAAAATAATTGGAGACTCGTATGCCAACCTTTCTGGCGCCGGCAAGAAGTGATGCCATTCATGCCCTCTACCACAAGCTCAACTGGCGGCTGCTACCGCTGTTGTTCATCGGCTACGTCTTTGCCTACCTGGATCGCATCAACGTCGGCTTTGCCAAGCTGCAGATGCAAAGTGACTTGGGTTTGTCGGATGCGGCCTATGGCGCGGGCGCGGGAATTTTCTTTATCGGTTACGTCCTGTTTGAGCTACCCAGTACCCTGATGCTGCCACGCATCGGCGCGCGTAAAACCTTCAGCCGTATTCTCGTGCTGTGGGGCATCACATCGGCCTGCATGCTGTTTGTGCGCGACGTGCCGACGTTTTATGCCATGCGTTTCCTGCTGGGTGTATTCGAGGCCGGGTTTGCCCCGGGCATGATTTATTACCTGTCCCGCTGGTACGGCCCGAATCGCATGGCGCGGGCGATTGCAATCGTGTTCATTGCCGGGCCCATTGGCGGCATTCTTGGCGGTCCGTTGTCCGCCTGGTTGATCACTGCATTTGCCGGCGTGGGCGGCCTGGCCGGCTGGCAATGGATGTTTCTGATTGAAGGGTTGCCGTGTGTGTTCTTTGGCATTCTCATGTATTTCGTTCTTTCCGATCGACCGCTGGACGCCCCTTGGCTGAATGCGACAGAAAAGCACTTGCTGGAAACCGAACTGGGCGCGACGGCGGCGCGCAGCCATTCGTTCCGGGCGGTGTTGCGCGACCCCAAGATCTACGTGCTGGCGTCGGCGTACTTCTGCATCATCTTTTCGATCTATGCCATGAGCTTCTGGCTGCCGGCGATCATCAAGGCCCTGGGCGTCAACGATACCCGGCAACTGGGTTGGTATGCCGCCATTCCTTATGTCGGCGCGGCCCTGGGCATGTACTGGATCGGGCGCCGCTCCGATCGGGTGGGCGAGCGGCGCTACCACTGCGCGGTACCCGCGGCCATCGGCGCCCTCCTGTTGATCCTTTATCCCTTCGCCGGCGGCAACCTGTTGCTGTCGCTGGCGCTGCTCAGCCTGTCGATCAGCATGATGTTCATGGCCTACACCGTGTTGTGGGCAATGCCGTCCGAGCACATCAAGGGCGATGCGGCGGCAGGCGGTATTGCCTTGATCAACACCATCGGGCTTTGCGGTGGTTTCTGGGGGCCGGCCATGATCGGCTGGGCAAAAACCGCCACCGGCAGCCTGAATGCGGGGGTTGTTGCAGTAGGCTGCGTATTCCTGTGCGCGGCCTTCGTGATCATTTCGACCAAACCGCGAACGCGCGGCAGTTCGGCCCGCGAATACAGCATGGGTTGAGCAATCCCGTGTCACTGAAATCAAAGAGGAACCGAAAATGCTTTTATATCTATCGACCTGGGCCGAGATCGGGGAATTTCTCGAGCGCAGCCGTACCATCGTGATTCCGATCGGCTCCAACGAGCAACACGGCCCTACCGGCCTGCTGGGCACCGACTGGATGTGCCCCGAAATCATTGCGGGCGAAGCGCAAAAAAGCGCGGACATCCTGATTGCACCGACCTTCAATATCGGCATGGCCCAGCACCATATCGGCTTTCCCGGCACCATCTCGCTGCGCCCGTCGACCTTTATTGCCGCGATTGGGGACTGGGTGCATTCGCTGGCGGCTCATGGATTTGAAAAAATCCTCTTCCTCAATGGGCACGGTGGCAACGTCGCGTCGATTGAGGCGGCATTCTCCGAGCTCTACGCCGAGGCCAGTTTTGCCCGACGCCCGGCGGGGTTTGCGCTGAAGTTGTGCAACTGGTGGGACCTCGAAGGGGTCGGCGACCTGGCCAAGGAACAGTTCCCGACCGGGCACGGCGTTCATGCCACGCCGTCCGAGATTGCCGTCACCCAATGGGCCTACCCAGACTCGATCAAAACGGCCGAGTACTCGCCGCGGATAGCGCCGTGGGGGCCTATCCGTGAAGCGTACGACTTCCGCGCGCGCCATCTGGATGGCCGCATGGGCTCGGACCCGGCGCAGGCGACACCGGACAAGGGGCGCGATCTGGTGATGATGGCCGCGCAGAGCCTGATTCGCGAAGTCGAGGCTTTCAGTCACGAGCCGATCCCGGGCTGACACAGGTTTCAACCCCATCAACTTCGCCAGCGCCCGGTCAACCCGGGCGCTGGCATATTTGCAGTGAAGAGAGAAGACCATGAGTGAACATGACATCCATATCCGTCTCAACGACCTTGGAATCACCTTGCCCATCACCACCGCGCCGGCCGCCGCTTATGTGATGAGCGCGCAAAGTAGCAATCTGGTTTACCTGTCTGGGCACATTGCGAAGAAAGACGGTAAGGTATGGGCGGGAAAACTGGGTGATACACTGACCACTGAAGACGGTTACGCGGCCGCACGTGCGACGGCGATCGACTTGTTGGCGACGCTGTACGCGCATCTCGGCGATCTGAATCGGGTCGTTCGGATTGTTAAAGTGATGAGTCTGGTGAATTCGACCCCCAGCTTCACTGAGCAACACTTAGTCACCAACGGCGCATCGGAGCTGTTCGCCGAGGTGTTTGGCAATAGGGGGAAGCACGCCCGCTCGGCATTTGGCGTGGCGCAGATACCGTTGGGGGCGTGCGTCGAAATAGAGATGACCGTTGAGGTCAGTTGAAGGTGATGGCAACGCAAGAGGGGGTGAAGTTGTTCGCCCCCTCTTTGTTCTTAAAACAGCTTCCAAGTGTAACTGATGACCAAACGGTTCTCGGTGATGCCCGTGCGGTAGTTGGAACGCGCGACGGCATTGCGTATGCGTACGGCGAGACCCTTCAGCTGGGGCGATTGGAACGTGTAGCTGAGGTCCAGATCACGTTCCCGGTCCTTGCCTTCGTAACCTGCGGCTGTCGTCACGTTGTTGCCGGTGACATAGCGAGCACTGGCCAGCAGGCCGGGCACCTTCAGGGCGGCGAAATCATAGTCATAACGCAGTTGGTAGGAGCGTTCGTGGGTGGAGACGAACTCATAGGTCGGCAGTTCATTGCCCAGTGCGCTGACATTGAGAAAAAGCCGGGGAAAGGGACTGTCGCCATACATGCCCTGGTAACCGGCATAGAACGTATGCCCTCCATGCTTGGCCGAGAGCAAGGAGAAGAAGGACTGGTTGTCAATCTTGCCGACCAGTTTTCGACCTTCCTCTTTAGCATCGTAGTAACCGATATTGGCGCCCAGCACCCAGTCTCCCATCGGCTGGCTATGTTTGAGGCCGAAGAAGTTCTGGTCGTAGATGTCCTCCAACTGCGAGAACCAGGCGCTCACGGTGCTGCGTTCATCGTTGAACGTGTAATCGGCGCCCGCGTAGTTGAAGGCATCACTCGACACCTGACCTTGTAGCTTGTTGCCCAGCAAGGCCTGCAGTCGGCTTTCGCCGGCCTCGTTGCGCAGGCTGGTCGAGGTGAGATGCCCGCCTTGCAGCGTCAGGCCGGGAACTTCAGTGCTGGTAACGCTCGCGCCCTGGTAAGTCGGCGGGAGCAGCCGAATATCGCTGAACACCAATGTTGGCAGATTGGGTTGCAGCTCACCGAACTTCAGTACGGTTTTGGAAATGCGAATCTTGGCCGCGAACCCCAGCCGAGCATATTCGTCAGCGGCTTGGCCGTCGCTCTTTACCGGTAATAGCCCCGTGTTAGTCAGACCTGGACTGCTATCGAGCTTGATGCCGAATTTACCGACAGCATCCAAGCCAAATCCAATCGGTCCGGGCGTATACCCGGACGCGAAGTTGAGAATGAAGCCCTGGGCCCATTCCTGTGACAATGACTGCGTTGTTCCGTGGAGATCGGAGAAGTCCCGGCTGAAAAAGTAGTTGCGGGTCTGCAAGGTCGCCGTGGACTGTTCTAGGAACCCGGTATCGGCGCCATGTGCCAGGTTCACACCGGCGAAGGTAAAAAACAGCGCACACAGCTTGCCTGTATTTCTGGTCATATTTTCAATTCTCGTTTTTATTAGACATGACTCTCCCGTAGGCCCTTATTCGGGGCTTGCGGGTATGCAGGGGAGGTATGACAGCCAGCAACGTACTGCTCAGGCAGGCGCTGCGTTGTCGAGAGTCATGTTCGCTGCATTGACCAGACGCAGCAAGAGCAACTTTATTCAGGTAGCGTTGCTCTGCAGGCAACGAAAAGTGAGGCGGCGATTAGCCTGATGTATGGATTTTGAGAATTAAAGCTGTCGCAGACGCTCCGCAAAATTTGCAGCCTCCAAGATACCTCCAAAGCCACGCAAAACTGTCGCAACCTCTCAACAAGCCTGCCCAACGCATTGCTCTTGAGAATTAAAACTGTCGCACTACGTTCGTGATACTCAGGATGAGATCAATGCAGCCATTTTCAGGTTCTCCTATCTGCTAAAACTTGCCTCAAGCTAAATCTGAACAGAATTGAGTGACGGAAATGAAAAAAAAGCCCGACAGCGTCGGGCTTGAGTGAGGTGTTGCCATGGGGCGAGTCAGCTCATGAAGCAAGCAACTCGTCCTTGAGTGACAGGAGCAGATACGGTGTCTCTGGGTCTGTTTCCACCAGGTTTAGTGTCAGCTCCAGAGAGGACTGCTTCGTGCGACGGCGTGTGTGCAGCCGCTGGTAGAGCCCGAAATGAACCTGCTGAGCATCGGGCTGCCGGCTATGGGCTTTGCTTACGGCGTGCAACAGATCCAGCAGCCGACTTTCGTAGGTTGAACCACATCGGTGCTGATTGCTCTGCACCGCTTTGTCCCAGGCCCGTGGCGTGACGGACAGTGAGTACTTCATCTTGCTGACGCGATCTGGGTTCGGTTGTGGGGACATGAGATTTCTCCAGTTCAGAGAAATCACCGCCCCGGCCGGGAGGTGATTTCCCGGTGACGGTTATTGAGGCTTTATCCAGCCTTGAGTATCAGTAGGTGCAGCAGGTGACGCCTGTATCGTCGAGAGCCTTTAACACAGGCACTCGCCATCTGGGTGAAACCAAAAAGCCTTTCAGCTCCGTGGCTTGTCGACGAGCAAGATTCGCCGATTCGTAGGCCTCTATATGCATGTCCTCGTTGGCTTGTGCGAGCAGTGCCTGTATCCGTGCTTCAAGCGCATACGCTTCATCAGTCGTACGACAAGGACGTCGCCAAACGATCTCAGAGGGGCCTACAACACCTGAGAGCACCCGTTGAACATCAGCGCGTGCACAGATCACAGGGCCTCGTTTACAGGCCTCGGACGGGGTGTAGTAGACCTCTACCGTTCGCGGATCGAACGACTCCGCTGCACTCAGTTTCGGATACGCATGCAGCTCCTCGAACCGTGAGGTACAGAGCACAATGGCGTCTTCAATTAGACCCGCATGCCCCACCTCGTACGCGCCGGTGACTTGGTAGTAACCCACACGCGGCGCTTCTTCCGGCAAGCGCATGACACCGCTGCAGATGATCGTGAACTGCCGCTGAAACGCGTCCAGGCGCAGAAACGAATCGGGGACGTAAGGGTTCCGAATGAACGGAAACGGTAGGCACAGCACATTCAGTAGCTTTCCCATAAAGCTCTCCTGGGGCGGGACAACGCTCGCCCCATAGGGCGAGAATCCCTATGGATGGATGTGGGGTTGAAACCGTGGTCAGGAGCCGTGGAGGACACCCAACATCAATGGAGCCGCGTGACGACGATCAGCCGCACGAACGCATGTGGCCTGTTCGTAGCCGGAGCCGCAGAGTGAGGTATCTGTCTTGCCGACCTGACGACAGATCAGCGGCCTGACAGAAGGTGTTGGGTGGGCATGGCGGACAAACACCACACCCATGAAGTGAAGGCCGACCAGCAGCGGGCATCGCAGGGATCCGGTGTTCGATCACCGTGTCAGCTTCTGCGCTGACGAGGTAAAAGGTGAGCCGTTGAGGCTCTTTGCAGCAGATATTGGGCATGACGATTCTCCAGATTCATGAAGCGGAACGCGGAGAACACTTCGCCCGGCGGGGAAGGATTCCCCGCGTGGGTGGGTACAACGGATGGTGTTACGCCAGGTACTTGAGTCCAGAAGTGACCAAGCCGGAAGATACACCGGCTGCGGCGCCTATGATCAACAAGAGACGTATCGTCAGGTTTTTGCTCAAGGTATCCACCTTGGCGTCAAGCTTCACGAGGCTTTTCTGAAGCTCGGAGATGTCGATCTTCAATTCGGCACGAAGCACCGCGAGATCAGTTTTACTCGCAAGGGTTGAGGTCATCTCTTTCTCCATTGCCTCAATGACGGCAGTAGCGTGTACTTCTGGAACGTTGGATGCGACCAACGCTTTGTATAAAACAGTTTCCATTTTCATGGAGCCTCCAAGATTAAGGGAGGACCTGGCCCATACGGGCGAGGCCCGTATGGGGGAAACAGTGAAGCAACAGCAGAGCTTCCATCGACAGCAGTCGATCGGTCGCGCTACTGGAAGCGTTGCGACCTGGGGAGTGGATCAATGCGCAATGGCGCATCGTAGCTTCCCGGATCCAAGCTACATGGGCATGGTGCTGACAGCGTCAGCGGTACGCACCGACACAATGACCAACGCTGCAGTGGGCTGTCAAAACCCCAACTGCTACAAGCTTTTTCAGGATCTTGGCGCAGCTACAGAGCGGGGAAGAGGACTACAAATCAGACTCTGCGATTCGCGTCGGATACTGACTGGTCGACTAGTCGGGCTTTGCCGCACGATGCGTATGCAGTGCACGGCAGCCCTGAAAAGCCGCGACCCTGGTCAATCAGAGTGCGCCCAGCCTGGCGCTTCGGTAATCTGCGGGTACTGTGGAGTCAACCGTGCCGTACAAGGACGAAACCGATGATCAAGCGTATTGGTGAGACAGAAATCAAACCGGTTCACAACGCTTCCTGCCACTGTGGGGAGGTGGTGCTTGAGCTGGAACTACCGAACGGCGTGGTTGATCCGAAACGATGCAACTGTTCACTTTGCAAGAGGCGAGGCGCCGTTATGGGCACCGTTCCCCTCACGGGCCTGAAGATCCTGAAAGGGGCCGACGTGCTGAAGAGTTATCGCTTCAACACCCAGCAGGCCTGCCACTATTTCTGTTCCGTCTGTGGGGTGTACACCCATCACATTAGGCGAATCGATCCGTCACAGTGCGCCTACAACGTTGGCTGCTTGGACGGTGTTGACCCTGCAGACTTGGGCATGGTGCCGGTGAGTAACGGACGTAACCACCCGTTAGACAAAAAGTAAGCTGACCCAAACGGATGAGAAGATGCCCCCATCGCTACTAAACGATTTAAAGGTGGCGGCTGAACGCAGGTTAGTAGGCCGATGACTAGGCCCGGCGCGCACGAAGGCGCCCTGCGCACGGCCACCATAAAGCGCAGGTCGTCGGCCCTATGGTCGCTATCAGCTGCGTCATGACCTTTCTGTTCTCGGGACACACCGGCATCTGTCACGCGCAGCGGATGGGCCAGGGCAAGCATCTCCGGCCCTGTTCACTCACTCCCGAAGAAGTTGCTGCCATCGCACCCGGTGAAGTCCACAGCACTATCAAAAACAGCCGCTGAACCTACCAACTGTTGGGGGCCGGCCAGTGAGGACAGGTACAGCACGGCATGGGTCTTATCGGCTCCCCGGGGATAATCGATCAGATAGTCCGGACGCCCGTCACCATCCAGGTCACCGGCCCAGCGCAGGTAGCTGGGCGGGGATGCCAGGCATTCACTCACATCATCCAGCATCTGCCGTACGCCCGGTTCTCGCAGTTGCAGCCTGATCCGCTTGCGATCCCTGTCGAGCAGTGGCATGAGGGTAATGGTACGCCCGGCGGCGACCGTTTCGAACGACTCCGTCGAAAGGTTTACAACTGCCGCCACGGGTCCCTCAACGGAGGCAAAGGTCAGTACCGGGCCGGGTTTGAGCCAGGCATGAGCCTTGTCCCGGCGGAACCAGGCTTCAACGACTGGGGGCGAGTCCGATCCGGTGTTCGAGAAGTGCAGCCGCTGCAGAACCATCTCCATGCTGTCTCTGTTGTTCGGCACATCGCTGACGCTTACCTGCGCCGGGAGCAGGCTACAGCCACTGCCGTCACACTGAAATGACAGCCAGTCGCTGCCTGCCACTACCGGGTCGGAGGTGGTCACATCGTTGCCCACCACCATGACCAGCTTGCCTGAAAAGGTGCCGTCATCCAGGGCCACTGCGCTCTTGCACACCAGCAGGCTCGCCGTGAGTACCAGAAAAGTGAGTTTCATTATCGGTCCTCCTGCAGAACAACACTGTGGTCATTGGGCAATCTCACCACTTGATACTCAAGACCTAGGGAGCCTGCGGAGAGCACCGTGGTCCATTTCAACGTCTGCGGATCAAACCAATCGGTATCGTAGTGCCCGCCATTCGGTGCGCGGGCTTCGACGACCCAGCCCTTCATCACCAGGTCGTCGCTCACGGCAAGTACCCTGCGGTCCTGACCAAAGGCAGGCAAGCCGGTGTTCGGTTGACGCAACCAGTGCGCACCATCTAGGGAGGATATCTCCATCGGATAAGGGCCATCACTTGCCGCAAGGGGCAATATCCCAAAGCGCACGACTCGCCCGTCCGCCAGGATAAAGGAGGTGGCCTGGGTGAAAACACTGGGGGCTGACTCGCTCCAGCGCCCATGCTGCGGGTCGAATGTCACATAGGTAGCGACACTGTCGAAATCCCCCAAGTCCTGGAATTCATCCACCGCCTCGGGCCGCTCGGAGTCCGGCGAAAACAGCGCCAGCCCATGCGGTTGGGATTCGCCGCCGACAAAGACAATTCGCCCGTCGCCTATCTGGCGGATCTGCATCGGGTCAGTGGCCGAAGGCCGGCGCAGGTGCTTGAAAGCCGGCCACGCCACCCGCTTCAGGGATGCAGGGGTAGTACTGCTATCCAGGCTGATCTCATGAATTTCGCCTGCCGCATTAACCTCCAGCAGGTTACCGTTGGCCAGGGTCGTCAGCGCATTGATAACCGAGGGCGCTGTGCCATCGACGCGCTGCCATTGCGGGGGATCGTCAGCCTTGCCGGGGGGAAGCCACTCCATCAGGTAATGCTGCGGGGGATCGCTTTTTCTGAAATTGTCCAGGTTGCCATCCATTATCAGCACGCCGCCATTGAAGCGGTACGCCCGGCCCCTGTCGTGAGCGGCCTGCATGGGCGATACCGTGCCCAGACGGCCGGAGGTGTCGATGCTATCAACCACATTCAGGCCTGAACCGCCCATCACCATTGCCGGCTCGCTTGCCGTCGCCGGCAAAAAAACCGCGCCTTGCCGGTGCAGCGACAACAACTGCGGCGGCACCGCAACGGCTTCCTGGCGAGGGAAGAGCGTCTGGCGCAATGCAACCGGATAAAGGCTCTGGTCCCCCAGGCATTGAGAGTGCTCAAAGGAGCCTGATTCAGCCCAGGCATAGAGGCGACCAGCCGCCTGAAATGGAAAAACGGCGCACCCGCCGTATTGTGAACTCATACCGGACGCCAGCACTTGCCACGTGTCACGCTCGGGGTCATACCCCAGAATGTCGCCGCTAGTGCCTGCAATCATCATCAACAGGCGGCCATCACTGCCTGGCAAAACCATCGCACGATGCCCTGTGTTGCCAGAAGGCATGGGGGCCGCCGGGACAAAGCGGCCCGTTGCGGGGTCCAGGCGCTCTACGGTCCGTGACCCGTTGCTCCCCCCCGCCAAATGCGTAAAGCCACCGGAGACAAGCACACCGCCATCGGCAAGGGCCGTGGCATTGAGCTCGGACCGTGCCTCAAGCATTCTCGGGCCGTCACTCCATTGGCCGGTCTTTACATCGAGCACGTAGGTCTGGTCACGACAGGCATTACAACCACGGTACGGGTCATCGCCGCCTCCAAGAATCATCAAATTGCCTGGGCCAACAGTGGCCAGGCCATAATCGTTTCGGTAGGCAACCGCGAGCTCGGGCATCTGCGTCACCTGCAGGGTGCCGTCGACCACGCTGATGGTCTCTACGTGCAAATGACGATCGGCCTCCGTGCGCCAGACGTGGCCCAACATGGAAGGGGATAGCACGACCTTTTGCGAAGGCGGCTGGGACTCGCGGTATTCGATGACATGACCCAGCGACTTGCCATCATTGGCGACAAACCCGAACAACGCCATCTGGCGCCCCGGGCAGGAGTCGATCCACAGCCCAACGATGCCCGTGGGTAACCGTGCCTGCCATTGCAGCAACGCATTTTCCGTAAGGCCATCCATGACAATCGGGCGCTGCGTCAACTGGCCTGTCACGGGGTTCCAACTGTCCAACGTCGTGGGGGCTGCCACACAATGGTAATCGGTGGACGACCACTTCCGGCTATCTTGCCCAAGCCACTGAAAAGCCCCGGAGGCATCCGGCGTCATGGCGCCGTCGCCGGTGATATGCACCGAAGGCAATGGCGCAAACGGCAGCGTCTGGGCAACACCTTCGGCCCCGTGGGCAAGGGCCCCCGTCAGTATGCACAACAGCAACCCCGCCAGACCAAGCGGCAGACGGACTGACAAATCCCTGATCATGGGACTTCCTTATTGAGAACGTTGGTTGATCGCGTCGATAGGACGCTGTGCCTCAGCCGGCCAGCGGTTGAGTCAGTGAAGTGTCACCGGGAGTTTCTCGCGCCCGCCCTGGGTCCAGCTGCCCGACAGGCTCCCGTCGGCCGTAACCCTGAGGTCGAACACCTCGGATCCCCCATCGGCAGGATCAAGGCGCAGTAGAATATGCCCCGTGCCCATTCGGGTGAGTGTTAGCGGAATGTGCTGTTTGTCGCGGTTGTAAAAATAGAACGGCTGCCCGTCACCGAAGATCATCAGGCTGATCGGCAGCTTGTCACCCAGCTCGCCGACATAGAGCCCGTCATGCAAGCCCGTGGTGGCCCTCAAGTCACAATCCGTCTGCTGCGAGAGCAACAGACAGCGACCGTAAGAAGTCAGGCCGGGGGCCAGCTCGGCGTAAGTCTCGCTATACGGCAAATCCATGAGGTCATCCAGCGCCTGGATCACGTGGGGGAACTCACACCCCTGAAGCAAGGTCAGTTTGCCGCCCGCCAGGTAGAAATCATTACGGGTCAACTTGCCGCGAATCATCCGTACACGACATTCCCTGTAACTGCTGCGCTGAGTCTCAGAGTCTTCATGACCGTCATCCGATCCCGGCGAAGAGTCGGCCCTGTCCGGCCTTTTCAGGAGTTCATCGATAGCTGCCAGACGCGCACGGAGCATGCGCTTGTCCAGGCGCCCCATGGCGGCGGGGGTGAGCAGATCGACAAGTTCGATCCGCTCGCCACTCTGAAGATCGAAGACCACTGGCCGACTGCTGTAACTGGGATGAGCGCCCATATAGTAGTCATTCAATTCCAGCGACAGATAGCCCGGTGCTTGATCCAGAACGGAATAACTCAGCCCGACGGTACCCGTTTCCGGATCCTGCTTTTCAAATGGCGATCGCGTGTACTTGCCATCTATCAGGCCTAACTGACTGTATTGCAGCCAGTTATTGATGCGCAGCGCGACATTCGCTGGCGTACCGACTATCAGAGGAGTGGCAAAATCATCCGCTTTTTCCGGATAGAGACGGGATTTCAACTGCTCCACCTTGAGCGCTGAAAAAACCAAGCCAGGCCAAAAAATACTCAACAGCGCAATCAGAGCGAACGCTCCACGCATGACTCACCACTCCCTGGGCCTGTGCGCGACAGTCTAGCAAGTATTCATGTCCGGATGGGGCCTCTGGCGGTGCCACAAACGAAGACAGTGTAAGCCGCCGGGCTATCCAACAATAGCTAGAGGTGCGACTTGACTCCCCGTTACCTACAAACCCAAGGAGTTCGAACATTACGCCCACCTATGGATTCCCCTGGTGAGCTGGTTTGGGGGGCCACATCACGACTGCTTCCTCCACCGCGAAGGCCGTCCGTGCCAGTTCCACATTGAGTGCAGTCAGCGACTCGTGTTGATGGGTGTTGTGGTTCAGCTGAGTCGTACACTACCTTGGGTTTCTTGTCTCGGTCCGAGCAGGTGTCAGGCAATTGCCTGTGGGGCTTTGAAAGTCAATTGAACGGGAAGTCTCGCTTCCCGTTCATCAAACGTTTGAACGCGGTCAGCCGTTGACGCTGACTACCTGTCCATCCAGTACTGAGTCCATCCTCAGCTGTGCCAACTCAATCAGATGCACCACACCCATCGCCACCTTGCGGTTCGAACCGGTCTGGTTGTCGGCGTGCTCATAGGCCGTGGCCGCCGCGGATTGCAGAATTGAGTAGACGTTGGCCAGGGCGTCTTCCTGGTTCCCGGGTTCATGCAGATGATCATGCAACACGGTGACAGGCGTTGGTTTGGCACCTGCCTTCGGACCGAGGTTGTAGTGAGACAGCGCCCGGTCGGCGATACGAGGGTCGATGCTTTCGATGTTTGAGGTTGCAGGCGGATTGGGGGTAGGTTTGAACATGTGGCGTGACTCCAAGTCAGTCAATGAAGTGAGCCGCAACCATCGCTACTAAACGATTTAAAGGTGGCGGCCGAACGCAGGTTAGTAGACCGGTGACTAGGCCCGGCGCGCACAAAGGCGCCCTGCGCACGGCCACCATAAAGCGCAGGTCGAAAGACATCGCCTTGCTGAAGGGGGCACTTTGCGCCTAGTCAAACGGCGGGCTACTAAACCCGATCACTGATGAGCAGTGACGGCTCGAAGATAGCCACCGATATGGGCAGGCGCAAGCGGTCAGGATTTTCTAGGAAATTTCACTCAAGGGAAAGAGAGAACTCTTGCCGGCTCCAGTGAGAGACCGTGAGCACCACTGACCCTGTGTTCGATCCTGGTGGTTAAAAGGGGCCGCTGAAGGATGGCAGCCTTCGAGCCAACATGAGCGTTGGTAGTAGAAGGTTGATCACCCCATCGCTGTACAGCAGCATACCGCCCGAGCCACTCTCTCTCCTTTACATCGCTGCCAGGAGGCCTATGACCGCCGATCTTGATCAACTGCTGAAAGGCGTACGCGATGAGCAGTCCTTCATCCGATTTCTAGAAGCCCTTGGCTCTGATTTCGCTCAGGAGCGTTTCTTGGAAAAGACCTCGGCATCTTCTCCCTATGGATCGGGCGCCTTGGGATGGGAGAACGTTTCTGTGGATGCATTTCTCGATGCTGCGGCCTCGTGGGCAACGGCCAGTACCAGGTGCTCCCCGACAGATGCTCCCGTGTCAAATGTCTGGCAACGCTGCGCAAGTATTCTTTTGGCCGGCAAATTTTATGAGTGAGTATGGGGCTGCCACTTGAAGGGGGGGGCGAACCTCCAATTGTGCCCGCATCGCACAGAAGGCAGTCGAGCACCAGGGGCTATCTCATTGATACGAAGTAGTCAGTGACCCGTGTGCACATGACTTTGCACCGTAAGCCGGCGAACCAGTCTCTTCGATCGACCGTTGTTCGTGCTTTTCTTGAGCGGTTTCGCCGGCAAGGGCGCTGCGGATGTGGGGTTTCAATGTCGATCGCAAGGTGTATTGCCCGGACGGTTACGTCGCTGGGTTTGTTCGGAGAAAATATTGTTGGCATCGATGGCGGTAAACTCAAGGCCGTCAACAGCTGTGACCGCAATTTCACTGATGCCAAGCTACTCCGGGGCCTAGATGGCCAAAAGATGGCCATTCGACTTTACCTGTCTGAGCAGTCCGGATATTGTGGTAGCCGATGCAAGCCATCGGGCCAATGGAGTGGGTATGTCACCTCTGTCTTGACCGCATTCGAGCTGGGTCATTATGGAGTTGGTAAGAGAATGGACTGGGAATCTCTTTTAGATGGGCTCTGGAGCTTTGCAGGCTCGGATCCAGATGAGCTGAAGACGAAAATTCGCTCATGCCTTTACGGTCACTCCTCAGAGGGGCTGCTGGAGGCCATTTCGTTACTGGTCAACCAAGGGCAGAGCTCTGCTGCTAGAGCGCTCCTTAGTGAGTTCTTGAAAAGCCACCACGCCGTAGGTGAAATACAACGCAGGCTTGAGTTTATCCTGCATGTTCAAAAACGTCGAAAGCCATCAGTGCTGTCGCTGAAAAGCAGGCAAAAAGGTAAGGAAATACTGCTGCGTGAGGTAAACGAGCAGGTAGCTGCATCAAAATTTCAAGCAGCCGAATCCTTGCTGTTAAAGGCACTTGAGTTAGATGAAAACCCTGAGTGTTTATACCTTTTGAGTCGTGTGTACATGTTGCAGCGACGCTCTAGTGATAGTGCGGAGGCCATGCGGCGTGCACAGCTACTAGAGCGTCAACAAGAAGCGTTCATTGAGCCTGTAATTGATGTTTGGGGGGATGAACTCCCCACCGTGACCGATCTGGCATTCATCAACTCTATTGCGATGAGGTTGACGTCGCTTGAGAGCGACTCTACCGCTGTCTGTGAATCCGCAGGCAACGCTGACGAGTCTTTCCAATTTATCCAGCAGGCTGCTGTTGAATATCCGTTACTAACTGATGAGGCTGTTTTGGATGAGGCGGGCACAACATCCCTGCATTTTCATGCAATCAATGGGGCGACGAGCAATTCAGCAACAGTCGGGTTATATGGAAGTACTCTGGAGCCTGAGCAGGATGGGGCCCTCACCAGTACTGCGAAACCAACGCTCAGGCTGGCAGCCCGAAAAGCCTATATATTACTCCATGAAAAAAATGAAATTAGAGTCTTTACTAAGCCCTCATGTGCGACTTCAAAGAGACTCGATGGCAATGCTAACACCCCCGAGAGAACACCCCCTTATATATCTATTGTTCAAGCCAAGGCCGTCGAAACACTTGTCAAACCATCAGAGGCGGAATTGCTCGATCAGATTGGCGAGCTGGAAGGATTTTGCGGATTCAATTACGAGGACGCAGTTGAACTGAGTCAAGAGTCACAACTACGGGAACTAGAGAGTGGTTCGAGCTTTGGAGAGCTGACAGACGACTTTGATTTAGATGATGATTTTCAAGGTATGACGCTCTTCGAGTCCATCGAAGAATATGAATGTGAAACTAGCCAGCAAGAGAGCTTTCTTGACCTAGAGGACGACTACGCCGCTTACGCTTTTGATCCAGATGAGGTGTTCGACGGTGATGAGGACGCTGTAAAAAGTCCGTCAGATCAGCTGGACAGTCTGAGCCGTGAGGATCGGGCTCTACAGAAGGCGGTAGAACTGATAGGAAAGGCTAACTGGGCGCATAGTGCTTTGCCACTGATTCAGCAGATATTTGTCATGAGTGGTTGGGGGGCGACCCGTCTTGCGCTAGAGCGGGAGATAGACAAGGGATTAACCCCTGGAGAGCTGATTCTAGCAGCACATATAAAAGTAATCTGGGCCGGGAACGATATTTATTGGATATCGTTTGATAAGACCGGTAGTAGTCGTTTGTCCCATCATGTGCTCTCTTGGCCAACAGCGCTATTAATTGTCCGGTCTTTTCAGTCACTGCCGCAAATTGAAGAGGTCGAAGTTTTCCTTGAGCAGCTATTTGCGTCATGGTACGAAAACATGACGCTGCGGCGAGTCTTCAAAGCTTTTGCCCGTTATCTCTGGTTCCGCTTCTCGAATCTTGAGGGCTGCCTGCCGCCGGACCTGCCGTTTGATTTTGGCTCCCCTTACGAGCTGGCTGTCGAGGAGTTTAGCGATCTTGGGTTAGAGGATGAGCTGGAGGTTGAGAAAACCAATTTGCTCCGGGCATATGGTGTTTTTCAAACAAAGCACCCTCAAGAGTCCGGTTGTTACTTCAGCGATCAACCCGTTTGCTCAGAAGAGTCGGTCGTCGTGCCAGTCTGTGCTGCTGATGAACACGCAAGTGAGGTCATGGCGGGCAGTGAGGAAATCTCAGAGTCTATTAGTACACAGAAGCTCAATACCAAGGCTAGCACAAGGACCTTAGCTTGAGTAAGGTCACTTCAGCAAGGGCGCCTTACTGCTGACTCCTGAGGATGGGGCAAAGCTGATTCGATCTCTAACAATCCAATCTCGCTATATAGATAAGGGATTAGCACATGAAGCCTCTAAGACTTACTCATGTACCCGGTTGCTGGGTCAGCCAAAAGTCGCCCAGTGGCCAAGATGAACGCAAAGGCATTGTCAAAATAGCAATCGAGGCCACTGGTCAGCTGCAAGTGCATTGGTTCAGTCCGGAGAGAAAGCTTGCCTACGTCGATGCTATGGCTGTTCGCTCAGGTTTTCAGAATGGCATGGATGTAGTGGACAATACTCCAGGCACTGGCGTCCGCTCGCTGGGTCAGGGTGTCGTCATGCAGCAACGTTTATTGGCGGGCAGCGAGCAGGTACTGGTAGACTTTCCTGAGGCCGGGAAGCGCCACTGGATGCCTTATCAATATCTGCGCCAGGTCAAAGGTGTTAAGCATAAATTTGTCACCGCTCATGTGTGTGAGCCGAAAGATGCAGAGCGTCTGCGCCTGCGAATGTTGGCTCAGGCAATCAAGGTGTGGAATGAAAATACCGGCGCGCTTTCGCATTTAGAGATTGAGCCATTACCGCATCAAATTCACTTAGTGCACCACATCCTCGCATCGGGCAACTTCAACTGGTTGATTGCGGATGATGTGGGGTTGGGTAAGACCATCGAAACAGGGATGCTTCTGCATGCCCTTCGACAGCGTGATCTGGTGAAACGCATCCTCTTGATCACTCCAGCAGGTTTAACCAAGCAATGGCAAGAGGAGTTGTACCACAAGTTCAAATTGGAAGATTTCGAAATATATGGTGAAGACTTTTCCATCAATGAGCCTCGCCAGTGGAAAATGCATGACTGCGTCATTGGCTCGATGGATCGGCTGAAGCAGGCGGGCCATCTCGAAAATTTACTGCAAGCTGAGCCTTGGGATCTGGTGATTTTTGACGAAAGCCACCGTTTGAGCCGCCGCCAATATGGCCAAAAGCTGAACAGTTCTGAACGATACGAGCTTGCCAAAGCACTACGTAGTCAAGCCAAGCACATGTTGTTGCTCAGTGCGACGCCGCACCAAGGCATGCAAGATAAGTTCGTGGCTTTACTGGAGCTACTTCGGCCTGAACGCCGTACTGATTTGTTGATGCTTAATCTGAAACCGGAAATTCTTCGCGATATGGTTTTTCGCAATCATAAGGCGGACGTGACTGATGCTGAGGGTAACTTCATCTTTCAAGGTAAGATCACTAAAGCTTTACAGGTAACAAGCAGTGTCGAGTCCATCGAGTTCGATAAGACCCTGCAACGCTATTTGCGCCAAGGCTACGCTGTTAGCGAAGCAATGGGCCGAGCTGGTAATACGATTGGTTTCGTTATGACCGTTTATCGAAAATTGGCGGCCTCCAGTGCTGCTGCGATACACCGCGCACTCTGCAATCGCCTTCAACGACTTCTTGACGGTGTTGTGGATGATGTTTCATCAGATGAAGCTCGCGATGAGCGCTACCTAGGAGAGTGGGAGGAGCAGTTCGCTAGCGACTCTCGTGAATTCTTTGCTGGGGAGGTACAGCTGCTCAAAGACCTCATCGAAGAGGCTGCGGCGCTAAAATCCAACGACCTGAAGCTAAAGCTTTTTATTAACGAGATTATCGATAAGATCCACTCGAACAATCCTGATGAGAAAATTTTAGTTTTCACCGAATATCGCACTACTCAGAGCTATCTCTGTGAAGCTCTCACCGAGCGGTATGGGGATGATCAAGTAAGACTCATCAACGGTTCCATGCAGCATGCCGAGCGGCGGGAAGCTATCAAAAGCTTCGAAGACCAAGCCCGCTTCTTGATCTCGACTGAGGCCGGTGGTGAGGGTATCAACCTCCAACGCAGTTGCCACATCATGGTCAACTACGATCTTCCCTGGAATCCTATGCGTCTAGTTCAGCGAATTGGCCGCTTGTACCGATATGGACAGAAAAAGAAAGTAGTTGTTTTCAATATCCAGCAAACGGATAGCCTGGATCAGTCTATTGTTGACTTGATGTACGAACGTATCGATAGTGTTGTAATTGATCTCGCTCAGGTGCAGCAGAATGAGTTTAACGATGGGCTGAGGGACGAGATCCTAGGAGAGCTGGCTGAGTTGGTCGATGTCGAGGATATCCTGTTTCAAGCGACCAAACTCGGTATTGAACGTACCCGTGAGCGCATTGACGAAGCACTGAATCAAGCAAAAACTGCGGCCGCCAAACATAGAGAACTTTTCGCCTATGCCGCCACCAGTGATCCTAATGAGTTACGGAATGAGTTGGTGATCACGCTCGAGCACCTCTACAGTTTCGTTTTGGGTATGTTTGACCAACTCGGCATTGAGTTGGCAGAGCGTACTCATAAAGACCGGTTACTAAGAATTCGACTTCCTGAGCAGGTCATGCTTGAAATGGGGTTGTCATCCAGAAGCTCTCCGCGAATGGATGCTACCTTGGATCGCCTATTGGCTGCTAACCGCCCGAATACTCACATGCTGGATCTCAACTCCAAGCTAATGCAGTACCTGCTTGGCAAGGCATGTCAGTATGATTTTGGTGGTCAGGTAGCTGCAATCGTCACCCCTGAGCTGGGGGAGGGGGCTTTGCTCGGTGCTATGCTGCGTTGGCAGGGGCCACAAGGGAAACGGTTGCGCCAGGAGTTTGTGTTAGTTCAGGTTAACGGGAGCGATGCCCGACTGAATCCATTAATTGTGAGTCAATGGCTGCTCAACCCTACTATTCATTGTGATACCGGCTTGGATGCTCAAGTCTCCAAAACGTTGTTCAAAGCAGCAGAAGAGTTAGTCAGTCAACGCTTAGCCGAGACCAGCAACCACTACATGATCCCGGAAAGTCTCGATTGGGTCGCCGCAGGCTGGATTAAGACTGACTAGTATTTCCATGGAGGTCAATCACCAATGTCTTGCGTGAGGATCTGGTCGTGCTGCGTAAAGCTGGCACGTCTGATGAGAAAGCGTTGCGATCGCCTGATGAGGCTATGCGGCGGATCTAAATTCATCAGGATGTTGAATCCCTACAAAATTTGTGCGATACGATACTAAACGAAGCATCACTAACTGCATGGAGGCGAGGATGGGGTTTTACGCACGGCTACGTGAGAAAAGAAATGATGACGAACACCTGCAAAAGTGTGTGGAAAACGTCGTCGATCAGCTCTCCACTGCAAAGGATCCCAATAAGCCGGGGATGCTGCTTGGAAAAATTCAGTCAGGTAAGACGCGAGCTTTTTTAGGTGTTATCGCTCGTGCTTTTGATCGAGATTACGATATCGCCATTGTTTTAACAAAAGGAACACGGACCCTCGCCAGTCAAACCGTAAAGCGTATCGGGCGAGACTTTAAAGAGTTTATCGAGAACGATGAAATCGTACTGTTCGATATCATGGCCGCCCCATTGCCCCTCACCAAATCTGAACGCAGACGGAAAATAGTAATTGTCGCCAAGAAACAGGTGCAAAATCTAGATAGGATTCAAAAACTTTTTGAGGTGGATCATCCTGAGCTAAGAGATCGCCGCGTTTTACTTGTTGATGATGAAGCTGATATGGCAAGTATTAGATTTACCAAGAGGCGAGGCGAAAAAGCATATGAACAAGGCACCATCGCAAATCAGATGGATGCGTTGCGCGGCAGTATAAAAGATGTGTATTTTCTCCAGGTGACTGCCACTCCCTATGCGCTCTATTTGCAGCCAGATAATTATGGGGGGGCAAGCGAAGCAGAAGAGGTTTTTTATCCAAAGAGACCTAGCTTTACAGAGTTGCTGCCTATACATGACGCCTATGTCGGGGGGGAAGCATATTTTGGGGGGTATGGGGCAGATGATCCGCGTCATTATCTTTATATGGAGGTTGAGGGGAGAGAGCATGACGCGCTGAGATCTAATGATGGGCGAACTATCAGGGAGGATCGTTTATGGACTAGTGATAACATTAAGGCTTTACGTCTTAGTCTTGTTACTTTTTTGTTGTCGGTCGCAATTAGGCGACGACAACAACAGGAGTTGGATCAGCCCCTTCAGAAATATGCGATGATTATGCATAATGATACTCAGAGAGAGGCTCATAATTGGCAGTGGGAAACAGTTGAGAAATTGCGTAATGCATTTGAGGAAGCTGTTCAACAGAGGGATCGTCGCCTTCGGGATGTTTTTGATGAGGCCTATAGTGATATTAGCAGATCTGTCGAAGCTGATCGCGGGCATCTCCCGGATAAAAAGCAAGCCTATTTTGATGTGTGTAAGCTGATAGATGACGGTGAGCTTAATGTGCAGCGCGTAAATTCGGATGTTCAACTTGAGCCTCTTCTTGATCCTGAGACGGCGGAGTTAAAACTGAGAACTAAAGCTAATATTTTTATTGGGGGAAGTATCCTGGATCGAGGTATTACCGTTCCCAGTCTCTTGGCTTTTTATTACGGTAGGAATCCTAAGAGGATGCAAGCTGATACAGTTCTCCAGCATTCCCGGATGTATGGTGCGAGGCCTCAGGCCGACCTTGCTGTAACCCGGTTCTATACCTCCAGAGACGTGTATTCAAGATTGGTCCAGATACATAGTTTGGAAACCGCTCTTCGCGAAGCGTTTGAAGATGGGTCGCACGATCAAGGTGTTGTTTTTATCCAAAATGATGCAAAAAATGGAATTATACCCTGTGCGCCCAGCAAGATATCCCTCAGTGATGTGATTGCTATAAGGCCAAATGAAATTTTGACGCCTACTGGATTTAATACGGTGGCAAACACTCATCTGAAAAAACTGGTCAAGGAAGCGGAAAAGCTCATTCCACAAGAGTGCATTGGAAACAAGATATTCTCTGAGATTGATCTTGAAGATGCAGTAGCGCTTCTTGACATAATTTCCAACTCCCTGGTGATGGACGGTGCGCCTGGGTTCGACTGGGATGCTATGAAAGGGTTACTTCATTACTACGCGAATAAGGCCTCTGGAAAAATATTAATTTTGGTCGAGGAGGGACGACAGCTATCAAAATCGGCATCTGGCGATAGGTCCGGGTTGTCTATTCTCGGTACTGCGGAACTTCGTAATTTGGTGAAAGCGCCAACTAGATTGGCACCGGCCCTTGTTATTCTGAAGCAAGAGGGTGGCCCGGATCTTGGATGGAAAGCGGGGCCATTTCTATGGCCTATGCTAGCGAGCCCACCTCGAGCTAAATCTTGTGTGTTCGCAACAAAAACGACTGCGTAACTTGTGTCGTTATTTGCTGATCGAATGACTAGAGTTGAGTTTGCGTCGATCACAAAAGCATCAGGTCAGCACTCGCTTGGGGGATATACTCTTGAGCGAGACATGAAAAATGTCTTCGAGATCAGCAACATGATCGACTTGGCGGTCGCTGTGGGAGAATAGGCGATAGCGGATATCCAAGCGCCCGCCACTGCCTCATGCGGCTATAGGTTCAACCGTGAAGACTGCGTGATGAGCGGTTTAGGTCAATTGTCGTGGAAATTCAAGTATGGTGGACAGTATCACTCCTGCAGAACGTAGCCATGTCATGTCGCTGGTTAAGGCGAAGAACACCCGGCCGGAGATGGTGGTGCGCAGACTGGTTCATGGGGCCGGCTTTCGATATCGCCTACATGGCGCTAAGCTGCCAGGGAAGCCCGATCTGGTCTTCGCTGGCAAGAGGAAGGTCATTTTTGTACATGGATGCTTCTGGCATCGGCACAAGAATTGCTCTTTGGCACGTGTTCCAAAATCCAATCAGGAGTTCTGGCGAGCGAAGCTTGAAGGCAATAAGGTGCGAGATGAGTTCAATCTCCAAAGGCTGAACGAAGTGGGATGGGAAGCGTTAATAATCTGGGAGTGCGAGTTACGAAATCTGGACGCGCTAGAGCAGCGCGTTCGACTTTTCTTGGCGAGACCAGCTACGTAGTGGCCTGGATAACCTCACCATGAGGGTAGTGCTTCCCTTCCTTGTAGATGATCACATAGCCTGGCAACGCGGTGATTTGCCAATCACTCCCCAAAGCCCCTTTGACCTGGCGTAAAATGTTCCGAACGCTATCCCGCTTGGAGCATAGCCGCACCGAAGCACCCTCAAGATCGAGATGAGGCCTTTTGGATTTGCCACCCCTGTTCTGGAAGCGAACCGTGTAGGCCAACTGATCTTTCAACTGCTTGAGGATTCCCGCCGCACTATGATCTCCCTCCAACTGCACGATTTCGACTTCAAAATCCAGGTCGATTGGATATAGGCTATCAAAGTGCCCTTCCTTGACCACTGACTCGTCTCTGTTGCGTCCGGGATCATTGGAGCCGAACCCACTGAGGTTCCACGCCAGTGGGGTTTCCAAGGCCCGGTAGTGCTTGATGAGTAAATCTTCCAGATCCATGGTGGTGAATACATAGACCCGCACGGCCTTGAAGGTAATCTGCTCTTGGCTCAGATTCAGTCGGGAGCGAATCTTCTTCGCGTGTCGCGACAATCTGCGGCGCAGCCCCGCATCCGCGTCTGTCTTGCCAACATAGATCAACTCGCCATCGAGGAATAATTGGTAGACCCCTTGTGCCTCCGGCGTATTTGAAACCGTTTCCTCTGTTAGTGGCCCCGGCGTCATCTCTGTGAACAGGTTCACCAGTTGCGTTAACAGCGCCGAAGGCAGGTCAAACTCCAGCTCCTTGAAGTACTCCATGTGTTCTCTTTTTTTCACCGCGCCTGATTTACCGCGATGACAGGATCATGGAGTTCACTCCTGATGCCTTCATCACGGTGACGTTGTATTACTCACCCTCGGCTTCGATGAACTGCCCGGATAAGCAGGCCGGTAGAACCCTCAGGTATGTTTCGGCGTCCTGGCCAATCTGCGCCGCAGTCTCGGGACGCTCCGCCAAACTCAGTGCCCAGGCACGTCCCGGGTGCAATACGTCCCAACGTGGTCGCATGCCCGCGTGTCGCCCCTTGCCGGGGTTGTGGTTGCCAAAACCGTCTATCAATGAGTTCCAGACGGGTGTAAACCTGGCGATGATCAGCGATTCACCTAGTGGAATCCAAATGTCGTCTACTACCAGAAAGCGGCAGTGGAAATCTTCAGTATTAAGGTTCTCGGCCGCCTTGATGCTCTCTGCGTGCTCCTTCAGCCGTTTGTGCAATACCTTGCCAGCCGCCAACTCCTGATTCGCTCCCATTCGTGCGCCGGCGGGAACCGCCTTGCCCACATAGATCGGAAGTAGGAACTTGCCGTCATTGTTCAGGCGGGAAATGGCTTGATAGGCCGAAAAGTCGCCCGTGTAGTAGATCGCGTAGATTCCCGCGCCCTCGAATACCGGTAGATCGCTCAGCGGATGAATCTCTTTGCTTAACAAGGCCTCGGCGACACTGGCGCCAAGGTTTTTTTTGTCCAGCGGATTGAATGGAATGACCTTGCCTGTCACGCGCTCTTCCTTTTAATACCCTGTTCGATCTTGGCGAGCCGGGTTAACTCGGCCAATGCTAATTGCTCTGCGACACTGCTTGCCACACGTTGTGCCAGGACGACTGGCACGGCATTTCCAAGTTGGCGCATAGTTTCGGTCCAGCTTCCATGAAAGCGGAAACCGTCCGGGAATGTTTGTATCCGCGCGCTTTCGCGAATGGTGAAGTAACGCACACTTCCGTCGTCCCTTACCAGCATGTTTTCGCCACCAGGAACGCCATGATCTCCTGCTTTCAATGTCTTGGCCGGCAGATCCAACGGGCTTCCGGTATGGCCTGGATATACGCGTGCGCCCGGCTGGAACAGATGGTTAGGTACACGCGAGGCTGCTCGAGATTCTGGGTCGGGGAGACCTTGAATCGCGTCACGCACGGTGCGCCATGGCAATGTCTGCGGTGGTTCCTTGGCTTGGCGCAACTTGGCTACACGCGTAGCAAATTTGGTGGGTCTTTCTGGTTGCGGAATGCCATGGCGCTTCCAATAGGACCCAGTGACCCACTGATCATAGAGCAGCGCGTCATGGCTATGCGTGGGTGCGGGGAATGACCACTCGATGTCAAGATCGTCACGGAAGCCAATGATGAACACACGCTCGCGCTTCTGCGGGACGCCATAGTCGGCCGCGTTCACCAGCGTGGGGATTACGTTGTACGTCAGTCCCTTGCCTTTGCGTTTTCCAGACGTTTTTTCAACCTGCAGACGTGCCAAGTGGTCGGCCCAGTCCTCGTCCTTGTTCGGCGGCAGTTCGGGAAACTCTAATTGCAATTGGATGTAGTGGAAATAGTTCGCGAATGTTGAGCGGGTCAGGCCTTTGACGTTCTCCACGATAAACGCCTTGGGCCGAAGATGGCGGATCACCTCGACGGTTGCGGGAAACATGTCGCGGTTGTCCTGATGGGCCTTATGCTTGCCACCAATAGAAAATGGTTGACATGGAGGACCGCCCGCTAACAGTTCAATATCTTGCGGAATTGAGGACCAGTCGAATTCGCGCACATCTCCCTCGTGCAGATTCCAGCCCGCCAGGATTGGGTAGCCACGTTTCTGGTTTTCTCTCACGGTATCGCAGGCCCATTTGTCCCACTCCACCACGGCGAGGTGCTCAAAACCGGCAATCTCACATCCCATCGCAAGCCCGCCGGCGCCAGCGAAAAGCTCAACCGATTTCATTGCATTACTCCATCACCAGAAACCTGGCTCTTAATCTAACAGTTTAACAGTGGGCGCATGCTTTAGGCCTCTAGACCAGCGGAGGTTGGGCGTCCGTGTGTTCGAGTGGTTTCTCTCGGGGGCTGACATTGGTCTGACGAGATTTCGACCAAGGCGAGCTCCATTCCCACCGCAGCTAAAACGGCCATGAGCTTTCGGCTTCCGAACTCGGAGGTTCGGCCTCGCTCGAAGCGAGACAAAGATTCAGCAGTCACGCCGCTACGTTTGGCAACATCCAATTGCTTCAGGCCCAGTGCGCGGCGTCTAATCGCGACCTCCGCACCGAGTTCTCGCAGTGTTCGCATACGGCACCTCCTAGCGAGCAATACGCCGACGCGATTATTGATGTATACATCAAGATTGGCAAGATACGTGTCTCATTTCAAAGGAGTTTTGTAACGCTCGGCTATTCTGCTTTGGAGTTGGCAGGTTCCTGTTTACCGTGTCGTTTCGAGGCGCACGCGCGTTCTATGAAGGTGACATCCTTGGGCAAGCGACCGAAGGAGTCTATCGAGCGTTGAATGGCATTGAGCAGGTGTAGGAGATTGTGAAGCCTGGGTGACTACCTGCATCACGCAAGCCTTCAAACGCGGTAATACTGATCACAAAGCGCGGAAAGCCAAAAACCGCCTACTCGCCTGAAAAGTCGGGTAGGCGGTCAGTGAGCCTCAGTCGAACTGGGGCAGGGTGGGTTCAATAGGCAGGAGCAGGGAGGTGAATCCCCTGTCTGCCGACGTGATGATCCAGAGCTTCTTCGCCGCTCCAACGTCAACGTCGTATCGCGAGAACAGGCTGGCGCCGGTCAGTACCGCCCGTTCGTTTTTCAGTCTGTCCGCCCCAGGTAGCTCTCCCCAATCACCACAAAGGTGACGGTCCAGATAGAGCGCTATGTCCAACAGACCTTGTTGAACGAGCGCTTCTACACCAAGGGTCATGACGACTTCACCGAGAGCAAAGAGCTCTCCAGGAATCCGCTTCTCAAGCGCCTCGGCTTCATGCCTGAGCATGAGCGTCAGCACATGCCGTTCTGCTTCCGTACGGTCTACTACCAGACGCAGATCCAACAGAGCCAGTGCCGATCGCTCACCCGTAAAGGGAAAGCATTTGTGGCTGAAGTCAAAGAACAATGGCTCATCATCCCAAGACTCCTGAATGATGGCATTGCGAACGGCCTGAAGCACTGCAGTCAAGCGAAAGCCCTGTTCGGCGATGTTCAGTGGCTTCGCTATGTAAACACTCTCATGCCACGCCCTCGGCGTAAAAACGATAGGCAGGTCGAGCAGCGCATCTTGTTGCGGTGTCGGTATATCTAGTTTCATAGGTCTCTCCAGGAAAAGCCCAAAACGGAGAGACACTGCGCCCGGACGGGGAGTGTTCCCCGCATGGGCAGAAATGGTGGTGTTTCAGAGCAACGTAGACAGTGCCCACGTCTTGAAGCGTTTAAACCACAGGTCGAAACCTGCCGGTAGAGTGGTGAGGCAATGTGTCAGAGCGGCCATTCTTTAACAACATAATCGAAAACAAGCTTTCCTACTGGAATAACAAAGACTAAGAAAACCACGCCGAGCTGCCAGTAGACAAGGGTCAAGCTTTTATCAACTTTTGCAGTTAACTCTGTAATGGATTTCTTCAGATCGCTGCCTTGCTCCTTGAGTTCAGTACGAAGCTGGTTACCTTGCTTTTCCATGGCAAGCCGGAACTCGCCTCCTTGTTTTTCCATTGCAAGTCGAAATTCGCTGCCTTGTTCTTTGATCTCAGCATGAAGCTTGCTGCCTTGTTCCTTCATCTCAGTACGGATCGAGCTGTTTTGTTCCTTCATTTCAGCGCGAAGCTCGATCCCTTGGGTAACTATCGCTTGGCTGAGCGTGTGTATCTGCTCGCCATGGGTTTTGACCGTGTCGCCTAGCTCTTTGATCGAGCCACGCAGCTCTCGACCTAGATCGACGGTTTTTTGGATCAGCAGCTTTTCCGCTCGTACCAGATCGGATTTCGTTGCTGTGTTTCGCACTTCGGCCTCCCAAGCCTCTACGACGGCTTTGGCTTTTTCCGGTGGTACGCTGATGGCTGACAGCGCGTCAAATACAGCCATAGATATACTCATGGTGTCTCCTACTCAATGGATACGTGACAAGGAGACACCACCTGACGGTAGGTCTCCGTCACGGTGGGGTTGGGGCATTCGATCGGCGAGGGTGTCGACGACTGTTCGCGCTTCCGAATGCTGGGCGAACTAGGGATGATCAATGTGCTATCTGCACACCGTGGCCTCGAAGATCACGACCACTTGGGAAGGTGCTGCCAACGACAGCTAACCAGACCCAATCATCGATTCAAACTCACTGGGTGAGATAGTCAGCCGCTTCCGGTGGTGCTGTGGGAAATGGACAATTTAATTGTGCACAGATATACGCTCACCGGGCACCGTTACTCGGGGAGCAGAGGGCGCTGTTATCTATTGGAAAACTGCGCGATCTTTGACGCATTCCTAAAGAAAACAGTCGCCTCACAATTGACGCATGCTTTTCATTTTGGATGAAGCGCCTTTTCTGACAGCTGATCCTTCAGGGAAGCACTACATAATTAGGGGCACCATAAAATTGAGCGGCTGTAGAGCGGAATCGTTCGGTGAGTCACTGGATCGGTTTCGTAGGTTCACAGAGGAAAGTGGACGTCGGCCGTTCAGTGATCACCGTCTATCGCACCTGGAAGCGATAACCATAACAGGGAGAAAAACAAATGGACTTGAGTCCTGATACCACTGGCGATACAACCTACACGGTCCAGCTCAAACTCAGCGCGGAGCAATTGAAAAGCCATGGCTTTCTGTATGAGCTGGCCTGCCGTATGGAGGGCTGGGCAGGTGTCGAGATACTGAGTGTCCAGCGCAATGCCTATCGTGAAAACACATAGAGCCCAATGGACTATCGGGCTTGAGGACGAACGGCTCGTCAATGAGGCCGTTAAAAAACCATGGAATGGTGGAGGTACACGTGCACCCTTTGAATCTGGCAATCGCCTTTCAAGTTTTGGACAACATCAAAAATGGTCAACTGCGCAGCTGCTTGGCTATGGGCTTCGAAGAGAAAGATCTGCAAACCCTGATTGATCCTTGCAGCATGGGGACTTTGGTGAACTCACCGGTTCCCTGGTTCAAGGTCTTCGTGGACAGCACCATCGTCCACCGCCTGTTGGCCCATGCCAGCATTACGGATGAAGAGGACACGATCCGTCGTGCGATCAGGTTGGGTGCAAGCACGCCCATGATCACTGAGTTGTTTGGTTTGCCCGCCAAAGAAGTCGCCGTCTGGCGCGACATGCTGGGGATTCCCCATCGAAAGGGGAGCTGGCCCCAGGTTCGCTCTGAAGAAGAGCACCTCCTGTGGAAGCACTGGGTCCGACTGACGAAAGAGCAGGGCACGAACGTGCGGGACCCACGATCCATCCTGAAGGTGACCATGTCGATGACCGAGTGCGAACCCACCTTGAGCCTGACCATGGTCTGGAACCTGGTCCAGCGTTGGATCGCCGACGGGCTGGTGTGAGGGCCTGAGGATTCGATAACCGTTACGGAAATTGCTGCAGGTCTGGTGAGAGGACCGTAACTCCCCCTCACCAGACTTGCAGCAAGAGCCGCCCAGTCTCACCGTCGCCACGACGCGCGCGAAGGCGATGGGAGGCGCGTGCGGCGGACGCTTACACCTGTGCGAGCTGATCGATGAAGGCACCCGCCGCCTTGCCAGCAAGGTGAAATGATTTGAACTCAATGCGCTCCTTGTAGAGAATCGCCACCTTTGTGCCGAAAGGAAGCGCGCGATGAAGTTCGAAGGGACTTTTCAATACATGGGCAATCACGGGATCGTCTTCAACGTCTCGCAGATCACGCTCACCGACAGTGAACGCGGACGCCTGCGCGAGCTGCATTTTGGCGAGGCAAAAAGCGCCCACTATGAGGTCAACAGCAAGGTCGTCGAGGTGTACGACAAGATGCTGGCCAAAAACCTGCCGTGCGTGATGATGATCGGCATCTCCAAGCCGTTGACCCGGCAACAGGGCGATGCCCTCAACGCCCAACGCACCACGATCGCCAACCTTGCAGGCATGGCCTTCACTGCCGCCGCCAAGGCCGTGGCCCCCTCTTACGTGGCGATACCTGTAGGGGCCGGTGTGCGCACGTATGCCAATGAAATCCTACCCACCTACCATGCTGGCGACGTACTGGTCAGCATCGAGGCGCAGGTCAACGGCGGTATCGGCCCGCAACGCACCCTCTCGACATTGATCATCAAGACTTGACTGGAGACGTACATGTCCGACATTACTCAATTGGTCATTGCCTTGGTGGTGTCCTTTCTGCTCGATCAATTCCTCAAACCGTATCTGCTACGCAAGTGGCTAGGAGTGGTGTTGGTGGCGGCGGGTGCGGTTGGCTGCGTTGTGGCAGGTCAGACCCGCTTGTTGGGGTTTGATCTGGGGTTGCTGTCGGTTTTTGCCGTGGCGATGGGGATGGGATTGTTCATGAAGCGGCGGCGGTTCGAGCAGATGGATTGAAGGGATGATCGGGAGAATTGAGTGTGCAGTGGCACCTCTGGGGTTTGCCCTCGATTCAGATCTGATTTGTACGGCAGGGCCACATGGAAAATGAACCTGACCATGGTCTGGAACCTAGTCCAGCGTTGGATCGCCGACGGGCTGGTGTGAGGGCTTGCTGATTCGGTAACCGCCCTTTGAGACGGTTACCGTTTTGGTAAGAAAAGCGCGCTCCCCTTACCAGACCATCTTCAGCAAACGCTGCCGCAGGTCCACTTCAGTCAGGCCCGAAACCCTCGAAGCTTTTCCTCCAACGCTGAGTCCACTCGGCGTTGCGCCAACTCAATCAGATGAACAATGCCCATGGCGACCTTGCGGTTTGAGCCTGTGAGGTTGTCTGCATGATCGTAGGCCATGGCCGCGGCTGATTCGAGAATGGAACAGGCATCGACGAGGGCTTGCTCCCAAAGGTTTGGACTCGCGACGTTGTCAGGTCGAGAGCGTTTGGATGTGGAGGGCTGCGGAAAAATGTAGTGCGCCAATGCTCGATCGACGGCATCAGGGGTGAGGTCTAATGGGCTGGGTGTCGCCGGCGGGTTGGGTGTGGCTTTGAACATGATGGAGCTCCTGTGATGGGCTACCACCGCCTGCTGTCAACAGGGAAGGGTGGCAGCTGTACGTAGGTTGACAGACCGGACACAGGTACCCGGCGCACCCGAAGATGCCCTGCGCACAGCCGCCATAACAAACACGCACGACAGGCTCGCGCCTGCAATGGTGATTGGGGCGCTGCTTGCGCCTGTGAGTATCGGTCTGTCAAAACCGGTCACCGAATGGGCGGTGACGAAACGCAGACTAGCCACCGAAAATAACGGGCGCAAGCGGCCAGGATTTTCTAGGAAATTTCACTCGATGGAAAGCGAGATGTCTTGCTGGCCATAGCAAATCACCGTGGAGAAACGTTCTCTCAATCGCCCACGGAGCTTCACACCCTTTCCACCGTTCACCCAAAAACTCATTGATCCTGGCTGTATGGGGACTTTGGTGAGTTCGCCTGTTCCCAGGTTCAAGGTCGTTGTGGAAGACACCGTCGATACCCGTTGTTGGCCTATGTCAGCAATACGGATGAGGAGGACACGATCCGTCGCGCGATCAGCCTGGGCGCGAGTACACCCATGCGGTTGACTCAAATCCGAACGCTCCCTAGGATCGCCACCAGTAAGCCCATTCATCGGACATCCGGACGTCTGATTCCTATGCGAAGCCCTCTGTTACTGCTCTCCCTCGTGACCCTCTCGTCCTTCGCCCATGCCGACCTGGCTGGCGTCTGGAAAGGCACTTTAGGCAAAAGCCCCATCACTGTCTGTTTCAACGCACCGCCTTTCGGGGGTGCCAGTTACTACTACCAACGCTTCCTGACGCCCATTCAACTGACCCAGAGCAAGACGGGTGAGCCATGGGTCGAGGCAGGTAATACCGGCATCTGGCGGTTGGATGCACCACAGGGCGATGTGTTGACCGGGGCGTGGAGCAAGAGCCAGGACAGCCAGCCAGCTCCCTTGCACCTTGAGCGCATCGGCACTTCATCAAACGATAGAGACTGTACCAGCGATACCTATAACGACCCAATCGACGCCGTGCCGCCGGCAGCCAAGATCGAGAAAAAAAGCTTCCAGGACCACCCCTATCAGGTGAAGACCCAAGGTGCACAAGTCACCTTGAAGCTTGAAGGGGATGACCCGGCCATTGCCAAGATCAATAAGGACTTGGCACGCCTAGCGATCAGCCCAGAAGGTCAAAAAGATTTTTACCAAGAACGGCGCAACTCCCTGGGTAACAGTGGCGGGGTCTTCACCAGTGAAATCCACGTCGAGCCCACGTATTGGTCGTCGCAATGGATCACCGTCCACTTCTATCGCTGGACCGCCGGTTACGGCTTAAACGGTAACAGCTGGGGTCGGCACACCTGGAACCTGAAAACCGGTGAAAGCGTTGACCCGTGGTCTTGGCTGGGTGGACGCTACGAGTGGCATGATCCTTACTACGGCAATATCAAACTGCCCGCCAAGTTCGGCGCCTGGATGGTAAAGCAACCCAAGGGGGCCGAGGATCAGGTTGAGGCCGAAGGCTGCCACGCCCCCAGCTACTCCGACTCGGACCTGACATTTGATACTCAGGGCATAAAGCTCTCGACGCGCGCCACGGGCGATGGTTGCGACGTTGAGCTGAGCTTTAGCTGGGACCAGTTGCAGCCAATCCTGACTGCCGAGGGCAAGGCGGCACTGCCCAGTTTGAAAATGCCCTGAGGCCTCTCCACCCAGGAGGCGTCACCCGGTACGGAGGAGGGGCAGCGGGGTTTACTCGCCCCCGCTGTTTTCGCTGATGAAATCCAGGCGCTGGCTCATCCACTGCCGAACGATTTCCCGAGCGGCCTGTTGTGCCTCGTCCGCCGATAAACCACGCTCGTGCTGTAACCAGGTGCTGGTCACCTGTCGGGCGGGTTCAACCGCAGCCAAGGCCTGCTGACGCTGTTTTTTCGGCCAGGACTTGTCGTCGGTCCAGTCACGCACGTTCTGTTCGGGATCATCCGCTTTTGCAGCCGGCGCCTTGAGAAAGTCCCGGGGAGACACCGTAGCCCGCAGCGCCATCAAGTGCCATTCGGCATAGCTGGCAAAGCGAATGGTGCCGGCATTCCCGCTCGCCGCAGACAGCGCTTCGTTAAAGCTGCCGCTCAGTTGCTTCCAGGGACCTTGTTCAAATAGGTTGCCCTGGGGTGCGCAGATCGGCGCAAAGGTGTCTCGGGTAGAACCGTAGAGCGAGCCGAAGGCGTCGTAGGCAGCCTCACCCTGGCGCGAGAAAACAAAGCAGTGCACATAGGCGCGCTGGTCGGCGAAGAATGCGTATTGTGCCCGTTCGATCATCATGCGCAGCAGCGTCAACTCGACCCGGTCGCGACTCACTGACTGATCATTCTCAATGTCGCTAAATACCGAGCGCGCAAAGTCATCGTCAGCCAGTGCCTTGAGTACCTGCTGGCGACTCGCTTCGGCTTCTTCTTGCGTCACCCCGCTGGCCGGCTCAAAACGATGCAGGTAAACCAGCCAGGCCGCGGCTAACTCACTGCTCGGATAACGCCTCAGCCCTTGCGCCGCCTCGGTCGGGTGGTAGGGAATGCTGGCGATGGTCGCGTCCAGGGCCGCCGTGTCCGGCTGAGTCAGCGTACCCACCTCGATCACCCGCTGGCTCAGCAGCGGTTGCAGGCAGGCAGCCAGTTTGTCCGGTTCAGCGGCGCAGGCGTTGCGGGCTTTCAACCAGGTACGCTGACCAGTGCGTAAGGCATCGCGCTGATCGGGTGCCAGCTTGGTGATTGCCCGGTTGTAGTGCGCACTGAGGGTGCTGTCCAGCTCGCTCAATTCGGGATTGGCACAGATAGCTCGCTCCACCGGTGTCGAGGCTTTCTGGCAATCGAAGGACGCCGCCACGGCAGGCGTGCCCACATTCATCAGCAATCCGACAATCATCAATATTGAACGCAGGGGGTGTACGGGGCGGGCCATGGTGTTCCTTGGGTGGGTTCCTTTCCAAGTGAACATTGTGCCAAGACCGCTGATTCCACGTCCATCGGCCGTGGTGTTCATGACGACGCGACGTCAGCTCATAAACGGGTAGCAGGTCGGGCCAGCAAGCGGTGGGATATATCAGCCCGGTGTCAAACTCAGGCCTGAGGGGCACGATGGGCTTGCGAAAGCCCACAGTTGATCGCAGCAAAGGTCTGAATGATTTAGGCGGCTACTCACCTAGCCGAAGCCAGGCACTGTGCTACTTGGCACTTCAGTACTTCCGTCAAGAGAAGTCATGTTGTTGGTAGTGAACCTCACAGAAGATCGACCTCTTCGGGCTTGAGCCAACCAGCCTCGATCACTCGCTGCTTAGCTATCCCAGGCTGAGCGGTGTAAACCACAATCGCGAGACTTTCTTCGGCTCGGCTGCAAGTGACATAGAGCAGACGACGAGTGCGAGCCAAGGAATCATCTTTGCCCTCACGTTGATTTTTTACGTCGCCATCAGAAGCTGGTTTGACCCCCAAGAGCTTGTCGTAACTGAAAAGGAAACCGCCCGCTTCTTCGTCATTGAGGATGACCATCACCCTGGGGAACTCCAGCCCCTTCACACCTTGGTGCGTGTCAAAGGGGGATAGCCCCTCGGTATAGCCAGCGAACGCAGCCATTTCCGAGAAGGGACGCCCCAGTAGAACCTGGTATGCATGGGTTTCTAATGCATCACGATCCGATGTATCGGGAGGGTCATCAGTTGTGGTACCCAGCAATAGAGCTGTTACAAGGCGATCAGGAAGATCTAGTAGGCCTGTTTCGAACAGGGCATGAGCGACGTCCCCTATCAGGGGATCATTGTCATTGAACAGTTCACACAGCGATTTAGTAGCGTCTCCTGCTTTCTCAAGCAAGGCTAACTGGTCAGGCGCCTCTTTCATGGATTTAGGGTCGATAAGCGGAGACTGAAGCCGTACAGCTTCCATGAGGCTGAAATTGTCCGTCTTGGCAGCTTGAAGAATAGGGGTTACCCGTTCGAAGAACAGTTTCAAGATTGGCAGGGTTCCGTCCAGTAGTCCCGTCCGCAGGTGCTCAACCCCATACAGCGGCGTGAACACACCCTCGAACCCCATCCGACGTGCAGCCATCTTGTGTTCAAGGATCAGTGTCTTTCTTCCATCCTTACCAGATGCCCATTGAGCGTCGCCGGTGATAGCTGCCATGCGGTGTGAGATGTCTTCCTCCAACCCGAAACCTTGACCTGGAGTCTGTAGGGTGCAAAACATTCGAACCGTACCTTCTATGGCGTCGGGCTTTGGCGTTTGCTGATGATTGTCTGCGCTTGCACGGATTACGTTGATAAGATCAACCACCCGTGTTGGACAGCGACGGTTCATACGTTTTTCGGGTACGGCCCAGTCTCGAGGAATCGCTTCCTCCAAGTGCACCTTTCCATCGTTGTAGATGCGCTGCATGGTATCGCCGAGAAGCCCGATGCAGAACCGGTCAGGGATGAGGGATTGTGCTCGCAGAAAAGCGTCCATGAGCGGCCCGTAGGTATCTTGGCTCTCATCGATCAACAGTACCGGGTGCAGATCTGCCATAACGTTTAGCAATGGAGCCTGTTGGATAAAAGCAGCAGCCATTTGAATGACTTCACTATGGTTTAGGGCCTGCCTACCGCGATTGTCGCCAGTAGGGCTGTAAGTGAATGTCGATATCTCATTCAGGGAATCGAGCCGACGAACTTTGCTATCCCTCGAAGCTTGGTTTGCTAGAAAGGTCTTGTTTTGCCCTCGGGCCTTTCCGAGTTTTTCATTAAGCTCCTCGATGTCTTCGGTGAGTTTGACTCGAAGCCACTCACGAATGTCTTCATTGAAGCCCTGAATCATCCGCCAGGAGAAGGCGTGGATGGTTGACACAACCACCAGCGGATCGTGTTCAAGACGGCGGGAAATCTCCTCGGACGCCGCATTGGTATAGGTGATGATCGCAATTTGACGTCCTTCAAAAGTCAGTCGTTGCCGCTCCCTATTCTTTAGATTTTTCACTGCCTCGACCAACGAATAGGTTTTTCCAGAGCCAGCGCCGGCGTATAGGAAAAAACTCTTCGGATGATCGAGATTCAGACAGTCCTGAATAATCTGGTCGGCATCTGGAACATCATCCATAGCAGCTTCTGGCTGGTGGCTCATGGCGTCACCTCGACAATCGCTGATGGGATGACCAATAGTTCTTTGCTTTTTCTTTCGAGCTTGGACTGCAACCACGTCAGGCCTTCATGGATATAAGTCGGCACTGCCAAATGGGAGAAATTAGAGTCGCCGAGAACGTGCAAGGCGAACTCAGCCTTATCACCATCCTTGAGCTTGGTGAACAGCTCTGCGCCAAGCTCGAGGGAGGTCTCAGCTTCACGTAGCGCCTTGGAAAAGGATCGCATCAGCCCGCGTCCTGCTTTGTCAGCAAAATGATCAATGTTGCTCAGCACGAGGCTGTCTTCAAACGTATTTGGTAATGCTTCGACGTCCATCCCTGTTTTGGGTAAGCGAACAGTAATGGGTGTTTGATAAGCGATCCTGATCGAAAACAGATCGTCAATCTGCTGAGCTTTACTGTCGAAGGGCAGATCCAGTAGTGAGTCCACATCATGTCCAAGGCCTGCTGCTCGCATCCAATGGCGCACTGTTGGGTTGTTAGTGGATTGGTCTTTCTTCCGCTCGACAGGTTTGCCGACCTGATGGAGACCGGCGTCCAAGTCGGTTATCACCAGAGTAACGATACCCAATGCATCAATCAGAGGCCGAAGACGATGCGCGTGGCTTCCCCCAATGTCCAAGATGGTGATGTAGCACTGGTCAAGGAAGCGGAAGTGTTGCCTCAAAAAATGAGGAAGTAACATGCGCTCAGCGGCCCCCTCGACCAGGATCACCGCATCCGCAAAGAACAGGTCGGCATGTTGGGCCCGAAGGTAACGGGTAACGAATTCCTTCGTTTGATTGGGCTTGCCGAAGACTGTACTAAGGTTCGACACGGTAGAGACCGGGATTGGTACCCCGGCCATGCCAGACGGGAGTCTGCGGAAGTACCTTAGGTTTTCGTAGTCAATCTCATGAGCCACATGGCTGGAGTGAGAACTGACCATTAGCTGTGTCCTGAGGTTGGGGTACTTCGCTAACAGTGGGTCGCTGCACAGCACATGGTAGGCGTGTTTTACGAACGCTTGCTGAACCTGGACGTGCAGGTGAGCCTCTGGTTCCTCGATGAGAACCAAGTGGATAGGCTCAACTCCAGTTGCGCTCTGCTCTTCAGGACTTCTGTACTTCTTAAGCCATTCATCTCGAAACGCCATCAATCGGAATATCATTGAGATGAGGTTTTGGTAGCCCAGCCCGTTAGACGTCTCGGGAAGTCGAAGAGGTGGTGCGCCAGGCGCTCCTCCCACGGAGTCCAGTTCAAAAAGGACAGCCGCTTCGTGGTTCATTCCGTCGGTAGGGGCGAGGCGGGTAGCAACTCGTATGGACGGATCGGAGTTATTCGGATAGCCCAAACCGGCCACTTCTTGGAGCGCAGGCGCGAAGCTCGTGCTTAAGCGGGTGTCAAAGGCAGTTTGAGCGGCCTCGATTGCTCTGAGCGCCTCCAAATCTGAAACATCCGGGCTATCGCCTGGATCTAGGTGCCTGCTGTAGTACGCTCGCAATTGCTCCGAGAGCTTCCTGCCCGATCCATGTCCTCCTTCCAAGACGCCTTCGTCAGCGCTGTCTCCAAAGCCGCGCTGCGCATTGATTTCGTGGACTCGAATCAGGTCTGTTAATGGGTTGCGCTCGAGAGGCGTTGCAGTGGCCGCAAGCGGTTGCTGGTTCGCTTTACGAGTTGCAGGATCTGGGGCTCGTAGCTGCTCTGGATCAAGTCGGTACCATCGGATCTTGAAGATTTTACCAATTCGCCGATTCAGGTAGTCATGCAAGTTCTGCGGCCAGAGAGGAAGCGAGGGTGGCTCCACCCCTTGGGCTGTCTGTTTCTGAATTTCTTGTCGAAGCAGCCTCACTCGTGCCCGCTCTTTACGGTAATCAGCGAACAGAGTTGGCATGTCATCCGGCTCCAAGCGGAACCGCATTCCGACATGGCCACCTTTCCACGCGAAGTTAGGAATGAGATCACGGATGTGGTGAAGCTCACCCTGAGACGCTTCGAGCCATACATCAAGTGTTGGCAGCCAATCCGTCCAGTCATTTGCCACGGGGACTGGGAAGCTATCATCTGCAGCCTCCCAGGCTTCGCCGATTGCATCAATAGTGACGAGGTGGCACAGCGTCAGATCTTGCAGTCTGAAAACTGATGCTTTAGATAGAAGAAACTTGCGTAAAGCCAACATTGCTGACGACTTGCCGCTGTTGTTGGCTCCCACGAGCAGGGTGGTCTGAGCTGCGAGATCGATTCGTACAGACAGTAGCTTGCGGAAGTTTGCGATTTCCAGATGCTGAATTTGCATACTCTCTTCCCTGATGACTGCTCAGCGACTGAGCGCCAAGCTGATAGATGCTGGAACTCTAGCTGAGCCAGCCCAGCACTCCAACCACTGTGATGGAATTTCGCCATCATTGGTGCATTGCTAATTCGAGGCGCTCACAGGGTGATGGGACGCTGCATCGTTAGTTTTCGAAATATCTTGATAAGGTTTGGGTCAAGGCGGCAAGTGTCGTGGTGAACTGATCTCAGACAGTACCTTGAGTTTCTGATCCCGGTCTGAGCAGGTCTCAGACAATTGCTTGTGGTGGCTGACACGGCTTTCATATTCAAGTGAAAATGAACGGGAAGCACTGCTTCCCGTTCTTCTAGCGTTTAAGAGCTATCAGCCGCTGAAGCTGATCGCCTGCTCATCCAGTACCGAATCCATTCTCAGCTGTGCCAGCTCAATCAAATGCACCACACCCATTGCCACCTTACGGTTCGAACCGGTCTGGTTGTCAGCGTGTTCATAAGCAGTGGCCGCAGCGGATTGCAGAATCGAGTAGACGTTGGCCAGGGCGTCTTCCTGATGCCTGGGTTCATTCAGGTGATCGTGCAGCGTGGTGACAGGGGCAGGTTTTGATCCCGCGCCCGGGCCGAGGTTGTAGTGAGACAAAGCCCGGTCGGCGATACGAGGATCGATGGTTTCAACGTTGGGTATTGCAGGCGGATTGGGGGTTACTTTGAACACATTTGCACTTCCAATGTTAAGTGGAACTGCCAGTTATCGCTGCTAAACGAAGAGGTGGCAGCTGTACGCAGGTTAGCAGACCGGAACATTGGGAACCCGGCGCACCCGTGAGGATGCCCTGCGCACAGCCACCATAAAGCGGAGGCAAAAAAATAGCGCCCGACTAGGGTGGCGCTGTGCGCCCAATGTTTATTTCCAGGCTGCTAAACCTGATCACTGATGAGCAGTGACAGTCGAAGCCTAGCCGCGAGATTGGGCGCATACAAGCGGTCCGGATTTTCTAGGAAATTTCACTCAATGGAAAGCGAGTTGTCTTGCTGGCCTTAGCAAATTACGACCAAGAAACGTTCGTTCAACTGCCCACCGAACCCTGAAAAAGCTGCCCACCGTCCACCCCGCGCCAACTTCAAACCTGAAGGTCACCGTGAGCTCTCGAGCGGCGGCGATTCCTGCTGAAAAATACCCACTGTTTTTGCGAATTCCCCTACGCATATGTCTCGTATCCATCTGCGAAGCTGAGGGCCTGCAGGCCAGTAACGGCTGCGGGTTCTTTGAAACGTTGTGCTGAGCTTCGGGGTGGATGAAGCAGCAGACGGGCTACCAGTGACGTATGACTATGGAGAGATTTACGTGGCAGACATGGACAGTAGAGCCGCCGGTAGCATCGCAGGTGTCGTCATCAGTTTTGTTCCCATCAAGGGGTACGGTTTCATCAAAGGGGAGGACAGGGAGCAGTACTTTTTCCACCTTGATGACGTCGAAGGTCGAGCGCCTCTGGTGACTGGGCAGAACGTCACGTTCATGCCGACACCTTCTGCCAAGGGCTCGAAGGCAAAACGTGTGGTTCCTGGACCTGGCCCGACAGACATTTATGTTGAACCCTACGATTTCGTCTGGTCCAAAGCCGGCCCACCGAAAGGCATGAAGAGGGTACTGATCACGGGTAAAGGCTGGAGCGAATCCAGTGACCTCAACAAGGCCCGCCAACTGCTGATCGAGACCGCCAGGCTGTGGGGGGCGAACGCTGTGTTACATGTCACCCAGTCCAGATACACGGAAGAAGAGGGCGGCTCCAACTACAAATACACGGTGCACCGGTTCGACGCCGAGTTGGCTGTCGTGAAGGTGATCAAAACCACCTCTGATCCTGAGCTCATTGCGGCCTCGCAGGCACAGATGCAGACGTTGAAGGACTGGTGGGCACGATGCAAAGCACAACACAGCAGCGAAGGGGACGGGCCTTCTGCTGCCCGTCGTGGATCGTCCTATCGGCTGGGCTTCTGTCTGGGGCGGTTCTCTGGCCGCTACCAGAGGGCTGAGGATGACTGCATGGACTGGCTACTGGACAAGGGCGTGCCCACGGTTCTGGCCGACGTCTTGAAGATGTCAGTGAGGCTGATCTTTCTCGGCTGTTTCTTGTATTTGGCGCTTTGGATAGTGCCTTTGATTCTTGGGCTCTTGGTGCTGATGGGCATTCTGAGAGAGGATCCTAACTGCGGTGCAGAGAGAGTTGACTCTGAAGTGGAGGAGCCCTGCCCTGATCCTCCATCGATCTATTCGACCACGCAACGGTAAGAAACTTGCGGTCTCAGGGGCCGCAAGGGTGATCCCCTTCAAAAGCCTCCCTATTAAAAGGCCAATCCGTCAGCATTTGCCGAAAGTCCCTACAGGCTCTTCTGCGGCTCATCTGCAAAGCTGGTCCGAACACGTACGGAATCTCAACGCGAGGTCAGCAGCATGGCAGCCGAAACGAAGAAAAATGGATTTTTCTATCTCGTGGGTCAATGGATGGGCAGGATATCTGCTAGCTATCTGAAATATGAGAAAAGGGCGGCTACCTGGATGGGTAAGAAAGGTTCGCCGCCGACATTGAATACTTTGGTTTTTTTTGTGGCTAGGTTGGCCTTGATTGGAGGCTTCCTGTATTTGGCGTTCTGGGTCGCGCTCTTCGCTATAGGTCTTTTGTTCCTCAAGGAAGTGCTAATAAATGATTCGGATTCTGGTGAGGAAGTAGAAGGAATAGTAGGTTTTGATGGTGAGGAGCTTTTTCCTG
>NZ_JALMEZ010000008.1:0-307476 GCF_023242495.1 Pseudomonas sp. MWU13-2862 | reverse complement strand
CTTGAAGGAAGAGTACCCGGGGACCACCAACCCGTTCCCATGGATGAGCGAGATCATGGACTTGAAGAAAGAGAAGAACTTCTTCGAGACCCGCGTGATCGAGTATCAGACTGGCGGGGCGTTGAGCTGGGATTGATGCGGCTGTTCACCTTGAGTGAGTAGCTGAAACACCGAAAAGCCCTGAACCTGTTCAGGGCTTTTTTGTTTGCGTCTGGGCACCGCGTTATGAAGCCATGCGCTTCGCTTCCAGCCCTCGCGTTTCGATCACATCGAACACGTCACTGGCATCCTGTAGCAACAACCGTGAGATCGAGGCGATATTGCCCAGGTCTCGCGGGTCGCTATCGCTTAGCCGGCTGCAGGTGAACAGGATCATCAGTTTGTTGACCGCCCGCATGCGCTCGCTGACGCAAGCATGCAGATCAACCAGCGGGGCATTGCGGTCGATGTAGAGAACAGGGAACTCAGTGGATACGCTGTCCATCGGGATAAAGCGCCTGGGGGTATGCTCGGTATTCATCGTAAAACTCCGTGTTACTAGAGAATGACCGCCCTTCGCTGCGAAACGAAATGGGTGGCAGCTGTGCGCGGGTTCGCAGACCGACAAACACGGAAATCGGCAGGCTCGAAAGCCTCCCACACACAGCCACCATGAAACGAGCAGCAGCAAATATACAGCCGCCAACGTCTTCATGATGCTTTTTCGTGTTGTGCAAAAGGGCTGCGAAACCCTTCTCGCCAGATTATCCAGCGAGTAACTCAGACTCTAAGCTCGCCTCTCCATCTGGAACAATTCGCCATGGCGGGCAGGCGCCCGATGAGTTTTCTGACTGAGAAGTAGGATCCAGGAATAGAGCACTCAGCTCCCCCCTCAAGCAGGGCTGTCTTGCGATGGTAGACATCAATCAGAAACGAGAATCCCCACGCTGATTTTCTATCAGAAAAAATCCGCAAAAAAATCCGCGATTTTCTTCACGAAATAAGTGCTATAACCTCACGGAGCCCTTATAGATCAGGCCACTCAGGTTTTAAAAAATCCGCTAAAAAATCCGCGATCGGAGTCAAAATGTCGACCGAGTTAGTCACAGGAAATCACTGGCTTGAGCCTCTCATGCCGACCTTTCCGGCCGAAATTCTGAAACTGGCCGAAGAGGTGCCATTCCTGGCAGGAAAACTAACCGGAATGATCTCTCCAGAGACAGCTATCCGTGTCGGCGGGCTCCTGCGGGTGACCAACAGCTTTTACAGCAACCTGATCGAAGGCCAGTTTACCGAGCCAGTAACGCTGGCCCCTTCAGCACCGAAACGCAGCCGTAAAGAACTGTCAGAACTGGCGATGACTCATATTGGTGCTCAGGAAGCGTTTGAGCGAGCCCTCAACATTTATCCTCAATCCACCTGGCCGACCTTCTTTGACCCAAGATTCATAGCACGTGTACATAAGCGTCTTTTTGACGGTGCTGACCAGGAACAGCTGCGCCTGAGTGAAGGCAGATTGCTGATACCGGGGCAACTACGCGACGAAGCTCAACAGGATGTTCTGGTGGGGAACCACGCAGCACCCGCCAGCACCGCGGTCACCGCCATGCTGGTGCGGATGCAACACGTCTACGGACGACTCCCCGATGCCCGCAGCCGCTTGCTTGCCACCATGGCCTACCATCACCGGCTGGCCTGGGTTCATCCTTTCGTGGATGGTAACGGACGTAGCGTAAGGCTGATTACTCACCTGCAACTGCATAAGCTCGGCCTGGCATCACCGCTTTGGTCCCTTTCAAGGGGACTGGCACGACAGCAGAGAGCCTATTACGCCTATCTTGCCAATGCAGATAAACCCCGGCGTGGTGACCTAGATGGGCGGCGACAACTCACTCAAGCCGGGTTATTCGAGTTCGTCGGTTTCATGCTGGAGACCTGCCTGGATCAGATGCGTTATACGGAACGGGCATTGAATATCACTCACCTGAAAGGGCGCCTGGAGATCATATTCAAATGGGACCCACGCCTTCTGAAGGTAGGCTTGAAGCCGGAGTCAGCCCGAGCACTGCAGATACTGCTGACACAAGGAACCGTCAGTCGTGCTGACTTCAAAGTGTTCACCGGCTTCAGTGATCGGGTGGCAAGCGATCAACTCGCAGCACTCGTGAAACTGGGCCTTGTCGAGAGCCATAGCCCCAAAGCCCGTGACCTGTATCCCGGCTTGCCCATCTGGTTTGCGCAACTTCTGTTCCCAGATTTGCATCAACGAATGATCGGTGCGTGAACGGCCGATACCTCACAAGCCATCAATCATGGCCTGTGAGGCTCGGTCAAAATTCTCGGCCAAGCGTACGTTGCCATCGAGGCGGTTTGGTTGACTAGGAGGACGACGATAAGTGGCGAGCGCTTCCATGCTCTTGCAGCTCCTGCTCGATAAACGCCGCAATCATGGCCCGGTAGACCTGTTCGACCACATCGGGATTGGCGGCGTACTCCTCGGATAATGCCCGCACCTTGGCGATGACCTGCTCCACGCGCTGTGGAGCCCTGACGGCATCGCTGTCTTTCTTGAAGCGCGCAGCCTCAGTGACATAGGTACCCCGCTCCGCCAGCAGCGTTACGATCTGCCGATCCAGACGGTCGATGTTTTCGCGGACTTCTTCGAGTGATGTACAACGGACGGCCATATCGTTCTATCTCCTGTTGATTCTGAGCACTCTGGCTGATCCCTCTCGCCCTTTGCAACCCAAGACAGCTCACGGCCAAACCTCCGGGGCGCGTCGTGAAACAGTCGCCCCAAGTCGCCCCCAAAACTCCTCGATGGCATTCCCCCATTAGCATCGTCGAAATCCGTGCGTCGATACCCCAATGGGAGCAGGTCATGCAGATGAAATTGCAAAAGAGCGCTTTCGAGGATTTGTCCTCGACAATACCCGGCGTCGACTTTTCCGACCTCAACGCCACCGCGCTGATGGTGGTCGATGTGCAGCACAGCGACGCGACACCCGGACGGGGCTGGGTCAAAGCCTGCGAAGCCGTCGCGCCGCTGCCGGACGAAACCATCATCCGCAAGACCACCCAGGGCGCGTTCAACGGCAGTGAGATTCACAACACCCTGGAGCGCATGGGTATCAAGAACCTGGTGTTCACCGGCGTGGTCACCAGTTGCTGCGTGGAAACCACCGCCCGTGACGCGGCGGATCGCGGGTTTGGCTATGTGCTGGTGTCCGATGGCTGCGCCGATGCCGACCCGGGCATGCACAACGCGGCGATGCTGAACTTCGGGTTGTACTTCGGCAAGGTCGTGCAGAGCGCCGAGGAATTGACCGGGCCGTTGATGGCCGCGGTTACATCCAGCTAAATCAGACAAGGGTGTCAGGGAAGACACCATCATGCGCATTTACTCCATCAGGCAGACAACTCACGCAACGCCGCCGTCGCCAGAAACCCAGACCGAGAGGCGTATCGGTGATCCTTTTGCACACGCTCATCGATCAGCTCAAGCAGGTGCTCGGGCATCGATGCCTTATCAGAGCTGATCCAATCCCTACGAACACAACAGCTCGATACCGATAATCGGAATGCTGAAAAAACGTTTGATCAGGTCGAAAAACAACTGTACAAAAACACAGTATTTTCAAATCAGCCGATCAAGCCCGGAGAGTGCCATGTCCAGCCAAGCCGCCAGTCATGTGATGAGGACCACCGTTGAACGCATCGTTTTGCATCAATTCACGCCCCGACACTGCCTGCAGGCGCGGGTCATGCTGGGCTGGAGCCATGAGCAACTGAGCCGGGAGTCCGGCGTCTCGGTCGCCGCCATCCAGCGCTTCGAAGCCGGCGAACCACTCAGGGATGTTACCCGACTGGCCCTGGCCTTTCGCTTCGAAGCCGAAGGCCTGGTGTTCTTCCCCGGGTTTGCCCCCGGTCGCGGGATGAATATCCGCGGAACCACACCGGACCCGATCGAGCGCAAGGATTACGAACTGATCGAGTAATCAGCTACACCGATGCAGCCGGCCGCTCCAGCGCGCGCATCACCTGTTCGACCAACGCCTCCACCGGATGCTCGGTGGTGTCCAGCCGCAACACCGGGCATGGCAGGTTCCTGATCCAGGTTTCATGTCGTTTGAGACTGCGGGTGCCATGGTCTCCGGTGTCGTAGCCGGCCGCCCAGTCCAGGAAGGTACGGGTCGCGACAAACCGCTCTCCCCCTTCGTGGATCTGCGCACCATAGCGCTGGAACTCGCGAACGCGTAAGCGCTGCAAGCGGACCTCCGGGTCGAGGCGCATGAAAATCGCCAGGGTGAACGCCGGAATCAAGGGGTCACCCCAGCCACAGAGCGAACCGGAGAGCACCCAGTTGTCCTGCCGGGCCAGTTGCTCACGCAGCAACTGTACCCGCTGGTCACGGGGACGCTTGCAACTGAAAGGCTTGTCGGCGGGCTGCCAGTAAAAGTTGTCCGAGTCAAAATGGGCAATTCCCAAGCGCTCGGCCAGCGCCATACCCAAGGTCGTAGTGCCGGAGCCCGACGCGCCGAAAAGATGAATTCGATGGGCCATGGTTGTTCCTGACGCTCTGCTTCCAGTCTCGAACTAATGGTAGACCCGTACTCGCCTGGGGGCTGAACGAAAAACCCCGCTCGCCAAGCGAGTGATTCCTTACAACGGCTACATCTGCATTTGCAGCGAGCGCCGGATCATCTGCGGCGGCTGACCATAGGCCCGCAGAAAGGCGCGGCGCATACGCTCCGGATCGGCAAAGCCGGTGTCGCGGGCGACAACATCGATGGAGTGCCAGCCCGATTCCATCATCAACCGTGCCGCTTCCAGGCGCAGGTGCTCAATCGCCTTGGCCGGCGACTGCCCGGTCTCGGCACGAAACAGCCGGCTGAACTGACGCGGACTGAGGTGAGCCACTTGCGCCAGTTGCTCAACGGATAAATCTTCCCGCAAGTTCTCCTGGGCAAACGCCAGGGCGCTTTGAATACGATCAGATTTCGGATCAAGGTCCAGCAATGCGGAAAACTGCGACTGGCCACCCGTCCGGCGGTGATAGACCACCAACGTGCGCGCAAGATTGCGAGTCACTTCCACCCCCAGGTCCTGCTCTACCAGGGCTAATGCCAGGTCAATACAGGCGGTCATGCCGGCCGAAGTCCAGATCGGACCATCCACGGTGAAGATCCTGTCCTCCTCCAGTCGAACAGCGGGATGCCGTTGCTTGAAAATCCGCGCGTGGTACCAGTGGGTGGTCGCTCGTCGCCCCTCGAGCAGACCGGCCGCCGCCAGGTGAAACGAGCCGGTGCAAGCCGAGGTGATACGCCGGGCAAACGCAGGTGCACCGCGCAGGTAGTCAATCAGGCCTGTCGTCCCTGGCACCAGGTCGTTATCACCCACCACCACCAGCGTGTCGTAATCCTGCACACCGAAGGGCTGGGTCTCGACGCTGAAGCCGATGGAGCTTTTGACCGTACCACCGTGCTCGGAGAGCAGGTCCACCTGATAGACCTCGCGCTCGACTTCCAGATTGGCGTGCTCGAAAACCGTACCGGTCGCCAACGTCAGCGCCTGGAAACCAGGAAACAGGATAATGCCGACACGGATCATGGGCAGGACTCGATAATGTCTCAAAAGGTGGGATATATGACATTGCTGCCAATAAATTACCACCATAATCTTAACTCCAGCAACGCCGACATCTCGTCGGCCACTCTGGAGCCTTGCAATGACTCAATCATCTTCGAAGGGTTTTGCCCTGATCACTGGCGCTTCCTCCGGTATCGGTGCGGTCTACGCCGACCGTCTGGCGCACGAGGGGTACGACCTGATTCTGGTGGCCCGCAATCGCGAACGCCTGGAGCAACTGGCCGCACGGTTGGGCAACGCGACCCAACGGACCGTCGAAGTGGTTCAGGCCGATTTGAATAACTCAGGCGATCTGGCGCGAATCGCGCAAATCCTCGAACAGGACCAGCGGATCAACCTGCTGGTAAACAACGCCGGCGTCGGGGCATCCGCCTCGCTGCTGGAGTCCGAACAGGCGAAAATGGATGCGATGATTCACTTGAACGTCGTCGCCCTGACCCATCTGGCCAAAGCGGCGGCGACCAACTTTGTGGCTCGCGCCGAAGGGACGATTATCAATATCGCCTCCATCGTCGCCATCGCCCCCGAGTTGCTCAACGGTGTGTATGGCGGGACCAAGGCTTTTGTACTGGCCTTCACTCAGTCCCTGCATCACGAACTGAGCGAAAAAGGCGTCAAGGTCCAGGCCGTATTACCCGGGGCGATCAGCACCGAGTTCTGGGATATCGCCGGGTTGCCGATACAGCATCTGCCCGGTGAGATCGTGATGAATAGCGAAGACCTGGTGGATGCCGCGCTCGCCGGGCTGGCCCTTGGCGAGCTGGTTACTATCCCGTCGCTGCCGGATATTGCCGATTGGCAAGCCTTCGAACAGGCACGCCTGGCCCTGAAGCCCAACCTGTCGCACAAAGTAGCGGCGGCTCGTTATCTGATAAACGCAAGATAGAAACCGTGGGAGCAGTGCTTGGTCCGGGCGGCGTTCCGACGAAGCTATTGGTGGCCTTGAGGGCCTCTTCGCGGGCAAGCTCCGCTCCCACAACAAGCACTGCGTTCACAAGATAGGCGTTCTACCCGGGCTTATTCAAAGTCCGGGTCCTGTCGCGCATTCGAAGCCTGCTCGTAGCCGTAGGCGATCGCCAGCAGCTCATCCTCGCTCCAGCGCGCACCGTAGAAATATACCGAGGTGGGCATGCCATCGGCATCCATGCCCGAAGGCACGGTAACCCCCGGATACCCGGCAAAGGTTGCGCTGCCCAGTTCAAGCACCGCAAACGGATGAGGATCCCCCAGTGCCGCATCCAGTCCGTTATCCGCCAGCAGCTTATCGACGTTGCCGCGCGCCTCATCGCCCAGTCCGTCCGACAGCTTCAGGTATTCGGCTTCGTCAAATACCAGCGCATTGGCTCGCTTGAGCAGGTCCTGGTTGTAGTTTTCCGCACCGGGATTCTTTTCGTTGTAATCCACCAGTTCCTGAAGGGTAGAGGCCTTCAGACCCGAGCGGCTGGCCAGATAGCCGGGCAGCACCCGCTTGATCGTCATGTCGAACAGGCGGCTCACCCGCGTCCAATCGTTTTCGCTCCAATCGGTCCCCTTCAAGTCGACCGGAACCAGTTGCGCGCCGGCGCCACGCAGGGTGTCCAAGGCCTGGGCAAACTGCGGATGCTCGTTCAAGTCTTCACTACCAGGCTTGAAGCGGCTGGGATAGCCGATGACCTTGCCTTGTAGCGCATCGGCTTTCAGCTTTTGCGTGTAGTCCTTCGTTGCGGGGACTTGCGCCGTAGCCGGGTCCTGCGGATCGAGGGCCGCCATGGCATTGAGGAGCAAGGCGGCATCACGCACCGTACGTGTAATCGGCCCGGCACTGTCGAGTTCGCGGGAAGCAGGAATGATTCCCGTGCGGCTCAACAACCCCACGGAAGGTCTCAGGCCGACGACACCATTCTTCGACGCCGGGCAAATCACCGACCCGAAGGTATCGGTCCCCAACGACAGCGGCGCATAACCCGCCGCTATCGCCGCAGCGGAACCCGAACTGGAACCACAGACATCGCCCTTGAGCCCATGGGGGTTCCTGGTCAGTCCGCCTCGCCCGCTCCACCCATCAGGCAGTTGGTCACCGCGAAAATTCGCCCATTCGCTCATATTGGTCTTGCCCAGGATGATCGCACCCTGCTCGCGGAGTTTTTGCACGATGAACGCGTCATCAGCGGCGGCGGTGCCGACCATGGCCAATGACCCGGCCGCGCTCTGCATCTGGTCGGCGGTATGGATATTGTCCTTGAGCAACACCGGGATGCCATGCAGGGGGCCACGCAGATTACCCGCCTGGCGCTCTTCGTCCAACGCCTCGGCAATCGACAAGGCCTCGGGATTGAATTCGATCACCGCCTCGATAGCCGGACCGAACGAGTCCAGATCGGCTGCACGGGAGATCAGATAGCTCACCAGTTCCTGCGAAGTGAAGCGCCCTTCGGCCAGCGCCAGTGCCACCTCGGCGGCACTGGCATAGACCATCTGCGCCAACGCCTGGTTTTTAACCGAGGCTGGCGCCGGAAATACAGCTTGGTCGGGAGTATTCGCCTGACTGACAAGGGGTGTCAGACAAAGGGCGTGCAGCAACGCCAAACGGGTGAGCATCACGGCGCGCTTTTTGAGCATTCGATACATGAATCGTGTCCTGAGGAAACCAAACGCCAGTGATCCATTTCACTGGCGGCGGTCATCCTAATGGGCGCTTCCGTCAGAAGCGCCGGACACAATCGGTTGCAGGCTGAGTGAAAATTCAATGCAACCCGTGAGACACCCTAGCGCACGGTGATCGGCGTCTGCGCCTCTTCCGGGTGCTCCACTTCCAGCCACCAGGCGTACCCGCGATGGGGTTGCAGCAGGTTGAAGGCTTCGCCCATCCGTGGCGTGGTGATGGACACATTGCGTTCCCAGGCCAGGGCCAGGATCCGGTCGAAGGGTTCGTGCCAGACATGGAAGGACAAGTCGAACGTGCCGTTGTGGATCGGCAGCAACCAACGGCCCTTGAGGTCCAGGTGCGCCTGCAGGCTCTGTTCCGGTTGCATGTGCACATGGGGCCAATCGACGTTGTAGGCACCGGTTTCCATCAGGGTCAGGTCGAAGGGGCCGTAATGTTCACCGATGTGCTTGAAGCCTTCGAAATAACCGCTGTCACCACTGAAGAAGATCCGCTGCTCGCCCACCATCATCACCCAGGACGCCCACAGCGTCTGGTTGTTGTCGAACATCGTGCGACCGGAAAAGTGCTGTGCCGGGGTGGCGGCGAAACGAATGTCGCCGACCTGGGTTTCTTCCCACCAGTCCAGTTGCCGGACCTTGTCAGCGGGGATACCCCACTTGATCAACAGATCGCCCACGCCCATGGGCGCGAGGAAATAGCGGGTCTTGGCAGCGAGTTGCAGGACGGTCTTATAGTCCAGATGATCGTAATGATTGTGGGAAAGAATCACGCCCTCGATAGGCGGCAACTCTTCAAGGCTGATGGGCGGTTGATGAAAGCGCTTGGGACCGGCCCATTGCACTGGCGACGCACGTTCGGCGAACACCGGATCGGTCAACCAGAACAGGCCCTGCAGCTTGAGCAACAAGGTCGAATGGCCAAGACGAAAGACACTGAAGTCTTCCGCCGCCAACAACTGCTCACGGCTCAGCCCCAGGACCGGAACGCTGCCGGACGGACGGGTAGTGCGGGGTTTGTGAAAGAGCATCTTCCAGAAAATACCGAGCATCTTGCCGAACCCGCCCTGGGGGGTGGGAGCATGGTTGCGGTACTGCCCCTGCTCCTGCAAGGACGAGGGTTTGGCGCGGGTAAGCGAACGAGTGGTCATTACGGGGTGACTCCCGGAAACCGCCAAGGGTTCCCACGTTCTTCTGCTGAATGATCAAGGGCCGCTGCACGCAAGCCTTGAACCGATGAAATACTGGAGTAGAGCAACTACACTACACAGTGTAGTTTCAAGCTTGCAACAACGCTGCCGATAAGTAAACTACCGAGTGTAATTTTTCTTTTCCTGCCGAAGCCGCCCATGACCGCTCCCCTACGCCTGACCGACCGCAAACGTGAAGCCATCATCCAGGCGGCCATCGAGGCCTTTCGCGCCGACGGTTTCGAGGCCACCAGCATGGACAAGATCGCCGCCAAGGCCGAGGTGTCCAAACGCACGGTGTACAACCACTTTCCCAGCAAGGAAGAGTTGTTCGCGGAAATCATGCACCACCTGTGGGCCAGCAGTGCGGCACAAGTGGATATGTCCTACCACCCGGATCGCAGCTTGCGTGAGCAGTTGCGCGAATTGATGGCCTTGAAACTGCGCCTGCTCAGTGAAAGCAGCTTTCTCGACCTGGCCCGTGTGGCCATCGCCGCCACCATCCATTCACCCGAGCGCGCCCAAGGCATGGTCGCGCGCCTGGCCGAACGGGAAGAAGCCTTCAACCAGTGGATTCGTGATGCCCAGGCCGACGGCACCTTCAAAGCCGTGGACCCGGCCTTCGCCGCGGCGCAGTTGCACGGCCTGCTCAAAACCTTCGCCTTCTGGCCACAGATCAGCCTCGGCCAGCCGCCCCTGGACCCCTCTACCCAGAGCCGCGTCATAGAATCGTCGCTGGATCTGTTTCTCGCCGGCTACGAAATCGTCAAATAGCCGGCACAGACCGCTAAAACCGCCTCAAGACCTTCTAAATGGCTTGGAAGGACACTGATTATTCTTTACGGAATGCTCGACAATATTCATCCTTCTTATCCGATGAACGGCCGTTCCGTGCAGAACACCGCCCAGGTGTTCAGATGAATAAAGTGGCGCAAAAAAACCTATGCAAGTCCAACGAGGCAAAGGGCTATCGTTTGCCAAGCGCATTTACCTGCCCCGTACGGTAGGCGTTGGTATCGGTTGCTTCAGCATAATCGCCGCACTTTACCCGTTGGCCATGCCAACGTGGATCTGGGTACTGCTGAGCATCAACGCAGTGGCCTGGCCGCACCTGGCTTATCAGATCGCCAAACGCTCGCCCTTTCCCTATCGGGCTGAACGCCGCAATATCCTCATCGATTCGCTGATGGGCGGATTCTGGGCCGCGACCATCCAGTTCACGCCACTGACCACGGTCAACATGCTGGCCTTGATGGCCATGCACAACGTCGCCGCCGGCGGACCCCGGCTGATGGCCCAGGGGCTGGTCGCCCAGGCCATCGGCATCCTGGTGTCCTGGCTGATCTTCGCCCCGGCCTTCAACCCGCTGACCACGCCGATACAGATCTACAGCGTGCTGCCGGTACTGATCCTCTATCCCCTGGTGATCGGCATAGGTTGCTATCAACTGGCGATCAACCTGGCCGAACACAAACGCACCCTCAGTGCCCTGAGCCGCACCGACAGCCTGACCGGGCTGCTCAATCACGGCTCCTGGAAAGACCTCCTGCACCTCAAGTTCCACAAATGCCGCCACAACCAGTGCCAGGCAGTGATTGCGTTGATCGACATTGACCATTTCAAGGCCATCAACGACACCTACGGCCACCTGGTCGGCGACAGCGTGCTGCGCCAATTGAGCAAGGACCTGCGCGATAACCTGCGCGAAGATGACCTGGCCGGGCGTTATGGCGGCGACGAGTTCTGCGTGATCCTGCCGGAGATGTCACTGGAGCGGGCCAATGACGTCATGGAGCGCCTGCGTGAGGTGTTCGGCAACTATCGCAATGCCGAGGTCCCGGAATTACGGGTCAGCCTGAGTATCGGCCTGGCCTCCTGCCGCCGGGATTTCAGCGATGCCGGCGCCTGGCTGAACGAAGCCGACAAGGCGCTCTACGTCGCCAAGAACACCGGACGCAACAAGGTCAACAGCGCCGAAGAGGACAGCGCCGAGGGGTGCGCGTGCAACCTGGTCAACTCGGCTTGAGCCACGCCGCCAGTCTGAAAGACGCCCCATAAAATTGTACAAACACACATTGTTTTGTATAAGAAAAGAAATATCATTAGGCCATTATTCAGTCATCGTTTTTTTGAACGATCACTTGGATACAGACATTCGCACAACCCACGGACGTTCATGGGTGTGGCAGTGCGGTGGGCTGTATCAAATGAACCACCAGTCATGGAGCACTGGTACCGGGCTGCTACTTCCCTTGCCCCTCTCGGACAAGCCGCAAGCCGCATGATCAGGGACTAACTCTCACGTTGTATCCCTCTCCGAGCAGACGCCATGCTATTTGCCTCCCATAAGAAAGCCATCAGTACCCTGCAACAATCCGTCACCGAGCAAGCCAACCAACTCGCGGCCATCGACCGCTCCATGATCGTGATCGAGTTCGACCTCAATGGCACGGTCCTGCGCGCCAACGAGAACTTTCTCAAGGTCACCGGCTATCGCCAGGAGCAGGTGGTGGGCCAGGCGCACCGGACGCTCTGCACGCCGGCCTACGCCCGCAGCAGCGAGTACAGCCAGCTTTGGTCACGACTGAAGTCCGGCCAGTTCGAAGCCGGGACCTTCGAGCAGGTCACGGCCGATGGCCGGTCCATCTGGCTGGAAGCCAGCTACAACCCGATCAAGAATGACAGCGGCAGTCTCTTCAAGGTCATCGCCTACGCCCTGGATATCACCGCCAGGATGCAACAGGAGAGCGAGGCCAACGGCAAGTTGCAGGCTATCGACCGGGCCATGGCGATGATCGAATTCAACCTCGATGGCAGTGTCATCTCTGCCAACCAGAACTTCCTCAAGCTGATGGGCTACACCCTGGCGGAGATCCAGGGCAAGCACCACAAGATATTCTGCAACCCGGCCACCACCAACAGCAGCGAGTACCAGGATTTCTGGCGCCGCCTGAACCAGGGCGAGTTCTTCAACGGCCAGTTCGAACGCGTCGGCAAGCGTGGCCAGACCCTGTGGCTCGAGGCCAGCTACAACCCGGTATACGACGCCGGCGGTCGCTTGTGCAAAGTGGTCAAGTTGGCTTCGGACGTTACCAGCGGTGTCGAGAAACACGAACAGGATGCCAAAAGTGCGACCGAGGCCTATCACCTCTCGATCGAGACGCGAAAAGTCGCCGAGCACGGTACTGGCGTTATCCAGCAGGCCGCCACCGAGATGCGTGAAATTGCCTCGAACATCGAAGGCTCCTCCACGCTGATCGCCAAACTGGGCGAGCGCTCCGAACAGATCACCGCCATCGTCAACACCATTCGCGGGATTGCCGACCAGACCAACCTGCTGGCGTTGAACGCGGCCATTGAAGCGGCCCGGGCCGGCGAACAGGGACGCGGCTTCGCGGTGGTCGCCGACGAGGTGCGCTTGCTGGCGGCGCGCACCAGCGGTTCGACCGCAGAGATTTCCGAGATGATCGGCATGATCCAGAACGAAACCCTGAAGGCCATCGACAGCATGAACGGCACCCGCGACCGAGCGGCCAAAGGGGTCGACCTGGCGGACCAGGCCGGCACGGTGATCCTGCAGATTCGCGAAGGGGCCAATCAGGCGGTGCGCGCGGTCAGCATGTTCGCTGGGCAGAGCTGATACACAGCGGGCCAGACGAGAGCGCCAGGGATGGCGCCGGGCAACGTCGGATAGGGCTATAGTGAGCCTTGATTCCCACGCCTTGCAGAGTCCACCATGACGTCAGAAAGTTCCGAAACGAAAAGTCCTGAACCCCCAAAGAAAATCGTCGACCATCTGCGCTTCCATCGCCCCCACGCCCATCTGTCCACCACCTTCGGCAACGACACCTTTGCGCTGAAGGCCGAAGCCTTTGCGCGGTTTTTTGGTACGCCGATGTTTCTCGGTGCCCAGACGGTGATCGTCGCGGCCTGGATTATCCTCAACGTCGCGGGCGTGACCCAGTTCGACGTCTACCCGTTCATCCTGCTCAACCTGGCGTTCAGCCTGCAAGCGGCCTATGCCGCGCCCTTGATCCTGCTGGCCCAGACTCGCCAGGCCGCGCGGGACAAAGCCCATTCCGACGCCGATGCCCAGCACCGCGAAGCCCTGGCTGTCGCCAATACCGAACGGCAGGCCGAGGCGGCGAAAACCACCGAGCAACTGCTGGCGCTGCTCGAACAGAACACCCAACTGACCGAAATGACCAAGCAACTGACCGAACGTATCGAGGGTCTGACGCTGGAGATGCACGAGCATTTCGTGCGCAAGACCTGAGTCGTCGGTGAAACGCTGTTTTAAAAACACCGCGTACCTGTAGGAGCCTGGCTTGCCAGCGAAGCTTTCAGCGTCCTCAAGGACGCCTCGCAGGCAAGCCAGGCGCCTACAAGGGCCTGTGTGTTTTCAGGAAAGTGTTTCGGCACCAGGCCCAAGGCGAATAGATTGGGCCAGCTCATCGAACAAGGTCACCACCGAGCGCAACGCCCGGCAATCGGGACGGGTCAGCAACCACAACGCGGTGTCGTAGCTCGGCGGCACTTCGACCAGGGGCCGCAAGCCCTGCTGCTCACCCAGCAGGAAATCCGGCAACACCGCAATGCCCAATCCGGCCCGCGCCAACTCCGCCACCGACAACATGCTGTTGCAGCGGTAACTCGGTACCACCCCGGGGAAATGCTGGCGACGCCAGCTCACGCTCGGATGATCGGGCAGAAAATCATCCGGGGCGATCCAGACCCCTCGCTCCAGATCCTCAGGAACAACCGCCGGCAAATACCCCGGACTGGCACACACCCGATAAGACACCGCACCCAGGCAACGCCCCACCAGATGCTCCGGTGGCGAGTCAGTCAACCGCAAGGCGATATCGGCATCGCGCCGGTTCAGGTTGGCGAAATCGTTGGAGGTGCTGAGCTCCAGGGTCAAGGCCGGATAAGCCGGCATAAACCGCGCCAGCGCCGGTAACAACAGCGCATGCAGGACCGAATCGGTACAGGTCAGGCGCACCGTACCACTGATCACCTCGCCGCCCTGCTCAATGCTGACACACGCGGCTTCCAACGCCTGCTCGGCACGCTCCGCCTGTTCGGCCAGGGATTGCGCCAGGCTGGTGGGCAGATAACCGGCGCGGCTCTTTTCGAACAGCTCACGGCCCAGTGAGGCCTCCAACCGACGCACCGAACGGAACACCGTCGAGACATCGACCTTGAGCAATCCCGCCGCCCGTGCCAGGGAGCGCCCACGGACCAGCGCCAGAATCAGCGAAAGGTCGGCGTGCTCCATCCGATAGTGCAACGGTGCATTGATCAATTGGGTAACTGCCTATATTGAATGCGTTGCTGCCACCTTATAGTTCGCCCCAGGAATCAACAAGCCTGAGGGAAAACCCCATGGAACAGCGCTCGCCACACACCGTCCTGAACATCGCCCTGATCGGCGATCACGACCCACAGGTCACCGTTCACCGCGCCATTCCCGTGGCTCTGCAGCGGGCGGCCGAGGCTGCCGGGCTTGAGGTAAGGGCTCACTGGCTGGCGACCGATAGCCTCACACCACAGACCGACCTGAGCCTTTTTGCTGGTTTCTGGTGCGTACCGGCCAGCCCCTACCGCAGCCTGGAAGGCGCATTGCGGGCGATCACTTACGCCCGCGAACAACAGCGACCGTTCCTCGGCACCTGTGGCGGTTTCCAGCATGCCGTCCTGGAATATGCGCGCCATGTACTGGGCTGGGCGGATGCCGAGCATGGCGAAACAGCGCCCGGCTCAGCGCGCGCGGTGATTTCGCCATTGAGCTGCTCCCTGGTCGGAGCCCACGACCGTATCCAGTTTGTCGAGGGCTCGCTGATCGCCAAGGCTTACGGGACCCTGGAAACCCACGAAGGTTATCACTGCCGCTACGGCATCAATCCCGAGTTCGAAAGCGCCTTGCTCGATGGCGACCTGCGCGCCGGCGGCCATGACGCCCAGGGCGATCTGCGCGCGATCGAACTCAAGGGGCATCCGTTCTTCGTCGCGACCCTGTTCCAGCCCGAACTCGCGGCGCTGGAAGGCCGTATCCCGGCGTTGACCAGTACATTCCTGGCGGCCTGCGCGAGCCAGCAACAATGATCGCCCAGACACCGCAACCGCCCTACTACGCCGTTATCTTCACCTCCCTGCGCACCGAGGGTGATCAAGGCTACGGCGAGGCGGCAGAGCGCATGGTCGAACTGGCCCGACAACAGCCGGGCTTTCTCGGCGTCGAGTCGGCCCGGGGCGAGGATGGCCTGGGCATCACCGTGTCCTACTGGAGCGACGAAGCGGCAATCCTGGCCTGGAAACAGCACGCCGAACACAGCGAGATCCGTGAAGGCGGTCGTTCAACCTGGTACCAAGCCTGTCATACCCGGGTGTGCAAGGTCGAACGGGCCTACTCTTTCCAGCGTTGATCACCTCAGGAGGCGATGAGTGCCCGGCGCAGCGCGACAATCTCGGGAATATCCACGCGCCGCTGGTACACCCGCAGCGGTTCGCTGATGTTGATCCGATCGTCAATGTTCTGGTCCAGCAGCAGTTGAATCCGTTCGCGGCTCAGGCTCATGGTCTCTTCCGCGGCCGGCACCCAGACAAACTCGCAGGCCGCAAAGATGGCGTCATCCGCCACGTCCATGCCGAAGGCGTCCTCACTGAAGCGGACGATGTACTGGGCGGTCTTGTGATTGAAGCCGACAAAACCCTTGAGTTGGTCAGCGGCCTGGCAGATAAGCTCGGATGTGATCGACATGGTAAACCCTGCTTCAGAGCCACAAGGCTCATGGATGGACGGTTTACACGCAGGGCACAGGCCTGTCCCTCTGGCGGGGAAATCGGCGACAAATACTGTTGCACAATACCCGAGGAAAACGCCGAAAACCGGATCTGGAGCAGGTTTGTGTCGGTTTCGCGATAGCCCCTGTAGCAATCCGTTGTTGATGGGCTGAAGTGGGACGTCAAGCTCGACGCCAAGACCGGCGCGGTGCTTCACGACAAGAAAGACACCTGCTCCCACGCTGACCTTGCGCGAGCCGGACAAGCCGACTCCCGCAAGGTCCTGGTTACAAGCGCTTACCAGAGCGCCAAGGTGTAGCTGATGATCAGACGGTTCTCGTCCAGGTCATTGCCGAAGTTCGAACGCACCGTCGCATTGCGCCACTTCACTCCCACCCCTTTGAGCGTCCCGTCCTGGAACACATAACCGATATCGGTGTTGCGTTCCCATTCCTTGCCTTCACCCGGAATCGTCCTTTGCACATTGTCACCGGACACGTAGCGGGTCATGAAGGTCAGGCCCGGCAAGCCCAGCTGTGCAAAGTCATAGTCATAACGCACCTGCAAGGAACGTTCGTCGATATTGGCGAAGTCGCCGATCTGCACGAAGTTCACCAGGTACGGATCGCTGTGCCCGATATACGGGAACGGGTCCTTGCCGCTCATGCGCTGATAGCCGAAGCCCAGGGAGTTGCCCTTGAAGGAGTAAGTGAACATCCCGCCCAATGCGCGGTTATCCAGCGGACGGAAGTTGCCGTCCTCGGCACTGCGGGCGTAACGCAGGTCGGTCTTCAAGCTCTGGCCCTGGCCCAGGTCCCAGTTATGCACCAGGCCCAGGAAGTTCTGCTGGTAGATATTCTCCAGCTTGCCGTAGCGATACTGGGTCAGCAGGTTGGGCAGCCACTGGTAGTCGGCCCCGGCGAACTGGAACTTGTCGCTCGAACCGCCGATACGGTTGGCCGTCATCTTCTGATCATCGGTGGAGTCGACGTAGCGGATCTGGTTGAAGGAGCCCCCGGTCAGCCTCAAGTGGTCGATTTCCTGCACGTTCAGCAAACCGCCCTGAAAGGTCCCGGGCAACAAGCGGGTATCGTTGGAGATGATCACCGGGTCCTTCATCTGGAAGCTACCGACCTTCAGCGTGCTTTTGGAAATACGCACCTTGGCCGCCGCCGCCAGCTTGCCGTAGCTGTCCTGGGAACCGCCGTGGCGGGTGTCCGCCGGCAACAGGCCGGTCCCCGCCGTGCCCGGTCCCGAGTCCAGTTTGTAACCGACCATGCCCAGGGCATCGAGGCCGAAACCGACGGTGCCTTCGGTGTAGCCCGATTCCATGCGCAACAGGAAACCCTGGGCCCATTCATCGGCTTTTTCCCGGGAGCCCGGCTGGCGAAAATCTCGGTTGAAGTAGAAGTTGCGTGCTTCCAGGGTCCCCTTGCTGTCGGCGAGGAAATCCGCCCGGGCGCCCGGCGCCCAGAGCAGGCCCAAGCCCACTAACGCGCTCACTGGCACGGAAAAACGTGATAAATGATCGAACGACTTCATGGTGTGCTCCTTTATTGCGGACGCGAGCCGACCCTCTCGGGGGCGTTGGGATCGCGACCGATGTGGTTGAAATGTCAGGATCAGTAGTCCCTGGGCCCGCCGGACCCAGGTGCGTCGGACATCAGCTCTCGAGCTGGCGACCGCGGGTTTCCGGCAGGCTCAGGGCCGCCAGGATCACCACCGCGTAAGCGCCGGCGGCAAACACACCGATGCCGACGCCAATCGGCAGGGTTTCACTCAGCGCACCGATAAACAGTGGGAACAACGCGGCGATGGAGCGCCCGGCGTTGTAGCAGAAGCCCTGGCCCGACCCACGCATGCGGGTGGGAAACAGCTCGGTGAGGAACGCCCCCATGCCGGCGAAGATGCCCGAGGCGAAGAAGCCCAGGGGAAAGCCCAGCCAGAGCATCCAGGTGTTATCGATGGGCAACTGGGTGTAGGCCAGGACGATGCTCATGGAGCCGACGGCAAAGAGGATGAAGTTCTTCTTGCGGCCGATGGCGTCGGTCAGCAATGCACTGATGACGTAGCCGACATAGGAACCGACGATCACCATCGCCAGATAGCCGCCCGTGCCCAGCACACTCAGGCCGCGCTCGGTTTTCAGGTAGGTCGGCAACCAGGTGGTGATGGCGTAGTAACCGCCCAGCGCACCGGTGGTCAGCAACGAAGCGCGCAAGGTGGTGCTGAGCATCCGTGGCGCGAAGATCTCGAAGAAGGCCCAGGGCGAAGGCTTTTCAGCCTGGCTCAGACGCTCGTCCCGAGCCTGCTCGAAGGTGTCGGACTCCTTGACCAACCGGCGGATCACCAGCACGAACAGCGCCGGCACCAGACCGACCATGAACAGCGCCCGCCAGGCCTGCTCCGGTGGTAGAAAGCTGAACAAGCCCGCATAGAGCAGGGCCGTCAGGCCCCAGCCCAGCGCCCAGCCGGCCTGCACCATGCCCACCGCCTTGCCACGATCCTGGGAGCGGATCACCTCGCCGATCAGCACCGCGCCGGCGGTCCACTCGCCACCAAAACCGAAGCCCATCAGCGTGCGCGCCACCAGCAGTTGGTCGTAGTTCTGGGCCAGCCCGCACATGAAGGTGAAGAAGGCAAACCAGAGCACCGTCAGTTGCAGGGTGCGCACCCGACCGATGCGGTCGGAGAGAATCCCGGCGATCCAGCCGCCGGCCGCCGAGGCCAGCAAGGTCGAGGTGCCGATCAACCCGGCCTCGCCCTTGGAAATGCCCCAGGTGGCAATCAGGGTGGGAATCACGAAACTCAGCATCTGGGTGTCCATGCCATCCAGGCCATAGCCGATCTTGCAACTCCAGAAGGTGCGCTTTTCATTTTTGCTCAGCGGGGCGTACCAGGCGAACGGGCCGGCACGGCGCGTCCCTGAAGGCACGGGGTCAGTCATGGTGTGTTCCATGGAGGGTTCCTGCGGCAGCAAGGGAAGATGACGGACACGCCTCATTGTTTTTTTGTGAAGGCGTTGTCGTGGAGAACCGATGCAGATGCGCTACATCGTGGAGTGGATTCTTCGCGCCGGAGCGGCACAGCGTCAAACGGGAAAAAAGCCGGTCAATGCATAAGAAAAGTTGATGGCCCCTTAATGGCCTCTACCGGGATAGCGGCGTGCCGTGTGCAACCGCGCATCAGTTTTTCTTGTTTGCAATAACAGATTTTCTCGTTGGACGAGGCGGTCGCGGCGCCCTAAAAAGGCCTCGACCCAACACAAGAGAGACGTTCGATGAACCTGCCTGCGCTGTCCTTCGATCAGTTGCGCCATCTGGCGCCACGCGCCTTGCGCCGACACATCGCCACCGACCAGTATCAAGGCCACACCAGCGGCCTGGGCCTGGGTCGGGTACAAGCCAATATCGTGATTTTGCCAGGGGACTGGGCCGACGAGTTCCTGCGTTTCTGCACCCTCAATCGCCAGGCCTGCCCGATACTGGACATCACCGAACCCGGCGACCCGATCTTCCGTCACCTGGGCGAGAGCGTCGATATCCGCCATGACGTACCGCGCTACCGGGTCTATCGCCAGGGCGAACTGAGCGAGGAGCCGCAAAACATCAAGCACCTCTGGCGCGACGATATGGTGGCCTTTGCCATCGGTTGCTCCTTCTCCTTCGAGCAACCCTTGCTGGAGGCCGGCATCGACCTGCGCCACGTCAAATTGGGACGCAACGTGGCGATGTTCCAGACCAATATCGATACCCGCCCCACCGAACGTCTACAGGGCAAGCTGGTGGTGAGCATGCGACCGTTGAAGGCCGCCGACGCCATTCGGGCAGTGCAGATCACCGGACGCATGCCCAATGTGCATGGCGCACCGGTGCACATCGGCGACCCGCGGCTGATCGGCATCCACGACCTTGGCGCACCGGACTACGGTGACGCCGTGCCGCTGGCCGATGATGAACTTCCAGTGTTCTGGGCCTGCGGCGTGACCCCGCAATCGGTGGTGCAGGCGTCACGCCCACCGTTATGCATTACCCATGCGCCGGGCTGCATGCTGGTGAGCGATCTGCACAACCACAGCCTTTGACTCAAGCCGTGGTGTTCACCGAAGTGCCCGAGGTGCTGCTGCCCTCGGCCTGCAAGGCAGTGGTCAGGGCAGCGCTGACGGTAGAAATGGAACCGGCAATGGAAGACACCTGCGACTGCGCGGCCGCGAGCAAGGTGGCCTTGGCGTCCGGGTCTCCCTTGCTGTCCTGGGCTTTCTGCATTTGCAGCTCCGCTTGCTGCAGCTGCTTTTGCAGATCGGCCAATTGCTTTTGCAGCTGCTGGACCTCCTGGGAGGAAGCACTGGTGCTGGAGCTGTCGCTGCTGCTACCGGAGGCGCCGCCGGCGCCCGCCGGTTGGCTACCGCTGGCCTGGGTGGTGCTCGCAGCCCCGGTGGCGCTGGTGCTGGTGGTGTCAGTAGCGGTGGTGCCGGTGGTCTTGTTGGTGCTGCTGGTGGTAAGGGTTGGGGCAATGGTGACCGAAGTAATGCTGACCATGGGGATCTCCCGATTCAGTTATGGGCAGTCATGTCATCGACAACCTTTCAACATGATTGAGATCGATTCTGTATCACACGTGTCAGCGTCCCGATACAAGGCCACATCCCTGTGGCCGCGAATCAGGCCCCGAGGCGCGCCGTCACATCATTCAACTGTCCCGACAAGCCGTGCAGGTTCTGGCTCGCAGCCTCGGTGCGCTTGACGTTGTCCAGGTTGGTACTGGCAATGGCGGTGATCTCGGTCAGGTTGCGCGAGATGTCTTCGGCCACCGAGGTCTGCTCTTCGGCGGCGGTAGCGATCTGACGGTTCATGTCGCGGATCGCTTCCACCGCGGTAGTGATGCGTTCGAGCATGGCCCCGGCCTCGGTCACCTGCTCGACGCTCTCCTCACTGCGGGCCTGCCCGCCTTCGATAGCCTGGGCCGCGTCCACCGCACCGGTCTGGACCGAATGGATGATCTGGTTGATCTCGATGATCGACGCCGCGGTGCGCTGGGCCAGGCTGCGCACCTCATCGGCGACCACGGCAAAGCCACGTCCGGCCTCACCGGCACGGGCGGCCTCGATGGCGGCGTTGAGCGCCAGCAGGTTGGTCTGTTCGGCAATCCCGCGAATCACTTCCAGCACCTTGCCGACCCGTCCACTGTCGGCTTCCAGGCGGCGGATGACCGTGGCGGTGGAGGTGATTTCGCCACGCATGCGGGTAATGGTCTCGATGGTCGATTGCATCACCAACTCGCCCTGCTGGGCCGCGCGATCGGCATCATCCGCCGCTGTAGCGGCATCTCCGGCATGGCGAGCGACCTCCTGGGCGGTGGCGGACATTTCGGTCATCGCCGTGGCCACCTGGTCGGTCCGTTCGAATTGTTCGTGGGTGCCGTTGGCCATCAGGCCGGCAATCGACTTCAGTTCGCCGCTGGCGCTGTCCAGGTCCGAGGTGCTGCGCTTGAGATGGCTGAAGGTTTCGGCCAGGAAGTCGCGCAAGGTGTTCGCCGCTACCGCCAGGTGTCCCAGTTCGTCCTGGCGATCGGCGTTCACCCTGTTGTCGAACTTGCCATGGCTCAATTGCGCCACGTAGTCGATCAGGCGACGGATCGGTTCCACCAGATTGCGGTTGATCAGCCACAGGCTCAACAGACCAATCAACAACCCGGAAATCACCAGCACAACAATGCCGACCCAGATCGTCCGCTCGGCCTGGGCACTGATAGCCTGCGACTGCTCATCACCCTGCTGGCGCAACTGCGCGACCAGGTTCTTCATCTGCTCGCTGGCGGCGCGGTCGACGCCCTTGACCGCCTGGTCACCGGCGCTCGCATCGGACCCGGCGGCCAGATAGGCCTCGCGACCTTTCAGATAGGCGCTGCCCAGCACCTGGTGTGCATCACGCAGTTGCTCGATCTGCGACTTGAGCCGTGCATCCATGCCAGGCTGGTTGATCAGACGACCGAGGATGTCCTGCACATCGCGCTGACGCGCTTCAAACTGCGACCAGTAACGGTTGAGGTCCTCCGGCTGCTTGCCGCGCAGCAGGACATCCTTCCACTCCTGCACCTGGGCTTTGAATTGCACATTGGCCTCGTCGATCAAATGCGAGGTGTGCAAGGGCCCTTCGATCAGGTTCCGATAATCCTGGACGCCATTGGACAGGAGGTGAAAACAGGTCAGCGCGATCAGCAACATGGCGATCAGGCTGCCGCTCAGGAGCGTGAGAATTTGAGCTCTCAGGGATTTTTTCAACATCGGGGGAATCTCTGAACAAGGATTAAGCGTCCCCTGTAGGAAACGCAAGGAGTCGAAACATCCTTGTCAGCGACAACCGGGCTCATGGCCACATAGTGCTGTGGGTAACATCACTACCATCGGCGCGCCAGTACGGCGCTTGAATCAAACCGACCACCGGTCAACGGCGCGCATCATACCTGCCGGTCTGTTAAAAAATCTCGAAGCATCTGTTTACACATCACCTGTCACAAAAACATCAAAAAGCCTTGCGAAGATGAAACCCGCGAACCTGTAAAAAAATGTTTCAGGCGTTTCCCTCCAGCGAGCCCCCATGAACCACAGCCTTGACCAAAGTCACCGTGACCCGGATCTGTTCGGCCTGCTTTACGGCTTTCGCTTCCGCACCGGCGAACGGGGCGAGGAAATCGACTCGGCCACCGTGCTGCACTGCCTGCAACAACCGGAAGATCCCGACACCTTTCTCTGGCTGCACCTGAACCTGGCACACGCCGCCTGCGAGCGCTGGATGAAGACCCACCTGTCGTTGCCCGACGAGTTTTTCGAGGCCCTGCACGAAGGCTCGCGCTCGACCCGTATCGAACACGTCGACAACGCCTTGCTGGCGGTGGTCAACGACGTGGTGTTCAACCTCAGCAGCATGGTCTCCTCGGACATCTCCACGCTGTGGGTCTGCGCCCGCAGCAAACTGTTGATCAGCGCGCGCCTGCAACCCCTGCACTCGGTGGACAAGCTGCGCTCCTCGGTCAAGGCCGGCGAACGCTTCCGCTCGCCACTGGAATTGCTCGTGCACCTGCTACGCGACCAGGGTGAAGTGCTGACCCAGATCGTGCGCAAGACCAGCACCAGCGTCGACCAGATCGAAGACCAGTTGCTGGCCTTGCGCCTGAGCAACAACCGCGCCGAACTCGGTGCCATGCGCCGGATACTGGTACGCCTGCAACGCCTGCTGGCCCTGGAGCCGGGCTCGTTGCTGCGGCTGCTCAACCGTCCGCCGCAATGGTTGCAGAAGGAAGACGTCAAGGAACTGCGCAAATCCACCGAGGAGTTCTCGCTGATCCTCAGCGATCTGGAAGCCCTCGGCGAACGGATCAAACTGTTGCAGGAAGAGATCGCCGCCAGCCTCAACGAACAGAGCAACCGCACCCTCTTCACCCTGACCGTGGTGACCGTCCTGGCACTGCCGATCAACATCATTGCCGGCTTCTTCGGCATGAACGTCGGCGGCATCCCGCTGGCGGGCGACCCGGAAGGTTTCTGGATCCTGGTGGCGTTGGTCGTGACCTTCACCTTGCTGGCCGGGCGCTGGGCGTTTCGCAAACGTCAGGATTACTGATCTGGCGCAGTCAGCCTGTAACATTCAGCAACGAATATGACTGGCATCCGTTCTCAAAAAGGATTCCCGGTATGGCCATCCCTTCATCGACTGCTGCCTCGTCCGCCCAGGGCGAAGGCAACCCCCTGCTCGAAAGCAAACCCCGCGTCTTCACCGCGGTGATCTTTTTCGCGGTACTGGCCATGGGCTTGCTGTTCACCGCCTACAGCCTGATGCATGACATGCATGACTTCGGCACCGTGGTCACCACCTGGACACCGTTCCTGCTACTCGGCGTGGCGCTGCTGATCGCCCTCGGCTTCGAGTTCGTCAACGGTTTCCACGACACCGCCAACGCCGTGGCCACCGTGATCTACACCAACTCCCTGCCGGCGCATTTCGCGGTGGTCTGGTCCGGCTGCTTCAACTTCCTCGGCGTGCTGCTCTCCAGCGGCGCGGTGGCGTTCGGCATCATCGCCCTGCTGCCGGTGGAACTGATCCTGCAAGTCGGCTCCTCGGCCGGCTTCGCGATGATCTTCGCCCTGCTGATCGCCGCCATCCTGTGGAACCTTGGCACCTGGTGGCTGGGCCTGCCGGCCTCTTCGTCCCACACCCTGATCGGCTCGATCATCGGTGTCGGCGTGGCCAACGCCCTGATGCACGGACGCGACGGCACCAGCGGTGTCGACTGGAGCCAGGCAACCAAGATCGGTTATGCCCTGCTGGTGTCGCCACTGGTGGGGTTCTTCTTCGCCGCGCTGTTGCTGCTGGTCCTGCGCCTGTTGGTGAAGAACCGTGAACTGTACAAGGCACCCAAAGGCAATTCGCCGCCACCGTGGTGGATTCGTGGCCTGCTGATCCTGACCTGCACCGGTGTGTCTTTCGCCCACGGCTCCAACGACGGGCAAAAAGGCATGGGCCTGATCATGCTGATCCTGGTCGGCACCCTGCCGATGGCCTACGCGCTGAACCGCACCATGCCGGCCGACCAGGCGCTGCAGTTCGCCGCCGTCGCCGAAGTCACCCAACAAGCACTGGTGCGCAACGCGCCGCAACCGGCCCCCGCCGACCCGCGCCAGATACTCTCGGACTACGTGCGAAGCAAAAAAATGACGCCGGAGGTGGTCCCGTCACTGGCGGCCCTGGCCGGCAATATCGGTACCGAGGTCAAGGGTTACGGCTCGCTGGCCAAGGTTCCGGCCGAAGCCATGGGCAACGTGCGTAACGACATGTACCTGAGCAGCGAAACCATCCGCCTGATGGACAAGGACAAGGTCGGCAATTTCGACGCTGATACCCAGGGCAAGGTGCAGTTGTTCAAACAGCAGATCGACGGCGCCACCCGCTTCATTCCGCTGTGGGTGAAGATTGTCGTGGCCATCGCCCTGGGCCTGGGCACCATGGTCGGCTGGAAGCGCATCGTGGTCACCGTCGGCGAGAAGATCGGCAAGACCCACATGACCTACGCCCAGGGCGCCTCGGCGGAAATGGTCGCGATGCTGACCATCGGTGCGGCGGACATCTACGGTTTGCCGGTATCGACCACCCACGTCTTGTCCTCGGGCGTGGCCGGGACCATGGTCGCCAATGGCGGCGGCTTGCAGATGCGCACCATCCGCAACCTGATGATGGCCTGGGTCCTGACCTTGCCGGCGGCGATCCTGTTGTCGGGCAGCCTGTACTGGTTGTTCACGCAGATTTTCTAAGCCACACCGCCTCAATGGCACAACACAAAACCTGTGGGAGCCGGCTTGCCGGCGATGGGGCCCGTCAGCCGGACACGCCACTGCGGATCAACAAATCCTTCAGCACGCTGCGCAACGGCACCTCGCCCTTGCGCGGCGTTCCGGCGAACTCGATCCAGCCTTCGTTGAAACCGTCGATCATCTGCATGCGCGGCAGCGGGTTATTCATCCCCTGGGAGGTGAACAAATCCTCCCAGGTATCACGCGCCACCACTTCCATGCGCACCGGCTTGCCCAGCCACTCGGCAAAACCGCCGGCAATCTGCTCGGGCGTCACTCGCTCCGGTCCTTCCAGTTCAACCACCCGCTTGCCACTCCAGGATTCCTGCACCAACTGCGCGGCCAGGCGTCCGACATCCGCCGTGGCGATCATCGGCACCGGCTTGTCCAGCGGTTGCAGAAAGCTGGGGATCACTCCCGTTTCCACCGCTGCCGCCACATCCCACAGGGCATTCTCCATAAACCAGCCCGGACGCAGGAAGGTGACCGGCAGATCCAGCGTGCTCAAGCCCTGTTCCAACAACTGCAACTGGTTCAACAGATTCGGCTGGGTCGCCTGGGCACCGATGGTCGACAAACACACCACCTTCGCCGGCCGCGCCTGTTCCAGCGCCGCGCGCAGGGTTTCCACCACTTGGCGGGCTTCAGGAAAGCCCGGCGTCGGATCGAAGTTCGACGGCATCATGATAAACACCCCCTCGACACCGCTGAACGCCCGCGCCAGAGCCCGCCCGTCATCCACATCGGCCAGGGTCACCTGGCAGCCTTGTCCGGCCCACGGCGCACCTTTCTCGGCGCTGCGCACAACGGCGCGTACCGATTGCCCGGCGCTGAGCAGCGTACGGGCGACGGCACCGCCCACTTGTCCGGTAATACCCATGACTGCGTACATGCAAGTTCCTCCAGTAAGCGGCGACCTCTGTCGCGATGGAGGAATTCTCCGCCGCGTATCGAGATTCTCCGATAGCATGGATGTCATTGAATAACTGACTGGTAATCAGTAATGAGCTTCGACTCCAACCTGGCCAGCGGCCTTGGCGTACTCAACGCGGTGGTGGACGGCGGCAGCTTCGTCAAGGCCGCCGAAGCCCTCGACATGACCGCCTCCGGCGTCAGCCGGGCCATCGCCCGGCTGGAGAAACGCCTGGGCATCCGGCTGTTCGACCGCACCACCCGTTCGGTCAAGCTGACCGACGAAGGTCGTCGCTTGTACGAGGAAGTCACCCCGTTGCTGGCCGGCCTCGAAGAAGCGGCCCATGCCGCCAGCGGCAGCGCCAGCCAGGTACGCGGGCGCTTGCGGGTCAATATCGATCCGTACTTTTCCCGCCTGATCCTCGGCCCCGCCCTGGGCGAGTTCATGAGCCGCCATCCGCTGTTGCACCTGGAGCTCTATACCCGCGACCAACTGGGCGACGTGGTGGCCGACGGTTTCGACCTGGCCGTACGCTTCGGCCACCCGGCCAATTCTTCCCTGGTGGCGCGCAAGCTGCTGGACGTGCGGGTGCTGACCTGCGCGGCGCCGGCCTACCTGAAACGCCACGGGCGACCTCTGACACCGCTGGACATGGAGGACGAACGGCATGTCTGCGTGTCCTTCCGCGACCCGGAAACCGGGCGGCCCTTCCCCTGGGAGTTTCACCGTGCCGGCCGGCGGGTGGATGTGCGCAATAACGCGCGGCTGGTGCTCAACGATGTCGGCACCCTGCACAGCCTGTGTGAAAGCGGCCATGCCATCGCCCAGGTGCTTGACCTGGGGGTACGTCCGGCCTTGGACGCGGGTCGGCTGGTGGAGCTGTTTCCCGATTGGCCGGACGAGCGCTTTCCGCTGTATGCCCTTTATCCGTCCCGGCATCTGCCGCCGGCCAAGGTCAGGGCGTTTCTGGATTTTATTATTGGGTTGAGTGCTGCTTGATGCGGTTGGGGGTCTCGAGACAATGTGCATGGCCGCCTTCGGCGGTTCGCGAGCAATCGAGCGTCGACCGGCTGCTCCTACAAGGTTGTGCGTGGCAGCAGACGTTCGCGTATGCCGTCATAGGCCCAGTGATACAGGTAGGTATAGGGCAGGAAGAACAGCAGCACGCCGATATCCAGCAGCAGCGCCGTCAACAGGCTGAGATCCAGCCACCAGGCCACCAGCGGCACGCTCACCGCCACCAGGCCGCCTTCGAACAGCAAGGCATGGAGCAGGCGCGTCCAGACGTTCTGCACCAGGGCAAAGCGCTCACGCATCCGGTCGAACATCCCGTTGAACAGGACGTTCCAACCCAGGGCGATAAAACAGTTGGCGATCGTCACCACGCCCATCTCCAACAGCGGTTTGCTCATCACCCAGGCAAACAGCGGCGTACACAGCAGCACCGCGAAGACCTCGAAGCCGATGGCTTGCAAAACACGTTCGGTAAAAGACTTGCAGGGGGTCATGATGGACGCCTCCATTGATATCCGAGGGTTGTCATTATCGCCCCCCGGACAGATACTAAAAGTCGATTACCATCGACAAAAGCGATAGTTCATGGCCTCCAATGAAATGCTCCAGGCCTTTGTCCAGGCCGCGACCTTGGGCTCCTTCTCCGCGGCGGCGCGCAAGCTGGGCAAGAGCCAGTCGACCATCAGTGCCGCAGTCGCGAGCCTGGAAATCGACCTCGGCCTGGAACTGTTCGACCGCAGTACCCGCAAGCCCGGCCTGACCGCGGCCGGCCATGTCATGCTGCAAAAAGCCGAGGACATCCTCGCCGCCAGCAACCGCCTGGAAATGAGCGCGCGCCAATTGGCCGGGGGCTTGGAAGCAAAGCTGACAGTGGTGATTTCCGACACCTACCAATCCAACCGTTTCGAGGCCACCCTGGGCGACTTCGAAGCCCGCTACCCGGACCTCGAGCTGGAGTGCCTGATCGCCGAGTGCGACGATCTGGTGGAGTTGGTCCGCCAAGGCCGGGCCCAAGTGGCGTTTGCCGAACGGCAAGACAGCTACCCGCCGGACCTGGGCAATGCAACCGTGGATGAACGCACCGAATTTGCCGTGTTCGTCCATCGCGGGCACCCCTTGGCGCAACAGGCCAAGGTCGATCAAGCCTGCCTGCAGCAGCACCGCGAACTGCGCCTGGCGAGCATCGTCAATCCTTACGAGAGTCGTGCCCAGGGTCGCTTCTGGTCGGCATCAAGTTACCTGATGCTGCTGGAAATGGCCCAGCGCGGGTTCGGCTGGGCTCCGCTGCCACGCTGGCTGGTGGAGCGCTTCGACAATGCTTCGCTGGTGGAACTGCCGCTGCGCGGCTGGCCGAGGCCGGTGGCGGTGGATGCACTCTGGTCACGCCTGCATCCACCAGGGCCGGCGGGCAGTTGGTTACTGGCCAGGATGCTGGAGTAACGAACCCTTGAGCTGGCTTGCCAGCGATTACGGTGCCACATTCACCGTTACTCTCGACCGACGCCTACAAATTTCCAGGCCCACGCTCGGCGCCTTTCAACGCCTCCAACCGACGCTCGATAAAACGCCGCTCTGGTGCCTGCTGCGTCAATTCCAACGCGCGCTGGTAGGCCTCCCGTGCCTGCTCCACCCGCCCCAACCGCCGGCAGAAATCCGCCCGCGCCGAATGCGCCAGGTGATAATCCAGCAAGTCGCCGCGCCCGAGGATGCCCTCCACCAGTTCCAGTCCCGCCAACGGCCCGTCGCGCATGGCCACCGCTACCGCCCGATTGAGCTCTATCACCGCCGAAGGCACGGCCCGCAGCAACAGGTCATAGAGCCCGACGATCTGCCGCCAGTCAGTGTCCTCGGCCGTCGCCGACTCGGCATGCACGGCCGCGATCGCGGCCTGCAAACCATAGGGCCCGAAACGTCCGGTACCCAGTGCGCGTTCCACCAACCCACAGCCTTCGGCAATCAGCGTCGCGTTCCAGCACGAACGATCCTGGGCATCGAGCAGCACCAGTTCCCCGCTCTCGGAGACCCGCGCCTGACGCCGCGACTCATGCAACAACATCAACGCCAGCAACCCCATGACCTCGGGATCGGGCAGCAACTCCAGCAACAGGCGCCCAAGGCGAATGGCCTCCGCCGTCAGCTCGTCGCGGGTCAGGCTGGCACCGAGGGAAGCGGAATACCCCTCGTTGAACACCAGGTAAATAACCCGCAACACACTGTCCAACCGCGCGGGCAACTCCGCCAGGGAAGGCACCTGATAAGGAATCTTCGCATCGCGAATCTTGGTCTTCGCTCGCACAATGCGCTGGGCGATGGTCGAGGGGCTCGAGAGAAAGGCGCGGGCGATTTCTTCGGTGGTCAGATCGCAGACCTCGCGCAATGTCAGCGGCACCTGGGCATCCGCCGACAACGCCGGGTGACAGCAGGTAAAGATCAGCCGCAGGCGATCGTCCTCGACATCCTCGTCATTCCATTCACTCTGCTCCAACGCTTCGGCCTGGGCGATCAACTGCCCCTGGGATGCGGCAAAACGCGCCCGGCGGCGCAATACATCGATGGCCTTGAAACGCCCGGTGGAGACCAGCCAGGCCCGGGGATTGGCCGGCACGCCATCGCGCTGCCAGCGTTCGATGGCGATAAAGAAGGCTTCGTGCAAGGCCTCCTCCGCCAGATCGAAATCCCCCAGCAAGCGAATCAGGGTCGCCAGGATCCGCCGTGATTCCTGGCGATACACCGCCTCGACCTGCTGCTTGACGCTCTCGACTTCGAGGGTCAATCCAGCAGCCCCTGGCGGACCAACAGGGCCAATCGATCCAGGCTTTCACCCCAGCCCTGATAAAACCCCATCTGTTCGTGGGCCGCTTTTTCCTCCGCCGACCAGTGCATCGCCCGGGCGGTATACAAGGTATGACCATCGGCCTCTTCGAGGGTGATTCGCGCCGTCATGAAGGGCTTGCCCGAGGGCGTCCAGTCGGGGGTAAAGGCGTCGGTGAAGACGATCCGCTCCGGTGCGGCGATCTCCAGGAACACGCCCTGATAAGGGTACTCGACACCCTCCGCCGTACGCATCAGCGTGCGAAACGAACCGCCAACCCACAGCTGCATTTCGCAGACCGGCATGGTCATGCCATGGGGGCCCCACCATTGACTCAGCAGACGGGGTTCGGTCCAGACACGAAAGACCTGGTTGCGTGGCGCCTCGATCAGGCGACTGATGGACAACTCATGTTCAGCTCCCGAAAGGGGCAGCGGTTGACGGTTCATGTTCAGGCTCCTTTTATTCTTATGGTTGCCGTTCGAAAGCTCAGAGATTCAGTTCCCGCACCGGCCGCACTTCCACACTGCCCACTCGCGCGGCCGGGATATGCCCGGCAATCTGCAAGGCCTCGTTCAGGTCGCGGGCCTCCACCAGATAGAAGCCGGCCAGTTGTTCCTTGGTTTCGGCAAACGGCCCGTCGACGATCGACAGCTTGCCGCCGCGCATGCGCACCGTGGTGGCGGTGCTCACCGGCTCCAGCGGCTCGGCGGCGAGCAGGCGACCACTGGCCCGGATCGACTCGCCGTAGGCCAGGCACTCGGGGTCCTTGGGGCTGTCGGGATGGGAATGCAGCAGTTCCTCATTACTGTAGATCAGGCACAGGTATTTCATGGGATGTCTCCAGGGCGGTCGAACAACTATGGCTGCTGTTCCGCGCTTTGGCGAAAGCGGCTGACGATCAGCAAGTGTACGAATAGTCGCTTGGAAGCAAAGGAAATCGACAGGCGTAAAAACTCGTAGGAAAAATAATATCCATCCCGCTAAAGCCGATAGAATTCGGCCTCCCCTACTGCCGGAAACAGGATATGCCGCTGTGAGAATTTCCCTTGTCGACTACGTCACGCTGACCCCCGCCCAACGCGAGCAGTTGGCCTTGATCCAGGTCGATGCGGCGCAACGGGAATTTTCCAGCGATATCACCCGGGGCCTGGCGGTGCTGCTGGCCCACACGGGCAATGACGTGAAGGGTTTTGTACTGCTGGCCGATGCGCTGCCGGTGGGTTTCCTGCTGCTCAAGCGGCCCCCGGCATCACCGGCCTGGGCCAGCGGCAATGTCTGCACCCTGCATGGCCTGCAAGTGGATAAAAACTACCAGGGCCAGGGCCTCGGGCGCGCCTGCATGCAAGCCCTGCCGGACGCCGCTCGCGGCGCCTGGCCGGCTACCCGCCAGCTGATGCTGATGGTCGACGCAGACAATGACGCCGCCCGCGGGCTCTACCTCAAACAGGGATTTGTCGACAGCGGCGAGACCTTTCACGGGCGGGTCGGTGAAGAACGTCGGCTGACCTTGCCACTCTGAGGCGGGAGATTGTCATGAATGCCCGACTGACCCGCTACGACGACCTGAGCGCCCTGCAACGCGAACAGCTCGCGGCCCTCGAAGTCCACCCCGGACAGCTGCAATTTTGCGGTGATATCCAGGCGGCCCTGCACTTCCTGCCACGGGAGCCCCATGACGGCGTGCTCGGTTTTGCCCTGCTCGACCATGACACCCCGGTGGCCTTCCTGTTGCTCAAGCGCCATCCTTTCGTCCCCCATTGGGCCGACAAAGGCAGCGCCACCCTGCATGCCCTGCAGGTCGACAAAAGGCTTCAAGGCCGGGGGTTCGGCGCGGCCTGCCTGCAAGCCTTGCCCGCAGCGGCACGCCAGGCCTGGCCCCAGGTCCGTCAATTACTGCTGTCGGTAGGAACCGATAACCAGGCGGCGATGAGTCTTTACCTGAAACAGGGTTGGGTGGATACCGGTGAAGCCTATCGCGGCGAACGACGATTGACCCTGACACTTTAAAGTTGCCGGTGGCCATAAGTATGAGATCAGTTGGTCATTTACAGTAAAACTTGATCGCTGGGCAAATTCGCCTTCCAGTTATTAAATCGATGACGTCGCTGCTGCATCAGCCAGCGCATCGCTACTTGATAAGCCGTTATTTAACTCAAGTAGCCATTTAATAAACTGAAAGGACTCAATACCCATGGATGCAAAAAATCGAATCTCGAACAGCGCCCCCAAAACCTCGCCCTCCGCGGCCATCCAACGGCCGGGCAGCGCCGGAAGATTTGATCTGGAATTTGGTGAACACCGCGACGGCCTGGTTATTTTTTCAGAAAGAGGTCCTGGCTTTGTCGGCCCTTCTTTATTGCGGCCCGACGGCCGCCATCGGTTTATCGGCGTACATGAAGACCAGCCAGAAAGTATCACCCAGGCCGACTTCAGCGAAGACGGCCTTTATTATCATGACTTCGCCCAGTCACTCGGAAGTTCCAGCCGAAGACTGATCAAGGCGGTCCTCGACGAAGACGACAAGTTCCTCCTGCTCGGCCACTTCCGCTCCGGTGAACAGGTCTTCTGCGCCCGTATCACTGAAGACGGCATGCCGGACCCCGATTTCGGCGACAACGGTCAGGTTGCCCTGCCTTACACGGCCCCCTGGATCGGCTATGGCCGCCGGCTCACCGTGCAACCCCAGGACGGTTTTATCGTCCTGGCCCTGAGGAACAGCGCCGTGGGCGAGTCGGCACGCGACGTTATCGTGCGTCTCGACCGCAACGGCAGTTTCGACCCGCGCTTCGGCACCTGCGGCGTGGTCACGGCACCGGAACCGAACATCGCGTTCGAGGCGGTTCAGGTCCAGGCCGATGGCAAGCTGATCGTGGCCGGCCGACGCGGCCGCAAGGCCATGCTGATGCGCTACGGGGCCACCGGCCTGCCGGACAAGACCTTCGGTTGCGCCGGCTATCTGGAGCTGGAGCCGGCCCGCGACGGCCACGCCGCGTTTTTTGATCTCGCCGTGCAACCCGATCAGAAAATCGTCGTCACCGGCTCCGCGGATCTGTCCCACAATATCGCCCTGCTCACCCGTGTCACAGCCGACGGCAAGCTGGACGTCACCTTCAATGCCGGAGTGCCCTGGGAGCTGCCGGAACTGGATATCGCCTTCGCCCTGGCGGTGCAGGAGGACGGGAAAATCGTCAGCGCCGGTCATATCAACAGCGGCAGCCGCTGCTGGTTGATGCGCCACTTGAACAACGGCGAACTGGACCCTGATTTTGGCGACAACGGCATCAGCCGCCTGATCTACATCGGCGATTCCACCAGCTACCTCTCCAACCTGGAGTTGCAGCCGGATGGCAAGATCCTGCTCTCCGGACGCTACGCCACCCATTCGGCGGTGATTCGCTGTTACGGCAACTGAGCACGTAGCGCCTGGGGAAAGGCAAGGTCATGTCGGTGATACGGCGTTCCTCGATGCCACCCAGGCGCCCCAGAACAGGCTGGAAAAAAACCGCGTCGCGGTGCCAAACCCGGCCTTCTCAAGCAAGTGCTGAACCGCCGCCTCCGAGTGTGGCGGATCGGCCCCCTGGAGAATCTTGCCAAGCTTGGCGCGAACAGCGTCAGCACTCGCGCCCTGCTGGCGCCAGCGCTCGCCCCAGGCCGCCAACAACAGCGGCTGGCTGGCATAGGCCTGATGGTTGCCCGCCACAATCAACGGAGCTCCCGGTTTGAGCCGGGCGGCAATCGCCTTGAGAATGTCGTGCTTGGCCTGATCGCCGGGCAGGTGATGCAACACACCGATCAGGGTCGCGGCATCATAGGGCGGCTCGTCGGTCAGTTCCTCGACCGTGCCCAGGAATACCCGCGTGCGCGCCAGCAGCCCCTGGGCCTGGAGACTGGCCTGCGCCAACTCAAGCATCGGTGCCGAGGGGTCTACCGCGGTGAACCGCCAAAGCGGCTCAAGCGCCGCCGCCGTCAGGATTTCCTGAGCGGTACCGCCGGCGCCCACCACCAGAATCCTCGCCTCGCCCCCGCTGCCCAGGCTGGCCGCCAGCATGCAGGCGACCAACTCGTGACAGGCGTCATAACCGGCCAGGGCGATACGGCTTTGCTCGGCGTACTCACCGGCACGGGATACATCGAATTTCCGAGCGGAATCCAGAGGTTCGGACGACATGGGCTTTCTCTCTTGGCGGGGAACTTCAGCCCAAGGTAGTCGCCCTGCGAAAATAAAGAAAATTCATGTTTTTAATGCAATGCATTCCTTTCAGGAATACGAAAAACACCAGCGGCTCAGTGGCTATCGCGCCCCCGAACGCCCCTTTGATCAAAAGCCGACGACGGGGTCGAGACAATGCTCAGCGGCATCGGGATGGCGATTTCAACCCAGTTCGTATCCGCCCTATATTGTTGCGCGAACGCCTCGTAAAGCTTTCATATAGTCGATGTCATTTGCCCGCCATTTCGACTATTTCTCTGCAGGTCGCCGCCTGCCGCGGTGTTTTCCGGAGACCTGCCATGACCCATATCCAGATCGGCCTGCTTATGCTGTTGGGCATCAGCGCGTTCGGTGTGATCACCCTCTACCTCGACTTCTGGCGTGCGTCCAAGACGCAAAGGGAGAACAAATAAGCCGTTACAGGCCGACCAGACGATAGCCCACCTGCAATTCGGTGATCAGGTGTTGCGGCTGCGCCGGGTCGGCTTCGAGTTTTTGCCGCAGATGCGCCATGTGTACCCGCAGATAATGAGCCCGATCGGCATAGTCCAGCCCCCAGACATCCAGCAGCAATTGCCGGTGCGTCAGCACCCGGCCCTGACCCCGGATCAACGCGATCAACAGGCGGAACTCGATGGGTGTCAGGTGCACGCCCTCGCTGCCACGTCGCACCTCATGGGTCGCCAGATCGACCTCGACCTCGCCGAAGCGCACCTTGCTGCTGACCGCCGCCGTGCCGCTTTGCACCTGCCGCCGCAACTGCGCACGAATACGCGCCAGCAACTCGGGCACACCGAACGGCTTGACCAGATAGTCATCGGCGCCGGCGTCCAGTGCGGCGACCTTTTCGTCTTCGCGGTCACGGGCCGACAGCACCAGGATGGGCACGCTCATCCAGCCACGCAGTTCACTGATCAGGTCCTTGCCGTCACCGTCGGGCAAGCCCAGGTCGACGATCACCAGGTCCGGCTGGCGGCTCGCCGCATCGATCAGGGCACGCTTGCTGCTGTCGGCCTCGAAGACCTGGAAGCCTTCGTCCTGCAAGGCAATGCCGATGAAACGACGGATATTGGCTTCATCCTCGACAATCAGGATACGGGTGCTGGTCATAAGGTTTCCATGGACGGCGGTTGACCCGCCGGTAAGCTGATAACAAAACAAAGGCCGTTCGGCAGCCGCGGCCGGGCGACGACCCGGCCGCCGTGGGCTTCGACGATCCGCCGGACCAGGGCCAGCCCCAGGCCGATGCCGGACACCGCCGATTCCTGCCGGCCACGGCTGAAGGCTTCGAAGAGTTGCTCGGGGGCGATACCCGACGGGCAGCCCGGTCCGCTGTCGGCGATCTCCAGGACGATCTGCTGATCGACCTGGCTCGCCGTGATCTCGATCGGCGTACCCGCCGGGGTGTATTTCGCCGCGTTGTCCAACAGGTTGACCAACACTCGCTCGATCAGCAGCGCATCGATCTCCACCAGGGGCAGGTCCGCCGGCAACAGCGCCCGCACCGGATGCCGGGCGAGGGGTTCGCGCAGTTGGCGCAAGGCGCTGCCGACCACCTCTTCCAGGGAGTGCCACTGACGGTTAAGGCGCACCCCATGTTCCTGCAGGCGCGCCATATCCAGCAGGTTTTCGATCAGCCTTTGCATGGCACAGGCCTGATCGTGAATCCCGCCCAATAACCCGCCGACCAACGCGTCACGCACATGGGGCGCTGCGGCGTCGGCGGCGCCGATAATGCTGGTCAAGGGCGTACGCAGGTCATGGGAAATGGCCGCCAGCAAGGTGTTGCGCATGCGCTCGCCTTCCATCTGCACCAGGGTGCTTTGCGCCACTTCAACGAAATGCACCCGTTCCAGCGCAATCGCCAACTGGCTCATGCAGGCTTCCAACAGGCGTTGCTCATCGGGGTCCTTCAGGCGCTCGGCATCACTCAGGTCGAGGACCAGCACACCGCGCACGCGCATCGGCGCCTTGAGGGCAAAGTAGCAACCGGGGGCGGCCGCCAGGGTATCACTGCCCTGTCCGGCCGGGCGTCCGTGTTCATAGGTCCACTGGGCGATGCTTTCATCCACCGGGAAGACACTGCCGGCCAGGGTGCCGACCCGGTCGCCGGCATCCGGCAAGGCCAGGCCGACCCGGGCCTCGAACACCCCGCTGAAGGTGCGCAGCGCCACCGCGCCGAGCTGTTCGACGGTCAGGGCCGCGGACAGGTCGCGAGCCAACAGCGCCAGCGAGGTCGCCCGGCGCTCACGGGCCGCCGCTGTACGCGCCTCATGGCGCAGGCGCGCGGTCAGTTGGCCAGTGATCAGGGCAATGCCCAGCATCAAGGCGAAGGTGAAGAAATACTGGGTGTCGTTGACGGTGAACGACAGCACCGGCTGGACAAAGAAAAAATCGAAACACAGCACCGCCAGCATCGCCGCCCAGACACCCGGCCCGCGGCCCAGGCGCAGCGCCACCAACACCACCGTCAGCAGGAACAGCATGACCACGTTGGCCGGGTCGAAGACTTGCAGCAACAACGCCGCTACCGCCGTGGCGGCGAAACAGGCCAGGGTCGCCCACAGGTAGGCCAGGCCCCTGCCCGGTGCCAGTCTCGGTTCCGCTTCCGGTCGGGACGGCGCCGTGCGCGGCAGCTCGCCATGGGCGATCACGATCTGGTCGATCTGCGGGTGGTGGCGGCTGATCCGGTCGCTGACCGTCTGGTGCCAGAACTGCCAGACCCGTCGTGGCCGATGGCCGAGCAACAGGCGGTTGGCATTGCGTTCGCGGGCACAGGCCACCAGGGTTTCGGCGACATCGATACCCGCCAGGATCGCGGTATCGGCACCGAACTCAGCGGCCAGGGCCAGGGTCTTCACCGCCGCTGCGCGTCGCCGCAGGGCCATGCCGCCCGTCGACACCGACTCGACATGCACCACGATCCAGTCGGCTTCGAGCTTCTGCGCCAGGCGCGCGGCTTCGCGCACCAGACGTTCATCCGAGGACTCACCGGCAACCCCCACCAACAAGCGCTCACGAGCGGCCCACAAGGTGTCGATGGAACGCTCGCGACGATAGAGACGCATTTGCGCATCGACCCGGTCGGCGGTACGGCGCAGGGCCAGTTCACGCAGGGCCAGCAGGTTGCCTTTGCGAAAGAAGTGCCGCGACGCCCGGTCGGCCTGCGGGCCCTGGTAGACCTTGCCGTCCTTGAGACGCTGCAACAGTTCGTCGGGGGCCAGGTCGATCAGCACCACTTCATGGGCACTGTCGAACACATGGTCGGGGACGGTTTCCCGCACACGGGTGCCGATGATGCCGCTGACCAGGTCATTGAGACTTTCCAGGTGCTGGACGTTCAGGCTGGTCCAGACCTCGATCCCGGCCCGCAGCAGCTCTTCGATATCCTGCCAGCGCTTGGGGTGGCGTGAGCCGGGGACATTGCTGTGGGCCAACTCGTCCACCAGCAACACCGCCGGACGGCGGACCAGTGCCGCATCGAGATCGAACTCCGGCAACGTGCTGTCGCCATGGGCCAGGCGATGGCGCGGCAGTTGTTCCAGGCCGGCGAGCAAGGCGGCGGTATCACCGCGCCCGTGGGTTTCAATCAGGCCGGCGACCAGATCGCATCCGAGAGCCCGCTCGCGGTGCGCGGCCTGGAGCATGGCGCAGGTTTTCCCGACCCCGGCGTTCGAGCCGAAATAAATACGCAAACGGCCGCGCTGGGCGGCCTTCTCGTCGGCTTGCAGTTGCTCCAGCAGCGCATCCGGATCGGGTCTACCGTCGCGGATGTCGCGGGAGGTGTCATTCAAACTCATGTCATTCCTTGTCAGACGCACCCATGCCGGTCACCTAGACCACGCCCAAGCCAACCAGCAGCATATCGATCAGCTTGATCCCGGCAAACGGCACCAGCACCCCGCCCAGTCCATAGATCAGCAGGTTGCGATTGAGCAGCGCCGCCGCGCCGATGGCCCGGTATGCCACGCCCTTGAGCGCCAGCGGGATCAGGAACACGATGATCAGGGCATTGAAGATCACCGCGCTGAGGATCGCCGAGTTCGGGCTGCCCAGGTGCATCACGTTCAAGGCGCCGAGCTGCGGATAAGTCGCCACGAACGCCGCCGGCACAATAGCAAAATACTTCGCCACATCGTTGGCCACGCTGAAAGTGGTCAGGGCACCACGGGTCATCAGCATCTGCTTGCCGACCTCGACCACCTCGATCAGCTTGGTCGGATTGCTGTCCAGATCGACCATGTTCCCCGCTTCCTTGGCCGCCTGGGTGCCGCTGTTCATCGCCACCGCGACGTCGGCCTGGGCCAGCGCCGGGGCGTCGTTGGTGCCATCGCCGGTCATCGCCACCAGCTTGCCCTGGGCCTGGTAGTCACGGATCAGTTGCAGCTTGTCTTCCGGCCGGGCCTCGGCCAGGTAGTCATCGACCCCGGCTTCCACCGCAATCGCCGCCGCAGTCAGCGGATTGTCGCCGGTGATCATCACGGTCTTGATACCCATGCGTCGCAACTCGCCGAACCGCTCCTTGATGCCGGCCTTGACCACGTCCTTGAGCTCGATCACCCCAAGGGCCCGCGCGCCATCAGCCACCACCAGCGGTGTGCTGCCGCGCCGTGAGACTTCGTCCACCCGCGCTTGCAGGGCCGCCGGGAAACCACCGCCCAGTGCCTCGATATGCCGGCGAATCGCATCGGCCGCACCTTTGCGGATCATCCGGCCATCGGCCAGGTCGACGCCGCTCATGCGGGTCTGAGCGGTGAATGCGACGAAGCTGGCGTTCAGGCTTTCCAGATCCGGCTCATTGAGCTCGAACTTCTGTCGCGCCAACAGCACGATGCTGCGCCCTTCCGGTGTTTCGTCGGCCAGGGACGCCAGTTGCGCCGCCTCGGCCAGTTCACGCTCTTTCATCCCCGGTGCCGGCAGGAAGGCACTGGCCTGGCGATTGCCGAGCGTGATGGTGCCGGTCTTGTCCAGCAGCAACACGTCGACATCGCCGGCCGCTTCCACCGCGCGCCCGGAGGTGGCGATCACATTGGCCGCCATCATCCGGCTCATGCCCGCCACGCCGATGGCCGAGAGCAGGCCGCCGATGGTGGTGGGAATCAGGCAAACCAGCAAGGCCACCAGCACCGTCGCGCTGACCACACTGCCGCTGCCGCTCATGACCACGGCGAAGATCGAGTACGGACTGAGGGTGACGATCACCAGCAGGAACAAGGCCGTCAGCCCCACCAGCAGAATGGTCAGGGCCACTTCGTTGGGGGTCTTCTGGCGCTTGGCCGATTCGACCATGGAGATCATCCGGTCGAGAAAGGATTCGCCGGGATTGACGCTGATACGCACCACCAGCCAGTCCGAGAGAACCCGGGTGCCGCCGGTCACCGAAGAGAAATCACCACCGGCCTCACGGATCACCGGAGCCGATTCGCCAGTGATCGCGCTTTCATCCACCGACGCCACGCCCTCGATAACGATGCCATCGAGGGGCACCAGGTCGCCGGCCTCGATCAGCACTACCGCGTCCTTGCGCAACTCGCTGGCCGCCATCGGCAACCATTGCGCACCATGACGCGGCTTTTGCAGGACCTTGGCCAGGGTCTGGCGCTTCATCCCGCGCAGACTCGCCGCCTGTGCGCGGCTCCGCCCCTCGGCCAGGGCTTCGGCGAAGTTGGCGAACAGCACGGTGAACCACAGCCACAGGCAGATGCTCAGGATAAAAGCACTCGGTGCCTCGCCCTGGCCGCCCCAGGACTGCACCCACAACAAGGTGGTGAGCAGGCTGCCGAGGTACACCACGAACATCACCGGATTTTTCCACTGGGCCTGGGGCAGCAGTTTCCGGAAGGCATCCACGCCGGCGGCCAGCAACAGCTCGCGGTCGAACAAAGGCAAACGGGCTTTCATGTCACTCATGATCGATTCTCTTACTCAGTGACGACGACTGGGGACTGGCGGGGTGTCGCCAAGGCATCCAGCGCCAGGTTGAGTTGCAGCACATTGACTCGCGGCTCGCCGAGCAGGCCGAAGGTACGCGTCTCGGTCGACGCCCGGACCAAGGTCAGCAGGGCGTCTTCGGACAGCTGCCGCAGCGGTGCGACGCGCCGCGCCTGGATCAGCGCGTTGGCCACTGAAATATGCGGGTCCAGGCCGGACGCCGAAGCCGTCACCGCGTCGACCGGCACCGGCGCTTGCGGGTCCAGGCCGTTCGAGGCGCGATAGGCCACGGCCCGCTCCTTGACCGCGTCGAGCTGACGCTGGCTGGTCGGGCCCAGGTTGCTGGCCCCGCTGAGGCCGGCGTTGTAGGGCGTGGTCACGGTCTTGCTGGCGTCGTTCGGATCGACGCTCTGGGTCACGCTGGGGCGGGCCTGGAAATACTCCGGGCGGCTGAACGCCTGGCCGATCAGCACCGAGCCGACCACCTGGCCGTCGCGCTCCAGCAGGCTGCCCTGGGCCTGGAACGGAAACAGCAGGTTGGCCGCCAGGGTGGTGAGCGCCGGATAGGCCAGGCCAGTCAGCAACATGAACATCACCGAGGACACCAGCACCGGGCGCCCCAGGCCGCGGAACAGCCCTTGAGTCACCGCCAGCGGCGGCGTGGAAATACGCGTAGTCATGCAAATATCCTCACTTGTAGGTCTGGCTGGAGAGCAGTTGCAACTGCTCGACCACTGGCCCCAGCGCGAGCGCCGGCAGGAAGGTCAAACCGCCGACCACCAGCACCACGAACACCACCAGGAACATGAACAGCGGCGTGGCGGTGGGAATGGTCCCGGCACCGGCCGGGGTGGTCTTTTTAAAGGCCAGGGAGCCGGCCACGGCGAGCATCGGCAGCAGGGTGAAGAAACGCCCCAGCAACATCGCCAGGCCGATGGTGGTGTTGAAGAACGGGGTGTTGGCGTTCAGCCCGGCGAAGGCCGAACCGTTGTTGGCGGTGCCGGAGGTGTAGGCGTAGAGCACCTCGCTGAAACCGTGGGGCCCGACGTTGTTCAGGCTGTCCAGGGTGCCCGGCCAGAGCGCGGCCAGGGCGGTGAAGCCGAGGATGCAGATCGGATGCGCGAGCACCGAGAGCATCACCAGTTTCATCTCCCGGGCTTCGATGCGCTTGCCGAGGAACTCGGGGGTGCGACCGATCATCATGCCCACCAGGAACACCGTCAGCAGGGCGTACTGGATCAGGTTGATAAAGCCCACGCCGTCGCCGCCGAACACGCAGTTGAGCATCATCTGCGCCATGGGCACGAAGCCGCCCATGGGCATCAGCGAGTCATGCATGGCATTCACCGAGCCGGTGGTGGCGCCGGTGGTGGTGGCGATGAACAGACTGGTATCGGCGATGCCGAAACGCAGTTCCTTGCCTTCCATATTGCCGCCGCTCTGGGTCGCCGACAGCAGTTGGTCGACGCCCAGCCGGGTCAACAGCGGGTTGCCAGCCTGCTCGGCAAAATAGACCACCGCGAGAAAGCCGACGAACATCATCAGGAAGGTGCCGAAGAACACCCAGCCCTGGCGCCGACGGGCCAACAGGCTGCCGAAGGCATAGGTCAGCGCCGAGGGGATCAGCAACATGCTGAAGATATGCAGGATGTTGGTCAGTGGCGTCGGGTTCTCGAACGGGTGCGCGGCGTTCATGCTGAAAAAGCCGCCACCGTTGGTACCGATATGCTTGATCGACTCGAAGCTCGCGACCGCACCGACGATCAGTTGTTGTTGCGCACCTTCAAGGGTGGTCGCCAGGGCCTGGGAGGAGAAGGTCTGCGGCATACCCTGCCAGACATAGACCAGCGCCATGGCGAAGCACAACGGCAACATCACCCGGTAGAGGATGCGGGTGAAGTCCACCCAGTAGTTGCCGATATCCGTCGCGCTGCTGCGGCTCAAGCCGCGGATAAATCCGGCGGCGGCGACCACACCGGAGGTGGCACCGACAAACATCAGGAAGGTGATCACCGCCATCTGGCTGAAGTTGGACAGGCTGGTTTCGCCCGAATAGGCCTGCCAGTTGGTGTTGGTGATAAACGAGGCGGCGGTGTTGAACGCCAGGTCCGGGGTCTGGGCGGCCAGGCCCAGCGGATTGATCGGCAATGAACCCTGCAGGCGCAACAGCAGGTAGCCCAGCAGCATCATCGCGCCGTTGGACAACAGCAGCGCCGAGCCGTAGCGGGCCCAACCCATGGTTTCCCGTGGATCGACGCCCAGCAGGCGATAGGTCAGACGCTCCGGCAGCGCATGGCCAGGGTGAGAAAAGACCCGGCTCAACCAGCGCCCCATCAAGACGGCAAGCCCGGTCATCAGACCCAGGACCAGCGCAAATTCCAGCAGTACGGTCAACATGTGCAAGCTCCGTTCAAATCTTGTTCAAGGCGACAATGAACAAGGCTGTCGCGCCGAAAAACACCAGGGTCGCGCCCAGGAAAATCAGGTCGTACATGGTTGGTTTCCTTGTTCGATAGGGTCCTTGCGGACCGCACAAAGCGCCTGCGACGAGGCGTGCGCAGGAATCAGAAGTCTTCGGCGCGGATCAGCGCGTAACCCAGATAGACGAACAGGCCGGCCGCGCCCAGGCCGCTGAGCAGGTAGATGAGTTTGAGTGTCAACACAGGTGTCCCCTTGCCAAATCGGTCGGCTCGCTCAAGCGCACGCAAGGGCGCCGCAAGCCAGATCAAAGGGTACGGGCGCGGGTATTAAGGTCGGGCACTGATTACCGGGGGGGACGTTAAGATGGCGTATAGAAGAACGCTCCCCTTCTGCCGAAGGGGAACGTCAGCGGCACAGAATCAGGCCTTGATCGGCAACCAGATTTCCACCGTGCCGGTGCCTTTTTCCGGATTGAAATCGGCGCTGTAGCGCTCGAACTCCGGCGCTTCGGCCGCCAGGTAGCCGGATTGCGGCAACCAGTGGTTCCAGATGGCCTCGAAGGTGTGCTTGAGGGTGTCGAGGGAGCCCTGGTGTTCAAACACCGCGTATTGCTGGTCCTGCAATTCCACCCAGCGATACAGCTCAGGCAGGTCGTCGAGCTTGCTGATCTGCACTCCGGCGATGTACTCGAAGCCGCCCTCGCCATCCGGATGGCAGCAGATACCGTACGTCACCTCACCCACCTGGCTGGGGACTTTTCCGATGTGCGGCACGAAGGCATCCCACAGATCGGGGATAGATCCCGACGTCTCGGCGGTAAAACGTGCGCCCAGGCCGGCAATCAACTGAAAGTGACCGTGCTCGAAGCGTGGCGCTGGCAAGGCCTGCGTGTAGCCAAGGTTATGTGCTGCGTCCATGAGGGCAAACTCCATAGGGGAAACAACTCCGAAAAGCAGTATAGAAGCAAATAATCCTGTCGTTGGGCGACCCGACGCTTGTCCCCCCGGCGGAAAATATTTTCCGTCGCCCATCTGGACAGATGACCAGCATCGCCCTTATTGTCTGCTCCGCAGGCCACCGCAGTGGCCGACGTCGCTCGGACGGTTCCGGGCGCTTACGTGTCAGAGGTTTACATGGCAGACCCAGGTTCGCCGCGCCGCTTTGCGCGCATTGATCGACTCCCCCCCTACGTATTCAATATCACTGCCGAGCTGAAGATGGCCGCCCGTCGTCGTGGCGAAGACATCATCGACTTGAGCATGGGTAACCCCGACGGCGCCACTCCGCCACATATCGTCGAAAAACTGGTCACCGTCGCCCAGCGCGAAGACACCCACGGCTACTCCACGTCCAAGGGCATCCCACGGCTGCGCCGGGCGATTTCCCACTGGTACAAGGATCGCTACCAGGTCGATATCGACCCGGAAACCGAAGCCATCGTCACCATCGGTTCGAAAGAGGGCCTGGCCCACCTGATGCTCGCCACCCTCGACCAGGGCGACACGGTGCTGGTGCCCAACCCCAGCTACCCGATCCATATCTACGGCGCGGTGATCGCCGGCGCCCAGGTCCGTTCGGTGCCGCTGGTGCCGGGCGTAGACTTCTTCGCCGAGCTGGAGCGGGCCATCCGTGGCTCCATTCCCAAGCCGAAGATGATGATTCTCGGTTTCCCCTCGAACCCCACCGCGCAGTGCGTGGAACTGGACTTCTTCGAACGGGTGATCGCCCTGGCCAAGCAGTACGACGTGCTGGTGATCCACGACCTGGCCTATGCCGACATCGTCTACGACGGCTGGAAAGCCCCGTCGATCATGCAGGTGCCCGGTGCCAAGGACATCGCGGTGGAGTTTTTCACCCTGTCCAAGAGCTACAACATGGCCGGCTGGCGCATCGGTTTCATGGTCGGCAATCCGGAGTTGGTCAGCGCCCTGGCGCGGATCAAGAGTTACCACGACTACGGCACCTTCACGCCGTTGCAGGTGGCGGCCATCGCCGCGCTGGAGGGCGATCAGCAATGCGTCAAGGATATCGCCGAGCAGTATCGCCAACGACGCAACGTGCTGGTCAAGGGCCTGCATGAACTGGGCTGGATGGTCGAGAACCCCAAGGCCTCGATGTACGTCTGGGCGAAGATTCCCGAGGAATATGCCCAGATGGGCTCGCTGGAGTTCGCCAAGAAGCTGCTGGCCGAAGCCAAGGTCTGCGTCTCGCCGGGGGTCGGCTTTGGCGAGTACGGCGACGACCATGTGCGGTTCGCCCTGATTGAAAACCTCGACCGCATCCGCCAGGCGGTACGCGGGATTCGCGGGATGTTCCGCACCGATGGCCTGCTGAAGAAAGCTACCGCGGAATAACCTGTGTAGCGAGTGCGCTTGCCACATGATTCGGGGCCGACACCTTCACAGGTGTCGGCCCCGATTCGTTTAGACCACCAGCGACAACAGCAGGATAAACACCAGCCCCACCACCGACAGGATGGTCTCCATGGCCGTCCAGGTCTTGAACGTCTCGGCCACGGTCATATTGAAGTACTGCTTGACCAGCCAGAACCCGGCATCGTTGACGTGGGACAGGATCAACGAACCCGCCCCCGTCGCCAGCACCAGCAGTTCACGGTTCACCCCTGGGATCAGGTCCACCACCGGCATCACGATGCCCGCCCCGGTAATGGTCGCCACCGTCGCCGAACCCGTGGCGATGCGGATCACCGCCGCCACCAGCCAGGCCAGCAGGATCGGTGAAATCTGCGCACTCACGGCGATATGCCCGATCACGTCACCCACGCCACTGGTCACCAGCATCTGCTTGAAGCCACCGCCGGCACCAATGATCAGGATGATCGCCGCGGTCGGCGCCAGGCTGGCATCGAGCAGTTTGAGCACGCGTTTGGAATCCATGCCCTGGCGCTTGCCGAAGGTGTAGAGCGCCAACAGCAGGGCCAGCAGCAAGGCGCTGATCGGGTGACCGATCATGTCCATCCAGATGCGGAAGAAATGCCCGTCCGGCAGGGCAATGTCGGCAAAGGTCTTGAGCAACATCAGGAACACCGGCAGCAAGACGGTGACCAGGGTCACGCTGAAACTCGGCAGCGCTTTCACTTGCGGCTCACGGGCCAACTGGTCGACCAGTTCCTGGGAAGGGTTGCCCGGGATGTATTTGGCGATGAAGGTCCCGTAGATCGGACCGGCGATGATGGCGGTCGGCAGGGCGACGATCAGGCCGTAGAAAATGGTCTTGCCGATGTCCGCGTTGAACACTCCGATAGCCAGCAGCGGCCCCGGATGCGGCGGCACCAGGCCGTGCACCGCCGAAAGCCCGGCCAACAGCGGAATACCGATCTTGATCAGCGGCACGCCGGTCCGCCGCGCAACGATGAACACCAGCGGAATCAGCAGCACGAAGCCGATCTCGAAGAATAGCGGAATGCCCACCAGGAACGCCGAGCACATCATCGCCCACTGCACCCGCTCCTTGCCGAAGGCGCGGATCAGGGTCTGGGCGATCTGATCGGCACCGCCGGAATCGGACATCATCTTGCCAAGCATGGTCCCCAGCGCAAGGATGATTCCGACAAACCCCAGCACGCCGCCGAAGCCGTCCTGGAAGGCCTTGATGATCTTGTCCGCGGGCATGCCCGAGGTCAGGCCGAGAAACGCCGAGGCGATGATCAAGCCGATAAAGGGGTGAATCCTGAAGCGGGTGATCAACACGATCAGCCCGATAATCGTGACCACTGCATCCAGCAACAGATAGGTCTCGTGGGACAGTCCGAACATAAGGTGTCTCCTGCTTGTTGTTTTTATGCGTTGCGTGATTTGACGATAGCCCAATGGGATAGCGCTATCTTTTCGAAACGAAAATCAGGCCGAACGTTCCAGCCCGTGTGCCTGCCACCAGCGATGGGCCGACTGGGCCAGACGCTCGATGCTCTGGGTCGAAGCATCGAGGGCCAGGGTCAGGGGCTCGCCGACCGGCGATTCAAGGGTGGCGAACTGGCTGTCGATCAGGGTCGAGGGCATGAAGTGCCCGGGACGATGGGCCACCCGCTCGGCGGCGACTTCACGGCTCAGTTCGAGAAATACGAAGCCCAGGCCCGGTGCCGCGCTGCGCAGGCGTTCGCGGTAGCTGTGCTTGAGCGCCGAACAGGTCAGCACCGGATGCCCGCCCGTGGCCAGGACCGCGCGCAACTCGTCGCACAGGCTGTCGAGCCAGCCGGCACGGTCATCATCGGTCAGGGGGATGCCGGCACTCATCTTGGCGATATTGGCGGCGGGGTGAAAGCTGTCGCCTTCGATCTGGGTCGCGCCGTTGAGCCGGCACAGGGCCTCGCCCACACTGGACTTGCCGCAACCGGAGACGCCCATGATGACCAGGGCAGTGATGGGTTGACTCATGTAACACCTCAGCACGCAGACAGCGCTGTCTTTGTCGAAGCTTCCATACTCGGAAAGCAAAGCACAAAACACAGACTACCGACGCTTTCTTGTCATTTTTATGGGGTGATGCGCTAAACATCCACGACAGCATCCGACGCGATCAGGCCAACCGCGCTCGAACAATTGCAGGCTCGTCGAGACAGCGCTACCTTAGTGCCTTGAATTTTGTTTGGCAAGCCGTCCGATGACCTCCACCAAAACCGATAAGAATACCCGTACCACGGGACGCCCTACCCTTAGCGAAGTCGCGCGCCTGGCCGGCGTCAGTCCGATCACCGCGTCGCGGGCCCTGCGTGGCATCAGCAGCGTGGCTACGGACCTGGTGGAAAAGGTCCGACAGGCGGCGGAAGAACTGAACTACGTGGTCAACCCGGCCGCCCGCGCCCTGGCCTCGGCCCAGAGCCATTCGGTGGTGGTGCTGGTGCCGTCGTTGTCCAACCTGCTGTTTATCGACACCCTCGAAGCCATTCACTCGGTGCTGCGCCCGCGGGGCTTCGAGGTGCTGATCGGCAACTATCACTATTCCCGCGACGAAGAAGAAAACCTGCTGCGCAACTACATGTCCTACCAGCCACGGGGCTTGTTGCTGACCGGTTTCGACCGTTCGGAAAGCGCGCGGCGGATGATCGAGGCGAGCAACGTGCCCTGCGTCTACATGATGGACCTGGACCCAGGCGCCGGGGTGAACTGCGTCGGCTTCTCGCAACAGAACGCCGGCGCCACCGTGGCCGAGCACCTGATCTCCCGTGGTCGCAAGCACCTGGCCTATATCGGCGCACAACTGGACCAGCGCACACTCCTGCGCGGCGAAGGCTTTCGCCAGGCGCTGCAGGCGGCCGGGCTGTACCACCCGGACCTGGAACTGCTGACCCCGCGCCCCTCGTCGGTGGGCCTGGGCGGCGAACTGTTCCTGCAACTGATGCAGAGCCATCCGCAGGTCGACGGGATCTTCTTCGGCAACGACGACCTGGCCCAGGGCGCCCTGCTAGAGGCAATACGCTGTGGTATCAAGGTTCCGGAGCAGGTCGCGGTGGTGGGTTTCAACGACCTGCCCGGCTCGGCCTTCATGGTCCCGCGCCTGAGCAGCATCCGCACGCCCCGGGAAGCCATCGGCCGGCGGGCGGCGGAACAGATGCTGAGCTTGATGGCCGGCAACCCGGTGGCCCAGCCGGTGCAGGATATGGGCTTTGAACTGATGGTGCGTGAGAGCAGTTGAAGGGCCTCAGCCACAGAAATCAATCCCCGGCTCGGCGGGGATTGAGCGGCATCAAGCCTGATCGGTGCGACGCTTTTCCCTGACCAGCAGCAGCGCGGCAAACACCCCGATCCAGACCACCGAAGCGCCGTAGTTCAGGCGCTGGTACAGACCGAAGCCCTCGCCCGCCGCCACCGCCTGCCCCATCAACGGCAACGCCGCCACAGCCACCAGGGTGCACGCCAGGGAAAACCAGGCGAAGACTTTCGAACCCAGCAAGCGCGCGGCGAGATACACCCACAGGGCGTTGGCGATCACCAGGGTCAGAAACATCATCAGCCACGCGCTGTTATGCACGGTCTGGCTGAAGGACGGGTGCTGCAACCCACAGCCGGCGTCGCAGGAAAAGTAACCGGTAAACAGGCTGGCGATGCCGTGCAGCGCAATCAGCACCCCACTGATCTGCGCCAGGCCGCGCCCTTCGAAACAGGCAAAGACCGTCACACCAAAGGCGAAGAACAACAGCCCCAACGGCAGGTTGTTGATCAACGGCGACAACTCGTGGGTCGGTGCGCCCAGCGCACCCAGTTCACTCATGGCCTGGTTGAGATGGCTATAGCCCGGATACAGCGCCCCGGCCAGGGCCAGCCCGACGAGTAACCAGAAGGGCGTCAACAATCCGGCCACACAGCCGAATTTACGCAATGCCTTGTGCATCTAGCGGGGACCTCAGGGGGTTGGATGAAAGCGACAGGCCACTATCCTAAAACGCCACGCGAACCCTGAGCCAGAGATTTATTGACCAGACAGACTGGCGGCCATGGTCTACCTTTAATCGTCACATAACCTTCATATTAAGGTCAGAAAACCTACACGGAAGTTGTATATGAACCTACTCAAGGTATTGCTGACCGGGGCCTGCGGTCGTATCGGCAAGACGTTTTTCCAGGCGACGCAACACCAATACGACTTTGTTCTCGCCGACCGCCACCATCCGGACTTTGCCATCGGCGAGCACCGCTTTGTCCGCCTGGACATGGCTGAGAAGGAAGAACTCGCGGCCCTGGTCGATGGTATCGACGTGGTGGTGCACCTGGCGGGTATTCCTTTTGCCGACTCCTCCTTCGAGGAACTGCTGCCGAACAATATCCTGGCCACCACCTACCTGCTGGAGGCCGCCGCAAACGCCCAGTGCAAACGCGTGGTGTTCGCCAGCAGCGCCCAGACCATCGAGGGTTACCCGGTGGACCGGCAGATCACCCCGGGCATGCCGGTGATGCCGGCCAATCTGTACGGGGTGAGCAAATGTTATGGCGAAGCGCTGTGTGCGTTCTATTCGGCACGGCACGGCTTATCGACCATTGTCCTGCGCATCGGCGCCTTCGAGTTTCCCGACGATCATGACCTGCGCAACGCCCGCGACCTGAGTGCCTGGCTCAGCCCACGCGACGCCGTGCAGTTGTTGCAGAAGGCCATCGAGGTCAAAGGCGTGCAACACCTGGTGGCCCACGGTATTTCCAACAACCGCTTCAAGCGCCTGGACCTGAGCGAGACCGTCCGGGTACTGGGTTATCAACCGGTGGACGACGCGTTCCGCGAGTTCGACCTGCCGATCCGCTGAAGCCGGAAGCACACTGCCGGGAGCGGCAACCCAGGCGGCAATGCGCCTCCGCCTGCCGCTGCCCGTTTGTCCGGCATGTACCCGTCATGCCTTGATAAGCCTTGGTTTGTACCAACAGGCATACAAATTGCTGACACGGGTCATGTTCCCTCATTCAGGGGTTTATCCCATGTTGATCAATGCCCGTTATAACCCAGTGGTTCAACCCAGCCATCGCACGGACCAGGATCCGACCACCGCTGCCGCCAACGCACTGTCCAGTGGTTTTATCCAGAATGCCCAGGCGGCCAGTGCAGCCAGCACCGTCCCCGGCACCCAGAACGCCGCGGACCAGATCGCCGACAACGTCAATGCGGCCTTCGCCAAGACCCGTGTGCAGCTGCAGGCGGCAGTGCCGACCGTCGCGCTTCCGGCGACCCTGACCGCCACCGCACCGACGACCCGCACGGCCCCGCCTGCCGCCGCGAGCAACGACAGCGACGCGATGAAGGCCTTCAAGGACTACATGAGCAAGCCGGTGGCCCAACGCATCCGTGATCAGATACTCAAGGAAGAGGGACTGACCGAGGACGACCTGAAAAGCATGTCGCCGGAAAAACAGAAAGGCATCGAAGACAAGATTGCCGAGCGCATGAAGATGGAGTTCAACGCGAAGACCGCGGACAACAAGGCCAACCCTGCCGACCAGCAGGCGGCCGGAGCCTTCCTGGCCACCGCCAGCCAGTAAACCGACCGGCACGGTTCCCAGATTCAGTGGGAGCCGGCTTGCCGGCGATGGCAGCCCAAGCACCGCACGGTGTCAGGCTTGCCGCGTTATCGCTGACGTCCAGCCGGCAAGCCGGCTCCTGCAAAAACCAGTGGCCAGCAACCAACTGTTGCCAGCTTATTCGATACCGATCCCCGTAGATCAGCGCAACATTTCGAACAAGGCCTGCACCGCCGCCGAGCGAGCCCCCACGGCCGACGGCAGCAAGCCGAAGCGTCGTTCGATCGGCACCTCCAGGCGCAACACCCGCAGGCCCTTGCGCTCGGCAGGCAGGGCCAGTTCGGGAACCAGCGTCACGCCGAGGTTTTCCCGCACCAGGGTGTAGGCGCTGCTCCACTCACGGACCTCGACGCGAATATCCTGCAGCGACAGGCCGATTTCGGCGGCAATGCTCCGGGCGTTGACCGCGCAACCGCCGGTCGCCAGTACAAAGGGTTCTGCGACCAACTCGGCCAGGCTCACGCAGCCATCGGCGCCCCTGGCGGCCAGTCGATGGGCCATGGGAACCACCGCGACCCAGGTGTCGTGCCCCAGCTCCAGAGCGCCACTTTCGATGTCGGGGTTGAGCACCACGCCGACATCCACGGTGTCATTGGCGAGCATGGCCTGCACTTCATGGTCGCTGACCTCCAGCGCCACCACTTCGATACCGGGATGGCGCTGGCGGAACTGACGCAACAGCGGTGGCAGCAAGGAGCCCAGGATCATCGGAAAACTCGCCAGGCGAATACTGCCACCGACCAGTCCTTTCTCGCTGTCGACCAACTGGCGGATATTTTCCAGGGCCGCGAGCATCACCCGCGCCTGTGCCAGGACCTGTTGGCCGATGGCGGTGGGCAATGACTCGCGGGCATGGCGGGTGAACAGCTGGACGCCGAGGATCTGCTCCATCGCCGCCAGCGCCTGGCTGGCCGCCGATTGGGTCATGCCAACCTGTTCGGCGGCCCGGGTCAGGGTGCCGGTATCGAGTACCGCTACCAGTAAACGCCAATGCAGCAGATTCATCATGACAGTAGCTGACCTTATGGCTGGTTTCTCAAGAATTAATTTTACCCAGGTCAGGGCGCCATATGACACTGCCGCTCGCCAAGGCCGTCAAGGCTGAACACAGTTCCTATTCAGGGAGTCTCATTGTCATGAAGCTGTACTACGTCCCAAACACCTGCTCGTTGTCACCGCATATTGTCCTGCGTGAGCTGGGCCTGCCCTTCGAGCTGGTACGGGTCGACAACCAGAGCAAAGTCACCGAGCACGGAGAGGACTTCCTCAAGATCAATCCCAAGGGTTATGTGGCCGCCCTTCAATTGGACAATGGCCAGGTGCTCACCGAAGGCGTGGCCATCGTGCAGTTTCTCGCGGATCTCAAGCCCGAGGCCGGACTGGCACCGCTCAATGGCAGCTGGGAGCGCTCACGTTTGCAGGAAGCACTGAACTTCATTTCCGGCGAAGTGCATGGCGGGATGGGGCCACTGTTCAACAGTGCGATACCGGATGAAGTGAAGGCGATTTTCCGGGAGAAGCTGTACAAGCGTTTCGCCTTGCTGAGCACGACGCTGGAGCAGCGCGACTACCTGCTGGGCGAGCACTTCAGCGTGGCCGATGCCTACCTGTTCACCGTGCTGCGCTGGACGGCCTTCCTTGGCCTGGACCTGGGACCGTGGCCGGCACTGCAACGATTCATGGCCCGGATCGATCAGCGCCCGGCGGTGATCGCTGCGCTAGCGGTAGAACTGGCGGCCTGAGTCATCAGGTGATCCCCCGCGTCTCGATCAATCCCAGCAACGCCTCGACATCCCAGGCAGTTGGGCGATCATGGTCGAGCCGCGCCACCTGACTGCGCACTGCCCGGTAGATCGCCCCACTGCCCTCCCCCAGACGCAATGCGCCGCGCAGGTCCACCGCCTGCGCCGCGACAATCAGCTCGATGGCCGCCAGCGTGGTCAGGTGCCGTGTCAGCTCACGGGTTTTCTCGATCACCGCCAGTGCCTGTCCGGCGTAATCCTCCACCCGATCCGCCACCGCAATGCTCACCGCCGGCAACGGATTGGCCAGATGGCCGATCTTCGCCACCAACGCCGACGCCGTGCGCTGCAAGGCCGCCAGGCCCACATGCCCCGGTTGCTCGATCAAAAAGCGCGGCAGTTCGCTGGAGCCCGGCGACAGCAGCTTGGCCATGCGCTCCGCCGAACAGGCCGCCAGCCGACTGAAGGCCAGGCCCAGTCCCTCCCCGGCCAAGGCCAGGTGGGTACTGTCGAAATTGGCATTGGCCAACACACTCTGCGCCTCGACGATCAAGGCCGGGTTGTCCGCGCCACTCGCCAACTCCAGCGCCACGGTATCGCGCAACTGCTGCCACGCCTGAAGCGCCGCGCCCTGGACCACGGTTGCACAGCGAAAACTCAAGGGGTCCTGCAAGCGCCTCGCCGCCCCTTCTTCATTCAGCTCGCCGGCGGCCAGCAACGCCAGCAAGGCCGCCGAGGCTTCGCTCTGCCCCGCCGCCGGACGCAAACGCGACGCCCAGGGCTGGAACGGACTGAGGTTGGCGCGATAGCCCTCGCAGGACAGCGCCAAGGCCGCCAGCAAAGTCTCCAGCGCCCGCTCAGCCTCAGCCACCAATAGGGCGCCCAATCCGATGCTGACAGCATTCGCCGAGACCAGCGCCAGACCGTCCTTGCCGATCAACCGGGCCGGCTCAAGCCCATTGCGCGAAAGCACCTCGGCCGCCGACAAACGCTCGCCGCGCCAGCTCACCCAACCCTGCCCCAGCAAGGCCAGGCTCAGATGGGCCAGCGGCGCCAGATCACTTTCGCCGATGGAACCGGTCAACGGCACCTCGGGATAGATCCCGGCCTCAAGCAAGCCCAGCAACGCATCCGCCGTGGCCGGGGAAATCCCCGAGCGGCCCTGGGCCAATCCCGCCAGGCGCGAGCACAGAATCGCCCGCACCTCCTCGGCACTCGCCAGGCGTCCGACACCCACCGCGCGCCCCAGGGGAATAAGCTGCTGCAGCTGCCCATCATCCAGCGGCAAACGCACATCCACCGCCGCGCCGAGGCCGGTGGTCACGCCATAGATCGCCTCCCCGGCTTCGGCGCGAGACAGCAACAAGGCATGCCCGTCGGCGATCCGCTGGCGCGCGGCGGTACTGAAAACCAGCGGCACGCCATCGCGTACCACCCGCAGCCAGTCCTCCAGCGCCAGACCTTGTCCGTCCAGCTCGACCGCCGTCATGCGAACCTCAATCGCTGGCCGATCCCCAGACGCGTCGCCTTCTGCAAGAACGCATGCCCCAGGGCGATATCACTCAGACTCAGGCCCCGGTGCCAGAACAGAATGGTTTCCTCGGAACTCTGCCGCGCGCTCCTCAAGCCGGCGACAATCTGCCCCAATTCGGCGTGCAGGGTCTGCTCACTGAGCTTGCCCGCCTCCACATGAGCCCGCAGTGAACCGAACATGCCACCCTTGCACTGGCCCCAATCGTCCACCACCAGCTTGCTCATGATATCGGTCAGCGACAGCTCCACCGCGCTCATGGTGCCATAGGGCACGACAAAGGCTCCGGGCTTGATCCACTCGGTACGCAACAGCGGTTGCGGCTGGTCCAGGCGCGAGGCCTCGACCACGATATCGGCACCGCGCACCGTGCTTTCCCAGTCATGGGTCACGGTGACCGGCTTGCCCAGGTCGCGGCGCAGTTTTTCGGCAAAGGCCTCGCGGCTTTCCTCGCGCCGCGAATGCACGCGGATCTCGTCGAAGTCGAACAGATGATCGAGCAGGCGCACATTCCAGTAGGCCGTGCCCCGCGCACCGATATGCCCGAGCACCTTGCTGCCGGGATTGGCCAGGTACTTGGCGCCGATGGCGGTGACCGCACCAGTGCGCATATCAGTGATCGCCGAGGCATCGAGAATCGCCTTGGGCACGCCGGTGGCCGGGTCGAGCAGGTTGAGGATCGCCAGTTCCGACGGCAGCCCCTTGCGGTAGTTGTCGACGAAATCGCCGACCACCTTGACCCCGGCATAACCGATGTCTCCGCCCAATACGCCGCGCAGCACATTGAAGTGGCCGTTGATGCCGCCACCCGGAATCAGGTGGGTACGCGGCTCGATCACCGCCTCTCCCCGCCCCTGGATGGCCAGGCTGGCTTCGATGGCGGCGAGGATTTCGTCGTTGCCCAGGTCCAGGGCGGCGATGTCCAGGCCGTTGAGAAAATCGATGTAGACAGGTTGCATGGAGGGGGTTTCCTCTGCGGGTTCAAGGGGCCTTGAAGACGATCCGGTCGACCTGGACCGCCTTGGGAATCAGGCCATTGGCGTAGAAGCGGTCGGCGGTGCGTTGTTGGTCGAGCATCGTCGCCGGGTCGACCGCTTTGAGCGGTGCATGGGTGCGGTGGGCGAAGTAGCCCTCGATCACCCCGCGTTGCAGGCCGAGGACCCGGGTCATGCTGTCGATGGACGCCTGCGGCTCGTCGAACGACAGTTGCTGGGCCCCGCCGAAGGCCTTGAGCAACGGGCCGATAGCCTGCGGATACTGACGAGCAAAGGTGCCACTGGCGATATAGAAACTGCCACCGGAATTGAGCCCCTGGCCGTCGCTGAGCAAACGCGCCCGACCATCGATCAGCGCGGCCGAGTAGTAAGGGTCCCAGATCACCCAGGCATCGAGCTTGCCCTGCTCGAACGCGGCGCGGGCATCAGCCGGCGACAGGTAGACCAGGTTCACGTCACTGAGACTCAGGCCGGCCTTGACCAGGCTCTTGAGGAACAGATTGTGGGCGCTGGAGCCCTTGAGCAAGGCGACCCGCTTGCCCTTGAGATCGGCCAGTTGCCGCACCGGGCTGTCCTTGGGCACGATGATCGCCTCGGTCTTGCCGTCGCTGGGCTCGACACCGATATACAGCAGGTCGATGCCGGCGACCTGGGCGAAAATCGGCGGAATATCACCGCTGTTGCCGATATCGACACTGCCGCCGTTGAGCGCCTCGATCAGTTGCGGGCCGCCGGGAAACTCGATCCATTGCACCTGGGTGCCGGGCAACGCCTGCTCCAGCAGATGGTGCTCACGGGCCAGGACCATGCTCACCGAACTTTTCTGGTAGCCGATCCGCACGGTGGCGGGATCGGCGGCCAGCAGCGGGCCGGCACTGGCCAGGCCCAAGCCCAGCAGCAGGCATAACCGTTTGAACATCACAGGCTGCCACTCACACGCTGGGCCACGGCCGCGGGCACCCAGGCGTTCCAGACCTGTGGCTGCTCACGCAGGAAGGCTTCGGCGACCTGGCGTGGCGGCAGGCGTTTTTCACCCATCTCGGCCAGGGTACGGTTCAGCAGGTCGATGGGCAGGTCGACTTTGGTAAAGAACTCCACCAGATCCGGGTACTGCGCCTTGAACGGTGCGGACACGCCGATCGCCAGGTGCGCCGGCATCGAGCGGGTACCACGGGGGTGCGGGTTGTTGCCGTCGGCCAGGGTCTTCCAGGCTTCGGCGTCGAACGGCGGCTCTTCCAGCTTGACCAGGTTGAAGCGGCCCAGCAGCGGGGTCGGCGACCAGTAGTAGAAGAGCACCGGCTTGCCGCGTTTGACCGAGGAGGCCACCTCCGCGTCCAGCGCCGCGCCGGAGCCGGTGCGGAAGTTGACGAAGCTGTCGCTCAGGCCATAGGCCTTGATTTTCTGGCTGTTGACGATCTCCGAGGTCCAGCCGGTCGGGCTGTTGAGGAAGCGTCCGCGAGACGGATCTTCCGGGTCACGGAACACGTCCTTGTAGCGTGGCAGGTCGGCCACCGACTTGAGGTCCGGTGCCAATGCCTTGATGCCCCGCGCCGGGTCACCCTTGATCACGTATTCAGGTACCCACCAGCCTTCGGTGGCGCCCTTGACGGTGTCGCCGACGCCGAACACCTTGCCTTCGCTTTCGGCCTTGACCCAGGCCGGGCTGCGTCCAGCCCACTCTTCGCCGATGACCTGGATATCGTTTTTCGCCAGGGCGGCTTCCAGGCTCACGGTGCTGCCGGGCAGGGTATCGGTGGAGTAGCCGTAGCCTTTCTCGACGATCAGTCGCAGGACTTCGGTGATCAGGCTGCCGCTCTCCCAGGTGATGTCACCGAAGTGGATCGGGGCGTTCTTTTCAGCGGCGGGTGCCGGCTGGGACAGCAGGCTCAGGGCCAATATGGAGCCGCCGAACAGGGTCTTGATGGATTTCATGTTCACCTCGTGGTGGTTTGGTTTTCATGGTCAATCGTTGTGCCGCACAGGGATTTCCCCTTGGAATACGGACCTGTAGGAGCTGGGCTTGCCCGCGAAGCTTTTAGCGATCTTGAGGGCCTCTTCGCGGGCAAGCCCTGCTCCTACAGGGATTGCGTTCCTCCAGGGAGGGATGTGTCGCCCTGGAAATCAGAAGTCGTAGCTCAGCCGTGTGTAGTAGAAGGCCCCCTCCGGTGCCGCCGGCGACAGGAAGCTGTATTGCTGCCCCGCCGTCTGGCGCAGTTGCGGGTTGAAGGTGTCCGGCTTGCTGTCGAACAGGTTGTTGGCCCCCACCGACAGCCGCAGCTGTTTGGTGAAGGCGTAGTTCACGTCCAGGTCGGTGGTCCATTGCGCCGAGAAGGTCTGGTCGTACTGCGCCGCGGCATCGCTGGTCGCGTACTTGCGGTACTGGCCATAACGGGTCTCGTTCAGCGCCACGGTCCAGGCGCCATAACGATGCACCGCGCCGAACACCAGCTTGTCTTCCGGGTAGCCGTGTTCGAGGAAGCCCCGCGCTTCACGGGTCAGCACATCAAAGCCGTAGGGGTTGGAGTTGATCCGCTCGATCACGGTCCTGGCCTTGGTGTAGCCCGCCGACAAGGCCAGGCTGCCGAACTGCTGCAGGTCGAGGTTGTACTTGCCGACGATGTCGATACCCCGGGTGCGGGTGTCGGCGGCGTTGGTCATGAACTGCGCCCAGGTGTACTGGCCGTAGCCGGCGGCCTGGAGGATCTGCTCGGCCTGGGGCCCCGAGATACCGCCGCTGTAGAGCAGGCGATCGCGAATGCTGATCTGGTAGGCATCGATGGTCACCGAGGCCTGGTCGGTAGGCCGCAGCACCAGGCCAAGGGAGAAGTTGGTGGACTTTTCCGGTTTCAGCGGCTGCGCGCCCAACGCCCGCGCCGCCGGGTTGTCGGCGGGCAGCATGCGGGTCAGCACCGGGTTGCCGTTGGAGTCGACGTTGGTGGTGGTGGTCCAGGAAGTGCCGATCTGGCCCAGGGTCGGGGCGCGATAGGCGTTGTTCACCGTGGCCCGCAGGCCGACCCGTGGGGTGAAGTCATAGCGCGCCGAGACCTTGCCGGTGGTGGCCGAACCGAAGTCCGAATAGTGCTCGGTACGCCCGGCCAGGCCGAACTGGAATTTGTCGGTGAGCTGGTTTTCCAGGCCGAAATACACCCCGCCGACATTCCGGCTGTAGGTTCCGGCATCGTCCGGCGTCAGCCCCGAAGCCTGCACCGCGCCGACCTGGACACCATTGATGCCACCGAAGGAGTAGGAATCGGCGTCACCCGCCTCCAGGCGATAACGCTCGTTGCGATAGGCAACACCAGCAGAGACCGTCAGCGGATGTTTTGACCAATCCACATCCAGGTCCTTGGCGTAGTCCAGGGTCAGGTTGGTCTGTTCGTTGATCAGCGTGGCGACATTGAAGCGGGTCGGGCTGGCCGCGCCGAAGCTCGGGTTGACCGTGTCGAAAGCGGTTTCGTCATGGGTATCGCGACCGTAGGTGGCGCTCAGGTCGAAGCGCCCCAGGCTCGCGTCCTCGTAGCGCGAACCGACGGTCAATGCACCGTCCTCGTAGCGATAGCGGTACTTGGGAATGGTGCCGTTGGGGTAGATCGCCGCCACGTTGTTCGGGTTGCCCGCCAGCAACGGCGGCGTGTTGTTGACCGAGGTGTCCTGGCCGAAGGTGGCAAAGCTGTAGAGCCGCCATTGCTCGCTCAGGCCGATCTCGGCGTTGGCCGCCAGGTTGTACTTGTCGCGGCCGGCGCCGCCCCAGCGTGGGTCCTGGGTCTGGCCGTTGGCCTGGTAGCTGTCGCCGATATCATCGGGTTTGTTGTTCAGGCTGTTGAAACTCAGGGTCAGGAAACCGTCCCCCGGCAGGCCCACGCCATACCAGCCGTCTGCGGCCTTGGAGAAACCGTCGCCCTGGGCGAATTTTCCCAGTTGGGTATTGATCTGGCCGCCGCTGTCGCGCTCCTTGAGCACGATGTTGATCACCCCGGCGATGGCGTCGGAGCCGTATTGCGCCGAGGCGCCGTCGCGCAGCACTTCGACATGGTCGATGGCGCTGATCGGGATCATGTCCAGGTCCACCGGCTGCGCGCCCACGAAGGGCACGCCGCCGGAGATGTTCACCACCGCCGAGGCGTGCCGGCGCTTGCCGTTGATCAGTACCAGGGTCTGGTCCGGGGCCAACCCGCGCAAGGACGCCCCCTTGGGGTCCTGGCCGCGGGTCGCGCTCTGGTTCTGCGGAAAGTTGAAGGACGGCAGCAGTTGGAACAAGGCCTGGTTGAGGCTGGTGGCACCGGTCTGCTTGAGTTCCTCGGCATTGATCACGTCCACCGGCGCGGTGCTGGTCAGGGCCGTGGCATCGCTACGGCGGGTGCCGATGGCCACCACCCGGTCGAGGGTCGGCGCGGCGGCGTCGGTGTTGCGTGCAGCGGCCTTGGCGGTGCTGGCGGCCTGGCTCGAAGCGGCGCCCTCCTTGATGATGAACGCGCCTTCGGGGCTGACCTGCAATTGCAGGCCGGTCCCGCGCAAGGCTTCGTTCACCGCCTGCTGGACCGACAGGGAACCGTCCACCTGGGCCGACGAGTAGTTGCTCAATTGCGGCGTGAAGGAAATCACCTGGCCGCTTTGCCGGCTGATATTGAGCAGCACCTCGTCCAGCGGACCGGGTGCGATGTGATAAACCTGCCGGGCTTCTTCGGCGCCCTGGGCACAGGTGAGAAACAATCCGGCCAGCGGTGCGATGGCAAAACTGCGCAGTGAACGGCGTGCTGCTGTGTTGGTGTTGTACGGACGCAAAGTGATTCCCCCCATGGAATCGAACAGCGCTGCTCCCTCGGCAGCGCTTACGGGAGTGATGTGCAATGGCCGATGAAAAACTTGCAGACCCTTTGGTTATGGTCTTAGAACCAAGCGCCTAGGCAGGGCTCAAGGTCACCCACAGGTCGGTGTGCCGGGCGATACGAATCGGCAAGGTGCGGGCCAGGGTGTCGAGTACCTGCTGCGGGTTGTCCAGCCGGAACAGACCGCTGACCCGCAGTTGCGCGATGGCCGGGTCCAGTCTCAGCACACCCGGGCGATAAGGGCGCAAAGCCTCGATCACCTCGGACAGTGCCGCGTCGCGCACTTCCAGCAGTCCCTCGACCCAGGCCGTGGCCCCCATGCGACTGGGCAGGATCGGGCCGAATCGATAGCGGTCGTAGGACACCTCGTGACCGCTCGGCAATTGCAGGTATTCGCCGGCGGGTCCGTGGATTTCCAGGGCACCGCTGAGCGCGACGACATGGCCGCTGCCGGCCCTTTCGCGCACCTGCAAGCGATTGCCATAGGCGTGCACCCGCGCCTGGGTGGTCTGCACGACAAAAGGCCGGGCCGCGTCATTGGCGACCTGCGCCAGCAGTTCACCGTCCAACAGCCGGAGTTGCCGCTGCCGGGGACTGAAATCGATGTCGGCGGCGCTTTGCGCGTTGAGCTGCAAGCGGCTGCCATCCGGCAGCTCCAGGCTGCGGCGCTCGGCGGTGCCGGTGCGCAAGTCGGCGCTCAGTTCGGCCAGCGGCAGGCCGCCGTCACGGGCCAGGAGAGCGACACCGAGGATCACACCGACTCCGGCCAGCGCACCCTGCAAAACCTTGCGGCGGTTGGGCGGCGCGCTCAGGGTGCGCTGCAGCAATTGCGCATCGACGCCCTGGGCGATGGGAATGCGGAACACCCCGAGGCGGGTTTCCAGTTGGCTGCAAAGTTGCTCGCGACGCGGGTCCTGGCTGCGCCAGTGGCGGTAGGCGCGCTGGTCGGCGTCACTGGCATGACCGGAATGCAGCAGGACGATCCAGCGGGTGACCTCTTCGATCAGCGGGTCTTGCGGCTCGCGGCTCATCTCAATCGCTCCTCGCGCGCAGGCAGCGGCTGATGGCCCGGGTCATGTAGTCGCTGACCGAGCGTTGGGAAATGCCCAGCTCGGCGGCGATCTCGGGATAGGTCAGGCCATTGACCTGGGACAGCAGGAAGGTGGCCTTGACCTTGTCCGGCAGACCGTCGAGCAGGCAGTCGATGTTTTCCAGGGCTTCGAGCATCTGGGCCAGGTCTTCAGGCGACGGCACTTCGACGTCGGGGGCCTGTTGCAAGGCATCGAGGTAGGCGCGCTCCAGGTCGCGGCGGCGCCAGAGCTGGTACATCAGGCGCTGGGCAATGGTGGTCAGCAGCGCCCGTGGCTGACGAATCGGCACGGCGTCGGGGGCCATCAGCAACTGGACGAAAGTGTCGGCGGCGATGTCTTCGGCGCTGGCGCTGGAATCCAGGTGGCGGCGCAAACGGGCGCACAGCCATGGGTAATGACTACGGAACAATCCGCCCACGTAATCGCGGTGAGGTGTGTCGGCGCCGGACATAGTGGCTCCAATTGAAGAGAGATGCGCTGTATGTCCGGTGGTCCGGTGGCAGGGATCCTACCAACACGGCTTATTCTTTAATAATACTTAAAAACTATTTTAATATTCTATTTAGCTATTTAATAAATTGACGCAAATCCCAGCGCCCGGGCCTCGTCCCGGTAATCCAGCAAGACCTGATAGTCCGCCTCGCTCGCCGGCAACACTTCACTCAAACCCAACGTCGCCGCGACATCGGGAAGTGCCTGCAGCGCCAGGTTCATCGCTGCCCGAATGCGTTCGATCTCCTCGACGCTCGACTCGGCATGGGTAATAAAAGGCAGGCACGGACTCAAGGCGCTACGCGCCACCACTCTCAATCCGGCCACCTCATGGGCTGCAAAACGTGCCAGGTAGGCGAAGGTCACACTGTCCACCGCCGCCAGGTCGGCCAGGCCCTCGCGCAACCAGCGCAGGCTTTCGCGGTGAGCGCCACTCTGCCCGACACTGGCGAAGAACCGACCGTCCTGATGCAGGGGTGCCAGGGAATGTCGCAGCAGGTTCATCCCGCTATTGGAGCCCTCATCGTTGATCACGCCGCGGCTGCCGTAGAAGTCTTCCAGGGTACGACGGCCCTCGCTTTCACGACTCAGCAACAGACTGCAATGGTCACCGCCCGAGGCGTATTCCAGTTCATAACGCGGACGCCCGATCAGCCTGACCTGGCCGCGCAACAGGGTCATCAGCGGATAACCGCAGGTCTGGGTAAACAACAACTGCGGCGACAGCCAGAGCTGCATCAGATCCAGGCCCCGGGCAGAACCACGGCGCATGCCAAGCGTTTCCACAATCCGCTCGATCCAGCGCTCGTTGGCCTCCCGCACTTCCTGCGGCGCCACATACATCAACAGTTCTGCATAACGGTGAGTCATGAATCGTCCTCAGGCAAACGGATGCCGTGGGCTATCGACGACTTGCAGCGCATGCCGTCGCGCCAGCTCGCCATAGCCTTTTACCAGGTAGCCACCACTGCGCGCCAACCAGGCATCGCGCCGCGCGTAATAGACCCGCGGCAGGAAATACCACGGCAGTTTCGGCAGGTCGTGGTGCACCAGGTGCAGGTTCAGATTGAGGAACAACCAACGCCAGGGCCAGCCCGCTTCGTTGAGCACCGTGCGTTGCTCCGGCAAGGTACTCGGGCGGTGTTCATAAAAAGACCGCAGCGCCCCCACTGACAGCGCCGGAACGCTGATCAGCAGCAAGTAATGCCAGACCGGGATCAGGCTGTAATGGGCGATGAACGCCAACATCAACAGGACCAGCGTGCCGTGGGTCAGCCACATCAGCCAGGCCTGGCGCTCGCCACGGCGCAGGCGCTGGCCTTCCTCCTTGACCAGGCCGAACAAGGCCAGCGGCGCCCCCAGCAGCAGGCGTCCCGGGACCGTCTTGTTCAAATAGTGCACGCTGCGTTGCAGAGCCGAGCGGTGCTGCCAATCCTGCTGACGGAAATAGCGGCTTTCCGGGTCGATACCGGGCAAGGTCAGGTCCTCGTCGCGATGATGCAACAGGTGGCTGTCACGATAGAGGGTGTAGGGATACCAGACGGCGAACGGCGCATAACCCATCAGCTTGTTCAGCCAGACGAAACGGGTCGGATGACCGTGCAGCAATTCGTGCTGCACCGACATCCACAGCGTAACGATGGGAATAAGCAAGAGCGTGCTCGGCCACAGGCCGAGCCAGGGACTGGCCAGCAGCACGGCGAACCAGCTTGAATAGACACCGATCAGCAATAGCCAGGTCGGCCATTCGGTACGGCCGGTGAAGGTCTGTTTCAGGTGCAGGATTTCTTCGCGTTGGGCAACATCAAGATAATTGGGCATCGGTCGGCTTCACACAGGTTCAGCCGATGGATAAACCCCGGCTTTATCCCCTGATGTGGATTACCGACGGAAAATCTTGCAGATCGATTGGTTATATCCTTAGACCCCTCAGTGGCCGAGCACATCGACCTTCTTGACCTTCTTCGCCGCACGCTTTTCGTCGGCGCTCTTGGCGGGTTTCTTCTTGGTGGCTTTTTTTGAATCCATGCCCTTGCTCATGATGCGTACTCCAGATGGATGTAGACTCAGGTATACACCCATCCGAGCACTTCGGCTCTCTTATAATCCCGCGCCAGCCCCCTCCAGCGATAAATGCCATGCCCAATCCCGACTACGCCCCACTGCCGGAAGCGCTACGGCCACTGCTGAACAAGTTCTACCGCGCGCACAACTCGCCGATGCGTTCGGCCAGCAACGGACAGCTGTGGGTGGCCCGGCAAGGGGAGATCATCGGCGGGTTGTCGCTGACCCCGATTGCCCAGGGACATTGGCTTACCGGGCTGTTTGTCGCCCCATCACGACGCGGCCAGGGCATCGCCGCGCAATTGGTGCAACAAGCGCTCGGCAACTGCTGCGGCCCGGTCTGGCTGTTCTGCCATCCCGAACTGCGCGGGTTCTATGAACGCCTGGGCTTCCACGGCGACCCGGCCCTGCCCCAGCCGCTGGCGGAGCGCCTGGCGCGCTACTCACGCAGCAAGCCGATGATTGCCCTGGGTATAGAACCGTTGGTGAGGTCGACTGCGCAAAATGTGTGATCGGCGGTGCATTTGCCCGTGCTAGCCTCCAACCCACACTCGTTTTTACCAGGATGATCATGAAACGCACGCTCGTGGCTTTATCCTTGACCGCCCTTCTCGCCCCTCTCGCCAGCCAGGCCGCCACCGCCAATAGCGCCATCACCGACGCACAATACGCCAAGGTTCTCGCAGGCCCGTGGCGAGCGCCGGAAAACAGCGCTCGCGACGGCTACCGCCATCCCCAACAGACCTTGCAGTTCTTCGGTTTGCAGGCCAACCAGACGGTGATCGAAATCACCCCCGGCGGTGGCTGGTACAGCGAAGTGCTCGCGCCGTTGCTCAAGGGCCACGGCCATTACATTGCGGCCGTGCAGGCGCCCGCGACCAGTGAGTTCGCCAAACGCTCGGCCGACAACCTGAAGCAGAAATTCGCCAAGGACCCGAGCCACTACGCCAAGGCCGGCGTGGTCGAGTTCGATCCCCAGGCACCGGTGTTCGGCAAGCCTGGCTCGGCGGACCGCGTGCTGACCTTCCGCAATGTGCACAACTGGGTCATGGCCGATGACGCCCCGGCGATGTTCAGCGCCTTCTTCAAGGTACTGAAGCCGGGCGGCGTGCTTGGTGTGGTGGATCACCGGGCCAAGGATGGCGCGGACCTGGCCAGTATCAAGCAAAGCGGCTACCTGCCCACCGCCTACGTGGTGAAACTGGCCACCGATGCCGGCTTCGCGCTGGAAGGCCAGAGCGAAATCAACGCCAACCCCAAGGACACCAAGGACTACCCCGGCGGCGTCTGGACCTTGCCGCCGTCGCTGAGGCTGGGTGACCAGGACCGAGCCAGGTATGTGGCCATCGGCGAATCGGACCGCCTGACCCTGCGCTTCGTCAAACCCGGCAAGGTGGCGGCCCAGTAAGGGAAACTGGAAACTTCGGCGGTCAATCGTCCGCCGTCGGGTCCAGGTCGGGGAACAGCACTTCGGTGAAACCGAATTTGCTGAAGTCGCTGATCCGCGACGGGTACAGGCGGCCGATCAGGTGGTCGCATTCGTGTTGCACCACACGGGCGTGGAAGCCCTCGGCGATCCGCACCAGCGGTTCGCCATTGGGCGTGAAGCCTTCGTAGCGGATACGCGAGTAGCGGTCCACCGCGCCGCGCAGGCCCGGTACCGAAAGGCAACCTTCAAAGCCTTCTTCCAGCTGCGGCCCCAGGGGCGTGATCAGCGGGTTGATCAGGATGGTCTGCGGCACCGCCTCGGCGTCCGGATAACGTTCGCTATGCTCGAAACCGAAGATCACCAGTTGCAGGTCGACGCCGATCTGCGGCGCGGCCAGGCCGACGCCACCGACGTGCTCCATGGTCTGGAACATATCGTCGATCAGCTCCCACAGCTCCTTGCTGTTGAACAATTCCGGCGGCACCGGCGGAGCGATACGCAGCAGGCGCTCATCGCCCATTTTCAGGATTTCACGGATCATGATCAGGTTTCGTCAATAGTCGGCTTGAGGGAGTGGTCCCGCCCCAATCCGGAGATAGGCAGGGTGTCGTCATGCTCGTGGAAGTCCTTTTTGCCAGGATTCTTGCCTTCGGACGACATGTGTTCGATCACCGCATTCATTTCAGCCCCGAGCAACAGGACCGCCGCGGAAATATAGAAGTACAGCAGCAGGACGATGATCGCCCCGATACTGCCATACATTGCGTTGTAGTCGGCGAAGGTTTTCACGTAATAGCCGAAGCCCAGGGACGCGACGATCCAGACCACCACCGCGAGCACCGAGCCCGGGGTGATAAAGCGGAATTTCTGCTTCACGTCCGGCATCACGTAGTACATCAGGGCCACGGCGAACATCAGCAGCACCACCACCACCGGCCAGCGCAGCCAGGTCCAGAGCGTGACGACGTATTCCTCCATGCCGATCTGTCCCGCCAGCCAGCTCATGACCTGCGGCCCGAGCACCATCAGCGCGGCGGCGGCCAGCAGCATCACGGCGATGCCGACGGTGTAGAAGATCGACAGCGGAAAACGCTTCCAGATCGGCCGTCCCTCGAGCACATCGTAGGCGGCGTTCATCGCGCTCATCATCAGGCGCACGCCGGCCGAGGCAGTCCACAGGGCAATGACGATACCCACGGAGAGCAGGCCGCCCTTGGATTGCTGCAACTGGTCGATCACCGGGTTGACCTGGTCCAGGGCCTGGGGCGGCAACACCAGCTCCGACTGCAGGCGCAGCCAGGTGAAAAAGTCCGGCAGGTGCAGGAAACCGATCAGGGCGATCAGGAACAACAGGAAGGGAAACAGCGAAAACAGCATCTGGTAGGCCAGTGCCGAGGCATAGGTCGACATTTCGTCGGCGACGAATTCTGTGACCGTGCGCATCATCACGCGATGCAGGGGCAGGTCGCGCAACTCAGGGAAAATCATAGCGTCTCCTTTCGCCGCAAATAAAGGTAGCGAGTCAAGGCGACTCAAAGGGGTTCCACTACAGCTCTTTCTAACCCAAAGCAACGCGGTTGGCGACCCTCAAAACATTTCTCGATCTTAACCAGTGTAGCCGCCACGCGAAAACGGCCATCCCGGGATGGCCGCATGGTCCGTGCCCGCGAAGGGTCAGGCCCGGTCGACGCCTTTCTTGATGGCGTCCTTAGCTTTTCCTACAGCTTTCTGGACATCGCCCTTGAGTTCCTGGGCCTTGCCTTCGGCGCGCATCTGGTTGTTGCCGGTGGCCTTGCCGACGGCTTGCTTGACGTTACCCACCGCTTCGTTCGCCGTGCCTTTGATTTTATCGCTGGTGCTGCTCATGATATTTCTCCAATAAGAAATGCGGGTGTCATGTCTCGACATAAGGTTGACCCAGGGCCTGCGCGCGGAGTTTCATTTATTTACAGTCGGTGTTTGCCCACGGCTTTTCATCGAAGAATTCAGGTTTGGCTTTATGTTTGCCCGCCAACCCCTGAGAATGCGCGCCAGATTCAGGCTCTGGCGCTGAAGATCGATAACGGTAGGAAAGTCATGAAACTCGATAAAAAGCAGGCCATCGCCCGCCGCAACCAGGAACTGGGCGGCGCGGTGCTGGGCGTCAACAACTGTCACTTCACCGAACTGAACCGCAACAAGAACATCTGGTGGTTCGATATCCCGGTGGCTCGCCTGGCGATCGGCCAGTACGAATGGGTACACCTGTTGTTGCACACCCCGAGCAACGACCAGTTGCTGCACCTGAAGGTGACGACCGCGTTCCTGCGCGAGAAGATGGAAGGCCTGGTGGTGCGCAACGCCGGCAAGCGCCGCCCAACCTTGAGCCTGGAGCTGAGCGCCGACAAGGACTCGTTCCTCAAGGACGTACGCCCGGCTGGTACCGGTGTGGATTTCTCGCCATTCCAGCAGTCTTGAATAGCGAATGCCATAAATGACAAAGCCCCGCATGGCGGGGCTTTGTCGTTTCAGCGGGTCAGGCGATTTTCTTCAGGCCCAGCTTCTTGAGCTCGCTATCGCGCAGCTCGCGACGCAGGATCTTGCCGACGTTGGTGGTCGGCAGCGCATCGCGGAACTCGACGAACTTGGGCACCTTGTAGCCGGTGACATTGGCACGCATATGCTCCATCACCTGGTCCTTGGTCAGGGTCACCCCCGGCTTGGCGACGATAAAGATCTTGATGACTTCCCCGGATTTCTCATCCGGCACGCCGATGGCCGCGCATTGCAGCACACCCGGCAAGGTCGCCAGCACGTCTTCCAATTCGTTCGGATAGACGTTGAAGCCCGACACCAGGATCATGTCCTTCTTGCGATCGACAATCCGCATGTAGCCGTCCGGCTGGATGATCGCGATATCGCCGGTCTTCAACCAGCCTTCGCTGTCGAGGATCTCATCGGTGGCGTCCTGGCGCTGCCAGTAGCCCTTCATCACTTGCGGGCCCTTGATGCACAGCTCGCCGATTTCGCCCAGGGCCTGTTCTTCCCCGGCATCGTTGACCACCTTGCACAGGGTCGAAGGCACCGGAATGCCGATGGTGCCGATCTGGATGCTCTGGCTCGGGTTCACCGTTGCCACCGGACTGGTTTCGGTCATGCCGTAACCCTCGCAGATGGCGCAGCCGGTCACGGCTTTCCAGCGCTCGGCCGCGGCCAGTTGCAGGGCCATGCCGCCGGACAGGGTGACCTTCAGCGCGGAGAAGTCCAGCTTGCGGAAACCCTCGTTGTTGCACAGAGCAACGAACAGGGTGTTCAGGCCGACAAAGCCGCTGAACTTCCACTTCGACAGCTCCTTGACCATCGCCGACAGGTCGCGCGGATTGCTGATCAGGATGTTGTGATTGCCGATCAGCATCATCGCCATGCAATGAAAGGTAAAGGCATAGATGTGGTACAGCGGCAGCGGGGTGATGACGATCTCGCAGCCTTCATTAAGGTCCGAGCCCATCAGCGCCTTGCACTGCAGCATGTTCGCCACCAGGTTGCGGTGGGTCAGCATCGCGCCCTTGGCCACGCCGGTGGTGCCACCGGTGTATTGCAACACGGCGACATCGCTGCTGGCCGGGTTGGCTTCATTGACCGGCTGGCCATGGCCCTTGCTCAGCACGTCGTTGAACTTGACGGCCTTGGGCAGGTGATAAGCCGGGACCATCTTCTTCACGTACTTGATGACACTGTTGATCAGCAGGCGCTTGAGCGGCGGCAACAGGTCGGCGACTTCGGTGACGATAACGTGCTTGACGCCGGTCTTGGGCACCACGGTTTCGGCCAGGTGCGCCATGTTCGCCAGGCACACCAGGGCCTTGGCGCCGGAGTCGTTGAACTGGTGTTCCATTTCCCGCGCGGTGTACAGCGGGTTGGTGTTGACCACGATCAGCCCGGCGCGAATGGCACCGAAGACCGCGACCGGATATTGCAGCACGTTGGGCAACTGCACGGCGATACGATCGCCCGGTTGCAGGTCGGTGTGTTGTTGCAAGTAAGCGGCAAAAGCACCCGACAGTTCGTACAACTCACCATAGGTGAGTGTCTTGCCGAGGTTGCTGAAGGCCGGCTTGCTGGCGAATCGTTGGCAAGACTGTTTCAATACCGTCTGAACATTCGGGTACTCGTCGGGATTGATATCGGCAGCAATCCCAGCCGGGTACTTATCCTTCCAAAAGTCTTCGATCATGGAAGCCTACTCCTCAGCAACGCGAATTCAGCACCGCATTTGATGCGATTATTATTTGTCTGTGTTTTTTATTGGGTGAATCCGGCTTTAACCTACGCCGAGAAGTCACAAAGCGCGCCGAGAGTAGCAGCTTTGCCGAGGGTCGCCTAGAGCCAAACGAGGCCCTTACGGTCATAAAAATGACTCAAGAAATACCAATGGTCATTTTTAGAGTAAAGATTCTATTTGTTGGAATCTCGCTCTGGATCGAGGGTTTCAGGCCCAAAAAGCTTCGCGGGCAAGCCCTGCTCCTACAGTATTGTGTCGTACACAAAATCGGTGAACGACGACGAACTGTAGGAGCAGGGCTTGCCCGCGAAGAGCCCCTCAATAACGCCACATCTATCGCGGCCTAGGCGATATCCCGCAACTCCCGCCGCAGGATCTTGCCCACCGCCGTCATCGGCAGCGAATCACGCAGCACGATGTGCTTGGGTACCTTGTAGCCGGTAAAGTTTTCCTTGCAGTAGGCCTTCAGTTCTTCGAGGCTGACCCCCGAATCCCGCGCCACCACGAACAACTTCACCGCCTCGCCGGAACGCTCGTCCGGCACCCCGATCACCGCGCAATTGGCGACTTTCGGGTGGGCCATCACCACATCTTCGATTTCATTGGGGTACACGTTGAAACCGGAAACGATGATCATGTCCTTCTTGCGGTCGACGATACGCACGAAGCCGTCCGGGTCGATCACCGCGATATCGCCGGTCTTGAACCAGCCCTCGGCATCCAGCACCTGTTCCGTGGCCTCGACCTGCTGCCAGTAGCCCTTCATGACCTGCGGCCCCTTGATACACAACTCGCCACGCTCGCCCAACGGCTGCTCGACCCCGTTGTCGTCAATGACCTTCAAGGCCGTACCGGGCACCGGCAAACCCACCGTGCCCAGCTTGCCCTTGTCGCCATAGGGGTTGGTGCAGGCGATCGGCGACGTCTCGGTCAGCCCGTAGCCTTCGGTGATGCGGCAACCGGTGAGTTTGTGCCAGCGCTCGGCGGTAGCCTTGACCAGCGCGGTGCCGCCGGAGTTGGTGAGTTTCAGGCTGGAGAAATCCAGGGTCTTGAACTCCGGATGCTCCATCAACGCCACGAACAGGGTGTTGAGCCCCAGCAACGCGGAAAAGCGCCAGTTCTTCAACTCCTTGATAAAGGCGCCGATGTCCCGTGGATTGCTGATCAGCACGTTGTGGTTGCCGGTAACCATCATGCACATGCAGTTCGCCGTGAAGGCATAGATATGGTACAGCGGCAGCGGCGCGATCATCACCTCCTGGCCTTCCTTGAGCAGCGGCTGGCCGTCGTCGCCGGGCTGGGACAGGCAACCCCGGGCCTGCTGCATGTTCGCCACCAGGTTGCCGTGGATCAGCATCGCACCCTTGGCCAGCCCCGTGGTGCCGCCGGTGTATTGCAGCACCGCGATATCCTCCAGGCCGACGCTCAACGGCCGGATGGCGTGGCCCCGGCCCAGGCGCAAGGCGCTCTTGAACGAGGCCGCCTGGGGCAGGTCATAGGCCGGGACCAGCTTCTTCACCTTGTCCACCACCAGGTTGGTCAGCCAACCCTTGGCGGCGGGCATCAGGTCGCCCATCTTCGCTTCGATCAGGTACTCGATCTGGGTATCGGGCAGCACTTCCTGGACCCGCTGGCCGAACAGGTTCAGGTACACCAGCGCGCGGGCGCCGGAGTCCTTGAACTGATGGCGCATCTCGCGAACGGTGTACAGCGGATTGGTGTTGACCACCACCAGCCCGGCGCGCAACGCGCCGAACACGGCAATCGGGTAATGCAGGACGTTGGGCAACTGCACCGCGATGCGATCGCCCGGTTTCAGCTCGGTGTGGCTTTGCAGGTAACCGGCGAAGGCCGCGCTGTAGCGCTCGAGCTCGGCGTAGGTCAGGGTCACGCCCATGTTGCTGAAGGCCGGACGGTCGGCGAACTTCTTGCAGGAGCGCTCGAACACCTCGATCACCGACTTGTAGGCGCCCAGGTCGATGTCCAGGGGTACGCCGGTGGGGCGTTTGTCATTCCAGAAATCAGGTTGCATTGTTTTTGTCCTCTTACCTGAGCCTCTGCGGGGCCGCCTGCGCCCAAGGCGAAAAAAGCGGTGCTTAGCGGACGTTAGCAGCTAACGGGCATCAGGCAAATATGCCGGACACAGTCATTAACATCATGAATCTTGCTGCCAATGCGCAGGAGGGTCTGCTTCCTGTGCGAGGATGCGCTATACAATGGAGCGACAACACGCCCCGGCCGATGTCCGCCTCGTCCCCGCGCAAAGGAACCGCCATGATCCATGACACCTTCTGGTTGACCGTCAGTGACCACAGCCGCCTGTACGTCAATCGCTGGTTGCCGGACGGCCCACCGAAGGCCGTGATCCTGCTGTCCCACGGCATGGCCGAACACAGCGGTCGTTATGCCCGCCTGGCCGAGGCCCTGTGCGCCGCCGGCCATGGTGTGTATGCCTTCGACCAGCGCGGCCACGGCAAGACCGCCGAACACGGCGTCCTCGGCCACTACGCCGACCAGGACGGCTGGTGCGCGATGGTCAGTGACCTGGCCAGCCTCAACCAGCGCATCGGCGAGCAACACCCCGGGGTGCCGATCATCCTGCTCGGCCACAGCATGGGCAGCTACATCGCCCAGGCCTACCTGCTGCACCACAGCGCCAGCCTGCAGGGCGCGATCCTCAGCGGCTCGAACTTCCAGCCGGTGGCGCTGTACCGCGCGGCCAGCGCGATTGCCCGCTTCGAACGCTGGCGCCAGGGCCCTACCGGGCGTAGCGCGCTGATCGACTGGCTGTCGTTCGGCTCGTTCAACAAGGCCTTCAAGCCCAATCGCACGGCTTTCGACTGGCTGAGCCGTGACCCGGATGAAGTGGACAAATACGTCAACGACCCGCTATGCGGCTTCCGTTGCACCAACCAATTGTGGATTGATCTGCTCGGCGGCCTGCAGCAGATCAGCAAGGCGAAAAACCTCGCGCAGATCGACCCGGGCCTGCCGCTGCTGGTGATCGGCGGCGAATGTGATCCGGTCAGCGAGGGCAAGCGTCTCAAGGATCTGGCCGACGCTTTGCGCGCCGCCGGTAGCCAGAACCTGCAATTGAACGTCTACCCACAGGCACGGCATGAAGTGTTCAACGAGACCAACCGCGAGGAAGTCACCCGAGACCTGATCCAGTGGCTGGAACAGGCCCTGGCCCATCGTCGCCCGTCGCGCTCGGAATGATCGCCGGCTCAATCATCAACTTTGAAATCAATCCGTTGATTTCAGATAACACCCTTACAGGACCACCTTGCGATGACCCAGGTTACCAACACGCCTTACGAAGCCCTTGAAGTCGGCCAGACCGCCAGCTACAGCAAGACCGTTGAAGAGCGCGATATCCAGTTGTTCGCCGCCATGTCCGGCGATCACAACCCGGTGCACCTGGACGCCGAGTTCGCCGCGGCGAGCATGTTCAAGGAGCGTATTGCCCACGGCATGTTCAGCGGTGCGCTGATCAGCGCCGCCGTGGCCTGCGAGCTGCCCGGGCCGGGCACCATCTACCTGGGCCAGCAGATGAGCTTCCAGAAGCCGGTGAAGATCGGCGACACCCTGACCGTGCGCCTGGAGATCCTCGAGAAGCTGCCGAAATTCCGCGTGCGCATCGCCACCCGGGTGTTCAACCAGCGCGATGAGCTGGTGGTCGACGGCGAGGCCGAAATCCTCGCACCACGCAAGCAGCAGACCGTGACCCTGACCAGCCCGCCGCCGATCACCATTGGCTGATGCATAAAAAAACGCCGGATCAACCGGCGTTTTTTTATGGCAGCGTGAAATTTAGCTGGCGCGGGCGATATTACGCAGCGCCTTCACCTGGTCGTGATTGCGCAGCACACCCTGATACTGACGGTTCACCAGGTCGGTAAGGCCCACCAGATTGTGCTTGGCCAGTTTCACCAGCGCTTCGCTGTAGGCTTTCTTGGCGTGGTCTTCACCGCGCTCGGCCTCGTTGAGCACCGCCTCTTCACCCTTGCCGGTGAACAGCGCTTTCACGTCCACCCAACGACGGTGCAGGTCACCGGCCACACTGGTGCTAGTCTCCGGATCGCCACCCAATTTGCGCACCTCGGCCTGGAGTTCCGCGGCAGATGCCGCACACTCGCTGGCACGGTGCACAAACAACGCCTTCAGTTCGGGATTCTTGATGTCTTCAGCACAGGTCTGAAAACCTTTCTGACCGTCTTTACTGACTTCGATCAGATCATTGAGAATCGATACGGCTTCTTTATTGATGTTGGTCATGGCTCAATTCCTTCTGGTGGTGAAAGTTACCAAGAACTGTTGCAGTCACCATGCCAAGCCTTGATCGATTATTTTTTACTTATATTTCATATACTTGAAAATAAGCCAAAGATCTGTATGGCGGTTATTTGCATGAACTGTCAATTGGCCTGCATGCAGAATGCCTGTATTTTTCAAGACGCTTGAACAGCGCAAGACAAGGTTGCCCCATGAATCCCGAGAAACTCGAACTGCTGGTCACCCGCGAAATGCCGTTCGGCAAATACAAGGGGCGGATCATCGCCGACCTGCCCGGCCCCTACCTGAACTGGTTCGCCCGCGAGGGGTTCCCCCACGGTGAACTCGGTGGCCTGCTCGCCTTGATGCAGGAGATCGACCACAACGGCTTGTCCGACCTGCTCGACCCGCTACGCGCCAAGCACGGCAAACCCAAACCCCGCCATTGATCCCCGTTGTCGAGAGAAGCCGCGCCATGCCAAGGAATGAAGAACACGCCCGCGATGAACACTTCTGGCAAAACGTGGCCGAGCGCTACGATGTAGAGCCCGGTCCGATCAACCTGGAAAACGGCTACTTCGGCCGCATGACCCGTAGTGTCGTGGAGGCCTACAAAGGCCATATCGAGTTCATCAACCGCAGCAACTCGGTGTATGTGCGCCAGCGCTTCGAAACCATCGAAAGCCTGGAGATTCGCGCGCAGTTGGCCGACCTGCTGGGCAGCCATCACGAGGCCGTGGCCCTGACCCGCTGCGCCAGCGATGGCCTGCACGCGCTGATCCGCAACTACAACGCCCTGCGGCCCGGTGATCAGTTACTGGTCAGCGACCAGGAATACCCCAGCGTACTGGGTGCCATGCGCTGGCTGGCGCGCAACCGCGGCGTCGAGCTGATCGAGATCAGCCACCCCTCCCCAGTGAGTTTCGCCAGCCTGGTGAGCACCTACCAGGAAGCCTTCGAACGTTATCCCCGACTGAAGCTGATGGCCCTGACCTATGTCACCCATCGCAGCGGGCTGGTGATGCCCGTGCAGGCCATCGCGACCCTGGCCCGCGAGCATGGGGTCGACGTGATTCTCGATGGTGCCCATGCCCTGGGCCAGATCGACTTCAACCTCGAAGCACTGGGCATCCTGTTTGCCGGTTTCAACCTGCAGAAATGGATGGGCGCGCCGCTGAGCCTGGGCTTTCTTTATATCGATCCCAAGCGCCTGGCGGATATCGACCCGGACATGGGCGAGGAGCGCTATGCGCCCACCGATATCCGCTCCCGCGCCCCCTATGGCACGCCGAATATCCCAGCCTGGATGACCTTGCCCCTGGTCTTCGAGGAACATCGGGCACTGGGTGGCTCGGAGGCCAAGGGCGCACGACTCAATTACCTGCGGGATATCTGGGTGGGCGCGGCACGCGGGATGCCCGGTATCGAGGTGCTGACACCGGATGATCCGCGGCTGTATTGCGGTATCACCTCGCTGCGCTTTCGGCATGAGCCGGACCAGCAGCGGATGGTCGACCGACTCCTGGCGGAGTACAACCTGTTTACCGTGGTCCGTGAAGGCACGGCACATGGCAATTGCATCCGGGTCACGCCGGGGCTGGCCAACTCGGCCGAGGACCTGAAGCTGTTGGCGCGGGCCTTGGGCGAACTAAGCGGTTGAATGGCCCGCTGCGCGGGTTCGCGGGCAAGCCCTGCTCCTACGGTGTGTTGTCGTTCACCGCTTTTATGTAGGACACAACCCTGTAGGAGCAGGGCTTGCCCGCGAAGGGGCCGGCACAAACACCCAACCTTCGGACCGGAAAACTTTTCATCGGGCAAAAAAAAAACGGTGCGCCGACCAAGCGCACCGTAAAGCCGTAGAACACACAACGAAATTCAGTAACGATGAATCAGTCCAGCAGGGCCAGCGCCTCGGCGGTGCACTCCTGGATCCGCGCCCAGTCGCCGTTCTTGATCCACTCGGGATCGAGCATCCAGCTACCACCCACGCACATCACGTTTTTCAACGCCATGTAGCTCTTGATATTGGCCGGGCCGACTCCGCCGGTCGGGCAGAATTTCACTTCGCCGAACGGACCGCCCAGGGCCTTGATCGCCGCCACGCCGCCGCTGACTTCCGCCGGGAACAGCTTGAAGCGACGATAACCCAGGCCGTAGCCCTCCATGATCCCCGAGGCATTGCTGATGCCGGGCAACAACGGAATCGGGCTGTCGACACTGGCTTCCAGCAGGTCACGGGTAATGCCCGGGGTGACGATGAATTGCGAACCCGCCGCCTCCGCCGCCGCCAGCATCTGCCGATCGAGTACGGTGCCGGCACCGGTCACCAGTTCCGGACGCTCTTCACGCAGGATCTGGATGGCCTTGAGACCGAACTGCGAGCGCAGGGTCACTTCCAGCGCGGTCAGGCCACCGGCGGCCAGGGCATCGGCCAACGGCAGGACATCCTGCTCACGGGCAATGGTGATCACCGGAAGAATCCGTGCACGGGTGCAGAGCTCATCGATCAGGGCGACCTTGTCTGCCATGGAGACGGTCGGGACATTTTTTGTCATAGCAGCGGATCCTTGACTCATGGGCACCAGTAAATATTCAGGGTAGGTTGCAAGAAAGCGCGAATCGGCATGGCGGCGAGATCATCGCCGGCCAATGCGGCATTCAGGGTGGCCAGTTTCGACTGCCCGGAAATCGCCAGCACGGTGAAGCTCGCCGAAGCCAGCAGGGCCCGGCTCATGGTCAGGCGCTGGTGCGGCACGGTCGGCGCCAGCATCGGCCAGACGCGCCGGCAGCCATCCACTTGCAGGGCCGCCGCCAGGTTCGGGCTGCCGGGGAACAGCGAGGCGGTGTGACCGTCATCGCCCATGCCCAGGACCAGCACGTCGATAGCCGGCAGCTCTGCAAGCAATTGATCGGCCTGTTCGGCCGCCGCGTCCAGGTTTGCCGCGGCGCTGTACAAGCCGATAAACCGCGCCTTGGCCGCAGGGCCCTGGAGCAGATAACGCTTGAGCAGGCCGGCGTTGCTGTCGGCGTGCTCCACCGGTACCCAGCGTTCGTCGGCGAGGCTGACCACCACACGGGACCAGTCCAGGTCCTGTTTCACCAGGCTCTGGAAAAACGCCACCGGGCTGCGCCCGCCGGACACCACCAGGGTCGCCGCGCCGCGTGCGGCAATGGCTGCCCGCAGTTGCTCGGCCACGGCTTGCGCCTGGCCCTCGGCCAACAGCGCCGGGCTGCTGAACTCGTGCGCCTGTACGCCCTGGGGCAGTTTCAATTCAGATATCGCCATACCACGACCTCCCATCCCGCGTGATCAGAGCAATGGAACTCATCGGTCCCCAGGACCCGGCCGCGTACGGCTTGGGCGCATCGCCGGACTTCTTCCAACCGGCGATCAACTGGTCACACCACTTCCACGCGGCTTCGATTTCATCTTTACGGACAAACAGGTTCTGGTTGCCGTGCATCACTTCCAGCAACAGACGCTCGTAGGCGTCCGGAATCCGCGCACTGCGATAAGTGTCGGAGAAATTCAGTTGCAGCGGCCCGCTGCGCAGTTGCATGCCCTTGTCCAGGCCCTGCTCCTTGGTCATCACCCGCAGGGAAATACCTTCGTCCGGTTGCAGGCGGATGATCAGCTTGTTGCTGATCTGCAGGCGCTGCTCGGGGGCGAAGATGTAGTGCGACGGTTCCTTGAAGTGGATGACGATCTGCGACAGCTTCTGCGGCATGCGCTTGCCGGTGCGCAGGTAGAACGGCACGCCGGCCCAGCGCCAGTTGCGGATATCGGCGCGCAGGGCGACGAAGGTCTCGGTGTCGCTCTGGGTGTTGGAGTTTTCTTCCTCCAGGTAACCCGGCACCGAATGCCCTTCGCTGTGCCCGGCGATGTACTGGCCGCGCACCACCTGGGTGGTCAGGCCTTCCGGGCTGATCGGCGCCAGGGCCTTGAGCACCTTGACCTTCTCGTCACGGATGCTGTCGGCCGAGAGGTCGGCCGGCGGGTCCATGGCGATCAGGCAGAGCAGTTGCAGGAGGTGGTTCTGGATCATGTCCCGCAGCTGGCCGGCCTTGTCGAAGTAACCCCAGCGGCCTTCGATACCGACCTTCTCGGCCACGGTGATTTCCACGTGGGAGATGTAGTTCTGGTTCCACTGGGTTTCGAACAGGCTGTTGGCGAAACGCAGGGCGATCAGGTTCTGCACCGTCTCCTTGCCCAGGTAGTGGTCGATGCGATAAGTGCGGTTTTCCGGGAAGAAGCGTGCCACGGCGTCGTTGACCTTGCGCGACGACTCGAGGTCCGAACCTATGGGTTTTTCCAGCACCACCCGGGTGTTTTCAGCCAGGCCGACCTTGGCCAGGTTCTCGCAGATCGCACCATAGACCGAGGCCGGCGTGGCGAAATAGGCGATCAGGCACTGGCTGGTGCCGGCTTGCTCGGCCAGGGCGACATAGTCGTCGGGCTTGAGGAAGTCCACGTGCAGGTAGCTGAGGCGGGCGAGGAAGCGCTCAAGCACCACTTCGTCGATTTCCCGGTCCTCGACAAAGACCCGCAGTTCTTCCTGGATGGTCGCCAGGTGCTCGGCATTGCTGCCGGGCTCCCGGGCCAAGGCCAGGATGCGCGTGTCCTCATGGAGCAGGCCTGCGCCATCGAGGTGATACAAGGCAGGAAACAGCTTGCGAAGCGCCAGGTCGCCCAGGGCGCCAAACAAGGCAAAGGTGCACGGTTCAACCGTTATCGAAGGCATGATGTTTGTTCTTTTATCAAGTTAAACGATAAATACCTTTTTTCGAGGCATCACTCAAGGAAAAATGTAGTAATAACCACAACATTTTATCAATATGATGATTCCGAGTGGTGGTCATCACACGCCATCAGTAGGATAGGCCACCGCCGGGAGCTGCCCAAGGGCATTGTTCCGGGCCTTGCAGAACCCAAGTTGCCTCGAATCAAGGAATCACCAAATGGACCGCGTGCGAAATTTACTGGAGCAGATCCAGAGCCGCCTCGAAGACCTGAACAAGGCCGAGCGCAAAGTCGCCGAAGTCATCCTGCTCAACCCGCAGCAGGCGACCCGTTTCAGCATCGCCGCCCTCGCCCAGGCGGCTTCGGTCAGCGAGCCGACGGTCAACCGTTTCTGCCGTTCGTTCGGTGTCAGCGGTTACCCCGAACTCAAGCTGCAACTGGCCCAGAGCCTGGCCAGCGGCGCGGCCTATGTGAGCCGTGCGGTGGAGGCCGACGATAATCCCGAGGCCTACACGCAAAAGATCTTCGGCAGTGCCATCGCGTCCCTGGACAGCGCCTGCCAGGCCCTGGACCCGAACCTGATCAGCCGCGCCGTCGACCTGTTGATCCAGGCCCGGCAGATCCACTTCTTCGGCCTGGGCGCTTCGGCACCGGTGGCCCTGGATGCCCAGCACAAGTTCTTCCGCTTCAACCTGGCGGTCACCGCCCATGCCGATGTGCTGATGCAGCGGATGATCGCTTCAGTGGCCCACACCGGTGAGCTGTTCGTGATCATTTCCTATACCGGGCGTACCCGGGAACTGGTGGAAGTGGCGCGTATTGCCCGGGAGAACGGCGCTTCTGTGCTGGGCTTGACGGCGGCGGGTTCGCCGCTGGCCAAGGCGAGCACCCTGAGCCTGAATATTCCGCTGCCGGAAGACACCGACATCTACATGCCGATGACCTCGCGGATCATCCAGTTGACGGTGCTGGATGTGCTGGCCACCGGCATGACCCTGCGCCGTGGCGTGGATTTCCAGCCGCACCTGCGCAAGATCAAGGAAAGCCTCAACGCCAGCCGTTATCCGGTGGGTGACGAGTTCAACTGAGGCCCTGAGCAAGGTGAAACGCTGATATCGCCTTCGCGGGCAAGCTCCGCTCCCACAGGTGATTCGCGGTCAAGCTGTGGGAGCGGAGCTTGCCCGCGAAGACGTCATCCGCCACGCCGCCTAAACCGAAGCACGCGCCTGCAGGCTCAGATGCGCCCGCTCCCCGGGCGCCAGGCACAGGCTGTCGGTGCCGCCACTGGCGGCCTCGACACAGACAAACCCCATCACTTCATTCCAACTCACCCCCAGCAACGGCCGGTGCCCCGGATGCCAGACCACGGTGTCGGCGCTGTCGCCGGTGTCGATGCACAACTCCCGCTGCCAGGCATGATCCTTGAGGTGCAGTTCACCGTCATGCTGGAACACCCGCTGGCAACCGCCATCGACCCGCAACTCGCCTTCCTGCCGGCAGGCCTGACGATTCAGCTGGTCATAGCCCTCGGCGCCGTCGAGCCCAGACAGCGCTATCTCACCGACGTCACCAATACGCCAATAGGCGTGCAGCGCATGGCTCAACTGGCACGGTTCGCTGTCCTGATGCTCAGTGCTCAAGCGCAGGTCCATGCTTTCTCCCAGGCGCGCATGCAGGTCGACCTGCCAGTCGCAGAGCTGCAAACGCCAGTGCAGGCTGACGCCCTCCTCGTCGCTACTGCTTTCCAGCAGTTTCCAGTCGATCAGCCTTGCCCAACCATGGGACGGCCAGGCGTTTTCGCTCGGGTGCCGACCATACCAGGGCCAGCACACCGGCACCCCGCCGCGAATCGCCCCGACCTGTGGCCATTTGGCCGCGCACCACAACCAGGGCTTCTGCCCCTGGGGCTGGAAGTGCAACAGTTGCGCACCCTGGCGGCTGAAGACCGCCTGGCACAAGGGATGGTCGATCACCAGCACTTCACGCTGTTGAAAGCGCTCCCACTGGAACACCGGTTGCTCGCGCCGGGATTTGAAAAAGCGTTGTAGCGGTTGCTCATGCATGTGCCGCGAATCCTGAAATCACCAAACCATTTGCATCTATCCACCTGTAGGAGCGAGCTTGCTCGCGATGAACGTCAACGATAACGCGGGGCAACTGGAGACACGCGGTACCCTTGCATTCATCGCGAGCAAGCTCGCTCCTACAGTGTGCGGCAAAAAAAAGCGGACGGTCTGGTGGACCATCCGCAAGATGCGCACATAGAGAGAGAGCTTATCAGTCGAAGCCTTAGAAGACCGACTGAATTTTCAGGCCGGCAACCACAGCGTTGTCGACTTGATTCACACCACCCGGGTGGGTGACGTATTGCAGGTTGGGACGTACGGTCAACCAGTTGGTGACGTGGAAGCCGTAGTTGATTTCGGTGTTGAACTCGGTGTCGCGCAGTGGCGAGTACAGCGGGTTGTTGTAGTCGCTGACGTTATTGGCGGCGTTTTCCAACTCGGCGTTTTCCCTCACGTCCTGGTTGACATGGATACGGGCGAAACCGATCCCGACGTCATCCTTCGGACGCGCATCGAACGGCCCTTTGTACACGAACATCACCGACTGGTAGTTGTCGACGAGGTTGGTGGCCTTGTCGTGGAAGGTCGCGTTCGCCGCAATGTTCAGACCGCGGGAAGCGTCGCCGTTGTGGCTGGTGAGTTGCTGCTGCGCCACGAACCAGTAACCGTGCTTGCTGTTGTGGACACGATAAGGCAGACCGCTGGTTGCGGCGTCCCCACCATTGTTGTCCCGGAGCACGTCATTAGCCGGAGCCGCGCTTTTGTAGTAACCGACACGGTATTCGCCCGGCAGGTCGTTGACCTTCGGCGACCAGACCAGTTCGACCGGCAGGACGGTGCCCTTGGTGCCGCTGCCGCTGAGCTTGAAGCCGTTACCGTGTTCCAACTGCGACGGGTTCTGGTTGTAGGCACCGATTTGCGCATACAGCTCAGGCGTGATGTTGTACTTCACGCGAATAGCAGCCTGGGCGACGGGCCAGTTGTACCAGGTGTTGACATAGTTACCCACCTGGGAGCCACAGAACGACAGGTTCTGGAAGTCGCACGGGAAGGTGTTGAAGTCTTCGCCTTCACCGAAGTAACCCAGTTTCACATCCAGCTTGTTGTCGAACATCTGGTGCTGGATCCAGAACTGGGTCAGACGGACCATATGGCCGCGACCGTCGACTTCCTGGGACGAGCTCAAGGTGCCGGCGCGTGGGTCGCCGATGCGATCATTGGAGATGTTCTCACCGTTACGGTTGGTGAGCTGGATCTTGGCCTGGGTGTTATCCCAGCCCCACAGCTTTTGCAGATCCAACGCCACGCCCAGACCAAACTGGTCGGCGTAACGCGAGGTATGGTCGTTGTTGTAGCCACCATGCAGGTTGCTACCGACCTCACCGACATAATCCATCTTGATGTCGATACCTTCTTCGATCAACTTGGTGCGCTCTCCGCCCCAGTCACCGGTCATCCATTTGGAATTGCTGCTGAACGCATCGTCCGCCATGGCGTTAGCAGCCAGGACCAGTGTTGCCGCCGCCGACAATTGGCAGAACAGGCGGGCATTGGTGTTTTTCTTTTTCATCCCTACATCCTCGTCTTATTGTTATTAACGGTTTTTATCGAACGTGGTTTACATCGTCTGTAATGCGTCAAATCTCTTTGGCAGACGCTTTTCCTGATACATCCCGGCCTCAGGTTTGAGGGCCGCTTCGCGACCCTCGGGAGCAAGCCCCTTCTTCACAGTCAGCGGCCCTTGAATTGCGCCACATTGTCGCTATGCACCTGGACTTGCGGCTTGGCCACCACGCCCAGGCGTTCACCGGTCTGGGCGTCGAACAACAACACCTTGGCCGGATCGAATTGCAGGGTCAGGGTTTCACCCACCTGCGGCGCCACGTCCGGTGCCAGTCGGCAGCAGACCTTGGTCCCGTTGAGGTTGACGAACACCAGGGTGTCCGGACCGGTCGGCTCGGTCACCTGGACTTCGGCACGGATGCTCGGCAAGCCATTGGGCTCGCCCTGCATCAGGCTGATCTGTTCCGGGCGCATGCCGAGGATGATTTCGCGGTCTTCAAGACCGGCATCGGTCACCCCCAGCGGCAGCTCGCAACGGGCCTGGCCGCTGTCGAGCAGAGCCAGCAGGCGACCATCCTTGCGTTGCAGGCGCAGGGGGATGAAGTTCATCGGCGGCGAACCGATGAAGCTGGCGACAAACAGGTTCGCCGGGTCGTTGTAGATCTGCTTCGGCGTGCCGAACTGCTGGATGATGCCGTCCTTCATCACCGCCACCTTGTCGCCCAGGGTCATGGCTTCGATCTGGTCGTGGGTCACGTAGACCGTGGTGGTTTTCAGGCGCTGGTGCATCAGTTTCATTTCGGTGCGCATCTCGACCCGCAGCTTGGCGTCGAGGTTGGACAGCGGTTCGTCGAACAGATAGATCTTCGGCCGCCGCGCCAGGGCACGGCCCATGGCTACACGCTGTTGCTGACCACCGGACAACTGGCCGGGCTTGCGGTTGAGCAAGTGTTCGATCTGCAGCAGCTTGGCGACCCGCGCGACTTCCTCATCGATGGCCGACTGGGCCATCTTGCGGATTTTCAGACCGAACTCGATGTTCTCGCGCACGCTCATGGTCGGGTACAGCGCATAGGACTGGAACACCATGGCGATGTCGCGATCCTTCGGGCTCATGCCGCTGACGTCCTGGTCATCGATCATGATCGCGCCGCCGGTGATGTTCTCCAGGCCCGCGATGCAGTTCATCAGCGTCGACTTGCCACAGCCCGAAGGCCCGACCAGGATCAGGAACTCACCGTCCGAGATCGACAGTTCGATGTTCTTCAGGGTGTCCGGCAAACCGGCGCCGTAGGTCTTGTTTACATTGCGAAGTTCGAGCGTTGCCATGATTACCCCTTGACTGCGCCGGCCGTCAGCCCGCGCACGAAATACTTGCCTGCGACCACATAGACCAGCAGGGTCGGCAGCCCGGCGATCATCGCCGCTGCCATATCAACGTTGTATTCCTTGACCCCGGTACTGGTGTTGACCAGGTTGTTCAGCGCCACCGTGATGGGCTGCGAATCACCGCTGGAGAACACCACGCCGAAGAGGAAGTCGTTCCAGATCTGGGTGAACTGCCAGATCAGGCAGACCATGATGATCGGGGTCGACATCGGCAGGATGATCATCCGGAAGATGGTGAAGAAACCCGCACCATCCAGGCGTGCCGCCTTCACCAGCGCATCGGGAATGCTCACGTAGTAGTTACGGAAGAACAGCGTGGTGAACGCCAGGCCGTAAACGATGTGCACGAACACCAGGCCCGTGGTGGTACTGGCCAGGCCCATCTTGCCGAGGGTGAACGAGGCCGGCAGCAGCACGGTCTGGAACGGCAGGAAGCAGCCGAACAGCAACAGGCCGAAGAACAACTGCGAACCGCGGAAGCGCCACATCGACAGCACATAGCCGTTCAACGCACCGATGGCGGTGGAGATCAGCACCGCCGGAACGGTGATCTTGATCGAGTTCCAGAAGTAGCCGTTGACCGTGGCCCAGGCCTTGACCCAGCCGATATCGGTAATCACCGTCGGCCAGCTCAACAGGTTGCCGGTGCTGATGTCTTCCGGTGATTTGAAGCTGGTCAACAGCATGACCACCAGCGGTACCAGATAGAGCAGCACGGCGAGGATCAGCACCGCGTAGATGGCGATGCGGCTCAGGCTGATCGCCGGTTTGTGGGCGAGACTAGTCATTACGCTTGGTCCTCAGCTCGGAGTACAGGTAAGGCACGATGATCGCGAGAATCGCACCGAGCATCAGAATCGCACTGGCCGAGCCCATGCCCATCTGGCCGCGACTGAAGGTGAAGGAATACATGAACATGGCAGGCAGGTCGGACGAGTAGCCCGGGCCACCGGCGGTCATCGCCGCCACCAGGTCGAAGCTCTTGATCGCGATGTGCGCCAGGATCATCACCGCACTGAAGAACACCGGACGCAGGCTGGGCAGCACCACTTTCCAGTAGATCCTCGGCAGGCTCGCGCCATCGATCTGGGCGGCACGGATGATCGATTGATCGACACCGCGCAGGCCGGCCAGGAACATCGCCATGATGAACCCCGAGGCTTGCCAGACCGCTGCGATCACCAGGCAATAAACCACGCGATCGGGGTCGATCAGCCAGTCCAGGCGGAAGCCTTCCCAGCCCCAGTCACGCAACAGTTTGTCCAGGCCCATGCCCGGGTTGAGCAACCATTTCCAGGCGGTACCGGTGACGATCATCGAGAGCGCCATCGGGTACAGGTAAATGGTGCGGATAAAACCTTCGCGCCGGATGCGCTGGTCGAGGAACACCGCCAGCAGCACGCCGATCACCAGGGTGACGCCGATGAACAAGCCGCCGAACAGCGCCAGGTTCTTGCTCGCCACCCACCAGCGGTCGTTGTCGAACAACCGCGCGTATTGCGCCAGGCCGACCCATTTGTAGGACGGCAGGAAAGTCGAGTTGGTGAACGACAGTACGAACGTCCACAGGATGTAGCCATAGAAGCCCACCAGGACGATAAACATGCTGGGCGCCAGCACCAGTTTGGGTAGCCAGCGCTGCAATGCATCGAACGGCGAGGCTTTGCTGAACACAGCAACAGAACTCATGGGGAAATCCACTACAGGGGAAAAGGGACTACATGCAGATCCTCTGCAGGAGCCGGCTTGCTGGCGATTGCGATTGCTCATCCAACGACGATGTTGACTGTCAGATCGAAATCGCCAGCAAGCCGGCTCCTGCAAGGGAACCTGCGGTGCTGAAACTACTTGGCGGACTTGACCGCCGCGCCGAGTTTCTTGGCGGCATCGGCTGGATCGGCTTTCGGGTCGTTGATGTAGTTGGTCACGACATCAAAGAACGCACCCTGTACGGCCAGCGTGGTCGCCATGTTGTGCGCCATGCTCGGTTGCAGGCCGCCGGTCTTGGCATCGTCCAGGAAGTCCTTGGCCGACTTCTGGGCGCACTCGTCGAAACCGAGCTTGTCCATTTCGTGGAGCATGTCGTTGCGAACCGGGATCGAGCCTTTGTTGATGCTGAAGATTTTCTGGAAGTTTTCACCCAGGACGACCTTGGCGATGTCCTGCTGGCCCGCCGCGGTGCCCTTGTCTTTCTGCTTGAACATCGCCAGGGAGTCGATGTTGTAGGTGAAGGCTTTGTCAGTGCCCGGGAAGGCTACGCATTCGTAGTCCTTGCCAGCGACTTTCTTGGCCGCTGTCCACTCGCTCTTGGCCCAGTCACCCATGATCTGCATGCCGGCCTTGCCGTTGATGACCTTGGCCGCTTCCAGGTTCCAGTCCTGGCCTTTGCCGTCCTGGTCCATGTAGGTCGCGACTTTCTTCAGCTCGGTCAGCGCCTTGACCATTTCAGGACCGGTCAGCGCAGCGTTGTCCAGGTCGACCAGGGCTTTCTTGTAGCCATCAACGCCCATGACCGACAACACCACCGCTTCGAACACGGTGCTGTCCTGCCAAGGCTGACCGCCGTGGGCGAGCGGGATGAAGCCCGCAGCCTTGAGCTTGTCACCGGCGGCGTAGAATTCCTCGAGGGTGGTCGGCGCTTTTTCGATACCGGCTTTCTTGAAGACGGCAGGGTTGATCCACAGCCAGTTGACGCGGTGGATGTTCACCGGCACGGCGACGTAGTTACCTTCGTACTTCACGGTATCGGAGACTTTCTTGTCGAGCAGGCTGTCCCATTTCTCATCTTTGGCAACGGACTTCAGGACGTCGGTGTCGAGCAGCCCGGTAGACGCCCATTCCTGGATGTCCGGCCCCTTGATCTGCGCGGCGCCCGGCGGGTTGCCGGCCACGGCGCGGCTTTTCAGCACGGTCATGGCGGTGGCACCGCCGCCGCCGGCTACAGCGCCGTCTTTCCAGGTGAAACCGTCTTTCTCAACTTGAGCCTTGAGGACATCGACCGCGGCTTTTTCACCACCGGAAGTCCACCAATGGACAACTTCCACGGACCCTTTCGAATCGGCGGCAAGAGCACTGAGGGGAAACAACGAGGCGAGAGAAACGACGGCGGCGAGGCGGGAAATCGAATTCATCTGTAGTACCTTTCTTGTTGTTATGCATGCAAGTCTGGTGCTTGCGCTGCATGGGATTCTAGTCAAGGCAAGGCCCTTCGCAGGTAACGAAGGGACGTGCAAATGTCACTGCATGGTTACATGAATTTCGTTGCCGTTATCAGCCCAGGATTACCGGGCCAGAGCGCTCGCGAGGCTCGGGGCGAGTGGCAGCCCCGGAAGCAGCACCGCTTGAAAGGCATGATAGAGGTCGGGTTTGCCGCCCCAGATCTTGGCATCGGGCCGATTGTGCTCATCCAGTTCGTGATGCCAGCTGCCCAGTTCCAGGTCGATGAAGTGCACATCGATAAAATCCCAGAAGCGTCGATACCAGGTTTCGTACTGCGCCTCGCCGGTGCGCCGGAGCAAGGCGGCGGCCGTGGCGCTGGCTTCGGCATGGGTCCAGTGCAGGCGCTGACGGACCACCGGGCGGTTGGCCCAGTCCAGCGTGTAGACGATGCCCGCCGCGCCATCAGCGTGCCAGCCATGACGGCAGGCGCTGTCAAACAAACCGCGGGCGTCGTTCAACAACCAATCGGGGGTGAACAAGCCGGCCTGGCGGCGCGCGGCCTCCAGGTGCAGGACCAGCCGCGCCCATTCGAAGCCATGACCGGGCGTGGTGCCGTAGGGGCGAAAGCCATCCGCCGGGTTATCGTGGTTGTACTCGCGCAGGGGTTGCCACTGGCGGTCGAAGTGTTCGATGACCATGAAATCGTTGGCCACGGCGTGCTGGTGGATCACCCGCTCGACGATGCGTAGCGCGCGATCCAGCCAGCGACTGTCACCGGTGACATCGGCCAGGGCGAGAAAGGCCTCGGTGCCGTGCATATTGCTGTTGGCACCGCGATAGGCTTCTTCCTGTTGCCAATCGCGGGTGAAGGATTCGCGCAGGGTGCCCTCCTCCTCGTTCCAGAAATGCGTCTCGAGCACCCGGATCGCTTCGGCCAGCAGGCGCAGGGCATCGGCACTGCCGGCAACCACCGCGGAACTCGCGGCCAGGGCCACAAAGGCGTGCAGGTAGGCAGCCTTGCCGCTGTTGCCGTCGCGGTGATCGGGGACCGCATACCAACCACCGTGGCTGGCATCGCGCAACGGCCCCCAGAGGGCGGCGACACCGTGATCGACCAACCCCAGGCAACCGGGAATCCCCTGGAGATGGGCCATGGCGAAACTGTGGGTCATGCGCGCGGTGTTCATGGTTTCGGCCATGGCATCGTCCGCCAGTTGCCCGTGCTCGTCGAGATTGCCGAAGCCTTCGGCCAGGCGCGAAGCCTTGGCAAACGCCAGCAGCCGCCGGCCTTCGGCCAACAACCAGGCACGATGAGCCGGGGCATTGAGCCAACTGCTGAACGGCAGTTCAAGGGTGTCCATCGGAGTACCTTTCTTGTTGTTAGGAGCCAAACGATTATCCGGCGATTCTAGCCAGCCATTCTTCGCTGCCAGGTCACGAAGCCCCGCGCAAATGTCACCAGACAGTGACAAAAAACAGAGAAGGTCCCTTCGGCCCCAGACTCTGCGAGGTAGGAAAATTGCTGAATAAGTCGTTTCCCTTTCCAATGTAGGAGCGATCCCTAACGTCTTTTCCCACATTGAAGCACTCCTTTACTTCGGCGAATCTGCTGCACTTCTTCATTTCAGGTGCGCCGGTCAAGCGCCCCCAAGGAGGTGTGATCCATGGTTGCCCCCCACCTGCGCAACCCCCGCCAATGCTGCATTTTCCCGGTCTACAACGGACAAGGTCTGTGTGCCTGGAGGGTCGAGGTCATGCGTGGCGGCGCCCAATTGGGCGGTGTTTTCAGCTTCGCCGAGTGTGGTGGCGAGGAACCGGCCCGGTGCATGGCCGAGTCCTACCGCAACGCCCTGGTGCTGAAAATGCAGCCTTCGCAAAGCTATGCAGAGCGCCAGCGCCTGATGCCTCATAACACCAGCGGACATCCCGGGGTGATCCGGGTCGAGACCAACAACACCGGCTACTGGCGGGCCAGCACGCGGATTCATGGCTACTGCCTGAGCCGCAGTTTCAGTGTGCGTCGCCACGGCGAGGAGCAGGCCAAGCGCCTGGCGCTGCGTGAGCGTGAACGGCAACTGGCGTTGTGCAACGAACCCTATGAACAGGCGATGGAAGCCTTGCAGCGCTACTTCAGCCAGAGCAACAGCCGCGTGCGCGAGCACCGCATCCGCGCGGCCATGGCGCGACCGCGGGAGGTGCGGGCCTCAGCCGATATCCTTCCGCCGGACCCGCTCGAGCCGGCGCTGAATATCAGTGCGGAACAGGCGTTCCTGTCGATCAGTCGGCATTTCGCGGCAAGTACAAAGTAACCCGCAACCCGCCGTCGCGCAGGTTCTGCAAGCTCACTTCGCCGCCATGGCTGTGGGCGATATTGCGCGCAATGCCCAGCCCGAGGCCGTAGCCCTGTTGCTGGCCGGACAAGCGAAAGTGCGGTTCGAACACCTGCTCCAGGCGCTGCTCGGGCACCCCTGGCCCTTCGTCATCGACGTGCAGCACAAAGGCTTCGTCGTCGTCTTCGATATGCAGGTGGGCCTTGTCACCATACTTGAGGGCGTTGTCGATCAGGTTGCCCATGCAGCGTCGCAGCGCCAGCGGTTTGCCGGGAAAGGCCCCGTGGGCGCGACCGTCCAGCGAGACCCGACCGTTGCCGTTGGGTGGCAGGTAGGGTTCGATCAGGCAATCGAGGGCGTGGTTGAGGTCCACCGGCTCGATGTTCTCGTGGATATCGGTGTCCTTCACGCATTGCAGCGCCCCCTTGACCAGCATCTCCAGCTCGTCGAGGTCGCGACCGAACTTGTACTGCAGCTTCTCGTCCTCCAGCAGCTCGACCCGCAGGCGCAGGCGGGTGATGGGGGTGCGCAGATCGTGGGAGATGGCGCTGAACAACTGGCTGCGTTCGGTCAGGTAACGGCTGATACGCTCACGCATGGCGTTGAACGCCCGGCCCACCTCCACCACTTCGCTGCCACCGCCTTCCGCCACCGGCCGTACCTGCGCATCGCCGAGGGACATGTCCCGCGCGGCCCGCGCCAGGCGTTTGAGGGGACGGCTCTGCCAGTGCACCAGCAGGCCGATAAATAACAGCAGAAAGCCACTGGTCAGGACAATAAACCACACCTGCTGGGACGGCAGGCCTTCCTCTTCCAGGCTGGTGTAGGGCTCGGGCAGCAGGGAGGCGATATACAGCCATTCGCCGGGGGACATCTGGATCTGCGTCACCAGCACCGGCGGATTGACCGGTTCCAGGGTCAGCGCATAGTGGGCCCAGGAACGCGGCAACTCGTCGAGCTTAAGGCCACCGTTGAAAATCCGCAGGTCGTCGGGGCTGACGAATTGCACCGAGATATCCACCTCGTTGCCCAGCGCCTGGCGCAGCACCTCGTGCACGGCGTCGAGCACCGCGGTCTTGCGCGGCGTGGCCGGCAGCAGGCGCATATCCAGGGGCTTGTCATTGAGGGTCACGACAAACCGCGTACCACCCATGCTGCGCAATTGATCGAGCACCAGCGGGCGATAGGCCAGCGGCAGCGAGCGCAGGTAACTGACACTGGCGGTCATCGAATGGGCCAGGCTGCGGGCACTGGTGACCAGGCCTTCGAGCTGCGTCGCGCGCAACTGCGAAAGCCAGATCACGCTGGACAGCGTCTGGGCGATCAGCACCGCCAACAGGGTCAGCAGCAACATGCGCCCCAGCAGCGAGCGCGGAACCGGCAGGCGCCGGCGCAGTTCAGAGGGCATTGGCCGCGGTGACATTGGCCGCCAACTGATAGCCGCTGCCGCGCACGGTGCGGATCAGTCGCGGCGGCTTGTCGGTGTCGCGCAGGCGTTGGCGCAGGCGGCTGACCGCCATGTCGACGATCCGGTCCAGGGGCATCAGGTCACGCCCACGGGTGGCATTGCCGATGGTGTCGCGGTCGAGGATTTCCTGGGGATGGTCGAGGAACAGCTTGAGCAGGGCGAAGTCGGCGCCGGAGAGAATCACTTCTTCGCCGTCGGTGTGGAACAGCCGGTGGCTGACCGTGTCCAGGCGCCAGTCATCGAAGGCCAGCACCTCGCTGCCGTTGCGCTCCTGACCGAACTGCGCGCGGCGCAACAGGGCCTTGATCCGCGCTTGCAGTTCCCGTGGGCTGAAGGGTTTGCCCAGGTAATCGTCGGCCCCCAGTTCCAGGCCGATGACCCGATCAGTCTCGTCGGAGCTGGCGGTGAGCATGATGATCGGCACCTGGGCCTGGCGCGGGTGTTGGCGGACCCAGCGGCAGAGACTGAAACCATCTTCGTCGGGCAGCATGACGTCAAGGATCACCAGATCGCTGTGGGCATCGTTGAGGGCCTGGCGAAAGCCGGCGCCATCGCCGACGGTGCGCACCTGGAAACCGGCACGGCTGAGGTAGGTGTCCAGCAATTCACGGATTTCCTGATCGTCGTCGACCAGGAGAATGGACTTACTGAATACGCTCACGGAAATCGTCCTTGTTGTTGTGGGGAGGACTGAAATGCGGATTATGCCTTAATCGATTAAGCCGTGAAGCATGTGTTGCCTGGCCGGACGCTTTCGCGGCGGTGCGGCGATCCGACAAGCCCTGCTCCTACAGTTTGATGTCGTGTACAAAACCTAGGTACGACGACGTACGGTAGGAGCAGGGCTTGCCCGCGAAGAACGCGCCACGTAACGGGATCAGTGCGCGAAAGCCTGCTGCAACGCCACCCCCGCGCCAATCAGCCCGGAATACGGGGCCGTCACCAGCCACACCGGGATCCCCTTGAAGTAATCGCTCATGCAGCCTTTGTCAGCAAAGCTCCGAGCAAAACCGCTGTTGATGAAAAAGTCGGCAAACCGTGGGATCACCCCACCGACGATATACACCCCACCGCGCGCGCCCGTGGTCAGCACGTTGTTGCCGGCCACCCGACCCAGCCAGCAGCTGAACTGCTCCAGCACTTCCCGGGCAATCGGATCGCCGGCCAGGCCGGCAGCGGTAATCGACTCCGGAGTTTCCAGCACCGGCACATGCCCGTCCACCGCGCAGATCGCCCGGTACACCCGCGGCAAACCGCCACCACTCAAGGCAGTCTCGGCGCTGACATGGCCGATTTCACTGTGGATATGCTGCCAGAGCTGGGTTTCACGCACGCTGCTCAGGGGCAGGTCGACATGCCCGCCCTCCCCCGGCAAGGCCATGAAGTGCTGCTCGCCCAAGTGCAGCAGGGTGCCGACACCGAGCCCGGTGCCAGGACCGATCACCACCGCCGGACGCAACGGCTCCGGCGTGCCTTCGCAGACCACGCGGTAGTCACCCGGCTCCAGGCGGGTCATGCCCAGGGCCATGGCCGAAAAGTCGTTGACCAGCAACAGCTCGTCGACCTGCAAGGTTTCGCAGAACGCCCGACGGCTCAGCCGCCAGTGGTTATTGGTGAAACGAAACTCGTCGCCGCCCACCGGGCCGGCCACCGACAGGCACACGGCGCCGACCGATCCCAGCGCCAGGCCCAGGCCGTCGAGGTAGACCTTGATGGCCTCCTCGGGGCTGCTGTGATCGACGGTCGCCAGGACCTTCACTTCATCCAGGGCATTGTCCTTCCACAACGCGAACCGCGCATTGGTCCCGCCAATGTCGCCTACCAACGCCAACTTCATTCAAGGTGCTCCAGGGCCGAAGTGAACGCGCTGGCGCCCTGCTCCGCCGAGCTGAAGGCCATGCGCATGAAGCCGAAGAGTTCGCGGCCACAGCCGATATTATTACCCAACGAGCCGATCGCAGGCGCGCGCGCGGCGAATTCGGTGTCGTCCACCAGCACCCGCAAGGTGCCCTTGACCCCGTCCACGCGGATCACGTCGCCATCGCGGACCCGCGCCAGCGCCCCACCCACATGGGCTTCGGGGCAGACATGGATGGCCGCCGGAATCTTGCCCGAGGCCCCGGACATCCGCCCGTCGGTGACCAGCGCGACCTTGAAGCCACGGTCCTGCAACACGCCGAGGAACGGCGTCATCTTGTGCAATTCCGGCATGCCATTGGAACGCGGCCCCTGGAAGCGCATCACCGCGACAAAGTCCTTCTCCAGCAAGCCGGCCTTGAACGCGTCGGCCAGGTCCTGCTGGTCCTCGAACACCACCGCCGGTGCCTCGACGATCTGGTGTTCCAGGGCCACGGCGGAGACTTTCATCACACCACGTCCGAGGTTGCCTTCCATCACCCGCAGGCCACCTTCAGGGGAGAAGGCACGAGCCACGGGGCGCAGGATGGTTTCATCGAGGCTTTCGATCGGGCCGTCGCGCCATACCAGTTCACCGTCCTGCAGGAACGGCTCCTGGGTGTAGCGGCTCAGGCCGTGGCCGGCGACGGTATTCACGTCTTCGTGCAACAAGCCGGCTTCCAGCAGTTCGCGGATCAGGAAGGCCATGCCGCCCGCCGCCTGGAAGTGGTTGATATCGGCCTTGCCGTTCGGATAGACGTGGGACAGGGTCGGCACCACTTCGGAGAGGTCGGCCATGTCCTGCCAGGTCAACTGGATACCGGCTGCCTGGGCAATCGCCGGCATGTGCAGGGTGTGGTTGGTGGAACCGCCGGTGGCGTGCAGGGCAACGATGGAGTTGACCAGCGAACGCTCGTCTACAATCTCACCCAGGGGCATGAAGCTGCCGCTCTGTTTGGTCAGGCGGGTGATCTGGTGCGCCGCCTCGCGGGTCAGGGCATCGCGCAGCGGGGTATTCGGATTGACGAAGGACGAGCCCGGCAAATGCAGGCCCATGACTTCCATCAGCAACTGGTTGGTGTTGGCGGTGCCGTAGAAGGTGCAGGTGCCGGGGCTGTGGTAGGACTTCATTTCCGACTCCAGCAGCTCCTCGCGGCTGGCCTTGCCTTCGGCATAACGCTGGCGCACATCGGCTTTTTCCTTGTTGGAAATCCCCGAGACCATCGGCCCGCCGGGCACGAAGATGGTCGGCAGATGACCGAAGCGCAGGGCGCCCATCAACAGGCCGGGCACGATCTTGTCGCAGATGCCGAGCATCATCGCCGCGTCGAACATGTTGTGGGACAGGGCCACGGCGGTGGACAGCGCGATCACTTCGCGGCTGGCGATGCCCAGCTCCATGCCCGGCTCGCCCTGGGTCACGCCATCGCACATGGCTGGCACGCCACCGGCGAACTGGCCGACCGAACCGATCTCGCGCAAGGCCTGCTTGATCTGTTGCGGATAGGTTTCGTAGGGCTGGTGGGCGGAGAGCATGTCGTTATAGGAAGAAACGATCGCCACGTTGGCGGCGTTCATCAGACGCAGGTTCTGCTTGTCGTCGGTGCCACACCCGGCCACGCCGTGGGCAAAATTCGCGCATTGCAGCTTGCCGCGCATCGGGCCGTCACTGGCGGCACCGCGAATCAGTGCCAGATACGCCTGGCGAGTGGCTTGGCTACGGGCGACAAGCCGTTCGGTGACCTCAAGAACGCGGGGATGCATGTGTAGAACTCCAGGCTAACGGATGTGGCGACCTGTGGTTCCAAGCTGACCGAAAGCCTCGTATGGCGGGGCTTTTCAATCATCTGGACCTGTTGATTCAGGTCACTCGTTGTAGATAAAACAAAATATTGCCACTAAAAAGGCTTGTTTTCTATTTTTATGCGAATAATCTTGTAATTCCAACAACAAAACTATGACAGGCGCTTCCCTAAATGACTCTACGAATCGCAATCAACGGTTTTGGCCGCATCGGCCGCAACGTCCTGCGTGCACTCTATACCCAAGGTTACCGCCAGGACCTGCAGGTCGTCGCCATCAACGACCTGGGCGACAGCGCCATCAATGCTCACCTGCTCAAGTACGACACGGTTCACGGCACCTTTGATGCCAGCGTAGAACACGACAATGAAAGCCTGACCGTCAACGGTGACCGTATTTCGGTCAGCGCGATCCGCAATCCGGCCGAACTGCCCTGGGCCGCCGAGAAGATCGACGTGGTTTTTGAATGCACCGGTCTGTTCACCGACCGTGCCAAGGCCGCCGCGCACCTGACCGCCGGCGCCCGCAAAGTGATTATTTCCGCACCGGCCAAAGGCGCCGATGCCACCGTGGTGTACGGGGTCAACCATGACATCCTGCGCCAATCGCACCAGATCATTTCCAACGCATCGTGCACCACCAACTGCCTGGCCCCGGTGGCCCAGGTGCTGCACCGCGAGTTGGGTATCGAAAGTGGCCTGATGACCACCATCCATGCCTACACCAACGACCAGAACCTGACCGACGTCTACCACACCGACCCGTACCGCGCGCGTTCGGCGACCCAGAACATGATCCCGAGCAAGACTGGCGCCGCCGAAGCGGTAGGCCTGGTGCTGCCGGAACTGGCGGGCAAGCTGACCGGCATGGCCGTGCGTGTGCCGGTGATCAATGTGTCCCTGGTGGACCTGACCGTGCAGCTCAAGCGCGAGGCCACGGCGGAAGAAGTCAACGCCCTGCTCAAGGAAGCCAGCCAGCACTCGAAGATCCTGGGTTACAACACCCTGCCGCTGGTTTCCAGCGACTTCAACCACAACCCGCTGTCGTCGATCTTCGACGCCAACCACACCAAGGCCAGCGGCAAGCTGCTCAAGGTCCTGGCCTGGTACGACAACGAGTGGGGTTTCTCCAACCGCATGCTGGATAACTGCCTGGCGCTGTGCAACGCCGAATAAATGCGGAACGAGGAACAGGCGTGGAGCAGGAACCGATGATAGGGATCAGCTTTACCCAGGCCACCATGGCGGCGCGCAAGCGCATCGCACTGGTGGCCCACGACCATTGCAAAGTGTTTTTGCTGGACTGGGCCGAGCGCCAGAAAGACCGTCTGGCCCAGCATGAACTGGTGGCCACGGGCACCACGGGGTTGTTGCTGAACAAGCGCCTGGGGTTGGCGGTGGAAAGCATGATCAGCGGCCCGTTGGGTGGCGACCAGCAATTGGGCGCCCGCATCGCCGAGCAGCGGGTGGATATGCTGGTGTTCTTCTGGGATCCGTTCGAGCCGCAGCCCCATGATCCGGATATCAAGGCTTTGTTGCGGGTCGCGGCGGTGTGGAATATTCCCGTGGCCTGCAACGAATGCACCGCCGATTACCTGCTCAGCAGCCCGATGATGGAACAGGCCCATGAGTATCGGGTGCCGGATTACAACGCGTATCTGGCGGCACGGCGTTAACGTCGGCCAGCAGACTAAACACGATCCGTTGTGGAACCTGGCTTGCCGGGACACCCCATCGCAGCGAGGGCGCCCGTGAGATCGTCAAAAGCTTCGCGGGCAAGCCCTGCTCCTACAGTGCGTCGTCGTGCCGCAATTTTGTACATGACACAAAACTGTAGGAGCAGGGCTTGCCCGCGAAGGGGCCCGTGAGAACGCCAAAAGCTTCTCGGCGGTGCGGCGATCCGACAAGCTCCGCTCCCACTGGGACTGTGTTCAACCGCCCCCATCGGGTGAACAACATTGCACCTTTGCGGACTTTTCCGCTTTCGCCTATCGACCGCCCAACGAAGGTGACTCGGGATCAGTTGCACGCGAACCTTCCAGCAGCGCATCCACCACCGCACGCGCCACTTCCACCGAATGCAGCATGCCCCAGAACAGCGCCCGTTCGACGGGGTTGATATGCAGGCTGATTTCATCGCCATTGAGCTCCGCCGTTTCGAGCAGATTCGAAACGTAGGTCAACGCATCCTGGGCACTGATGCCCGGTTGAATGGCAAATAGTGTGGGCTTGTATGGGGCTTCGGGGATGACCGGTTTGGAGCAGGTGAACGCGAGGGTATCGAGTAAACGAGGCGTGTTTGCCGGACCCCGTTCGGTCTCACTGGCGGGATCATCAGAGACTTTACGAAGATACTTCTCTTTGTCGACTGTGCTGGGTGCTTTACGAGAGAGAAGCGAATCGGAGATGGTTTTCTTTGTCACGGTGACGCTCCTTAAACCGCTTTCGCGGCGTTGTGCGCCTTTGCTTAACTCCGGGCTGCAAACCCCGTATCGCTGAATTTTCAGCGACGACCAAATCTAGCGCTCACCTTATGCACCTGCAATCTTCTCCCACCTCCGCAGACAGTAGGAAATATCAGACATTTTCGAAATCCACTCATCCACTCTGTAGGAGCAAGACACCAACGGCGAAATACATTAAGACTTGACCTACAAGACAGATGATAAGCATTATCATTCGCTTGAAATCGGTCCGGTGCTTCCGTGAGTCAGTCCCACTTCAATACTGTCTTCCTCGCCCAGCGTGTCACGCTGCTGCGGACCTTGCAGCGCATGGTCAATAACCCCAGCACCGCCGAAGACCTGCTGCAGGAAACCTACCTGCGGGTTACCCGTGCCCTGAGCGAACGTCCGGTGGATCACCTCGAACCCTTCGTCTTCCAGACCGCCCGCAACCTGGCCCTGGATCATCTGCGCGCGCTGCGTATCCAGTCGCGCACCCTGATGGACGATGTGCCGCTGGACGTCATGCAGAATGTCGCCGCGCCCCTGAGCACCGCGGAAGACGCCATCCACGCCGAGCAGATGCTCAAGCGCCTGAGCGTCAGCCTCGGCCAGTTGAGTGCCCGCCAGCAGCAGATTTTCATCCTCAGCCGCCTCCACGGCTACAGCTACCAGGAGATCGCCGACGAGCTCGATGTGTCCCTGAGCACCGTGCAAAAAGAGCTCAAGCTGATCATGGCGATCTGTGTCGGTGTGGCCGAACGCCTGGATCGCCCTTAAGCTCTGCTGCCCGATAGCGTGGATAATCCGCTCAAACGTCCTACAGCTCTATCACGCAAAACCATAAGATCGTTGAACCAAACCGTGGCAAACGTTGCCGAGGAACACCCGTGACAGACAGTCAAGACCCGCGCCCCTCCGGGCCGGTGCCCCATGACGCAGCCATGGATCAGGCACTGGACTGGCTGATCCTGATGGAGTGCCCGAGCGCCGAGCAGCAGGCCGCCTTCGACACCTGGCTGGCCACCGACCCGCGCCATGCCCAGGCCTATGCACGCGCCAGCGGCGCCTGGAACGCGCCGCCGGTGTTTGCCGCCGCCCAGGTCCTGCAACAACGGCGGCGCCCGTCACTGCTGCGGCGTCTGCGCCCACACTGGAAACCCCTGGCCACCGCCGCCGTGCTGCTGATCGCCATCGGCAGCTACAGCAATCTGCCCCTGCGCCTGCAGGCCGATCACCTGACCGTGGCCGGCGAACGCCAGCATCTGCAACTCGAGGACGGCTCGAAAGTCCTGCTCAACACCAATTCAGCGTTCTCCAGCAACTTCAGCGGCCGCCAACACAAGGCTCGGCTGTACAAGGGCGAGGCGTTCTTCGAGGTTGCCGCCGAGCGCGAACACCCGCTGGAAATCGATGCCGGACCAGTGCGCGCCAGTGTCAGCGATACCAGCTTCGCCGTGCGCTACCTCGATGGCGAGGCGCAGGTGCAGGTCCAGCGCGGCGATGTCGACCTGCGCACTCTCGATGACAGCGCGCGCCTGCGTCTCTCCGCCGGTAACAGCGTAAAGGTCGGGCCCCATGGCTTCGGCCGCCCGGAAAAGCTCGATGCGCAGAAGGACCTGGCCTGGGTCCAGGGCCGCCTGGTGTTCGAAAACTGCCCCATGGGCCAGGTCCTGGCCGAACTGCGGCGCTATTACCCCGGCTGGATCGTCAACAACAACGAACACCTGGCCCAGGTCGCCGTCACCGGCAACTACCGTCTGGACAAGCCCCTGGACGTGGTCCGCTCCCTGGCCCAGATCACCTCCGCCAAGGTTTCGGAGTACCCGGCGCTGGTGATTCTCAACTGAGAACAATTATTTTTACTCGATAGCCTCAGGTGATTCGTCTCGTTATAGCCAATGCAATTGATTCTCACTCTGAATCACGCAATACCTATAACGATTCGTCCACCCGGGAGCGCTATCGATGCCCACTCGTTTCACCTCCAAGGCCCGCGCCGGCGGCCTGCAACAATGCACTTTGTCCTTGCTGACCGCCGCCGTCCTGCTGGCCGGCATACAAGCAACGCCAGTGCTGGCCGCCAGTAGCGCCGAACAACCGGCCAGGAGCCTGGGCAACTACAGTTTCTCGATCGCGCAACAACCCCTGGTCTCGGCGCTCAACGCCTTTACCTCGATCACCGGCTGGCAGGTCGGCCTGCCCGCCGAACTCGGCCAGGGCGTGGCCTCGCCGGGCGTGCGCGGTGCGCTGCCGCCGGAAAAAGCCCTCGAACGCCTGCTGGTCGGCACCAACCTGAGCTACCGCAAAGTCGGCGACAACAGCATCGTCCTGGAAAAACGCGCCAGCGGCAGCACCCTGAACCTGGAGCAGGTAACCATCAGCGCCACCCGCCAGGAGCAGGACGTCAACGCGGTGCCCAACACCGTGACGGTGAAGGACCGCCAGCAACTCGACCGCCAGAACGTCAACACCCTCAAGCAACTGGTGCGTGACGAACCCGGTGTTTCGGTCGGCGGTGCTGGCCAGCGTGGCGGCGGCATCAGCAACTACAACATTCGCGGTATCGACGGCGACCGGATCCTGACCCAGGTCGACGGCGTCGAAATTCCCGACAGTTTCTTCAACGGTCCCTACGCCAACACCCAGCGCAATTACGTCGACCCGGAAATCATCAAGCGCGTGGAGATCCTACGCGGCCCGGCCTCGGTGCTCTACGGCAGCAACGCCATCGGCGGCGCCGTGAGCTACTACACCCTCGACCCGGAGGACATCATCAAGCCCGGCCAGGACGTCGGCGCCCGCCTGAAAAGCGGCTACAGCTCGGCCGATAACAGTTGGCTGACCTCCGGCACCGTCGCCGGACGCAGCGGCGACTTCGACGGCTTGCTGCACCTGAGCCAGCGCAACGGACGTGAGACCGAGTCCTATGGCGATACCGGCGGAAACGGCCTGAACCGCACCGCCGCGAACCCGGAGAAAGCCCGGGCCACCAACGTGTTGGCCAAGCTCGGCTGGAACTACAACGACACCTCGCGCCTGGGCCTGACCTATGAGCGCTACAAGGACGATGTCGATACCAACCAGCGCAGCGCCGTCGGCGGCCCGTTCAACGTCGGCCAGCCGCTGGGCATGTACCGTTCGCGCACCGGCAACGACACCATCAGTCGTGAACGTTTCGGCATCGAGAACAGCTTCGGCCTGGACAGCGCCGTGGCCGATCATGTCAAGTTGAGCCTGAACTACCAGATCGCGAAGACCGACCAGAGCACCCTGGAAAACTACTTCCCGTTCACCCGTAATGTCCTGCGCAGCCGCGATACGGTCTATGAAGAGAAGCAATGGGTCTTCGATGCCCAGGCCGACAAGGCCTTCACTATCGGTGCGACCGATCACCTGCTGACCTACGGCACCACCCTCAAGCAACAGGAGGTCACCGGTTCCCGTAGTGGTTCCGGGGTCTGCCTGGCCGTGGGCCGGGGCTGTACCGCCGTGGGCGCCGACAGTCCGTCCGACCGACTGGTCAAGTCCAGCGACTTCCCCGACCCGACCATCGACAGCTACAGCCTGTTCGCCCAGGACCAGATCAGTTGGAACCAATGGACCTTCCTGCCGGGCCTGCGCTATGACTACACCCAGCTCAAGCCGCATATCACCCAGGAGTTCCTCAACACCATCGCCGCGGCGGGCGGCGGCGCCGTCGACGGTTCCAACAAGACCTGGCATCGCGTCTCGCCCAAGTTCGGCCTGACCTACGCCCTGAGCGACCAGTACACCTGGTACGGCCAGTACGCCGAAGGTTTCCGCACCCCGTCGGCCAAGGCCTTGTACGGTCGCTTCCAGAACCTGAACACCGGCTATCAGGTCGCACCGAACCCGAACCTGCAACCGGAAAAGAGCAAGAGCTACGAGACCGGCCTGCGCGGCAAGTTCGACGCCGGCTCGTTTGACCTGGCGGTGTTCTACAACCAGTACCGCGACTTCATCAACGAAGACGCCATCGCCCCCGGCTACAGCGAGCTGACCTTCCAGACCAACAACATCCGGCACGCCACCATCAAGGGTGCCGAACTCAAGGGTCGCCTCAACCTGGATGCCTTCGGTGCGCCGCTGGGTCTCTATAGCAAGGGTTCCGTGGCCTATGCCTATGGCCGCAACAACGACACGGGGCAACCGCTCAACAGCGTCAACCCCCTCACCGCCGTCATGGGCCTGGGCTACGACCAGGACAACTACGGCGGCCTGTTGAGCTGGACGCTGGTGCAACGCAAGAACCTGGTCGACAGCAGCAACTTCTTCTCCCCGGACGGCAAGGGCGAGCAGTTCAAGACCCCGGGCTACGGCCTGCTGGACCTGACCGGCTACTACAAGGTCAGCCATGACATCACCGTCAACGCCGGTCTCTACAACCTGGCCGACAAGAAGTACTGGAACTGGGATGACGTACGCGGCTACGACAGCGTCGGCGAAGCCGGTGTGCTGAACCCGGCCAACCTCGAGCGCCTGACCGCCCCGGGACGCAACTTCTCGGTCAACCTGGTCTGGGATATCTGACCGGACCGCACCTCACCCAGCCGAATATTGCAGGGCCCGGGTGAGTTTTTTTACTGTCGCGCGTCTTCTGATTCGTCTCGTCAGACAGTGCCTCTCATTCTCAAGGACATGCTCATGACCACCCCGGACAACACCCAACGCCCGAGCCTGCGCTCGCAACGCCTGAACCAGATCACCCACGAGCCCCATGCCAGGCTCGACCAGTTGGTCAAAGCCCATGCGCCGTTCGAAACCCAGGCTAATTTCGCCCGTTTCGTGGTGGCCCAGTACCTGTTCCAGTCGGAGTTGGTGTCGCTGTACAACGATCCCGAACTGATCGCCATCGTCCCGGACCTGGCCGAACGTTGCCGCGCGGAAGCGGCCAAGGCCGATCTGGCGGACCTGGACACCGAAGTACCTGCGCCGGTGGCCGGTGCCGTGAAGAACCCGAGCAAGGCCGAAGCCCTGGGCTGGATCTTCGTTTCCGAGGGTTCCAAGCTCGGCGCCGCGTTCCTGATCAAGCGCGCCGTTGGCCTGGGCCTCAGCGAAACCTTCGGTGCCCGCCACCTGGGCGAACCGGTCGGCGGTCGCGCCGAGGGCTGGAAAAGCTTTACCCGGACCCTCGACGGGCTGGAGCTGAGTGCCAAAGAAGAAGCCGCTGCGGAGAAAGGCGCGATTGATGCGTTCGTACGCTTTACCCTGTTGCTGGAACAGGCTTACGCCACGGCGCCGGAGCTGGCCTGAGTAGGAGCGAGCTTACTCGCGATGGACGTCAACGATGACGCAGGATAACTGGAGCACCGCAGCGCTCTTCAGACCATCGCGAGCAAGCTCGCTCCTACACGTTACGCGTAGCGCCCTAATCTTGCGTACACCCCTTTGCACAGGCAACCACAGGATCCGGGGCTTGAGCCGTTCACTCCATCGCCGCACAATTGACACCATGACCCAGCCAAAACCCTCCTCCTCCAAACTCGCCCGCGTGCTCTTCGGCCTGCTCGCCTATGTCAGCCTGGGTATCGGCCTGGTCGCCATTGTCATTCCCGGCCTGCCGACCACCGAGTTCATTCTGCTGGCCGCCTGGGCCGCCACCAAGAGTTCGCCGCGCCTGAGTGCCTGGCTGGAAAACCACCGGCTGTTCGGCCCGATCCTGAGCAACTGGCGCAACGGCAAGATCATCGCCCGCAAGGCCAAGGTCAGCGCCACCGTGAGCATGCTGCTCTGCGCGACGCTGATGCTGGTGATGCTCGAACACGGCTGGCCGATCTACCTGGCCATCGCCGGGATGAGCCTGGGCAACCTGTGGATCTGGTCGCGTCCGGAGCGGCTTGCGGTGCCTGACGCGTCCTGAGCCCCCGTCAGTTCCTGCGGGAGGGCATTTTTCGGCAAACACCGACTTGTAGGAGCCGGCTTGCTGGCTCCTACAGGGACCGCATGGATCGGAATAGCAGGGCCAGGATCAAGAATATATTGACGGTCTGGAGGCCACACCCGACATCGACAATCGCCCGTATTTCAGGTGCAATGGCCCTTCTCACGGAGAGCCTTCGATGACCGATCTATTGACGTCCATTCAAGCCGCACTCGACCTGCCCCTCTCGCCGCCACTGTTCACCGGCAGCGGCGTTCTACCCTCGACTTTTGCCGTTACCGAACTGGCCGGCGCCACACTCGCCGCTGCCGGCCAGGCCGTCGCCGAACTGCTGCTGCAACAGAACGGGCAGCGCCCCGCCGTCGAAGTCGACCGGCGCCTGGCTTCACTCTGGTTCGGCACGGCGGTACAACCCGCAGGCTGGGAAATCCCGCCGCCCTGGGACCCGATTGCCGGCGACTACGCCAGCGCCGATGGCTGGATCCGCCTGCACACCAACGCCCCGCACCATCGCCGTGCCGCCGAGCGCGTCCTGGGACTGGCGACGGATCGCAGCGCCATGGCCGAAAAAGTTGCCCAATGGGCGGCCGACGAGCTGGAGGCGGCGGTGGTCGAGGCCGGTGGCTGCGCCGCGCAAATGCGCTCATGGGCCGCCTGGAAGGAACACCCCCAAGGGCTTGCGGTCAATGCCGAGCCTCTGGTTCAGCGAAACACCCACGACAGCCATGGTTCACGGACCTGGCTCGGCTCGCAGGTACGGCCATTGGCAGGCATCAAGGTCCTCGACCTGACCCGCGTACTCGCCGGCCCCGTGGCCAGCCGCCTGCTGGCAGGGCTGGGCGCCGAGGTGTTGCGCATCGATCCGCCGAGCTGGGACGAGCCGGCCCTGACCCCGGACGTGACCCTGGGCAAGCACTGCGCCCGCCTGAACCTGCATGACGCGGCTGATCGCGAGGTCTTCGAAGGCTTGCTCGGCGGGGCCGACATCCTTCTGCACGGCTATCGTGCCGATGCACTGGACGGGCTCGGCTACGATGCCCGGCGTCGCCAGCGCCTGGCCCCCGGGCTGATTGATGTGAGCCTGAACGCCTACGGCTGGAGCGGCCCGTGGCGCAATCGCCGGGGCTTCGACAGCCTGGTGCAGATGAGCAGTGGTATCGCCCAGGCCGGCATGTTGTGGAAACAGGCGGACAAGCCCGTCCCACTGCCGGTGCAGGCGCTGGACCATGCCACCGGCTACCTGATGGCGGCCGCGGCGATCCGTGCGCTGACCGAACGGTTGCACAGCGGGCTGGGAGGGTCGGCGCGTTTGTCACTGGCCCGTACGGCGAAGTTGCTGGTGGAACAGGGGGCGGTCAATGGGACCGAAGCGCTGTTGCCCGCAGGGGCGCAAGACTGGAATCCGCTGCTGGAACAGACGTCCTGGGGCCCGGCGCAACGTTTGCTGTCGCCGCTGAAGGTCGGGGCGGTGCCATTGCAGTGGGCCTTTGCCGCTACGAAGCTGGGGGCTCATCCGCCGCAGTGGTGGTGAGTTCGAAACCGCTTTCGCGGGCAAGCCACGCTCCTACAGTTTGGTGTCGTACATGACATTTCGTTTTCACGCAAAACTGTAGGAGCGTGGCTTGCCCGCGAAGAGGCCCTCTGGATCATCAACCACCTCAAGGATCCCCCGGGGATTCAGCATCAATGCTCCTCCCTCGTAGACCCCATCACCACGCCGAAGCGCAGTTCTCAGGTCGTCCCTGATATATGCGTCATCTTGATTACTTAATTGTTTCAATATTTAACAAAGCAACAAATGCTCACTCGATTAATTATCCAATGTGCCACTACGTTTATTCGATAGGGATGACAAAGGTAGTCGTTCAAGACCGATAGCGCCCATGAAACCCGTTCGACTCGATGATTCTGTGGACTATTTCCAATAAATCGAACGCGTTTAAAAAAACGCTGTCCGAAATTTGCACAATCCACAGGTTTGTCTAGTTTAAGCCTCCACAGCAATACGAAATATTCTTTTCAACGCTCATTCGACCGCTCTAGGACAGGTGTCTTAAGACGCAGGCCCGCGTGTCCGCGCGGCCCCAAAAGTCGTTCATAAACAACGGAATGTGCCAATGATCTGATCTATATCATTTTTCGTTTTTGCCCCTGGCCTACCCTATCGCCTCAATTCCCATGGATTGGAGTCATGCAATGTCTGAATCACCCGGAAAACTGCGATTAGGTGCGCTGGTCGCTCTGGTGGTGGGTTCAATGATTGGCGGCGGTATCTTTTCGCTGCCGCAAAACATGGCTGCCAGCGCCGATGTCGGCGCGGTATTGATTGGCTGGGCGATTACCGCCGTGGGCATGTTGACCCTGGCCTTCGTGTTCCAGACCCTGGCCAATCGCAAACCGAACCTGGACGGTGGGGTCTACGCCTACGCCAAGGCCGGTTTCGGCGACTATATGGGCTTCTCGTCCGCCTGGGGTTACTGGATCAGTGCCTGGCTGGGCAACGTCGGCTACTTCGTCCTGCTGTTCAGCACCCTGGGTTACTTCTTCCCGGTGTTTGGCGAAGGCAATACCGTGGCCGCCGTCGTCGGGGCCTCGCTGCTGTTGTGGGCCGTGCACTGGCTGGTACTGCGCGGAATCAAGGAAGCGGCCTTCATCAACCTGGTCACCACCGTGGCCAAGGTCGTGCCGCTGCTGCTGTTCGTGCTGATCGCGCTGTTCGCCTTCAAGCTGGATATCTTCACCGCCGACATCTGGGGCCTTAAGAACCCGAGCCTGGGCAGTGTCATGAACCAGGTGCGCAATATGATGCTGGTCACCGTCTGGGTGTTTATCGGCATCGAGGGCGCGAGCATCTTCTCCGCCCGCGCGGAAAAACGCTCGGACGTGGGCAAGGCCACGGTCATCGGTTTTATCACCGTGCTGCTGTTCCTGGTGCTGGTCAACGTCCTGTCCCTGGGGATCATGACCCAGCCGGAACTGGCGAAACTGCAGAACCCATCCATGGCCGCCGTGCTCGAACATGTAGTCGGCCACTGGGGCGCGGTGCTGATCAGCGTCGGCCTGATCATCTCGCTGCTCGGCGCCCTGCTGTCCTGGGTGCTGCTGTGCGCGGAGATCATGTTCGCCGCCGCCAAGGACCACACCATGCCGGAGTTCCTGCGCCGCGAAAACGCCAACCAGGTACCGGCCAACGCCCTCTGGCTGACCAACGCCATGGTGCAGATCTTCCTGATCATCACGCTGTTTTCCGCCAGTACCTACCTGTCGCTGATCTACCTCGCCACCTCGATGATCCTGGTGCCCTACCTGTGGTCGGCGGCCTATGCCGTGCTGCTGGCGGTGCGTGGCGAAAGTTATGAACAGGCCCCGGGCGAACGCCGCAAGGACCTGGTCATCGGTGCCATCGCCCTGATCTACGCGATCTGGCTGCTGTACGCCGGCGGCACCAAGTACCTGCTGCTCTCCGCCCTGCTCTATGCCCCCGGCGTGATTCTGTTCGCCAAGGCCAAGCACGAGCTGGGCAAAGCGATTTTCACCACTGTCGAGAAGCTGATTTTCGCCGCGGTGGTCATAGGCGCCCTGGTGGCTGCCTATGGCCTGTACGACGGCTTCCTGACCCTTTGACACCCTGATTGTTTCGTTCCCTGGAGGATCTGCAATGACCACGGAAAAAGTGAAATACGGCGTTCATTCCGAAGCCGGCAAGCTGCGCAAGGTGCTGGTCTGCTCACCGGGCCTGGCGCACCAGCGGCTGACCCCGAACAACTGCGATGAGCTGCTGTTCGACGATGTGATCTGGGTGGCCCAGGCCAAGCGCGATCACTTCGACTTCGTCACCAAGATGCGCGAACGCGATATCGACGTGCTGGAAATGCACAACCTGCTGACCGATATCGTCGCTCAGAAGGAAGCCCTGGACTGGATCCTCGAACGCAAGATCACCGCCAACCAGGTCGGCCTGGGGCTGGTCCACGAGGTCGACTCGTGGCTGCGCAGCCTGGAACCGCGCAAGATCGCCGAGTTCCTGATCGGCGGCGTCTCGGCCGATGACCTGCCGAACAGCTTCGGCGGCAAGACCATCGAGATGTTCCGCGACTTCCTCGGCCACTCCAGCTTTATCCTGCCGCCGCTGCCCAATACCCAGTTCACCCGCGACACCACCTGCTGGATCTTTGGCGGCGTGACCCTCAACCCGATGTACTGGCCGGCGCGACGCCAGGAAACCCTGCTGGCCAGTGCCATCTACAAATTCCACCCGGAATTCGTCAACGCCGACTTCCAGGTCTGGTACGGCGACCCGGACCAGGAGCACGGCAACGCCACCCTTGAAGGCGGCGACGTGATGCCCCTGGGCAACGGCGTGGTGCTGATCGGCATGGGCGAACGCTCCTCGCGCCAGGCCATCGGCCAGTTGGCGCTGAACCTGTTCAAGCACAACGCCGTGGAACGGGTGATCGTTGCCGGCCTGCCGAAGTCCCGCGCGGCCATGCACCTGGACACCGTATTCAGCTTCTGCGACCGCGACCTGGTGACCATCTTCCCGGAAGTGGTGAACCAGATCGTCGCCTTCACCCTGCGCCCTGACGAGAGCAAGCCTGGCGGCATCGATGTCCGCCGTGAAGAAACCAACTTCCTCGACACCGTCGCCCAGGCCCTCAACCTCAAGGCCCTGCGGGTGGTGGAAACCGGCGGCAACAGCTTCGCCGCCGAACGCGAACAGTGGGACGACGGCAACAACGTGGTGGCCGTGGAACCCGGCGTGGTGATCGGCTACGACCGCAACACCTACACCAACACCCTGCTGCGCAAGGCCGGCGTGGAGGTCATCACCATCAGCGCCAGCGAACTGGGCCGTGGCCGCGGCGGTGGTCACTGCATGACCTGCCCGATCATCCGTGACCCGATCGATTACTGACCGATATTCAAGCCTGCCCTTGCCCCTGGTAGGAGCCGGGCTTGCCCGCGAAGCTTTTGGCGATCTTGAAGACGCCTTCGCGGGCAAGCCCAGCTCCTACAGGACGGCGGCACCCGACCGGGACAGGCGGATAACCCATACCCGAGGAGATCCAAGAAATGGCTTTTAATATGCGTAACCGCAGCCTGCTGAGCTTGATGCACCACACCAATCGCGAGCTGCACTACCTGCTGGACCTGTCCCGCGACCTCAAGCGCGCCAAGTACACCGGCACCGAGCAGCAGCACCTCAAGGGCAAGAACATCGCGCTGATCTTCGAGAAGACCTCGACCCGCACCCGTTGCGCCTTCGAAGTCGCGGCCCATGACCAGGGCGCCCACGTCACCTATATCGACCCGGTGTCGTCGCAGATCGGCCACAAGGAAAGCATGAAGGACACCGCCCGCGTGCTGGGGCGGATGTTCGACGCCATCGAGTACCGGGGCTTCGAACAGGAGATCGTCGAAGAACTGGCGAAGTTCGCCGGCGTGCCGGTGTTCAACGGCCTGACCGCCGAGTTCCACCCGACACAGATGATCGCCGACACCCTGACCATGCGCGAGCACAGCGACAAGCCGCTGCATGACATCAGCTACGCCTACCTTGGCGATGCGCGCTACAACATGGGCAACTCGCTGCTGATGATCGGCGCCAAGCTCGGCATGGACGTACGCATCGGCGCGCCGAAGGCGCTGTGGCCCCATGAAGATTTCATCGCCCAGTGCAAGGCCTTTGCCGAGGAAAGCGGCGCGCGCATCACCATCACCGAAGACCCGCAGGAAGCGGTCAAGGGCGTGGACTTCATCCACACCGATATCTGGGTGTCCATGGGTGAGCCGGTGGAAGCCTGGGACGAGCGTATCGAGCAACTGATGCCCTATCAGGTCAATGCAAAAATGATGAAGGCCTCGGGCAATCCCCGGGTCAAGTTCATGCACTGCCTGCCGGCGTTCCACAACAGCGAGACCAAGGTCGGCAAGGATATCGCGTCGCGTTACCCGCACCTGGCCAATGGGGTTGAAGTGACCGAGGAGGTGTTCGAGTCGCCGGCCAATATCGCCTTCGAGCAGGCGGAAAACCGCATGCACACGATCAAGGCGATCCTGGTGTCGGCGCTGGCGGATATCTAGGACCGGCGCTCCCCCTGTAGGAGCGAGCAAGCTCGCGATAATCGCACGGGCGCCCTGTGACACCTGGTACCCCGCGTTATCGTCGACCTCCATCGCGAGCAAGCTCGCTCCTACAGGGGAACTCATGCAACCTCTGGAAGGACAGTACTTATGCGTATCGTCGTAGCATTGGGCGGTAACGCCCTCCTGCGTCGTGGTGAACCCATGACCGCGGACAATCAACGCGCCAATATCCGTATCGCCACCGAACAGATTGCCAAGATCTACCCCGGCAACCAGTTGGTCATCGCCCACGGCAACGGCCCGCAGGTCGGCCTGCTGTCGTTGCAGGCGGCCGCCTACACCCAGCTCTCGCCCTACCCGCTGGACGTGCTCGGCGCGGAAACCGAAGGCATGATCGGCTACATCATCGAACAGGAACTGGGCAACCTGCTGGACTTCGAAGTGCCCTTCGCCACCCTGCTCACCCAGGTCGAAGTCGACCCCGAGGACCCGGCTTTCCAGCACCCGAGCAAGCCCATCGGCCCGGTCTACAGCAAGGCCGAAGCAGAACGACTGGCCGCTGAAAAAGGCTGGAGCATCGCCCCGGACGGCGACAAATTCCGCCGCGTGGTCGCCAGCCCGAAACCCAAGCGCATCTTCGAGATCCGTCCGATCAAATGGCTGCTGGACAAGGGCAGCATCGTGATCTGTGCCGGCGGTGGCGGCATCCCGACAATGTACGGCGAGGACGGCAAGCTCAAGGGCATCGAAGCGGTGATCGACAAGGACCTGTGCTCGGCGCTGCTGGCCGAACAGCTGGAGGCCGACCTGCTGGTGATCGCCACGGACGTCAATGCCGCTTTTGTCGACTGGGGCCTGCCGTCCCAGAAGGCCATTATCCAGGCCCATCCGGACGATCTCGAAAAACTCGGTTTCGCCGCCGGCTCCATGGGCCCGAAAGTCCAGGCCGCCTGCGAGTTCGCCCGGCACACCGGCAAGGCCGCGGTAATCGGTTCACTGGCGGATATCGAGGCGATAGTCCAAGGTAAGGCGGGTACGCGGATCAGTACGGCACAACCCGGCATCACTTATTCATGAGAACCATCGGGCAGGCCCGTGGTCTGCCCTACTCCATGCCTTGAAGGAGAACACCATGGCCACGTTCACGCCCGGTCACCTGCATATCGAGCGCCATGCGCTGAACAAGGACGATTTCAGCTACAACCTGAGTTTCGACTATGAAGTCGCCCAGGACCCGAAGGAAGGCACCGGCATGCGCTTTACCTTGCACGGCACCATCGAGGGCAAGTCCCTCGACGAGTCGTTCTTCATGCCCAAGGACCAGGCCTTCGACTTTGCCCGCGTCGCCAGCCATATCGCGCAGAAATACGGCATGCCGAAAAATGCCAGCATCATTTCCCTGCACAAATACTACGACGAGATGTTCGAGGATGTGCGGGCCAAGCTCGACGTCAAGTCAGGCGACCCGATGAAGCTTGAACATCTGAGCTGACCAGAGGCTCGTTCCAGTAACAGGACAGGGGCGTTCACGCGGTAGATTTCACCAAACCCCACACGCCAAGGCATAATTGCCGCCCTCGCGCCCGGAACACCGAATCGCCCCATGCGTATCCACGTCAGTTTCATCGACCGCGTCGGCATCACCCAGGAAGTCCTGGCCCTGCTCGGTGGACGCAATCTCAACCTGGATGCGGTGGAGATGGTTCCGCCCAACGTCTATATCGACGCCCCGACCCTCAGCCCGCAAGTGCTCGAGGAGTTGCGCGACGCGCTGTTCAGCGTCCGTGGCGTAGAGGCGGTAACGGTGGTGGATATCCTCCCGGGACAGCGCCGCCACCTGCAACTCGACGCCCTGCTCGCGGCCATGACCGACCCGGTGCTGGCCCTGGACAGCGCCGGCCACGTGCTGCTGGCCAACCCGGCGCTGATTGCCCTGTACGGTCGCGAGCCGGCGGGTGAAAGCGTCGCCGAACTCTTTGCCGACCCCAATCTCCTGGACACCCTGCTGGAAAACGGTTTCCGCCTGCCGCTGCGGGAAATCACCGTCAACGGCCAGACCCTGCTGCTCGACGCCACGCCAATCACCGATGCCGGCGCACTGCTGACCCTGTACCAGCCGAACCGCATCGGCGAGCGTCTGTCGGCTCTGCACCACGACCATGCCGAAGGTTTCGACGCGCTGCTCGGCGAGTCTCCGGCGATTCGTACCCTCAAGGCCCGTGCCCAGCGGGTCGCGGCCCTCGACGCACCGCTGCTGATCCAGGGCGAAACCGGCACCGGCAAGGAGCTGGTGGCGCGGGCCTGCCATGCCATCAGTGCGCGCCACAGTGCCCCCTTCCTGGCCCTGAACTGCGCGGCCCTGCCGGAAAACCTCGCCGAAAGCGAATTGTTCGGCTACGCCCCCGGGGCCTTTACCGGCGCCCAGCGCGGCGGCAAGCCGGGACTGATGGAGCTGGCGAACCAGGGCACGGTGTTTCTCGATGAGATCGGCGAAATGTCGCCATACCTGCAAGCCAAGTTGCTGCGTTTTCTCAATGACGGCAGCTTCCGTCGCGTCGGCGGGGACCGCGAGGTCAAGGTCAACGTGCGGATTCTCAGCGCCACCCACCGCAACCTGGAGAAGATGGTCAGCGAAGGCAGTTTTCGCGAAGACCTGTTCTACCGGCTGAACGTGCTCAATGTCGAGGTCCCGCCGCTGCGCGAGCGTGGCCAGGACATCCTGTTGCTGGCACGCTATTTCATGCAGCAGGCCTGCACGCAGATCCAGCGTCCGGTCTGCCGACTGGCACCCGGAACCTATCCAGCGTTGCTGGACAACCGCTGGCCGGGCAATGTGCGGCAATTGCAGAACGTGATCTTCCGCGCGGCGGCGATCTGCGAGAGCAGTGTGGTGGATATCGGCGACCTGGACATTGCCGGAACCTCGGTGGCACGTCAGAGCGACCCGGAGATCGACAGCCTGGAACAGGCGGTCGAGGATTTCGAGAAGACCCTGCTGGAAAAGCTCTACGTGCAGTATCCCTCGACCCGGCAACTGGCCAGTCGACTGCAGACCTCCCATACGGCCATTGCCCATCGCCTGCGCAAATACGGCATTCCCGGCAAGTCCTGAGGCAACACGCGCGAAAAGCGACCTCCATCTGTACTGAAAGCGCTACAGCGGAACGATTTCGCTACACTTCAAGCCAATCCCCACTGCACAAGGCTTTGATCCTGTTAGGCTTTTTTTCTGCCCTCCAACTGTAGCGATTTCGCTACAGCCGCGGCCATCCAGTGTGCGTAAAAAACCCGCAAACCCTTGATTTACAAGCCTCGGGCAGTATTGGCCACAAACTTGCTATGGGAACTCCCATTCAGCGGGACGTCGATCCCGCATCCCCTGCGTCCACCTGACGACGAGTCTGGCCCCCTTAGGAGTTTCCATGAGCGAGTTGCGTTTTACTGAAGACCACGAATGGCTGCGTACCGAAGCCGATGGCAGTGTCACGGTCGGCATCACGGCTTTCGCGCAAAACGCCCTGGGCGACGTGGTGTTTGTGCAACTGCCGGAACTGCAGCAGTACGACAAAGGCGCCGAAGCCGCCACCGTGGAATCGGTCAAGGCCGCCAGCGGCGTGTACATGCCCCTGGACGGTGAAGTGCTCGAATTCAACCTGGCGCTGGAAGACAGCCCCGAGCTGGTCAACGAAGATCCCCTGGGCGAAGGCTGGTTTTTCCGCTTCCGCCCAACCGATGCCTCGGCAGTCGCTAGACTGCTGGATCAGGATGCCTACGACCAACTGATCAAAGCCAACGCCTGAGGAATCGTCATGACTGTCAATCTCAGCACCGCCAACGAATTTATCGCCCGTCATATCGGCCCGCGCCAGGCAGACGAACAGGCCATGCTCGAAACCCTCGGTTTCGATTCCTTGCAAGCCCTCAGCGCCAGCGTGATCCCCGACAGCATCAAGGGCACCAGCGTCCTTGACCTCGGGGCCGGGCAAAGCGAAGCCGACGCCCTGGCGTCGATCAAGGCCATCGCCGCGAAAAACCAGCTGTTCAAGACCTACATCGGCCAGGGCTACTACAACTGCCATACGCCGTCGCCGATCCTGCGCAACCTCCTGGAAAACCCCGCCTGGTACACCGCCTACACCCCGTACCAACCGGAAATCTCCCAGGGTCGCCTGGAAGCGCTGCTGAATTTCCAGACCCTGATCAGCGACCTCAGCGGCCTGCCGATCGCCAACGCCTCGCTGCTCGACGAAGCCACCGCCGCCGCCGAAGCCATGACCTTCTGCAAGCGCCTGAGCAAGAACAAGGGCAGCAATGCCTTCTTCGCCTCCGTGCACTGCCATCCGCAGACCCTCGACGTCTTGCGCACCCGTGCCGAGCCCCTGGGTATCAACGTGGTGGTGGGCGATGAACACCAACTGACCGACGTCAGCCCGTTCTTCGGCGCCCTGCTGCAATACCCGGCGAGCAACGGTGATCTGTTCGACTACCGCGCCCTGACCGAGCGTTTCCATGCGGCCAACGCCCTGGTGGCGGTCGCCGCCGACCTGCTGGCCCTGACCCTGCTGACCCCGCCGGGCGAGTTCGGTGCCGACGTGGCCATCGGCAGCGCCCAGCGCTTTGGTGTCCCGCTGGGCTTCGGTGGCCCGCACGCGGCCTACTTCTCCACCCGCGATGCGTTCAAGCGCGACATGCCCGGCCGTCTGGTCGGCGTCTCGGTGGACCGTTTCGGCAAGCCGGCCCTGCGCCTGGCCATGCAGACCCGCGAGCAACATATCCGTCGCGAGAAAGCCACCAGCAACATCTGCACCGCCCAGGTCCTGCTGGCCAACATCGCCAGCATGTACGCGGTGTATCACGGTCCAAAAGGCCTGATCCAGATTGCCCAGCGTATCCACGGCTTCACCGCGATCCTCGCCAAGGGCCTGAGCGCCCTGGGCCTGACGGTCGAGCAGGACAACTTCTTCGACACCCTGACCCTCAACACCGGCGCACAGACCGCGGCCCTGCACGAACAGGCACGCGCCCAGCGCATCAACCTGCGCGTCGTGGATGCCCAGCGCCTGGGCCTGTCCCTGGACGAGACCACCAGCCAGGCCGATATCGAAAACCTGTGGAAACTGCTGGCCGGCGGCAAAGCCGTACCGGACTTCAACGTCCTGGCCGCGTCGGTCGAAAGCCGTATCCCGGCAGCCCTGGTGCGCCAGTCGGCCATCCTCAGCCACCCGATATTCAACCGTTATCACTCGGAAACCGAGCTGATGCGCTACCTGCGCAAGCTGGCCGACAAGGACCTGGCCCTGGATCGCACCATGATCCCGCTGGGCTCCTGCACCATGAAGCTCAATGCCGCCAGCGAAATGATCCCGGTGACCTGGGCCGAATTCGGTGCCCTGCACCCGTTCGCCCCGGCCGAGCAGAGCGCCGGCTACCAGCAACTGACCGATGAGCTGGAAGCGATGCTCTGCGCCGCCACCGGCTACGACGCGATTTCCCTGCAACCGAACGCCGGTTCCCAGGGCGAATACGCCGGCCTGCTGGCGATCCGTGCCTTCCACCAGAGCCGTGGCGACGAGCGCCGCGATATCTGCCTGATCCCGTCGTCGGCCCACGGTACCAACCCGGCCACGGCGAACATGGCCGGCATGCGCGTGATCGTCACCGCCTGCGATGCCCGCGGTAACGTCGATATCGAAGACCTGCGGGCCAAGGCGATCGAGCACCGCGAGCACCTCGCCGCGCTGATGATCACCTACCCGTCGACCCACGGTGTGTTCGAGGAAGGTATCCGCGAAATCTGCGGCATCATTCATGACAACGGCGGCCAGGTGTATATCGACGGCGCCAACATGAACGCCATGGTCGGCCTCTGCGCCCCGGGCAAGTTCGGCGGCGATGTATCGCACCTGAACCTGCACAAGACCTTCTGCATTCCCCACGGCGGTGGCGGCCCGGGCGTCGGTCCGATCGGTGTGAAGTCGCACCTGACGCCGTTCCTGCCGGGTCACGGCACCATGGAGCGCAAGGAAGGCGCGGTCTGCGCGGCGCCGTTCGGCAGCGCAAGCATCCTGCCGATCACCTGGATGTATATCCGCATGATGGGTGGCGAAGGCCTCAAGCGCGCCTCGCAGTTGGCGATCCTCAATGCCAACTACATCGCCCGGCGCCTGGAAGAGCACTACCCGGTGCTCTACAGCGGCAGCAACGGCCTGGTGGCCCACGAGTGCATCCTCGACCTGCGTCCGTTGAAGGACAGCAGCGGCATCAGCGTCGATGACGTCGCCAAGCGTCTGATCGACTTCGGTTTCCATGCCCCGACCATGTCGTTCCCGGTGGCCGGCACCCTGATGATCGAGCCGACCGAAAGCGAATCCAAGGAAGAACTGGACCGCTTCTGCGACGCCATGATCCACATCCGCGAAGAAATCCGCGCGGTGGAAAACGGCAGCCTGGACAAGGACGACAACCCGCTGAAGAACGCCCCGCACACCGCGGCGGAAATCGTCGGCGAGTGGTTCCACCCGTACAGCCGCGAACAGGCGGTGTACCCGGTGGCGTCCTTGATCGAAGGCAAGTACTGGCCGCCGGTGGGGCGTGTCGACAACGTGTTCGGCGACCGCAACCTGGTCTGCGCCTGCCCGTCGATCGAGAACTACGCCTGACCTGAGTTGTAAAGGAACGCCTCCCTGTAGGAGCAGGACTTGCTTGCGAAGGAGCACTCAAGATCGCCAAAAGCTTCGCGGGCAAGCCCTGCTCCTACAGTACTGCGTCGATTACAGAATCTGGGTAACACACCGAACTGTAGGAGCAGGGCTTGCCCGCGAAGAGGCCCTCAAGAACACCAAAAGCTTCTCTGGCAAGCCCTACCTTTACAGTGTCCGTGTTGTTTTTTAGCCGATAATTAAAAGAAAAAACCGGAGAACCCATATGTCCCTGAGCGTGTTCGACCTGTTCAAGATCGGCATCGGTCCCTCCAGCTCCCACACCGTCGGTCCGATGCGCGCAGCCGCGCGTTTCGTCGAGGGTTTGCGGCGCGAGCAACTGCTGTCACAGACCACCAGCGTCAAAGTCGAGCTGTACGGCTCGCTCGGCGCCACCGGCAAAGGCCATGGCAGCGACAAGGCCGTGCTCCTGGGCCTGGAAGGTGAACACCCGGATACCGTCGATACAGAATCCGTCGCCGCCCGCCTGCACACTATTCGCAGTAACGGCCGCCTGAACCTGCTCGGCGAGCACTCCATCGAATTCAATGAAAAACTCCACCTGGCGATGATCAGGAAACCCCTGGCCTATCACCCCAACGGCATGATCTTCCGCGCCTTCGACGCCGCCGGCATCCAGATCCGCAGCCGCGAGTATTACTCGGTGGGCGGCGGTTTCGTGGTCGATGAAGACGCCGCCGGCGCCGACCGCATCGTCGAGGACAGCACGCCGCTGACCTTCCCGTTCAAAAGCGCCAAGGAACTGCTCGGCCATTGCACCACCTACGGCCTGTCCATCAGCCAGGTGATGCTGACCAACGAAAGCGCCTGGCGCCCGGAGGCGGAAACCCGCGCCGGCCTGCTGAAGATCTGGCAGGTGATGCAGGACTGCGTCGACGCCGGTTGCCGCAATGAAGGCATCCTGCCCGGCGGCTTGAAGGTCAAGCGGCGCGCCGCGGCACTCCATCGCCAGCTGTGCAAGCACCCGGAAGCGGCGTTGCGCGATGCGCTGTCGGTGCTGGACTGGGTCAACCTCTACGCTCTGGCAGTCAATGAAGAAAACGCCAACGGCGGTCGCGTGGTCACCGCGCCCACCAATGGTGCGGCCGGGATCGTCCCCGCCGTGTTGCATTACTACATGCGCTTTATTGCCGGTGCCAATGAAGACGGCGTGGTGCGCTTCCTCCTCACCGCCGCCGCCATCGGCATTCTCTACAAGGAAAACGCCTCGATCTCCGGCGCCGAAGTCGGCTGCCAGGGCGAAGTCGGCGTGGCCTGCTCGATGGCCGCCGGGGCCTTGTGCGAAGTGCTCGGCGGCACCGTGCAACAGGTGGAGAACGCCGCTGAAATCGGCATGGAACACAACCTCGGCCTGACCTGCGACCCCATCGGCGGCCTGGTGCAAGTGCCGTGCATCGAACGCAACGCCATGGGCTCGGTGAAAGCCATCAACGCCGTGCGCATGGCCCTGCGCGGCGACGGCCAGCACTTCGTCTCCCTCGACAAGGTGATTCGCACCATGCGCCAGACCGGCGCCGACATGAAAAGCAAATACAAGGAGACCGCGCGCGGCGGTCTGGCCGTCAACATCATCGAGTGCTGACCCTCATTCAAGGGGAGTGGTTCTGGCCATCCCCTCCACACCCCATTTAAGGAGCTGCAATGTCCACCGAATCCCTGAAGCAAACCCCGCTGCACGCCCTGCACCTGCAACTCGGCGCGCGCATGGTGCCGTTCGCCGGCTACGACATGCCGGTGCAATACCCGTTGGGCGTGATGAAAGAACACCAGCACACCCGTGAAAAAGCCGGGCTGTTCGATGTCTCGCACATGGGCCAGATCCGCCTGGTCGGCGCCGCTGCCGCCAAGGCTCTGGAAGCCCTGGTACCGGTGGATATCATCGACCTGCCGGTGGGCATGCAGCGTTATGCGATGTTCACCAACGAAGCCGGTGGCATCCTCGATGACCTGATGGTCGCCAACCTGGGTAACGACGAACTGTTCCTGGTGGTCAACGCCGCCTGCAAGGAACAGGACCTGGCGCACCTGCAAAAACACCTGGGCCACCTGTGCGAAGTCCTGCCTCTGTTCGAAGAACGCGCCCTGCTCGCCCTGCAAGGCCCGGCCGCGGTCAGCGTCCTGGCGCGCCTGGCCCCTGAAGTGACAAAAATGACCTTTATGCAGTTCGCCAGCGTGCGCCTGCTGGGGGTGGACTGCTACGTCAGCCGCTCCGGCTACACCGGCGAAGACGGTTTCGAAATTTCCGTACCGGCTGCCAGCGCCGAAGCCTTGGCCCGCAGCCTGCTGGCCGAAACCGAAGTCGAGGCCATCGGCCTCGGCGCCCGCGATTCCCTGCGCCTGGAAGCCGGCCTGTGCCTGTACGGGCACGATATGAACAGCGAGACCACACCGGTCGAGGCCAGCCTGCTCTGGGCGATCTCCAAGGTCCGCCGCGTCGACGGTGCACGGGCCGGTGGTTTCCCCGGTGCCGAGACGGTTTTTGCCCAGCAGCAACAGGGTGTGTCACGCAAACGTGTAGGCCTGTTACCGCAGGAACGCACACCGGTGCGCGAAGGCGCGGAAATCGTCGACCAGGACGGCCAGGTGATCGGCAATGTCTGCAGCGGCGGCTTCGGTCCGACCCTCGGCGCGCCTCTGGCCATGGGCTATGTAGACAGCTCGCAGGCCGCCCTGGACAGCGAAGTCTGGGCCATCGTGCGTGGCAAGCGCGTACCGCTCAAGGTGAGCAAAATGCCGTTTGTGCCACAGCGTTACTACAGGGGCTGATACAGCGTCCTCAACAGGGGCCGATACCCCTGTTGATACTTACAGTAACAACTAAGCCGACGTTGAAACAGTGCACTACCTTGTCACGCAACCGCCACAAAACAGTGCATATATGCGTCAATGAACTTGCGTTATAACAGTCTAAAATAAGCCCACCCACGTGGATGGCCAGCGACCGCCTGCAAGGCCCTGCAACCCCCCATAAACAGCCATAAACCTGGGGGTTTCGCAGGGCTTGTTTTTTCTCCCGGAGTTGGCGTAGAGTTTCTCTACTGTGTTTGCATGGGTCGCTTGGAATCGTGACCTGGGCAGTAGCCTGAAGTTTGCTACAACCCGTTCGACGCCTCTTACTTTCCTGCAACCCAGCCCAGTACTCTTTCATATGAAAGGGACTGTCATTAATTTTAGCGTCAAGGAAATAAGAAAATGTCCCAACGTCAGAGCGGTACCGTCAAGTGGTTTAACGACGAGAAAGGTTTTGGTTTTATCACTCCAGAAAGCGGTCCGGATCTGTTCGTCCATTTCCGCGCTATTCAGGGCAACGGCTTCAAGAGCCTGAAAGAAGGCCAGAAAGTGACCTTCGTCGCCGTGCAGGGCCAGAAAGGCATGCAGGCTGATGAAGTGCAAGCGGAAGCCTGATCCCCAGGGAGCCCGTTTTCTTGCAATGAAAAGCCCCTGATATTGATATCAGGGGCTTTTTTATGAGCGCAATTTCGTAAACTGGCTTTTTTCAGTCCTCACGGAGAGAGCCACCATGTCAAAACACGTGCTGAGCCCCCAGGGTGATTTCCCCGCCGCCGGCCTGGGCCGTCGCCTGGCCGCGATGTTCTATGATTTCCTGCTGTGCACCGCGCTGCTGATCGTCACTGCTTTTATCTACAAGCTGGTGCAGATGGCGATCGTCGGCGAACAGCAACTGCGCAAGCTCTCCGACGCCGGGGCGCTGGACGGCGATCCGTTGCTGTCGACAATCCTGCTGTTCGTGCTGTTCGGCTTTTTCGCCAAGTTCTGGACCTACAAGGGCCAGACCCTGGGCATGCAGGTCTGGGGCATTCGCGTACAGAACACCGACGGTACAGCCATCAGTCTCTGGCAGGCGCTGCTGCGCTTTATCGTATCGATTGCTTCCTGGATCTTCGGCCTGGGTTTTCTCTGGTCGCTGGTCGACAAGCAGAAGCGCAGCTGGCACGACATCTACTCCAACAGCCAGTTGGTCCGCCTGCCCAAACCTTCCAAGTAAGCCGGCGCAAAAAAGCCCGCCTGTTTCGAGGCGGGCTTTTTCATACAGCGACTTCAGTCGGGCTTATTCAGCCAATTTGAAGGTAATGAAGCTGGCACGTCCCTGACGCAGTACGCGCATGGACACCGAACGATTCTTCGGCAGGGCCTTGGCAATGTCGGTGAACTGCGCCGCGCTAGTGATCGCCTGGTTGTTCAGGTGGGTGATCACATCGCCCGGTTGCAGGCCGATCAAGGCTGCGGGACCGTCCTGGACATCCTTGATGACCACGCCACCCTTGAGGTCGTTGTCTTTCTTCTGCTCATCGCTCAGCTCGACCACGGAAATCCCCAGGCGGTTGCTGCTGCGCTCGGCACCGTTGGCCTTGGCGAGATCCATTTCCTTGCCTTCGTCCGGAATCGCACCGACCGTCAGGTCCACGGTCTTGCGCTTGCCTTCACGAATCACTTCCAGGGACGCCTTGTCACCGGCCTTCAACGCGCCGACCAGATGCGGCAGGTCAGCCGACAGCTCGATCGGCTGGCCGTTCAGGCTGAGGATCACGTCACCGACCTGCAGGCCACCCTTGGCCGCCGGACCACCGTCCTGCACCTGGGCGACCAGGGCACCGGCCGGTTTGTCCAGGCCGAACGACTCGGCCAGGTCCTTGTTGACCTCCTGGATCACCACGCCCAACCAGCCACGGCTGACCTTGCCACCGGCCTTCAGTTGGTCCGAGACGTCCATGGCCACGTCGATCGGGATCGCGAAGGAAACCCCCATGAAGCCACCGGAGCGGGTATAGATCTGCGAGTTGATCCCGACCACTTCACCCTTGAGGTTGAACAGCGGGCCACCGGAGTTACCCGGGTTGATCGGCACGTCGGTCTGGATGAACGGGACATAGTTCTCGTTCGGCAGACTGCGGCCCACGGCGCTGACGATGCCCTGGGTCACGGTATGGTCAAAGCCAAACGGCGAACCGATGGCCACAACCCACTGCCCGGCTTTCAGGTCCTTGGACTTGCCGAGTTTGAGGGTCGGCAGGTCCTTGCCGTCGATCTTCAACAGCGCCACGTCGGAACGTGGGTCGGTGCCCACCAGCTTGGCCTTGAGCTCGCTGCGATCAGCCAGGCGTACCACGATCTCGTCGGCATCGGCGACCACATGGTTGTTGGTCAGGATGTAGCCGTCCTTGGAGATGATGAAGCCCGATCCCAGGGACTGGGCTTCACGTTGGCGACCGCCGCCACCGCCACCACCTTTCGGACTGCGCGGCTGCGGGAAACCGCGGAAGAATTGCTGGATTTCCGGCGGCAGGCCTTCTAGCCCCTGCATGTCGGAAACCTTGCGATCCGGCAGTTTCTGGGTGGTGCTGATATTGACCACCGCCGGCGAAGCCTGCTCCACCAGTTCGGTGAAGTCGGGCAAGTCAGCGGCCTGGGCGGTCATCGCCTGGCCGAGCACCAGGACGGTGGCGACAATGGACAGATAAGACTTCAAGCGTGGTATCGACATATGGCTCCCGTGAACAACGAGCATGATTAAGCGATAGGCCCTTGCAAGCCCCAGGCATGAAACACCGGGACTTTCGGACCGGAAACAGCAAACAAGGCCAGAGCTGAGGGGCTCTGACCTATAGGAAAATTCAGGGATATTTGCAAATGAATTTGATCACCAAACATTTCTGCACCAGCCCCCCCACAGCCCCCATGATTCAGCAGCTCACTGCTTGGCCTGCGCATTGCCGGAACGCATGGACAGTGCAATCCGTTCGGCCGTACCGATGGGAATCTCACCCACCACCGTGACCATGATGTCGCCGCTCGGCGTGGTCAGGTGTCGCGACACCGCGACCGTCGGCCCCAACTGGGCCCGGGCGTCGGTTACCGTGGCACCGTTGAGGGGCTCAAGGAACACCGAAAAACGCGACAGACCGTCGTCATACATCAAGCTGCTGACCTCGACCTTGGTGGCCGGGTCGACCCGCGCCGTGCTGCTGACCAGTTCGAAACCCGGCGGTAGCCAGTCCGAATGCCACAACTGGGCCACCGCTGCTCCCAGTGCCTGCACCTTGGGCTGGGCCTGGTTGGTCAACAGGACCACCGGCTTGCACTCGGCACTCGGCTGTACCTGGCTTTCCTCGGGAGGCTGGGTGGTATTCAATTCGGTAAACTGGAAACGCTCCAGCAACTGCCCCTTGTCATTGAGCAACAATGACTTCAAGGGCAAGCCGGTCTCACGATCCAGATGCAGTTCAAAACCATAACGATGCTGGTCACGCGGCGTCAGCGAGACCACCACGGCGGCACGACCGGCCACCCGCGACTTGCCGACGACGGCGATGTCGTACCAGGTCTTGAGGGTCTGGGTGTCCAGGGAGCGGGTATGGGAATCGGGCATATCGCCGAGCCCCGCCACCAGCGCACCACTGACGCACTGGGTATGACCATCGACGCGAACAACCTCTTGTGCCGAGCCATCAAGCTGGATCAGACGCTCACGAACTTTGCCATCGCGCACCAGGTGCCAGATGCCATGGGTAGAAAAACTACCGTTGCGCTCGTAGACGAAAGTGCCCTGAAAGCTTTGCTGCTGCTCGGCTTGCCCAAGACGGTTCAACCAGTCCTGGGCCTCATCGGCCTGGGCTGGAAGAGCCCACCAGCCACTGAGCACCAGCGTTAGAAGAGGTAGCGCGCGCATGATCCTCCTTAACGGTTTTCCAAGCTGGCGGCACGGGCGTAGGGCAGAGCGCTTTCAGAGCCCTTGAGTGCGGCCTGTTGCGCATGCTGGCGCAGGTAGCCTGGCAAACGCTGATCGTGCCAGCCGGACTGGCCTTGCTGCAGCACGCCGTTGGCCATCGGGCCGGTCGACTGGTCGCTGCTTTCAGTGTAGCCGGCCAGCACCGCCGGGCCTTTGGCCGTAGGGGCAACCAAGCCTGGCTGGTTCGATTGCTGGGCCAGTTGGGCACCGACAATGTCATCCTGGTTGTACAGACGCACACCGGCCAGTACGGCCAGGGTGACCGAGGCCGCGACGGCCAGGCGACCGAGGGTACGCCACGGACCGCGAGTGTTTTTAGCCGGGACTTCTTCGCCGGCCAGGGCCGCGGAAACGGCCGAGGCCAGGTCCAGGCGCGGGTCCAACAGTTCCTTGTGCATCACTGCCCGGGCGATTTGGTAACGAGACCAGGTGGCACGGGTCTCGGCATCGTCAAGGGCATTGAGCACCCGACGCAATTCCAGTTCGTCCGCTTCGTTATCCATCACCGCGGACAGCGATTCCTGCAGGGCTTCACGACTCATGGCGGTTCCTCTCTTGGCTGTCGCCGCTGTCTCAGGTTTCCTGCAACAACGGCTGCAGGGCTTTATCGATGGCCTCCCGAGCGCGGAAAATCCGGGAGCGCACGGTGCCCACCGGACACTGCATGACGGCTGCAATGTCCTCATAACTCAGACCGTCGAATTCACGTAAAGTTAAAGCCGTACGCAAATCTTCTGGCAATTGCTGGATGGTCCGATGGACGGTGCCTTCGATCTCATCCCGCAACAATGCACGCTCCGGCGACTCGAGGTCCTTGAGGCCATGATCGCCGTCGTAGAACTCCGCGTCCTCTGAACTCACATCGCTGTCCGGTGGCCTGCGACCGCGGGACACCAGGTAGTTCTTCGCCGTGTTGATGGCGATGCGGTAGAGCCAGGTGTAAAAAGCACTGTCACCGCGAAAATTGCCCAATGCACGGTAGGCTTTGATAAAGGCTTCCTGTGCAACGTCCTGGGCTTCATGGGTGTCGTGCACGAATCGCACGATCAACCCGAGAATTTTGTGCTGATACTTCAGCACCAGCAGATCAAATGCCCGCTTGTCGCCGCGTTGAACGCGCTCGACCAGCTGCTGATCCTCTTCCTGGGTTAGCATGAACACTCCTCATAGGACCTGAAGGAGGCGTGCATCGCGAATTGACCAGGCTTGCAAACATAGACTCGGGCTTCTGGCAAAAGTTCTCCCCCTTCAAGCAAGTTTCCTGTGGCCCGCCGAACGGACACACACGAAAAACGCAGCACGGCCAGCGCCGACTGCGTGAATAATCTGGTCGTCGAATCTGCTTGCGAAGGCCGTCTCAGGCACCTCGCATAAAGCCGACGCTGTCCCCTTCTTTCAGGCACCCCGCATGGGAGCCCGGAGCCCCGTAAAAGTTCCCGGAACCCCCAGCGGGTAATGGCATTGTAATGGCTGTGCTGACCACGGCTGCCTGAGCCTTGGTTATAGCTGAAAAATCATTGCCTTACCCTGCAAAAGCGCATGCATGGCGGCATGGACTGGCGCACACTCAGCGCCCACAGCCCTTTCACAATGCCACAAAGGCCCGGCTATTGTGCCGCTCCCCCCAGCCATATACTAGTGGGCTGTCGGGCGGGGCCCGGCAACTGCCCCCGGGCGCTTTTTTCGGATGTTTCTGATGAGCCGACATTTTCAACACGATGTGCTGGTGATTGGCAGCGGTGCCGCCGGCCTGAGCCTGGCCCTCACCCTGCCCAGCCATCTGCGCATTGCCGTCCTGAGCAAGGGCAACCTGGCCAACGGTTCGACTTTCTGGGCCCAGGGCGGAGTCGCCGCGGTGCTCGACGATACCGACACCGTGCAGTCCCACGTCGAGGACACCCTCAACGCCGGCGGTGGCCTGTGCCACGAAGACGCCGTGCGCTTCACCGTCGAGCACAGCCGCGAGGCCATCCAGTGGCTGATCGACCAGGGCGTGCCGTTTACCCGCGACGAAGAGGCCAGTGCCGATGACGGCGGTTTCGAGTTCCACCTGACCCGCGAGGGCGGCCATAGCCATCGACGGATCATCCATGCCGCCGACGCCACCGGCGCGGCGATCTTCAAGACCCTGCTGGAGCAAGCCCGCCGGCGGCCCAATATCGAGCTGCTGGAACAACGGGTGGCCGTCGACCTGATCACCGAAAAACGCCTGGGCCTGGCCGGCGACCGCTGCCTGGGGGCCTACGTGCTTGACCGCGGCACCGGCGAGGTGGACACCTATGGCGCGCGTTTCACCGTGCTCGCCTCGGGCGGCGCGGCCAAGGTCTACCTCTATACCAGCAACCCCGACGGTGCCTGCGGCGACGGCATCGCCATGGCTTGGCGCTCGGGCTGCCGGGTGGCGAACCTGGAGTTCAACCAGTTCCACCCCACCTGCCTGTATCACCCCCAGGCCAAGAGTTTTCTGATCACCGAGGCCCTGCGTGGCGAAGGCGCGCACCTGAAGCTGCCCAACGGCGAACGCTTCATGCCGCGCTTCGATCCACGGGCCGAACTGGCGCCACGGGACATCGTGGCCCGGGCCATCGACCATGAGATGAAGCGCCTGGGTATCGACTGCGTCTATCTGGACATCAGCCACAAGCCCGAAGCCTTTATCAAGGCGCACTTCCCGACGGTGTACGAACGCTGCCTGGAATTCTCCATCGACATCACCAAAGGCCCGATCCCCGTGGTCCCCGCCGCGCACTACACCTGTGGCGGCGTGCTGGTGGACCAACAGGGCCGTACCGATGTGCCCGGCCTGTACGCCATCGGCGAGACCAGCTTCACCGGCCTGCACGGCGCCAACCGCATGGCCAGCAACTCGCTGCTCGAATGTTTCGTCTACGCCCGCTCGGCGGCGGCGGACATTCTCCAGCAACTGCCGCAGATCGCCGTGCCGGCCGCCCTGCCGAGCTGGGATGCGAGCCAGGTGACCGACTCCGACGAGGACGTGATCATCGCGCACAACTGGGACGAACTGCGGCGCTTCATGTGGGACTACGTCGGCATCGTGCGCACCAACAAGCGCCTGCAACGAGCGCAACATCGCGTGCGCCTGCTGCTGGACGAGATCGATGAGTTCTACAGCAACTACAAGGTCAGCCGCGACCTGATCGAGTTGCGCAATCTGGCCCAGGTCGCCGAACTGATGATTCGTTCAGCCATGGAACGCAAGGAAAGCCGGGGCCTGCATTACACCCTCGACTACCCGGACCTGCTGCCCGAGGCGCTGGACACTATCCTGGTGCCGCCCACCTACGTCGGCTGAACTTCAAGCGTACGCGCAGGCGCCGATGCACATCCGGCGCCTGCGCATCCCAGGGGACACACAGCGCACGGACCCGGCGCTCGCCCGGCAGGCGAAAACGCAGCAGCACCAGCCACGGCAGGGCCAGGCTGTCGCGGCACAACTGCACCGGTTGCCAGCCAGCGGCCTGGCTCCACAGCTGCCAGCCCTGCTCGTCACGGCGCAAGCCGGTAAAAGCCGACGGATGGCTCAGCAGCAACTGCCGTGGCAACACCCAGGCGCTATGCAGCAGGCACAGCAAAGCCCCGGACAGACTGGCCCAGCGCGGAATATCCAGCAGACAAAGCGAAACCAACGAAAGGCCCAGGGCCCCGAGATACACCGCCGGCAGCAGCCGTGAGGCCTGCCAGCGGCATTCGAACAGATTACTTGGGCTGGACACGATCCAGGATCATGCGAACCATTCGCTGCAACTCAGGATCTTCCGATTCGGAGCGCTCCATGAACCAGCCGAACATGTCCTGGTCCTCGCATTCGAGCAGGTTGCGATAGCAGTCGCGGTCAGCCTGGCTCAGATGCGGGTACACCTCCCTGACGAACGGTACCAGCAACACGTCCAGCTCCAGCATGCCGCGCCGGCTGTGCCAATAGAGGCGATTGAGTTCTACATCTTCGACCATGGAGCGCTCCTCAAATTTGAGCGCAAGTATACAGCCCTGCGCGCGTGCGGACAGTCGGCTTTGGTCGGGGGCACGGGCACTGTTGTGAACTACCCATTTGCCAGGCGCCCCTCTATGATGTCTCCCATCCTTTATTCCGCTGCGATGACCCATGGCCGATTCCGCTTTTTTCTGCACGCTGACCCACGAAGGCGTTCTTGCCGTCCGCGGCTCCGACGCCGCCAAGTTTCTCCAGGGCCAGCTGACCTGCAACCTCAACTACCTGAGTGACGCGCGGGCCAGCCTCGGTGCCCGCTGCACGCAAAAAGGCCGCATGCAGTCGAGCTTCCGTATCCTGCTCGAAGGTGACGGCGTGCTGCTGGCGATGGCCGGCGAGCTGCTGGAGCCGCAACTGGCGGACCTGAAAAAATACGCGGTGTTCTCCAAATCCAAGCTCACCGACGAAAGCGCCGGCTGGGTCCGTTTCGGCCTCGGTGACGGCGACGCCGCCTTGCGCGGCCTGGGCCTTGAGCTGCCGACAGAGACCGACGCGGTGGTCCGCGCGGACAATCTGATCGCCCTGCGGGTTTCCCCGGGACGCAGCGAACTCTGGGTTCCAGCGGATCAGGCCGCCCGGGTGCGCGAGCATCTGGCCGCGCAACTGCGTGAAGCCGATCTGAACACCTGGCTGCTCGGCCAGGTGCGTGCCGGTATCGGCCAGGTCATGCCGCAGACCCGCGAACTGTTTATTCCACAAATGCTCAATTTGCAGGCGGTCGGTGGCGTAAGCTTCAAGAAAGGCTGCTATACAGGGCAGGAAATCGTCGCCCGCATGCAGTACCTGGGCAAGCTCAAGCGCCGCCTTTATCGTCTGGCGCTGGTGGCCGACCAGCTGCCGGAACCGGGTAGTACGCTGTTCGCTCCCTCCCATGGCAGCGCCATCGGTGAAGTGGTGATCGCCGCCCGAGCGGAAAATGGCATTGAACTCCTGGCCGTTCTGCAAGCCGAAGCTGCGCAGGAAGGTCATGTGCACCTGGGCGATTTGCAAGGTCCGGCCCTGACATTACTGGACTTGCCCTATCAACTGGACCGCGACAGCGAAATCCAGCGTTAAACGCACCGCCCTAGAGAATTGAAATGAACAAGCTGGCGGAAAAGGTCCAACGGGATTTGGTCAAGGCCATCGACAACGATGACCTGGTTCTGCCGACCCTCCCGGAAGTGGCCCTGAAGATTCGCAAGGCGGCGGAAGATCCGGAGATCAGTGTCAGCACCTTGAGCAAAGTGATCGGTGGCGACACTGCCTTGTCGGCGCGCCTGATCAAGGTGGTCAACAGCCCGTTGCTGCGGGCCAGCCATGAAGTTACCGACCTGCACACGGCTATCACCCGGCTGGGCGTCAACTACAGCAGCAACCTGGCCATCGGCCTGGTCATGGAGCAGATTTTCCATGCCCGCTCCGAGGTGGTGGAACAGAAGATGCGCGAGGTCTGGCGCAAGAGCCTGGAGATCGCCGGGGTCTGCTACGTGCTGTGCCGCAACTTCACCCTGCTCAAGCCGGACCAGGCGGCGCTGGGTGGGCTCGTGCACCAGATCGGCGTTCTGCCGATCCTGACCTATGCCGAGGACCACTATGAGTTGCTCGCCGATCCGCTGAGCCTGGATCATGTGATCGACAGCATTCACCCATTGCTCGGCGACGAGTTGCTGAAGGTCTGGGAGTTTCCGGAGATGCTCGCCAAGCTGCCCGGGCAATACCTGAACCTGGAGCGTGACAGCAAGGGCGTCGACTATATCGGCCTGGTGCAGATCGCCAGTGTGTTTTGCCATCAGGGCACGGCGCATCCTTTCGGGCAAATCGCCCTGGGTGATTTGAAAGCCTTTATCAAGCTGGGGCTGGATGCGCAGAGCAGCGCCCTCAGTGACCAGCTCAACGAAGCGCGGGAGATGTTCCGCTAGACTGATCCGGCGATAAAGCTCACACGGACCTTCAAACCGTGGGGCTGGGCCTCGTGCAGACTGATCTGCGCCAGATGCGCCCGGCAGATCTCGCCGACAATCGCCAAACCCAGCCCGGCACCGACGCCCTGCTGATGACGCCGGTAAAAACGCTCGAAGACCCGTCCCCGCTCCTCCAACGGAATCCCCGGCCCGTCGTCCTCGACCTCCAGCACCGCCGGCAAGCAGACCCGCAGGATCACATTGCCACCGGACGGTGTATGGGCCAGGGCGTTGTCCACCAGGTTGCTCAACAACTCGTTGAGCAAGGTCGGCTCACCCCGCAACCACACCGGCTCGTCGGCCTCCAACGCCAACGCCACACCCCGCGCATGGGCCAGCGGCGCCATCGCCATGCCCAACTCCCGCGCCAGCTGACTGAGATCGAGCAACTGCGCGCCGCCCTCGGCAATCGCCCGCGCGCCATTTTCGATCCGCGCCAGCGACAGCAACTGATTGGCCAGATGGGTCAGGCGATCGGTACCCTGGGCCGTGGCTTCCAGGGTCTCGCGCCAGATCGCCGGCTCGTTCGCCCGCAAGCCCAGCTCAAGACGCGCCTTGAGCGCCGCCAGCGGCGTGCGCAGTTCATGGGCGGCGTCGGCGATAAACTGCCCCTGGCGCTCGAACTGCCGACGCAGGCGTTCGGTGAAGTGATTGAGCGAGCGCACCAATGGCCAGAGTTCATGCTGCACCTCCACCAGCGGCAAGGGCCGCAGATCGTCCGGTTGGCGCTCTTCCACCGCCGCACGCAAACGCTCCAACGGACGCAAGGCCGCGCTCACGGCAAAGCCCACCAGCAGCAACGCGCCACCCGCCAGCATTCCCAGGCGCAGCAGGGTGTCAGCCATCAGGCTACGGGCCATGTTGACCCGGGCTTCATCGGTTTCGGCCACGCGGATTTCCGCCATGCCGTTCATGTTCGGCTCGCTGACCGCCTTGAGCAGGCTCACCACCCGCACGTTCTGCCCGCGATATTGGCCGTCGTAGAAGCGCGCCAGCGCCGGATAGTCATCGGTGCGCGGCGTGCCGGGCGGCGGTGCGGGGAGGTTTTCGTAACCGGAAATCAACTGCTGGTGGATGTCGTTGACCTGGTAGTAGATCCGCCCGGCGCTGTCATAGGCAAAGGTGTCCAGGGCCACGTAGGGCACGTTGGCGCTCAGGCTGCCGTCGCGTTGCGAGAGGCCGGCGGCGATGGTCCGCGCCGAGGCCAGCAAGGTACGGTCATAGGCCGTATCCGCCGCTTCGCGACCGTTGTAATAAGCGCTCCAGCCGCTGGCGAGCATCAATGCCACCAGCAACAACGCCAGGTTCCACAGCAGCCGCCAACGCAGGCTGCCGGCCTTATGCATCGCGGTGTTCCAGCAGATAGCCGAGGCCACGGAAGGTGACGATGACCACCGCCTGGCCGTCGAGCTTCTTGCGCAGGCGGTGCACGTAGATCTCGATGGCGTCGGCGCTGGCCTCCTCGTCCAGGCCGAAGACCTGCGCGGCCAACTGCTCCTTGCTCATCACCCGACCCGGTCGGGCAATCAGTGCCTCGAGCACTGCTTGTTCGCGCGAAGTCAGGGTCAGCAGTTCGTCGCCAAGGCTGAAACGCCGGGTGTCCAGGTCGTAGACCAGCGGCCCGCAACGTTGCTGGCGCTCACCGCCGAGCACGCTACGGCGCAGCAGCGCCTTGACCCGTGCTTCCAGCTCAGTGAGTTCGAACGGCTTGGCCAGGTAATCGTCGGCCCCCAGGTTCAGGCCATGGACGCGGTCCTTCACATCACTGCGCGCGGTGAGCATCAGCACCGGCAGGTTCTTGCCGCGGGCGCGCAAACGGGCCAGGACTTCAAAACCGTCCAGGCGCGGCAGGCCCACGTCGAGGATCGCCACGGCGTATTCCTCGCTGCTCAAGGCCAGGTCGGCGGCCACCCCATCGTGCAGCACATCCACGGTCAAGCCCGCGCTCTTGAGCGCCTGGGCAACACTTTCAGCCAGTTGGGGATGGTCTTCGACCAGAAGCACGCGCATGGATTTCCTACCTCGACCGGGCTGACTTAAACGCCCTTTTGGCCGGGAGTCTACCGGATAAACAAAGCGCCGCTAGCCATCGCCGGCCGAGTTCAGCGGACCTTTTGCGCTGAAAGCCTGGTGAAAGGTTGACCCATTAGAGTCCCCTCACGGACAGTGACGACCACCGTCGGAGCAGGTCCTTGGAAACCCGAAAACGCCTCGATGCGTTTTCGTTCGAATAAGAACAATAATGGAGTCACCCATGATGTTGCCATTGCGCACCTTCGCCCTCGCCGCCGGCTGCCTGCTGTTTGCCGGACACCTCTGCGCCGCCGAACCCAAACGCCCCGAATGCATTGCCCCGGCCTCCCCCGGCGGTGGTTTCGACCTGACCTGCAAGCTGGCGCAAAGTGCCCTGGTCAACGAAAAGATCCTCAGCAAACCCATGCGTGTCACCTACATGCCCGGTGGCGTCGGGGCCGTGGCCTACAACGCCGTGGTCGCCCAGCGCCCGGCCGATGCCGGCACCCTCGTGGCCTGGTCCAGCGGTTCGCTGCTGAACCTGGCGCAAGGCAAGTTCGGCCGCTTCGACGAAGGCGCGGTGCGCTGGCTGGCGGCCGTCGGCACCAGCTACGGGGCCATCGCGGTGAAAAGCGACTCGCCGTATAAAACCCTCGACGACCTGGTCAAGGCGCTGAAGGCCGACCCGAGCAAGGTGGTCATCGGCTCCGGCGGCACCGTCGGCAGCCAGGACTGGATGCAGACCGCGCTGATCGCCAAGGCCGCCGGGATCAACCCGCGTGACCTGCGCTATGTGGCCCTCGAAGGCGGCGGTGAAATCGTCACCGCGCTGATGGGCGGACATATCCAGGTCGGCAGCACCGACATTTCCGACTCCATGCCCCATATCCAGAGCGGCGATATGCGCCTGCTGGCGGTGTTCGCCGAAAAGCGCCTGGACGAAGAGGAAATGAAGAACATCCCCACCGCCAAGGAACAGGGCTACGACATTGTCTGGCCGGTGGTGCGCGGTTTCTACCTGGGGCCAAAGGTCAGTGACGAAGACTACGCCTGGTGGAAAGCCGCCTTCGACAAACTCCTGGCCTCGGAAGACTTCGCCAAGCTGCGTGACCAGCGCGAACTCTTCCCTTTCGCCATGACCGGCCCCGAGCTCGACACCTATGTGAAGAAACAGGTCGCCGACTACAAGGTGCTGGCCAAGGAATTCGGCCTGATCCAGTGATCATCCGCGCCTAGCGTTCGCGCCCCTGCAAAGGGGCGCGCCACAGGAGTTCGTCCCATGCTTCTACAACGACTGTTTGCCGTCGTGTTGCTGCTGGCCTGCGCCGGCCTGGCATTGATGGCCTGGCCCTATCAGGCCGCTTTTTCCTACGAACCGGTCGGCCCCCGCGCCTACCCGCTACTGATGCTAGGCCTGATGGGCCTGGGCTTGCTGTACCTGCTGTTTCGTCCCACCCCCATCGTGCACAGCGAAGAAGAGCCGCCGCTGGACCCTGCCACCTTGCGCAAGATCGGTGTTTGCGTGGTGCTGTTGCTGGCGTTCGCCGCCACCTTCGAATCCCTGGGTTTCATCCTCAGCAGTGTCCTGGTGGGCATCCCCATGGCGCGCCTGTACGGCGGCCGCTGGTTGCCGAGCGCGCTGATCATCAGCCTGATGAGCATCGGACTTTATCTGCTGTTCGATAAAGCCATGGACGTGCCGCTGCCCCTCGGATTGCTCGACGTACTGGAGAACTGACATGGATACTTTCGGCTATCTGGGCCAGGGCTTCGGCGTCGCCCTGAGCCCCTACAACCTGGTGACCGCGCTGTGCGGGACCCTGATCGGCACCGTCGTCGGCCTGCTCCCGGGCCTGGGCCCGATCAACGGCGTGGCGCTGCTGATCCCGATTGCCTTCGCCCTCGGCCTGCCGCCGGAGTCGGCGCTGATCCTGCTGGCGGCGGTGTACCTGGGTTGCGAATACGGCGGGCGGATCAGCTCGATCCTGCTCAATATCCCCGGCGAAGCCTCCACCGTGATGACCACCCTCGACGGCTACCCCATGGCCCGCCAGGGCCTGGCCGGCGTAGCCCTGTCGCTGTCGGCCTGGAGCTCGTTCATCGGCGCCTTTATCGCCACCTGCGGCATGGTGCTGTTCGCCCCGTTGCTGGCGAAATGGGCGATTGCCTTCGGTCCGGCGGAGTACTTCGTGCTGATGGTCTTTGCCATCGTCTGCCTTGGCGGCATGGCCGGCGACCGACCGCTGAAGACTTTTATCGCGGCGCTGATCGGCCTGTTCCTGTCGAGTGTCGGGATCGATGCCAACAGCGGTGTGTACCGTTTCACCGGCGACAATATCCACCTCACCGACGGCATCCAGTTCGTGGTGCTGGTGCTGGGCCTGTTTTCCATCAGTGAAATCCTCCTGCTGCTGGAAAAGACCCATCGCGGCCAGGAAGCGGTGAAAGCTACCGGGCGGATGATGTTCAACTTCAAGGAAGCCGCCTCGGTGTTCGTGGTGAATATCCGTTGCGGCCTGCTGGGTTTCATCATGGGCGTGTTGCCAGGTGCCGGCGCGACACTGGCCAGTGCCGTGGCCTATATGACGGAAAAACGCCTGGCGGGTGCCAGCGGCACCTTCGGCCAAGGTGACAAACGTGGCCTCGCCGCACCGGAAACCGCCATCGGCGCCTCGGCCTGCGGTGCCCTGGTGCCGATGTTGACCCTCGGCGTCCCCGGTTCCGGGACCACGGCGGTGATGATCGGCGCCCTCTCGCTGTACAACATCACTCCCGGCCCGCTGTTGTTCCAGCAGCAGCCGGACATCGTCTGGGGTCTGATCGCGTCATTGTTTATCGCCAACGTCATGCTGGTGATCCTCAATATCCCGATGATCCGTATCTTCACCCGCATCCTCGCCGTGCCGAACTGGGCGCTGGTGCCGGTGATCGCCATCATCACCGCGATCGGGGTCTACGCCGTCCACGCCACCACCTTCGACCTGTTCCTGATGGTCGGCATCGGTATCTTCGGCTATATCCTGCGCAAACTGGATTTCCCGCTGTCGCCGGTATTGCTCGGCTTTATCCTCGGCGGATTGATGGAGTCGAACCTGCGCCGGGCGCTGTCGATTTCCAACGGTGCGCTGGAAATTCTCTGGTCGAGCCCGATCACGGCGGGTGTCTGGGCACTGACGGCGATCATGCTGCTGATGCCGTTGCTGCGGATCTGGCGCAAGCGTTCGGCCCAGCGCCGCGCATTGGCGAATGCTTGAGAACTGACGAACTGTAACTTCTCCCTGTAGGAGCGAGCTTGCTCGCGATGGTGGTCAACGATAACGCGGGTAGTCTGATGCCCCGTCCATCGCGAGCAAGCTCGCTCCTACAGGGGGTAGGCAAGACCGTCAGAGCGGCGGCAAGGCCCACTGAATCGGCGCCAGGCCGTTCTGCTCGAGGAACTTGTTGGTCCGGCTGAAATGCCCGCAACCGATAAACCCGCGATAGGCCGACAACGGTGACGGATGCACCGACTTCAACACCAGGTGCTTGGTCGCGTCGATCAGCTTCTGCTTGCCCTGGGCATGGGCACCCCACAGCAGGAACACCAGTTTGTCCTGGCGCTCGCTGACCACCTCGATAATCCGATCGGTAAAGAACTGCCAGCCACGATTGGCGTGTGAGGCGGCGATGCCGCGTTCCACGGTCATGGTGGTGTTGAGCAACAACACGCCCTGCTCGGCCCAGCTTTGCAGGTAGCCATGCTTGGGAATGTCGATATTCAGGTCGCGCTGCAATTCCTTGTAGATATTGACCAGCGACGGTGGCGCCGGAACACCTGGCTGCACCGAAAAGCACAGGCCATGGGCCTGACCGGGGCCGTGGTAGGGGTCCTGGCCGATGATCACCACCTTCACCTGATCCAGCGGCGTGGTGTTCATGGCATTGAAGATCAGCGGGCCCGGCGGATAGATTTCCTTGCCGGCGGCACGCTCCTGGCGCAGAAATTCTCGCAACTCGCTCATGTAGGGCTTGTCGAACTCTTCACGGAGCGCCTGCTTCCAGCTGGGCTCGAGTTTGATGCGGTCTTCGTCGGTCATGATCGTGTCCGGAAATAACAATGGGGCGGACACTAGGAAAGCCCATCACGCTTGTCAATTGATCCGCGACAGAACCGGCACTTTCCCACACAAGGATCATACTGTGCATTCAACGAGTAGCGAGGTCACGATGAACCTGCATTTCGAAGAGCTCACCGGTATCAACGGTGCCCGCCTGGGTATCGCCACCCTGGATGCCGAACACACCCTCAACGCGCTGTCCCTGCCGATGATCCAGGTTCTGGACGAACGTCTGGAGACTTGGGCGCGGGATCCGAACATTGCCTGCGTGCTGTTGCGCGGCAACGGCGCCCGGGCTTTCTGCGCCGGCGGCGAAGTGCGCAGCCTGGCCCAGGCCTGCCAGGCGCACCCCGGCGCCGTACCTCCGCTGGCCAGCGTGTTCTTTGCCTCGGAGTACCGCCTCGACTATCGCCTGCACACCTATCCCAAGCCGGTGCTGTGCTGGGCCCATGGTTATGTCCTCGGCGGCGGCATGGGCCTGCTGCAAGGCGCATCCATTCGTATCGTCACCCCGAGCAGCCGCCTGGCGATGCCGGAGATCGGCATCGGCTTGTACCCGGATGTCGGCGCCAGTTGGTTCCTCTCGCGACTGCCGGGCAAGCTGGGCTTGTTTCTCGGCCTGACCGGCGCGCAGATGAACGCACGCGACGCCATCGACCTGGGCCTGGCTGACCGGCTCCTGGCCGACGATCAACAGGAAGAGCTGATCGAAGGGCTGTTGCAACTCAATTGGCAGGAACAGACGGCGATGCAGCTCAACAGCCTGCTCAAGGCCCTGGAGCGTCAGGCCCGCGATCAGCAACCGCAGCCGCAGGCGCAATGGTTGCCGCTACGCGATCGCATCGATGAATTGCTGGATGTCAGCGATGTGCACTGTGCCTGGAAGGCCATTGCGCAATTGGCCGAAGACGCCGACAAACGCCTGGCCCGGGCGGCCAGGCAACTCAAGGAAGGCTGCCCGCTGACCGCGCACCTGGTCTGGGAACAGATCGCCCGGGCCCGGCACCTGTCGCTGGCGCAGGTGTTCCAGATGGAATACACCCTGAGCCTCAACTGCTGCCGTCATCCGGAGTTCAGCGAAGGCGTGCGGGCACGGCTGATCGACAAGGACGGCGAACCGCGCTGGCATTGGCCGGATATCGCCGCCGTGCCGGAAGCGGTGGTCGAGGCGCACTTCCACAAGGCCTGGGAGGGACGTCACCCGCTGGCGGACTTGTCGGACTACTGATCGAAGTTGCCCGGGTCAGCGTCCGTTGCCGTTGCCGTTGCCGTTGCCGTGTCCACGGCCACCGTCGCCACGGTGACCACCGCGGCCGCCATGGTCGTCACCGCTCCATTGATGCCGATCCCAACCCCAACCCCGGTTCGGGTAAGGGCGATAGGTCGGTGCGTAATAGCGTGGCGCGGGTACATAATAGTCGCGCCGGTAGTAGGAGCCGTCGCCGTAGTAATAGGCCGGGGCCGGGGCGGTGTAGACATCGGAGCGGTAGTAGGTGGCCCCACCATCGTAGTAGGGCACGCACGCGGACAGCAGCAGGGACAGGCTTGCAGCGAGAAGGATTCGAGGGTACATGGCGGCCTCCTGGACCGCTAAGGGGCGCCGGACAGCGACGCTGACCGACGTAGGCGGGCCAATGCCCGCCTACACCTGATCAGACCGTGAAACCCTTGGCGAGTGCCCTGAAACCAAAAATTCCCCCGCCATACCGCGTGGTCGCCAAAAGCTTCGCGGGCAAGCCCTGCTCCTACAGTTCAGCGTCGAATACAAATCTTGTGTACGACACGAAACTGTAGGAGCAGGGCTTGCCCGCGAAGAGGCCCTGAAGCCAGGCGCTATGCTCCGGGCTTGGCGCTGATCTGCTCCTGCAGGTTCTGGATCTGGTTCTGCAGGGTGGTGATATTGCGCGTGACCTGCCCACGGAAAGCATCGAACTCCGCCGTATTGGAGCCCGCCTGCCCACCCGCGGCCTGACGGTTGTCCTGCTCGCTCTTGAGCACGATCAGTTCCTGTTCGATACGCTCGACCGCCGCGCTGCTATTACCCTGCTTTTTCAAGGCGGCAATCTCGGCGGCGTTGCTCTTTACCTGCGCGTCGAGCTTGCCCGCGTCGCCCTGGCCGGCCTTCAGGCTGGCCAGTTCCGCCGTCAGGCTTTTGACCTGGGCCTGCAACTGGGTGTTGGCGGTCTGCTGGTCCGCCGTCAGCGCGCTCATCTGTTGCAGCCGCTGCTCAAGGCCGGTGGCCTGCCCGGCAACGCCCTGTTGCTGGCGGCCCTGCTCAAGCAACTTGCCTTCAAGCTGACGGATCTGCAACTTCAGCGCTTCACTGTCGCTGTTGACGCTTGACTCGCTGGCGACCACTTTCCCGGAAATCGCCTGCAAACGCCCAGCCGCTTCCTCGCTGATACGCGCAAAGCTTTCCTGGGTCGCCACCAGTTGCTGCTCCATCAGGCTGATCTGCTGGAAACTCCACCAGGCAAGGCCAGCGAAGGCAATGAACAAGGCCCCGACCAGCGCCCACAGCGGCCCGGTGCTCGGCACCTTGACCTTGAGCCGTGGCGTGGCGGCGACCTGGGTACGCGTGCGTTCACGCACGGGCGCGGTGCCCACATGTTCCTCATGGTCGTCCGCATCGGCACGCAGGCTGGGCACATCATCGAAATCGTCGTTGGCATCGTTACGCATGAAGGAACCTTTCTGAACCGCAGTGATAGCGAAATACGGCGAGTATAACCCCCCAACCCGCCGCTCTGATCGACCCTGAACCCGGAACTCGGTTCAGTTGTGGTAACCGAATATTTAAACGGCCGCAGGCTCCTGGGCTTTCCACCAGGCACAGAACTCGTCGAGGGCCGCCCACAGGCTGACCTTGGGGTCGTATCCGAGATAATGCCTGGCGCGGCTGATGTCGAGGGTGAAATCCTTGTTCATCACCTGCATGCCCAGGCGCGACAGGGTCGGTTCCGGGCGTCCCGGCCAGAGGGCGCAGGCACTTTCGTTCAAGGCCGCGACGCTGTAGGCCAGGCCGAAGGAGCGGTAGCGGGTCACCTGCGGCACCTGCATCTGGCGCATCACGTAGTTCACCACATCCCACAACGGAATGGGGGTGCCGTTGCTGATATTGTAGGCCTTGCCCAGGGCTGATTCACCGACCTGCAGGCTGCTCAGCAAGGCTTCGTTGAGGTTGTGCACGCTGGTGAAATCGACCTTGTTCAGGCCGTTGCCGACAATCGACAGCCGGCCTTTGCGCTGCATCTTCAGCAGGCGCGGGAAGATGCTCATATCGCCGGCACCGGTGACAAAGCGCGGACGCAGGGCAAGTACCTCCAAGCCGAACTCCTGGGCGCCGAAAACCTTCTGTTCGGCCAGGTACTTGGTAGCGGCGTACGGATGCCTGAAGCGCTTGGGCACCTGTTCCTCGGTCAAACCCAGGTGCGAACGACCGTCGAAATAGATCGACGGCGACGACAGGTGCACCAGGCGCCGGACCTGCTGCTTGAGGCAGGCCTCGACCACGTTCTCGGTGACCAGCACATTGCCCTGGTGGAAGTCCTGGTAGCGCCCCCACAAACCCACCGCGCCGGCGCAATGCACCACGGCCTCGACATCGTGGCACAGCTCGCGCACCAACTGCGGGTCGCTGAGGTCGCCCTGGATAAACTCGGCGCCACGCCGCACCAGATGCTCGACACTCTCGGCCCGGCGGCCATTGACCCGCACCTCATGGCCCTGCTCCAGGGCGCAACGCGCAAAGCGCCCGCCGATAAAGCCGCTTGCGCCGGTAACCAGAATTTTCATCGATTGCTCCACATACCTTGATTCGTCCTGCCTGCTACCTGGACGCCGCCGATCATGCCAGAGGCACCAGCCATTGCGCCGCCGAACGCGCCAGGTGCTCGGTCAACTGCCCGAGCAATTGCCCGCCGTTGCGCCAATGATGCCAGTACAACGGCACATCGATGGTTTTATCCGCGATCAATTCCACCAGGCTGCCCCGGGCCAGCTGCCCGCGCACCTGCAATTCCGGCACCAGCCCCCAACCCAGGCCAGCCTCGGTCAGGCGGATAAAGCCTTCCGATGAGGGGCATAGATGATGTTCGAAACCACCCTCCACGCCCAGTGCCGCCAGGTAACGGTGTTGCAGAAAGTCGTCCGGACCGAACACCAGCGCCGGCGTGCGGGCCAGCGTCTGCGCATCGATGCCTTGGGGAAAGTGCCGGGCAATAAACGCCGGGCTGGCCAGCGCGCGATAGCGCATTGCCCCCAGCAATACGCTGCGGGCGCCGGCCACCGGGCGCTCGCTGGCGCAGACACACGCGGCCACCTCGCCAGCACGCATGCGCTTGAGGCCCACGGTCTGGTCTTCCACCACCAGGTCCAGCAGCAGGTGCTGACGAGCACAGAAATCCCCCACCGCCTCGCCCCACCAGGTCGCCAGGCTGTCGGCATTCAGGGCAATACGCAGGCGTTCCGGCAGGCCCTCCTCGTCCAGCGCCGGCACCTGGCTCTGCAGGTCGCGTTCAAGTAGACGCACCTGCTGCACATGATTGAGCAGGCGCCGGCCGATCTCGGTCGGGCTCGGTGGCGTGGCCCGCACCAGCACCGGCTGGCCGACCCGGGCTTCGAGCAACTTGATCCGCTGGGAAATCGCCGACTGCGACAACCCCAGCACCTGGGCCGCCCGTTCGAAGCCGGCCTGCTCGACCACGGCCGCCAGGGCGGAGAGCAATTTATAGTCGAACATCAGTTTTCCTAATGGGCGATCAGCACTATTGGTTTTTCTTATACAACATCGCCCCGCAGAATGCCCACATCCACTGTTTATCCAAGGACACCGACATGGCCGGCGAAACTTCCCTGAGCGTGCTGCTGCGCAGCATGAGCCCCGAACTCAACGAGGGCGACTACGTTTTCTGCAGCCTGACCGACGCCAGCCGGCTCAATGGCCGCGAGCCCATCGGCAGCTTTCGCGAACGCGAAGGCCTGACCGTCATCCTGCGTCGCGAAGACGCCCAGGCCCTCGGCCTGCCGTTCGACTATCTGGCGGCCTGGATCACCCTCAATGTGCACTCGGCCCTGGAAGCGGTCGGCCTCACCGCCGCTTTCGCCGGCGCCCTGGGCAAAGCCGGTATCAGTTGCAACGTGATCGCCGGTTATTACCACGACCACCTGTTCGTCGGCCGCGACGACGCCGAACGCGCCCTGCAGGTCTTGCGGCAATTGGCCGAACACGGGGAGTAAGCGTCATGTGGCAGAGCTATCTAAATGGCATGCTGGTGGCCGCCGGCCTGATCATGGCGATCGGCACACAGAACGCCTTTGTCCTGGCCCAGAGCCTGCGTCGCGAACACCACCTGCCGGTGGCGGCCCTGTGCGTACTCTGCGATGCGATCCTGGTGGCCGCGGGGGTCTTCGGCCTCGCCACCGTCCTGGCACACAACCCGACGCTGCTGGCGTTCGCCCGCTGGGGTGGCGCGGCCTTCCTGCTCTGGTACGGCAGCCTGGCGCTGCGCCGGGCCTTTTCCCGCCAGAGCCTGCAACAAGGCGAAGGCCAGACCGTGCGCTCACTGCGCGCCGTACTGCTCAGCGCTCTCGCCGTGACCCTGCTCAACCCCCACGTGTACCTCGACACCGTGCTGCTGATCGGTTCACTCGGCGCCCAGCAGACCGAGCCCGGCGCCTACGTGATGGGCGCCGCCAGCGCTTCGCTGCTGTGGTTCTTCAGCCTGGCCCTAGGCGCGGCGTGGCTGGCCCCGTGGCTGGCGCGCCCGGCCACCTGGCGCCTGCTCGACCTGCTGGTGGCCGTGATGATGTTCAGCGTCGCCGCCCAGTTGATCGGCGCCGGCTGACTTATTCCAAAAGGCTCTGGAACCTCTATTCCACACAGTTGTTGCGTGGTTAAGCCGCCACCCCGGTGCTATGATCCGAGTCTTGCGCCGCAAAGAGTACAAACTCCCCGGCGCACGCCTGTATGGCCGCCGTGATCGGCCTTGCGCTCACCGCAACTGACCTGATTAGGAGAATCACCATGGCTTTCGAATTGCCTCCGCTGCCTTATGCACATGATGCCCTGCAGCCGCACATCTCCAAGGAAACCCTGGAGTATCACCACGACAAGCACCACAACACCTATGTCGTGAACCTGAACAACCTGGTGCCAGGCACCGAGTTCGAAGGCAAGACCCTGGAAGAAATCGTCAAGTCTTCCTCCGGCGGCATCTTCAACAACGCCGCTCAGGTCTGGAACCACACTTTCTACTGGAACTGCCTGGCGCCAAACGCCGGCGGTCAACCGACCGGCAAGCTGGCTGAAGCCATCAACGCCGCGTTCGGTTCCTTCGACAAGTTCAAGGAAGAGTTCACCAAGACTTCCGTCGGCACCTTCGGTTCCGGCTGGGGCTGGCTGGTGAAAAAGGCTGACGGCTCCCTGGCCCTGGCCAGCACCATCGGCGCCGGCAACCCGCTGACCAGCGGCGACACCCCGCTGCTGACCTGCGACGTCTGGGAACACGCCTACTACATCGACTACCGCAACGTCCGTCCGAAGTATGTCGAGGCGTTCTGGAACCTGGTGAACTGGAAATTCGTCGCCGAGCAGTTCGAAGGCAAAGCCTTCACCGCTTGAGACTGAACCCGCTGCGCAAAAAAACCCGGCCTCGCCGGGTTTTTTTATGCCTGCCACGCCGACAGGAACTAACCTGAATAATCCGGGAAAATGACGCGCTAGCCCCTCAAGTAGACGGCTTGAGCGACCGACACAGTCTCCATGGCCTGAAGAGTCCGGGAGCCACCTGATCGGCCAAGCATGAGCACGGGTTCTCGCCGCTTGCATTGTCCCTTTGACTGACCGGGCCGGATTGCCAATACTCATGGCAACTTGATGCCATCCGCACGGAACAAGGAATAGCCCTTTGAAGCTGGAACTCAAGAACAGCTTGTCGGTGAAGTTGCTCCGGGTCGTGCTGCTGTCGGCGCTGATTGTCGGCGCCGTACTGAGCTGTGCGCAGATCGTCTTTGATGCCTACAAGACTCGGCAGGCCGTGGCCAGCGATGCCCAGCGCATTCTCGATATGTTCCGCGACCCCTCGACCCAGGCCGTCTACAGCCTCGACCGCGAGATGGGCATGCAAGTGATCGAAGGCCTGTTCCAGGATGACGCCGTGCGCATGGCCTCCATCGGCCATCCCAACGAGGCCATGCTCGCGGAAAAATCCCGCGATCTGCAAAAGACTTCCAGCCGCTGGCTGACCGATCCTATCCTTGGCCAGGAAAGCACCTTCAGCACACAACTGGTCGGTCGCGGCCCCTACAGCGAATATTACGGCGACCTGAGCATCACCCTCGACACCGCCACCTACGGCCAGGGGTTCCTGGTCAACTCGGTGATCATCTTCATCTCCGGCGTGCTGCGGGCCTTGTTCCTCGGCCTGGTGCTGTACCTGGTCTATCACTGGCTGCTGACCAAACCGCTGTCGCGGATCATCGGGCACCTGAGTACCGTCAACCCGGACCGCCCCAGCGAACACCTGTTGCCGCAGCTCAAGGGCCATGAAAAGAACGAACTGGGCATCTGGGTCAACACCGCCAACCAGTTGCTGGCATCCATCGAGCGCAACACCCACCTGCGTCACGAAGCGGAAAACAGCCTGCTGCGCATGGCCCAGTACGACTTCCTCACCGGCCTGCCCAATCGCCAGCAGTTGCAACAGCAACTGGACAAGATCCTGGTGGACGCCGGGCGCCTGCAACGTCGGGTCGCGGTACTTTGCGTGGGTCTGGACGACTTCAAGGGCATCAACGAACAATTCAGCTACCAGGTCGGCGACCAACTGTTGCTCGCCCTGGCCGACCGCCTGCGCGCCCACAGCGGTCGCCTCGGCGCCCTGGCCCGGCTGGGTGGCGACCAGTTCGCCCTGGTCCAGGCCGATATCGAACAACCCTATGAAGCGGCCGAGCTGGCCCAGAGTATCCTTGACGACCTGGAAGCAGCGTTTGCCCTGGATCACCAGGAAATCCGCCTGCGCGCCACCATCGGCATCACCTTGTTCCCGGAAGACGGCGACAGCACCGAGAAGCTGCTGCAGAAAGCCGAACAGACCATGACCCTGGCCAAGACCCGCTCGCGCAACCGCTACCAGTTCTATATCGCCAGCGTCGACAGCGAAATGCGCCGCCGTCGCGAACTGGAAAAAGACCTGCGCGAAGCCCTCAACCGCAATCAGTTCTACCTGGTCTACCAGCCACAGATCAGCTACCGCGACCACCGGGTGGTGGGCGTCGAGGCACTGATCCGCTGGCAGCACCCGGAACACGGCCTGGTACCGCCGGACCTGTTCATTCCCCTGGCCGAGCAGAACGGCACCATCATCGCCATCGGCGAATGGGTGCTGGACCAGGCCTGCCGCCAGTTGCGCGAATGGCACGACCAGGGCTTCAGCGACCTGCGCATGGCGGTCAACCTGTCCACCGTGCAACTGCACCACGCCGAGCTGCCGCGGGTGGTCAACAACCTCCTGCAGATGTACCGCCTGCCGCCGCGCAGCCTGGAACTGGAAGTCACCGAAACCGGCCTGATGGAAGACATCAGCACCGCCGCCCAGCACCTGCTGAGCCTGCGCCGCTCCGGCGCGCTGATCGCCATCGATGACTTCGGTACCGGCTACTCGTCGCTGAGCTATCTCAAGAGCCTGCCGCTGGACAAGATCAAGATCGACAAGAGCTTCGTCCAGGACCTGCTCGATGACGACGACGACGCGACCATCGTCCGGGCGATCATCCAGTTGGGCAAGAGCCTCGGCATGCAGGTGATCGCCGAAGGCGTGGAGACCGTCGAGCAGGAGGCCTACATCATTTCCGAAGGCTGCCACGAGGGCCAGGGCTACCACTACAGCAAGCCGCTGCCGGCCCGGGAGCTGGCGGCGTATCTCAAGCAGGCACAGCGCAGCAATGCGGCGATCTTGTAAGGCTCGGGGCCAACAAGCTCGCACCTGCAAAATCCGCCGGGATCAACCGGGGTTTTAATACCAAATATTTCAATCACTAAGCCCTTTACACAGAATGCAAATCCTTCGCATTATGTGCCGGTTTTGCGGGGCCGTGCGCCCCCATCCCCCCTCTCGAAGCAGGATGTTCGCCATGATTCGCATGCCTCTGGCCACCGCCAGTCTGTTGGCCATCGCCATCACCCTCGCCGGTTGTGGCGACAAGGACAAGGAAAAATCCACAGCGGCCACCCAGGCCCCTGCCGCGGCCGCCCAGGTGCCCGCCGACGATGCCGCCGCCAAGGTCGATGAAGCCGCCGCCAAGGCCGTGGTCGCCCACTACACCGAGATCGTCTTCGCCGTGTTCAGCGATGCCGAATCCACCGCGAAGAACCTGCAAGCCGCTGTCGACGCCTTCCTCGCCAAGCCGAACGAAGAGACCCTCAAGGCCGCCCGCGCCGCCTGGATCGCCGCCCGCGTGCCGTACCTGCAAAGCGAAGTGTTCCGCTTCGGCAACACCATCATCGACGACTGGGAAGGTCAGGTGAACGCCTGGCCCCTGGATGAAGGCCTGATCGACTACGTCGACAGCTCCTACGAACATGCCCTGGGCAATCCGGCCGCGACCGCCAACATCATCGCCAATCCGCAGATCCAGGTCGGCGAAGACAAGGTCGATGTCAGCGAGATCACCCCGGAAAAACTCGCCAGCCTGAACGAGCTGGGTGGCTCCGAAGCCAACGTCGCCACCGGCTACCACGCCATCGAATTCCTGCTCTGGGGCCAGGACCTGAACGGCACCGGCCCGGGCGCCGGCAACCGTCCGGCCTCGGACTACCTGGAAGGTGCCGGCGCCACTGGCGGGCACAACGATCGTCGGCGTGCCTACCTCAAGGCCGTGACCCAACTGCTGGTCAACGACCTGGAAGAGATGGTCGGCAACTGGAAACCGGGTGTGGCCGACAACTATCGCGCCAGCCTGGAAGCCGAGCCGGCGGAAAGTGGCCTGCGCAAGATGCTGTTCGGCATGGGCAGCCTGTCCCTCGGTGAACTGGCGGGCGAGCGCATGAAGGTGTCGCTGGAGGCCAACTCGCCGGAAGACGAGCAAGACTGCTTCAGCGACAACACCCATAACTCGCACTTCTACGATGCCAAGGGCATTCGCAACGTCTACCTGGGTGAATACACCCGTGTCGACGGCACCAAGCTGACCGGCCCGAGCCTGTCCTCCCTGGTGGCCAAGGCCGACCCGGCGACCGACGAAGCACTGAAGAACGACCTGCAGGCCACCGAAGCGAAGATCCAGATCATGGTCGACCACGCCAACAAGGGTGAGCATTACGACCAGTTGATCGCGTCCGGCAACGAGCCTGGCAACAAGATCGTGCGTGACGCCATCTCCGCGCTGGTCAAGCAGACCGGTTCCATCGAGCAGGCGGCGGCCAAGCTGGGCATCAGCGACCTGAACCCGGATAACGCCGATCACGATTTCTGATCGGCCCTTGTCCCCCCTCATGTAGGAGCGAGCTTGCTCGCGATGGTAGCCCAGGCACCGCGGGGTATCAGATGCCCCGTGTCATCGTTGACGACCATCGCGAGCAAGCTCGCTCCTACATGAGGGCAAGCCAGCCCCCACAAAGCCACGCAGTGTCATAAATCAAGTAAATGCTAATCCCTCTTATTCAATTGTATCGGGACTGATAAACTCGCGCCCGGTCCCTCTCACCCCCTGGACACCGATGCCCTCGCTGCCCCTTCGCCTGTCGACGCTGCTCCTGGCCCTTGGCCTGGCCGCCTGCGACGACGCCCCGCGCTTTACCAAGCCCGAACCCGGCGAAGCTCGATCCGGTGGCACCACCACGGTGGGCAAACACGATCGCAATGCCTTCTCGCAACCCTCGGCCAACCTCTCGCCGGAACGGCGCCTGGACTTCAGCGTCGGCAACAGTTTCTTCCGCAGCCCCTGGGTCATCGCGCCTTCAACCACCACAGCCCGCGACGGCCTCGGCCCGCTGTTCAATACCAACGCCTGCCAGAACTGCCATATCAAGGACGGCCGCGGCCATCCGCCGGCGCCGGGGGCGGATAACGCGGTGTCGATGCTGGTGCGCCTGTCGATTCCCAACAACCCGATGTACGCCAATCTGATCGAACGCCAGGGCGTGGTACCGGAACCCGCCTATGGCGGACAGTTGCAGGACATGGCCATCCCCGGTGTCACCCCGGAAGGCAAGGTGCGGGTCGACTACGAAGCAGTGCCGATACGTTTCAAGGACGGCACCGAAATCGAACTGCGCCGACCGACGCTGCGCATCACCCAGCTGGGCTACGGCCCGATGCACCCCCAAACGCTGTTTTCCGCGCGCATCGCCCCGCCGATGATCGGCCTCGGCCTGCTCGAAGCGATTCCCGAAGAAGCGATCCTGGCCAATGCCCGGCAGCAACAACGGCTGGGGGTCAATGGCCGGCCGAACCGGGTCTGGGACGATGCCCAGCGCAAGACCGTCCTCGGCCGCTTCGGCTGGAAGGCCGGGCAACCGAATATCAATCAACAGAACGTCCACGCGTTTTCCAGCGACATGGGCCTGACCACCAGCCTGCGCCCCTTCGACGACTGCACGCCGACCCAGACCGACTGCCTGCAAGCGCCCCACGGCGGCGGTCCGGACGGCGAGCCGGAAGTCAGCGACAACATCCTGCGCCTGGTGACCTTCTACACCCGCAACCTCGCGGTACCGGCACGGCGTGACGTCGGCGCGGCGCAGGTGCTGGCCGGCAAGAGCCTGTTCTACCAGGTAGGTTGCCAGGCCTGTCACACCCCGCAGTTCACCACCTCGGCCACGACCGCCGAACCCGAGCTGGCCAACCAGGTGATCCGGCCCTACAGCGACCTGCTGCTGCATGACATGGGCCCCGGCCTCGCCGACCAGCGCAGCGAGTTCCTCGCCGACGGCAACGACTGGCGCACCCCGCCGCTGTGGGGCATCGGCCTGACGCAGACCGTCAGCGGCCACACCCAGTTCCTGCATGACGGCCGCGCCCGCAACCTGCTCGAAGCCGTGCTCTGGCATGGCGGCGAGGCCTTGCCGGCGCAGCAGCAGGTGCTGTCCTTCAATGCCGAACAACGCGCCGCGTTGCTGGCATTCCTGAATTCTTTGTAAGAGGACACGGACATGTTCCGCCCGAAACTGTTGTTCACCAGCCTGGCCGCCCTCGTCCTCGGCGCCTGCTCGCCCCAGGACCCGCAGGCGCTGACCTCCGCCGCGATCGCCAAGCAGGTGATCCTGCCGACCTATAGCCGCTGGGTCGACGCTGACCGCCAGTTGGCCATCAGCGCCCTGGCCTTCTGCGAAGGCAAGGAGAGCCTGGAAACCGCCCGCGCCGACTTCCTCCATGCGCAGAAAGCCTGGGCGGAATTGCAGCCGCTGCTGATCGGGCCATTGGCCGAGGGTAATCGTTCCTGGCAGGTGCAGTTCTGGCCGGACAAGAAAAACCTGGTGGGCCGCCAGGTCGAGCAACTGGTCAGCGCCCAGCCGCAGATCGACGCCGACGCCCTGGCCAAGTCCAGCGTCGTGGTCCAGGGCCTCTCGGCCTACGAATACATCCTCTACGACAGCAAGATCGACCTGGCCGACAGCACACAGAAAGCCCGCTACTGCCCACTGCTGACGGCCATCGGCAAACGTCAGAAAGTCCTCGCCGAACAGATCCTCTCGCGCTGGGAAACCAGCGACGGCATGCTCGCGCAGATGAGCAAGTTCCCCAACCAGCGCTACGCCGACTCCCACGAAGCCATCGCCGATCTGCTGCGGGTCCAGGTCACCGCCCTCGATACCCTGAAGAAAAAGCTCGGCACGCCCATGGGTCGCCAGACCAAGGGCATCCCACAACCTTTCCAGGCCGAGGCCTGGCGCAGCCAGTCGTCACTGCAAGGCATGCGTGCCAGCCTGGCCGCCGCCCGGACCGTCTGGGTCGGGGTCGACAACAAGGGCCTGCGCAACCTGCTGCCGGCGGAACAAAAAGCCTTGGCGGACAAGATCGACGCCGCCTACGCCGCGTCCCTGAAGCTGTTCGACAGTACCAAGCGTTCGTTGACCGACCTGCTCGGCGACGACGCCGGGCGCCAGCAGCTCAACGACCTCTACGACAGCCTCAACGTCGTCCACCGCCTGCACGAAGGCGAGTTGGCCAAGGCGCTGGGTATCCAACTGGGCTTCAACGCCAACGACGGGGATTGATGATGTTGCGACGCCAGGCCCTGACTTTCGGCAGCCTGCTGCTCAGCGCATTGACGCTGGGCGGCTGGCGCCTGCTCCGGCAAAAAGACCAAAGCCCGCTGCTGCTCTCTGCCCGTGACGACAGCGACGGCGGGCACTATGCCGTGGGCTATCGGCTGGACGGTACGCAGGTCTTCGCCACCCGGGTCGGCCAGCGTTGCCACGACATCATCAACCACCCGAGCCAGCCCCTGGCGCTGTTCGTCGCGCGACGTCCCGGCACCGAGAGTTACCTGATCGACCTGCGGGATGGCCGCCTGCTCCAGACCCTCGCCTCGCAGCCGAACCGGCATTTCTATGGGCATGCGGTAATCCACAGGAGCGGCGACTGGTTGTACGCCACCGAGAATGACACCACCGATCCGGGCCGTGGCCTGTTGGGTGTGTATCGTTTCGAAGGTGAGCGTCTGGTTCATAGTGGCGAGATTTCGACCCATGGCATCGGCCCACACCAGGTGTCGTGGATGCCCGATGGCGAGACCCTGGTCGTCGCCAACGGCGGGATTCGCACCGAAGCAGAAAGCCGGGTGGAGATGAACCTCGATGCCATGGAGCCGAGCCTGGTGCTGATGCGCCGCGACGGCACCCTGCTGAGCAAGGAAACCCTGCCACAGCAGATGAACAGCGTACGCCACCTGGGCGTGGCCAGTGACGGCACCATCGTTGCAGGCCAACAGTTCATGGGCCCGTCCCACGAGTCATCCGAGTTGCTGGCGATCAAGCGTCCCGGCCAGCCCTTTGTCGCCTTCCCGGTGGCCGAGCAACAGTTGCAGGCCATGGCGCATTACACCGCCAGTGTTGCGGTGCACAGCGAATTGCGCCTGGTGGCGTTGACCGCGCCTCGGGGCAACCGCTTCATTATCTGGGATTTGGACAGCGGCGCCGTACGCTTGGATGCACCATTACCGGACTGCGCGGGCGTCGGCGCGGTGGCAGACGGTTTCGTGGTCACCTCTGGCCAGGGCCGCTGTCGCTTCTACGATTGTCGCCAGAAGGAATTGACAGCCCAGCCGCTGGAGCTGCCGGCCGGGCTGTGGGACAACCATCTGCATCTGGTCTGATGGATCACACCCCAAGCACCAAACGGCTGGACACCACCGTCGCATACTCGCCGTGCAGATTGCCCAGGGACATGGCATGGACCTCCTGGGCAGTGTGGGGCGTACCAAAATAGTCGGTTTTGTCGAAGGTGTAGCACGCATCCTCCACCACCCAGGTCTCAAACCCGAGGTTGCCGGCCGTCCGCGCGGTCGCCTCCACGGAGTTATGGGTCGCTACGCCGACAATCACCAACTGCTCGATACCGCTCTCGCGCAGCCAAGCCTCCAACCCGGTCGCGCAAAACGCATCCGGCACCCGCTTGCGCACCAGCCGTTCGCCCTCCCCCGGCGCAAAGCGCTGCTGGAACTCGACTCCCGACTGTCCGGGCCAGAACACCGACTCCGGCGAATGCGACAGATGCTGGACATGCACAATCGGACGCGCGGTTTCACGCCACTGTTGCAACAGCTCAAGCATGCGCGCCTCGGCCTCGGGATTGTTGCGTGGTCCCAGCCGCGGATGAAGAATGCCTTGCTGCTGGTCGATCAGGATCAACGCCGCGTTTACCTGGATATCCCTGTTCATGCCTTTTCCCTTCCGATTTATCGCTCAAAATTCGAAATAAGCCCGCCCGCTGTCTTGCGCGCCTTCCTCCTGCTCACTAACGTAGCGCCTTTACTGACGCTACCCCCCGCAGGAGCTTTGCCATGGCCTCGCCAGCCTTTTCCTTCTCTCTCAAGCAATGTGGCGTTGCCGCCGCCATGGCGGGCCTGCTCGGCCTGACTGGTTGCCAGACCTGGAACTCCCAGGACAGCCTGCCACCGACCTCCGGCGTACAGCCGATCAAGGGCCTGGCACAGAACGTCTCGGTACGCCGCAACAGCCTCGGCATGCCGCTGATCGAAAGCAACAGCTTTCACGATGCGCTGTTCACCCTCGGTTATGTCCACGCCAGCGACCGCATCACCCAGATGGTCACCCTGCGCCTGCTCGCCCAGGGCCGGCTCGCCGAAATCAACGGCCCGGACGCCCTCGACAGCGACCGATTCATGCGCGCCGTCAACCTGAAGAAAAGCGCCGGCGAGTTGTACAACGCCTCGTCGCCACGGCTCAAGCGCTTCTTCGAAGTCTATGCGCGCGGCGTCAACGCCTACCTGTTCCGCTACCGCGACAAGCTGCCGCCGGACCTGGCCAGCAGCGGCTACCAGCCGGAATACTGGAAGCCGGAAGATTCGGCGCTGATCTTCTGCCTGCTCAACTTCAACCTGTCGGCCAACCTGCAGCAAGAGATTGCCAGCCTGGTCCTGGCGCAGAAAGTCGGCGTCGACAAGCTCGCCTGGTTGACCCCGGCCGCCCCGGACGAACCGCTGCCCCTGGCCGAAGCCGAGAAACTCAAGGGCATCGCCCTGAGCCAGGTCTCGGGCCTCGGCGCGCTGAACAAGGCCGCCGAGCAAGTCGCCGCGTTGAATATCCTCGGCTCCGGCACCTCGACCAACTGGGCCATCGGCCCGCAACGCGCCCGCAGCGGCAAGAGCCTGCTGGCCGCCGACCTGCAACAGCCGACCAGCGCCCCCGCCGCCTGGAACTACGTACAGATTTACGCGCCGAAGTACCGGGCCGCCGGGACCTCGATCGCCGGCCTGCCGATGCTGCTGTCCGGTTTCAACGGCAAGGTGGCCTGGAGCATGGCCGCCGTCCCGGGGGACAACCAGGACCTGTTCCTGGAAAAACTCAAGCGCCAGGGCAACGCGCTCTATTACGAAGCCGACGGCAAATGGCTGCCGGCCATCGTGCGCAACGAAACCTACTTCATCAAGGGCCAGCGCTCGATCCGCGAGACGGTGTTCGAAACCCGCCACGGCCCGCTGCTCAACAGTGCACTGGACAACACTGCCTTGACCGGCGGCTACGGCCTGGCCCTGCAGAGCGCCTCGTTCAAGGACGACAAGAGCCTGGATGCGTTCTTCGACCTGTCCCGTGCCCAGAGCGCCGAGAAAGCCTCGGATGCCAGCCGGGAAATCCGCGCCATCGCGCTGAACATGGTCTTCGCCGACGCCAGCCATATCGGCTGGCAGGTCACCGGGCGCTTCCCCAACCGCCGCGAAGGCGAAGGCCTGTTGCCGTCGCCGGGCTGGGACAGCCGCTTCGACTGGGACGGCTACGCCGACGCGATGCTCCACCCTTATGACCAGGACCCGGGCCAGGGCTGGCTGGGCACCGCCAACCAGCGCACGGCGGCGCGCGGCTACGGCATGCAACTGTCCAACGCCTGGTACTACCCGGAACGCGGCGAACGCCTGGCGGAACTGGCCGCGGCCGGCAAGCAGGACAGCCGCAGCACCATCGCCATGCAATACGACCAGAGCACCACGTTCGCCAACAAGCTGAAGAAGATGTTCGAAGCACCGGGCATGGCCTTGCCGCTCAAGCAGGCCATCGACGCCCTGCCGGAAGCCGAACGCGGCAAGGCACGCGAAGCCCTCAGCCGGTTGATGGCGTTCGACGGCAGGCTCAGCGCGACCTCGGCCGATGCCGCGCTGTACGAGCTGTTCCTGCAGGAAAGCATGAAGCAGATCTTCCTCGACAAGCTCGGCCCGGAAAACGGTCCGGTGTGGCAGGCCTTTGTCGCCAACGGCAAGCTGTCCTACTCCGCCCAGGCCGATCACCTGCTGGGCCGCGAAGACAGCCCGTTCTGGGATGACAGCCGCACGCCACAGAAGGAAGACAAGCCGGCGATCCTGGCCCGCAGCCTGGCGGCGGCGATCAGCGCCGGTGACAGCCTGCTGGGCAGCGATCACAAGACCTGGCAATGGGGCACGCTGCACCGTTATAGCTGGAAGAACGGCGCCGGCCAGGTGATTCGCGGACCGATCCAGGCCGGCGGCGACCACACCACGCTGAACACCTCGGCCTATGCCTGGGGCGGCGCAAGCTTCGACGTCACCCAGGTGCCGGGGGTGCGCATGATCGTCGACTTCGGCCAGATCGAACCGATGAGCGGCCAGCAGAGCCCCGGACAGTCCGGCAACCCGGCCAGTCCGAGCTACGCCAGCGGTATCGATGGCTGGCTGAAGGCCCAGTACGTCAGCTTCCCGATGCAGCAGCAGAACTTCGACAAGGCCTACGGCACCACGCGCCTGACCCTGACGCCCGGCAAGTAACACTCCACGGCCGGGTCCGGCCTGCCAGCGATGGCCTCATCGCTGGCAAGTCGGTTCCTAAAGTTACGGATGTCACCCTTCCCGCCGCGTAACTGCACTCTTTTCTCACTCGCGAACGCACCAATATTGTGCAATTTATTTCAGCCGCCCAATTTCGGGCATGATTAGCTGGCTCGGAGCCATATTCCTGCCTTTTAAAACACTTGTTCGTGACTCTGGTTCGGAAATTGCTACTTTTATCAGGTCATACGCGTTCCAGTAACAGTACTCAGTGCGCCACAAGCGCTCATATTGGTTTTTAGGGAATAAATAATGAAAAAAGCATTGCTGACCCTTTCTGCACTGGCTCTCTGCATGGCCGCCGGCTCCGCTATGGCCAAGGAATACAAGGAACTGCGCTTCGGCGTCGATCCTTCCTACGCGCCATTCGAATCCAAGGCCGCAGACGGCAGCCTGGTCGGCTTCGACATTGATCTGGGCAACGCCATCTGTGCCGAGCTGAAGGTCAAGTGCAAATGGGTCGAAAGTGACTTCGACGGCATGATCCCGGGCCTGAATGCCAACAAGTTCGACGGTGTGATTTCGTCGATGACCGTGACCGAAGCCCGCGAGAAGGCCATCGACTTCTCCAACGAGCTGTTCTCCGGCCCAACCTCCCTGGTGTTCAAAAAGGGTGCGAACTTCTCCACGCCTGAGTCCCTCAAGGGCAAAACCGTGGGCTACGAGCAAGGCACCATCCAGGAAGCCTACGCCAAGGCCGTACTGGACAAGGCTGGTGTAACCACCAAGGCCTACGCCAACCAGGACCAGGTGTACGCTGACCTGACCTCCGGCCGTCTCGACGCTTCGGTGCAGGATATGCTGCAAGCCGAGCTGGGCTTCCTGAAGTCGCCAGCGGGCGCCGGCTACGAAGTCAGCAAGCCGATCGACGATCCGCTGCTGCCGGCTAAAACCGCAGTGGGTATCAAAAAAGGCAACAAAGAGCTGAAAGCCCTGTTGGACAAGGGTATTGCAGCACTGCACAAAGATGGCAAGTACGCGGAAATCCAGAAGAAGAACTTTGGTGAGCTGAACCTGTACAGCGGGAAGTGATCCCTTGGCGCCCCTCGCCCGAGGGGCGCCTTTTCGACTGCCAAAGGTCTGATTTTTCATGTTCGACAACCTCCTGCAAATTCTGGGGCTTTCGGCCTTCAGCCTGAAGGGCTTTGGCCCGATCCTGCTGCAAGGCACCTGGATGACCGTCCAGCTCTCCATCCTCTCGCTGCTGGTCAGCGTGCTACTGGGCCTGCTCGGCGCCAGTGCCAAATTATCCAGCTTCAGCCTGTTGCGCATTCCGGCCCAGCTCTACACCACGCTGATTCGCGGGGTGCCCGACCTGGTGCTGATGCTGCTGATTTTCTACAGCCTGCAAACCTGGCTCTCGACCCTGACCGATGCCATGGACTGGGACTACATCGAGATTGACCCGTTTGCCGCCGGGGTCATCACCCTGGGCTTTATCTACGGTGCCTATTTCACCGAAACCTTCCGTGGTGCGATTCTCGCCGTGCCACGCGGACAGCTTGAAGCCGCCACCGCCTATGGCCTGACCCGGGCCCAGCGGTTCCGCTTCGTGACCTTTCCGCAAATGATGCGCTTTGCCCTGCCGGGGATCGGCAACAACTGGATGGTGATCCTCAAGGCCACCGCGCTGGTCTCGATCATCGGCCTGGCCGACCTGGTCAAGGCTGCCCAGGACGCGGGCAAGAGCACTTATCAACTGTTCTACTTCCTGGTACTCGCCGCCTTGATCTACCTGCTTATTACCAGTGCTTCGAACTATGTCCTGCGCTGGCTGGAACGCCGCTACGCCGCGGGCGCCCGGGAGGCCGTGCGATGATCGAACTCCTGCAGCAATACTGGCGGCCGTTCCTCTACAGCGACGGCCAGCACATCACCGGCCTGGCCATGACCCTGTGGCTGCTCAGCGCCTCGATCTTCTTCGGTTTCCTGGTGTCGATCCCGCTGTCCATCGCCCGGGTCTCGCCCAAGCGCCGCATCCGCTGGCCGGTGGAGTTCTACACCTACCTGTTCCGTGGCACGCCGCTGTATATCCAACTGCTGATCTGCTACACCGGGATCTACAGCCTGGAAGCGGTCCGCGAACAGCCGCTGCTGAACTCGTTCTTCCGCGATGCGATGAACTGCACCATCCTGGCCTTCGCCCTGAACACCTGCGCCTACACCACGGAGATCTTTGCCGGGGCGATCCGCAGCATGAACCACGGTGAAGTCGAGGCGGCCAAGGCCTATGGCCTGAGCGGCTGGAAGCTCTACGCCTATGTGATCATGCCCTCGGCCCTGCGCCGCTCGTTGCCCTACTACAGCAACGAAGTGATCCTGATGCTGCACTCCACCACCGTGGCGTTCACCGCGACCATCCCGGACATCCTGAAAATCGCCCGGGACGCCAACTCGGCGACCTACATGACTTTCCAGTCGTTCGGTATCGCCGCGATCATCTACCTGACGATCACCTTTACCCTGGTCGGTCTGTTCCGTCTGGCCGAGCGCCGCTGGCTGGCCTTTCTCGGCCCGGCACACTAGGACTCCAGAGCATGCGTCATCTGACTCACGAGCTGCTGGCTCCCCTGCCGGGCACGACCCGGCAGATCCACAGCTTTCATTTCGGTCCGTCGCGGTCCGCGGGCAAGATCTACATCCAGTCGTCCCTGCACGCCGACGAACTGCCCGGCATGCTGGTGGCCTGGCACCTCAAGCAACGCCTGGCCGAGCTGGAACAGGCCGGCGCCCTGCGCAGCGAAATCGTGCTGGTACCGGTGGCCAATCCGATCGGCCTGGAACAGGTGCTGATGGACGTGCCGCTGGGGCGCTATGAGCTGGAAAGCGGGCAGAACTTCAATCGCTGGTTCGTCGATCTGAGTGACGAGATCGGCAACCAGATCGAAGAGCAACTCAGCGACGATCCGGCGCACAACCTGCAACTGATCCGCAGCCACCTCAAGACCGCCCTGGCGGCGGAGGTGCCGGCGACCCAGTTGCAATCCCAGCGCCTGGCGTTGCAACGACTGGCCTGCGACGCGGACATGGTCCTGGACCTGCACTGCGACTTCGAAGCCGTGGCCCATCTGTACACCACGCCCGAAGCCTGGCCGCAGGTTGAACCGCTGGCCCGTTATATCGGCTCGCAAGCCAGCCTGCTGGCGACCGATTCCGGCGGCCAGTCGTTCGACGAATGCTTCACCCTCCTCTGGTGGGACCTGCGCCAGCGCTTCGGCGAACGGTTCGCGATTCCCCAGGGCAGTTTTTCGGTGACCGTGGAACTGCGCGGCCAGGGCGATGTGAATCATCCCCAGGCACGTCTCGACTGCCAGGCGATCCTCGACTATCTGACGCACTTCGGCGCCATCGCCGGCGAGCCCGCGCCCTTGCCGGAGCTGCCGCACCCGGCAACGCCGCTGGCCGGTGTCGAGCCGGTGAGCACGCCGCTGGGCGGGCTGCTGGTGTTCAGCGCCGTGCCGGGGCAATACCTGGAAGCCGGAGAGTTGATCGCCGAGATCATCGACCCGCTCAGCGACCGCGTCACCCCTGTTCATTGCAGCGCGGCGGGCCTGCTCTATGCCCGCTCGCTACGCCGCATGGCCACGGCCGGCATGGTGATTGCCCATGTCGCCGGCCGCGAAGCCTATCGCAGCGGCTATCTACTTTCTCCTTGAGGTGCCCATGTACAAACTGACCATTGAAGGCCTGCACAAGAGCTATGGCGAACACCAGGTGCTCAAGGGCGTCTCGCTCAAGGCCAAGACCGGCGACGTGATCAGCCTGATCGGCGCCAGCGGCTCGGGCAAGAGTACCTTCCTGCGCTGCATCAACTTTCTCGAAACGCCCAATGACGGCGCCATGAGCCTCGACGGCCAGGCGATCCGCATGGTCAGCGACAAGCACGGCATGCGCGTCGCCGACGACGCCGAGTTGCAGCGCCTGCGCACCCGCCTGGCCATGGTGTTCCAGCACTTCAACCTGTGGAGCCACATGAGCGTGCTGGAAAACATCACCATGGCCCCGCGCCGGGTGCTGGGGGTGAGCAAGAAAGACGCCGAGGACCGTGCCCGTCGCTACCTGGACAAGGTCGGCCTGCCGGCGCGGGTTGCCGATCAGTACCCGGCATTCCTGTCTGGCGGCCAGCAGCAGCGCGTGGCAATTGCCCGGGCGCTGGCGATGGAGCCGGAAGTGATGCTGTTCGACGAACCGACCTCGGCGCTGGACCCGGAGCTGGTGGGTGAAGTGCTCAAGGTGATCCAGGGGCTGGCCGAGGAAGGCCGGACCATGATCATGGTGACCCACGAAATGAGCTTCGCCCGCAAGGTTTCCAGCCAGGTGCTGTTCCTGCACCAGGGGTTGGTGGAAGAACAGGGCGCGCCGGACGATGTGTTGGGCAATCCGCAGAGCGAGCGGCTGCGGCAGTTCCTCAGTGGCAATCTGAAGTAATCAAAACGGCTCTTCAGCCGTGCGCCGCCGGCCATGGATAGGCCAGCCACGTCTCCAGGCGCTTGGCGAAGCGGCCGCTTTCCATATCCTGGTGCAGCCACTGGTCGACATACTGCTTGAGCACGATGTCACGGGGCAGCAACACGGCCTTCTCGGAAAAATCGAAAGGTTGGTCCGGATGCACCGCGCACAGCTCGGGGTGCAGTTTCTGCTGCACCCGGGTCTCCACCGCGTCGGTCATCATCAGGTCGGCCTTGCCGTCGACGATCTGCTGGAAAATCGTCACATTGTCCGGATGCACGAGGATCTGCGCCTGCTTGAGGTTGGCACGGGCGAACTTCTCGTTGGTCCCGCCGGGATTGACGATAGCCCGGACATTCGGCCGGTCGATCTGGGCCAGGGTCTGGAAGTCCTGCTGCCGGGAGCAGAGGGTGATCGGCGTCTTGCCGTCACGCTGGTAAGGCTGTGAGAAAAACGCCAGCTTCTGGCGCTCCATGTTCACCGAGATTCCGCTGATCGCCAGGTCGAACCTGTCGGCCAGCAGATCGCCCATCAGCGTCGGCCAGGTGGTCGGCACCAGTTCCAGCTTGACCCCCAGGGATGCCGCCAGCCCTTCGGCCAGCTCGATATCCAGGCCGATAAAACCATCCGCATTCTTGTAGCTGAACGGTTTGTAGTCACCGGTGGTGCCAACGCGCAATACGCCCTGCTGAACGATACGGTCAAGTCGGCTGCTGGTGGCTTCCTGTTGGGAAACAGCGCTACTGGTCAGCGGCTGTGGCGCGGCAATGGCAGTGCCGGTCAGTAACAACCCGGCGAACAGGCAGCGGGAAAAATACGCGGGAATGGCAAACGTCATGGGTGGCCTTTTTTTCTGGGTCTTGGCCACAGCTTTGTATCGTATAGATGATCGAGAGTCGACACCGTCCTGCAGGAGCATGGCTTACCCGCGAAATGGCCCTTGAGGCCGCCAAAAAAGTCGCTGGCAAGCCATGCGCCTACAGGAGTCGCGCTCGATCGAAGCCCGTCGAAAGGCCAAAACAGGGCTCAGGCGTCGGGAGACGGCGTATTGTCGGGAATCAGCGGCTCGCCGTTATCGGGCGGCTGGGTGGGCGTGGTGGGCTCGGAGGGTTGCGGCGTATCCGGATCAGGCTGCCCCGGGATACCCGGGATGCCACTGGTCATGCCCTGGGGATGCGCCAGCAACGACCAGGCCAACAGACCCACTTGATTGGGTTCAAGTTTCGCCAGTTGAGCGCTGATACTTGGATCGTTCTTCATGGGGGTACTCCTGAGCGTGGAAGCCCGGCCTGTCTTGCACAAACCGGGACAGTGCACCCAGTAGAGTGCACCCGCGCCGAGGAATTCCCTGTTTCGACGCGCCCTTCGTCAGGTCCGCGGCAGGGTCACGCCACGCTGGCCCTGATACTTGCCGCCACGGTCCTTATAGGACACTTCGCATTCTTCGTCGGACTCCAGGAACAACATCTGCGCCACGCCTTCGTTGGCGTAGATCTTCGCCGGCAGCGTGGTGGTGTTGGAGAACTCCAGGGTCACGTGGCCTTCCCATTCCGGTTCCAGCGGCGTGACGTTGACGATGATCCCGCAACGGGCGTAGGTGCTCTTGCCCAGGCAGATGGTCAGCACATTGCGCGGAATACGGAAGTATTCGACGGTGCGGGCCAGGGCGAAGGAGTTGGGCGGAATGATGCAGACGTCGCTCTTCACATCGACGAAGCTGCCCGCGTCGAAGTTTTTCGGATCGACGGTCGCCGAATTGATGTTGGTGAACACCTTGAATTCGTCGGCGCAGCGCACATCGTAGCCATAGCTCGAGACACCGAAGGAAATCACCCGGTTGTCGGCTTCGCCACGCACCTGGCGCTCGACGAAAGGCTCGATCATGCCGTGTTCTTGCGCCATGCGGCGAATCCACTTGTCCGATTTGATGCTCATGGCGGGTGTCCTGATATAGCGAGGTGGAGAAATTCTGTCCGGCATCTTACCGGGGTGCGCCGCCGGGTTAAAGCGCCGACGCCGCTTCTCGCGATGACGCTGTCCCCCTGCCTGACAAATCGGCTATTTGAGCGGGGTTGTCCCCCTGACCGGCCGCCGTCAGTCACGAAATAGGCGAAACCTTGTTGAAGACCATTGGCACGTCTCGGAAAGTGGGGTATGGTGGCGCCACTGTGCTGCTTGTGTCACTGAGAATCTCTACACGATGTTGAATTTCGATCCAACCATCTCCAAGAATTTTTCCTGCTCTTTGCACTCAGTCTCGGCCAGGGCTTTTCCTGAGTCGCAGTTAACTTTGTCCAAGGAGACATCAAATGTCTAATCGCCAAACCGGTACCGTTAAGTGGTTCAACGATGAAAAAGGCTTCGGCTTCATCACTCCACAATCCGGTGACGACCTGTTCGTACACTTCAAAGCAATCCAATCCGACGGCTTCAAAAGCCTGAAAGAAGGCCAACAGGTTTCTTTCATCGCTACCCGCGGTCAGAAAGGCATGCAAGCTGAAGAAGTTCAAGTTATCTAACTTGTACTGATCCAGTAAAAAAGCCCCGCCCTCAAAAGCGGGGCTTTTTTGTGCCCGGGTGTTTTTGCCAGCTTGCGCCAGGTATCGGGACCTACGCCAACCCAGCGTACGACACAAATCCTGTAGGAGCCGGCTTGCTGGCTCCTACAGGGACCGCGCTGCGCCTCGATTGAGGCGCAACGGCATCAATCGTCGCTGATGGTGATATTCGGCATCGCCTGGCTGGCCGCTTCCTGCAACACGATCCGCGCGCCCACGTGCCGTGCCAGCTCCTGATAGACCATGGCGATCTGGCTGTCCGGCTCGGCGATCACCGTCGGCTTGCCACCATCGGCCTGCTCACGGATCAGCATCGACAACGGCAACGAAGCCAGCAGCTCGACACCATATTGGCTCGCCAGCTTCTCACCGCCGCCCTCGCCGAACAGGTGCTCGGCATGACCGCAGTTCGAACAAATGTGTACCGCCATGTTCTCCACGACACCCAGCACCGGGATATTCACTTTGCGGAACATCTCCACGCCCTTGCGCGCATCCAGCAAGGCCAGGTCCTGGGGAGTGGTGACGATCACCGCGCCGGCCACCGGAACCTTCTGCGCCAGGGTCAGCTGGATATCGCCAGTCCCGGGCGGCATATCGATCACCAGGTAGTCCAGGTTGCCCCAGTCGGTCTGGGTCACCAATTGCAACAAAGCCCCGGACACCATCGGACCGCGCCAGACCATCGGCGTGTTGTCGTCGGTGAGGAAAGCCATGGACATCACTTCCACGCCATGGGACTCGATGGGCACGAACCATTTCTGGTCCTTGATCTTCGGCCGTGTGCCTTCGGCGACGCCGAACATGATGCCCTGGCTCGGCCCGTAGATATCGGCGTCGAGAATCCCCACCCGAGCCCCTTCGCGAGCCAGCGCCAGCGCCAGGTTGGCCGCCGTGGTCGACTTGCCCACCCCGCCCTTGCCGGAGGCCACTGCCACCACGTTCTTCACGTTGGCCAGGCCCGGGATCTGCGCCTGGGCCTTGTGCGCGGCGATCACGCAATCGATCTCGACCTTGGCCGAAGCCACGCCGTCCAGGCCTTCGACGGCCATCTGCAGCATCTGCGCCCAGCCACTCTTGAACAGGCCGGCGGCATAACCCAGCTCCAGCCGGACCGTTACGCGATCACCCTGGATATCGATGGCCCGCACGCAGCCGGCGCTGACCGGGTCCTGGTTCAGATAAGGGTCGGTGTACTGGCGGAGGACGGCCTCCACCGCTGCGCGATTGACTGCGCTCATGGGCAACTCCCGAAAAAGACTGAGTAAAACAGGCAGCTATCCTAACCGTTCTGAAGCGCAGAGACATTCCACAAGGGGTGAATTATGTGCGCCGGGGCTTTATAGTGGCCGATCTCCGTTTCACTTCAAGTAGCCGAGCCCCATGTCCGAGCCACGCCAGATCCTCGTCACCAGCGCCCTGCCCTATGCCAATGGTTCCATTCACCTTGGCCACATGGTCGAGTATGTCCAGACGGACATGTGGGTGCGCTTCCAGAAGCACCGCGGCAATCAATGCATCTACGTCTGCGCTGACGACGCCCACGGCTCGGCCATCATGTTGCGCGCCGAGAAGGAAGGCATCACCCCGGAACAGTTGATCGCCAACGTCCAGGTCGAGCACAGCGGCGACTTCGCCGACTTCCTCGTGGAGTTCGATAATTTCCATTCGACCCACGCCGAGGAAAACCGCGAACTGTCCACTCAGATCTACCTGCGCCTGCGCGACGCCGGGCATATCGCCACGCGTTCGATCACCCAGTATTTCGACCCGGAAAAGCAGATGTTCCTGGCCGACCGCTTCATCAAGGGCACCTGCCCGAAATGCGGCACCGAAGACCAGTACGGCGACAACTGCGAGAAATGCGGCGCCACCTATGCACCGACCGACCTGAAAGACCCGAAATCGGCGATTTCCGGGGCGACGCCGGTGCTCAAGGATTCCCAGCACTTCTTCTTCAAGCTGCCGGACTTCCAGGCCATGCTGCAAACCTGGACCCGCAGCGGCACCTTGCAGGACGCCGTGGCGAACAAGATCGCCGAATGGCTGGATGCCGGCCTGCAACAGTGGGACATCTCCCGCGATGCGCCGTATTTCGGCTTCGAGATCCCGGATGAGCCTGGCAAGTATTTCTACGTCTGGCTGGACGCGCCGATCGGCTACATGGCCAGCTTCAAGAACCTCTGCGCACGGCGTCCGGAACTGGACTTCGACGCGTTCTGGGGCAAGGACTCCACCACCGAGCTGTACCACTTCATCGGCAAGGACATCGTCAACTTCCACGCCCTGTTCTGGCCGGCGATGCTCGAAGGCGCGGGCTACCGCAAGCCGACCGGGATCAACGTGCACGGCTACCTGACCGTCAACGGCCAGAAAATGTCCAAGTCCCGCGGCACCTTTATCAAGGCCCGTACCTACCTGGACCACCTGTCACCGGAATACCTGCGTTACTACTACGCGGCCAAGCTGGGCAAAGGCGTCGACGACCTCGACCTGAACCTGGAAGACTTCGTGCAGAAGGTCAACTCGGACCTGGTGGGCAAGGTAGTCAACATCGCCAGCCGTTGCGCCGGGTTTATCCACAAGGGCAATGCCGGTGTGCTGGTGGCCGGCAACGCCGCGCCGGAACTGACCGACGCCTTCCTCGCCGCCACCCCGAGCATCGCCGAGGCCTACGAGGCACGGGATTTCGCCCGGGCCATGCGCGAAATCATGGGTCTGGCCGACCGCGCCAACGCCTGGATCGCCGACAAGGCACCCTGGTCCCTGGCCAAGCAGGAAGGCAAGCAGGATGAAGTCCAGGCCGTCTGTGCCGTGGGCATCAACCTGTTCCGCCAGTTGATCATCTTCCTCAAGCCGGTGCTGCCGCTGCTGGCCGCCGATGCCGAGGCCTTCCTGAATGTCGCGCCGCTGACCTGGAACGATCACGCCACCTTGCTCGCCAACCATCAGTTGAACGAGTTCAAGCCCTTGATGACCCGTATCGACCCGGTAAAAGTACAAGCCATGACCGACGCCTCGAAGGAAGACCTCACCGCCAGCCAGACCGACACCGGTAGCGCCGCCCCGCAAGGCAACGGCGAGCTGGCCAAGGACCCGCTGTCGGCGGAAATCGACTTCGACGCCTTTGCCGCCGTCGACCTGCGCGTCGCGCTGATTCTCAAGGCCGAAGCCGTCGAGGGCGCGGACAAGCTGCTGCGCCTGACCCTGGATATCGGTGATGAGCAACGCAACGTGTTTTCCGGGATCAAGAGCGCCTACCCGAACCCGGCCGAACTGGAAGGTCGCCTGACCATGATGATCGCCAACCTCAAGCCACGGAAAATGCGCTTCGGCATCTCCGAAGGCATGGTGATGGCGGCCGGCCCCGGCGGTGAAGAAATCTACCTGCTGAGCCCGGACACCGGCGCCAAGCCAGGCCAGCGGATCAAGTAACCGTCCGCCCCTGCTCGCGGGCCATGTGCATTCATGGCCCGCGATGTCGCAAAACTGGTACGCAGTCCCTCCTTGCCGGATAATCAGTGTTGTTCGCTAATCCGGCATGATCATGATCGATTTTGTTTTTCCCCTCGTCAGTGCAGCCCTGCTCAACAATTTCGTGTTGCACTGGCCCCTGGGCGTCGATCCACTGCTGCAGGCCAGGCCAGACGCCGCCGGCGAACGCCTGGCACTCCACGCGCTGGGAATTGCCACCAGCACCCTGATGCTGATCACAACGCTGATCAGCCACAGCCTCTACCACTATGTGCTGCTGCCCCAGGGCCTGGAGGCCTTCAAGCTGTTCGTCTTCCTGCCCACCAGCGTATTGCTGATCGGCCCGGTCCTGACCCTGCTTGCGCGCTGCCTGCCACGCCTGCCGTTTGCCGGACTCACAACGCTGCTGCTGGGCAATGCCGGCATCCTCGGCTTGAGCCTGCTCAACGCCGCCAATGACCAGGGACTGGCCCAGGCGCTCCTCACCAGCCTGGGTGCCGGACTGGGTTTCTGGCTGGTCCTGAACCTGTTCAACGACCTGCGCCAACGTACTTTCCACGAGGAGGTTCCATTACCCTTTCGCGGCCTGCCGATCGAGCTGATCGGCGCCGGTTTGATGGGCGTGGCTTTCCTCGGTTTAACTGCATTGGTCAAACCATGAGCCTGATTCAACGTATCGATGCCCTGCTGCCGCAGACCCAATGCGGTAAATGCGGGCACCCGGGCTGCAAGCCCTACGCCGAAGGCATCGCCCAGGGCGAAGCGATCAACAAATGCCCGCCGGGCGGTGGCGAAACCATTGCCGCCCTGGCCGAACTGCTGCACGTGCCGGTCCTGCTGCTGGATCCGGAACGCGGCAGCGCCCCGGCCCAGGTCGCGTTTATCCGCGAGGCCGAGTGCATCGGTTGCACCAAGTGCATCCAGGCCTGCCCGGTGGATGCCATTGTCGGCGCGGCCAAGTGGATGCACAGCGTGATCGTCGACGAGTGCACCGGCTGCGACCTGTGCGTGGCGCCCTGCCCGGTGGATTGCATCGAAATGCATCCGCTGCCCATCGCCCAGGTCGTGCCGGTGGTCGGCGGCCTGGCCAACAGCACCGAAGAACGACAGGCGCGCACGGAAAAACGCAATCGCGCCCGGCGGCGCTTCGAAAACCGTAACGCCCGGCTGCACGCCGAAGAACAGCGCAAGCAGGCCGAACGCCTGGCCCGTACGCAGCGTGCGGCGCAACCCGAGCCCGTTGCGACCAACCCGGTGCAGGACGCCATTGCGCGGATCAAGGCGCAGAAAGCCGAGGCCGCCGACGCGGCCCTGAAAAAAGCCAAGATCACTCTGGCCATGAGCCGGGCGCAGTTGAACAAATCGCTGAAAGCTTTCGGCCACCCGCCCATTGCCGAACAGGCCGCGCAACTGGTGCTGCTGCAAGAGCAATTCGAGGCGGCGGAACAGGCCCTGCGCGACGCCGAGAAAGCCCATGCGGCCCCTTGAAACGCCAGACGAACGCACCCGCCAGGCCATGCAATGGGTGTTGCTCGCCACCTTGCCTGGAATCGCGGTGCTGCTCTGGCTCACGGGTTGGGCCATCCTGATCAACCTGCTGCTGGCCGGTACCACAGCGCTGGCAGCCGAAGCGCTGGCCCTCGGTTTGCGTCGCCGTCCGGTACGCCCCGCGTTGATGGACGGCAGCGCCCTGGTCAGCGCCGTCCTGCTGGCCATCGCCCTGCCGCCCTATTGCCCCTGGTGGTTGACCATCACCGCGGCGGCCAGCGCCTTGCTGTTGGGCAAACACCTGTATGGCGGGGTGGGGAAAAATCCATTCAATCCGGCCATGCTCGGTTATGCCCTGGTCCTCGTCAGCTTTCCCGGCACCATGACCCATTGGTCGATCAACCATGGCCTGGACCTGCTCGGCGGCCTGCAATCGGTCTTCGGCGTGCATCTCGACGGGCAGCCGGACGCCTGGGTCCAGGCCACCGCACTCGATACCCTGCGTATCAACAAAAGCCTGACCATGGACGAGCTCTTTGCCGGCAACCCCGCGTTCGGGCATTTTGGCGGCAAGGGCAGCGAATGGCTCAATCTGGCCTTTCTTGCCGGCGGCGCCTTTCTGCTCAGGCAAAAAGTCTTCAGTTGGCATGCGCCGGCGGGGATGCTGGGCAGCCTGTTTATCCTCAGCCTGCTGTTCTGGAATGGTTCCGGCTCGGATTCCCACGGCTCGCCGCTGTTTCACCTACTGACTGGCGCGACCATGCTCGGTGCATTTTTCATCGTCACCGAGCCGGTCTCCGGCGCCAGAAGCCCCAGGGCACGCCTGCTGTTCGGCATCGGCGTCGGCACGCTGACCTACGTGATCCGCACCTGGGGCAGCTACCCCGATGGCGTGGCCTTTGCCGTGCTGCTGATGAACCTCGCGGTACCGTCCCTGGAACGCCTGACGGCCAGCCCTGTGAAGGAGCCGACAGCATGAACAGAACCGCCTCGGCACTTATCCTGCTGGCCATCACCGGGCTGGGGATCGGCCTGACCTGGCAGGCACGGCAACACGCGTGGCCGCGGATCCAGGAGCAACGCGAGGCGATTGAAAACCGCAGGCTGCTCGATGTCTTGCCGCCAGGGCAATACCAGAACCGCCCACTGTTGCTGGAGGCGCCGCAGCAACCCCACAGCCTGCTGATCAGCGCCGTCCTGATGCTCAAGGATGGACAACCGGCAGCGGTTGTCCTGCAAAGTCGGACCCAGGGTTACGGTGGCCCGCTGGAACTGATGATCGGGATTGGCGCCAACGGCAGGTTGCTCGGGGTCAAGACCTTGTCGCACTCGGAAACACCCGGGCTGGGAGCAAAAATCGCTGACCCGGGTAATCTCTGGTGGCGACAGTGGTTGGGCAAATCCAGTGCGGATACCCCCGATAACGACTGGAAACTGAAAAAAGATGGCGGGCAATTCGACCAGATTGCCGGCGCAACAATCACCTCCCGCGCCGCCGTCGACGCCATTCATGATGCCCTGCGCTACTTCGATGAACACCTGGCGCCACTCATGGGGACAGCTGCTCATGAATAGACCCGCGATGTTCCAGGGAACGTTGGTCCTGACGCCGTTGCTCGGTGCCAGCGACTCGCTGCTCAAGGCGTTCTCGATCGGGCTCCTGAGCCTGATCACGATCAGCGCCTATGGCTTGTTGAGCCGGGCTCTCAAGCCCTGGATTCACCCGGGGCTGGCCGCGCTGGGCAGCATCCTGCTCGCCGCCACCCTGGTCAGTTGCCTGTCGCTCGGCCTTCAGGCCTGGGCCTGGGAACTGCACCAGGCCCTGGGCATCTACCCGGCCCTGATCAGCCTGCAATGCCTGCTATTGGAACGCCTGGGAGCATTCGAGCGCCGTCACCTGACGACCAGCGCCACCCTGCTCGCCAGCCTCGGGGTAGGCCTGCTGCTCATGGGAACGCTACGAGAACTGCTGGGTAACGGCACCTTGCTGGATCATATGCGCTGGCTGGTCCCGAGCGCGAGCGAGCTGCCACGCCTGTGGACCACCCAGGACGGGCTGCACCTGGCCAGCCTGACGCCGGGGGCCTTTATCCTTCTGGGCCTGCTGCTGGCCGCCAGGCAGGCCTGGAGCCAGCGCCAGCCAGCCAAGCCGGGCCCAACCTCAATTTCAAAGGAATCCACCGCCCCATGAACGCCGCCAAACGCCTGGAGATCTTTCGCAGATTCCACGAAGACAATCCCGATCCCAAGACCGAGCTGGCTTACTCGAGCCCCTTTGAACTGTTGATCGCGGTGATTCTCTCCGCCCAGGCCACCGACGTCAGCGTGAACAAGGCGACCGCCAAGCTCTATCCCGTGGCCAACACCCCACAAGCCATCCACGCCCTCGGGGTCGAAGGGCTGTCGGCGTATATCAAGACCATCGGCCTGTTCAACAGCAAGGCCAAGAACGTGATCGAGACCTGCCGCCTGTTGGTGGAAAACCACGGCGGCGAAGTGCCGCAAACCCGCGAGGCCCTGGAAGCCCTGCCCGGCGTCGGCCGCAAGACCGCCAATGTGGTGCTCAACACCGCGTTCCGGCAGCTGACCATGGCCGTCGACACGCATATTTTCCGGGTCAGCAACCGCACCGGCCTGGCGCCAGGCAAAGATGTGGTGGCGGTCGAGAAGCAATTGATGAAGTTTGTACCCAAGCCTTACCTGCTCGACGCCCACCACTGGTTGATCCTCCACGGGCGTTACGTCTGCCAGGCGCGCAAACCGCGTTGTGGCAGTTGCCGGATCGAAGACCTGTGCGATTACAAGGACAAGACCTCGGACGATTGAGGCGCTATTGGTTTTATTGATGAGGCGATTGAAAAAATCTTTTTTACCAGACGGGCATTTATCGATATAAGGGGCGCCAACGGCAGTCTTAGCCCGGAGTTATGTTTATGAGCACCGACAAAGAGCAACTGGACGTAGAAGACGACTTCATCGCTGCCGAAACCGAGGACAGCGAACCCGTGGTGGAAGTCGCCAAAACCAACCTCAGCAAGCGCCGCACCATCGATAACCTGCTGGAAGAGCGCCGCCTGAAAAGGCAATTGGCAGATTATGATTTCGACTTGTAATTAACATGCGCCCACTCAAAAGCCTCCTTTGCGGAGGCTTTTCGGTTTATAGAGGTGTCGTTGTTCACACGGAGCATCATCGATGCCGCACCGGCGGCCCTCTCCTGCCGGCTAAATACCAGGGGCTCTCCTTGTCGTCCCTGCTGCCTTCCCCCTTCTCCAAGCGTCCTCTGCCAAATGCCAGCCGTTAAACCAGGCCGTTGCGCTGTGCCAGCTCGATCAGGTCAACCAGCGAGCGGGCATTGAGCTTGAGCAATAAACGCGTTTTGTAGGTACTGACGGTCTTGTTGCTCAAGAACATGCCATCGGCAATTTCCTTGTTGCTCTTCCCTCTCGCCAATTGCTGCAACACCATCATTTCACGGCCGGAAAGCCGGTTGACCATATCGGCCTCGCTGGCATTCCCCAGGCTGGAGCGCACCGTGTGCAAGGCCTGGTTGGGGAAATAGCTGTAGCCGGATAGCACCGCCTTGATGGCACTGAGCATTTCAGTCAGGTCCTGCTGTTTGCACACATAACCCGCGGCGCCGGCCTGCATGCAACGCATGGAGAAATGCCCCGGGGCCTGCGAGGTCAACACCAGAACTTTGAAAGAAAGTCCCATAGACGTTAAACGGGCAATGACTTCCAGCCCGTCCAGTTTGGGGATCCCGATATCGAGTATAACAATGTCCGGCGCATGTTCCCGCGCCAGCTGTAAAGCATCTACACCGTTATCCGTCTCCGCAATGACTTCGTAGCCATGACGTTCCATCAGCATACGTACAGCAAGACGAATGACGGGATGATCATCCACGATCAGCACTTTATTCATGGGCAAGTCCAATTTTCGCTGTTCGAATTTTCAGAGTCAGCACAATAGCCTAGTCATACCCTCCTGGGCATAGCGCCTCCACCGGGCAGTACCAGCCAAAGACATTCCCTACAAACAACAGAGATTTGCCCTACAAAAAAAGCACCATCATAAAAAGTGCAACGCCTCAGAGGACAACCAGTCGTCCGGGCGCCATACAGTCCATGATAAACACCCCTCCCCGGAAGAGTTTCATTATGGCCCCAGCAGAACGACATCCTCTTGCTTCGTTTTGCCGGTTTCAAACATTAGAACGCAAGGCGATGGTGTGTCTAATGGATTTCTGCAACAAGAAATAATGCATTCCTGTGTGGCAAGCCCTGCCCTGGCCGCGCCCCCGCGCTCGTTGCCTGGACAGGTGACACCCGTGCCCATGGGCCACACGGGGCCAGGCTCGGGAAGTGGCCATAAAACGCTCCGGCATACACATAAGTAAAGACCGCATTATCAAAAATATGTTTATTCTAAGACTCAGTCACCAGAAACGTTTGACAACTTGCATGCGCTCTTCGCGCGTCCCTACACAATCTGCCCCGAGTCGTTCAACCTCCATATCGCCTGACCATCATCATTAACAGCCGTAAAACCTCACACTTTAAAAACGCCAATCCACAACCGATAAAAAGAACAGGAAATGGACTACACCCCGCCAAGAACGCTTACCTTCAATTCTACAAGCATCGCCCGAAAGCAACCCCCTCTGACTTGATCCTTTCCTGGCGGGCTGCAAACTCGATACTTGCTGACTCACTTCAAGACCTTCGAACACCACCCAATCGTTTATTCAATTCCTAACATCGAATGACATTAGCAAAGGTCTATCCTACGACTCGGACGAGCAGGCCATATATAATGAACGACCACACCTTCAAAAAGCATCTCAGCCCACACAAACCTCTGGATCTTGACCTGGATCTGGCCATAGACGACTTCCTCAAACGCGGCGGCACCATTGATCGCGTGCAAGGCCCGGTCTGCGAGCAAGCACCGCCGGACACTGGTGATCACGCCCCCACATCGGAGGAAGAGGAACAGGAAAGAGCCCGCAAAACCGAACTGCTGCGCGAGCTGATTACCAAAGGAGCGGGCATCTGCGCCCTGCAGTACTCGCTCAAGATGAACAAGAACGAGATAAAGCGCATGGCCCGGGAGAACGGTCTGAAGATCGTCCAGAGCCGCTCGCTGCACCTCACTCGAAAATGCCGGGCGTCGCACTCCGCCACCGCGGAGTTCGCCCAGGATGCGATAGCCGGACATGCCATGCACTATTGCGCGCTCGGTTACACCGCCATCGAAATCGCACAAAAACTCGACCTGACCGTGCGCCAGGTCTGCGAACTCGGGAAAAACTACCGCTTCGAACTCAATCACCGCAACGACAATCGGGATGAATAATACCGTCCCGACGGCAAAAAAAAGCCCCGGCCAGTGGCCGGGGCTTTTCAGGGCAACAACCGATCAGAACAAGCGACGGCCTTTGTTCGCCGCAATGCGCATGCGCAGCGCATTGAGCTTGATGAAGCCGGCCGCGTCGGCCTGGTTGTAGGCGCCGCCGTCTTCTTCGAAGGTGGCGATGTTGGCATCGAACAGCGACTCGTCGGACTTGCGGCCGGTGACGATGACGTTGCCCTTGTACAGCTTCAGGCGAACCACACCGTTCACGTGGGCCTGGGAAGCATCGATCATCTGCTGCAGCATCAGACGCTCAGGGCTCCACCAGTAGCCGGTGTAGATCAGGCTGGCGTACTTGGGCATCAGCTCGTCTTTCAGGTGAGCGACTTCGCGGTCCAGGGTGATCGACTCGATCGCCCGGTGCGCGCGCAGCATGATGGTGCCGCCCGGGGTTTCGTAGCAGCCGCGGGACTTCATGCCCACATAACGGTTCTCGACGATGTCCAGACGACCGATACCGTGTTCGCCACCGATACGGTTCAGGGTCGCCAGCACGGTGGCCGGGGTCATTTCGACGCCGTCCAGCGCGACGATATCGCCGTTGCGGTAGGTCAGTTCCAGGTACTGCGGCTTGTCAGGCGCGTTCTCCGGGGAGACGGTCCAACGCCACATGTCTTCTTCGTGCTCGGTCCAGGTGTCTTCCAGCACGCCGCCTTCATAGGAAATGTGCAGCAGGTTGGCATCCATCGAGTACGGGGATTTTTTCTTGCCGTGACGCTCGATCGGGATGTTGTGCTTTTCAGCGTAATCCATCAGCTTTTCACGGGACAGCAGGTCCCATTCACGCCACGGAGCAATGACTTTCACGCCGGGCTTGAGGGCATAGGCACCCAGTTCGAAACGGACCTGGTCGTTGCCCTTGCCGGTAGCGCCGTGGGAAATGGCGTCGGCGCCGGTTTCGTTGGCGATTTCGATCAGGCGCTTGGCGATCAGCGGACGCGCAATGGAAGTACCCAGCAGGTACTCGCCTTCGTAGACGGTATTGGCACGAAACATCGGGAACACGAAATCGCGCACGAACTCTTCGCGCAGGTCGTCGATGTATATCTCTTTCACGCCCATGGCTTGCGCCTTGGCACGTGCAGGTTCGACCTCTTCGCCCTGACCCAGGTCAGCGGTGAAGGTCACCACTTCACAGTTATAAGTATCCTGCAGCCACTTGAGGATCACCGAAGTGTCCAGGCCGCCGGAATACGCCAGAACGACCTTGTTTACGTCGGCCATGCCATCACTCCACGGGGTTGTACGGAAAGGCGTCGATTCTAACGCTCAAACCGGTGGATTTACAGAGGCGCGACAGCTTAGGACGGCAAAGCGACAGATAATGTCGAGGCGGCGACGAAAACAGCCGCTTCAGGAGGTCTTCGCGGCACTCGCCGCATTGGCGACAGGCGCGGGAGCAGGAGCCGGCGCGGACTTCTCGGCGACCGGGACACGCTCCAGATGGATATTGACCCGGCGATTCTTCGCCCGGTTGGCCGCACTGTTGTTCGGCACCAGCGGATAACGTTCGCCGTGGAAGCGCATGACAATCTCCGATTCGGGGATGCCATTGGCCTTGAAGAAGTCCATCACCGCCAGCGCCCGGCGGCGTGACAGGTCACGGTTGGCCAGGCGATTGCCGGCATTGTCGGAGTGCCCGTCGAGCTCGATATGGTTGACGGTCGGGTCGGCCTTGATGAAGTCGAGCATCACCTGCAACTCGGCCTTGGCCTGGGCATCGAGGTCGACGCCGGTGCCGGGAAAACCGATCTGCGCCTGTTTCACTTGCTCGAAATTCTTCGGCAGCAGTTTCGCGGTGCACTCCTGGTAGTCGCTGTAGGCCTTGCTGAACTTCACCGGCAGCAGGCGTATTTCCGAAACGCCACCGTCTCTGGAGTAGTGACGAACCAACGGGCTGCGGCCCTCCATCAGGCCACTGACCAGACGCCCGGCCTGGCCCTGGGAGCTGTTAAACAGCACATCGCCACTGCCGATCTGCACCGAGCCCAGGTTGATGTCGCCGCGCCCCGGCTGCCACGGTGCCGCAGCGGCCAGCAGGGTCGCCGAACCGCCACCGAGTACGTGGTTGTAGGATTTCAGGCGAAAGGTCACCTGCTCGCCGGCCCGGCGCACGAACTCACCGGCACCGAAGTCGGTGATCGGCTGGCTCAGCCGACACTCGAACTTGTCCCCTTCCACCTTCCACTCGATGCTCTCCAGACGGGTCTGGAAAGTCATGGCCATGGCGGGCAGGCTGGCGAACATACTGAGCAAGGCTAAATAACGCTGGCGCACGGGAGGCTCCACTGAATGTCTACATCGTCAAGACAGGCATGCCGATTCCACGCCCTACCTCTGTGGTATCGGTTGCCCGTGGCAAAACTTGATAGCGAGTGCCTGAGGCCGTCTTTTCCGGTAGCATTCCCTTCAGTTCGACCCGCCTGGAATCCCCAATGTCCGACCGCCTGACCCTGCTGCGTCCCGACGACTGGCATATTCATCTTCGCGATGGTGCTGCGTTACCCCACACTGTCGCGGATGTTGCGCGCACCTTCGGCCGCGCCATCATCATGCCAAACCTGCTGCCACCGGTGCGCAACGCCGCGGAAGCCGACGCCTATCGCCAGCGTATTCTCGCTGCGCGCCCGGCCGGCAGCCGCTTCGAACCGTTGATGGTGCTCTACCTCACCGACCGGACCCAGCCCGAGGACATCCGCGCCGCCAAGGCCAGTGGTTTCGTCCACGCCGCCAAGCTCTACCCGGCCGGCGCGACCACCAACTCGGACTCCGGCGTGACCCGCATCGACACGATCTTCCCGGTCCTGGAAGCCATGGCCGAAGTCGGTATGCCACTGTTGATCCACGGTGAAGTCACCCGTGGCGAGGTCGATGTGTTCGACCGCGAGAAACTCTTCATCGACGAGCATATGCGCCGCGTCGTCGAGCGTTTCCCGAGCCTGAGGGTGGTGTTCGAACACATCACCACGGCGGATGCGGTGCAGTTTGTCAGCGAGGCCCCGGCCAACGTCGGCGCGACCATTACCGCCCATCACCTGCTGTACAACCGCAACCACATGCTGGTGGGCGGTATCCGTCCGCACTTCTACTGCCTGCCGATCCTCAAGCGCGGCACGCACCAGGAAGCCCTGCTGACGGCGGCGACCAGCGGCAATCCGAAGTTTTTCCTCGGCACCGACTCGGCGCCCCATGCCCAGCACGCCAAGGAAGCCGCCTGCGGTTGCGCCGGCTGCTACACCGCCTATGCCGCGATCGAGTTGTATGCCGAAGCCTTCGAACAGCGCAATGCGCTGGACAAGCTCGAAGGTTTCGCCAGCCTGCATGGCCCGCGCTTCTACGGCCTGCCGGCGAACACCGAACAGATCACCCTGGTCCGTGAAGAATGGACCGCCCCGACCAGCCTGCCATTCGGCGAGCTGTCAGTCATCCCGCTGCGCGCCGGTGAAAAACTGCGCTGGCGCCTGCTGGAGAAAACGCTGTGAGTGAAGAGCATTTCGACGACGAACAAGAAGGCAATGGCGGCGGTACCGGTTCCCGGCACCCGATGGCCGCACGCTTTCGTGGCTACCTGCCGGTTGTCGTCGATGTCGAGACCGGAGGTTTCAACGCCGCCACCGACGCCCTGCTGGAAATCGCCGCGACCACCATCGGCATGGACGAAAAAGGCTTTGTGTTCCCGGAGCACACCTATTTCTTCCGCGTCGAACCGTTCGAAGGCGCCAATATCGAAGCCGCTGCCCTGGAGTTCACCGGGATCAAGCTCGATCACCCACTGCGCATGGCGGTCAGCGAAGAAGCCGCACTGACCGACATTTTCCGTGGTGTGCGCAAGGCCCTGAAGGCCAACGGTTGCAAACGCGCGATCCTGGTCGGTCACAACAGCAGCTTCGACCTGGGCTTCCTCAACGCCGCCGTGGCGCGGCTGGACATGAAGCGCAACCCGTTCCACCCGTTCTCCAGCTTCGACACCGCCACCCTCGCCGGTCTCGCCTACGGTCAGACCGTATTGGCCAAGGCCTGCCAGGCGGCCGATATCGACTTTGACGGACGCGAAGCCCACTCGGCCCGCTACGACACCGAGAAGACCGCCGATCTGTTCTGCGGCATCGTCAACCGCTGGAAACAAATGGGTGGCTGGGAAGACTACAACGACTGATCCGGTCGACGAAGCAATCACCGCCCATAAAAAAACCGGTCATCAAGACCGGTTTTTTTATGCATGAAGCTGGCGCTTACAGCTTGCCGGCGTTCTCGGTCAGGTACTTGGCAACGCCTTCTGGCGAAGCGTCCATGCCCTTGTCGCCTTTTTTCCAGTTGGCTGGGCAGACTTCGCCGTGCTCTTCGTGGAATTGCAGGGCGTCGACCAGACGAATCAGTTCTTCCATGTTACGGCCCAGCGGCAGGTCGTTGATGATCTGCGAGCGGACAACGCCCTTGTCGTCGATCAGGAACGCGCCACGGAAGGCCACGCCGCCTTCGGACTCAACGTCGTAGGCCTTGGCGATGTCGTGCTTCATGTCGGCAGCCATGGTGTATTTGACTTTGCCGATGCCGCCGTCATTGATGGCGGTGTTGCGCCAGGCGTTGTGGGTGAAGTGCGAGTCGATCGAAACGGCCACGACTTCAACGTTGCGCGCCTTGAAGTCGTCCATGCGGTGGTCCAGGGCGATCAGCTCGGACGGGCAGACGAAGGTGAAGTCCAGCGGGTAGAAGAACACCAGGCCGTATTTGCCTTTGATGGCCGAGGACAGGGTGAAGCTTTCAACGATTTCGCCATTGCCCAGTACGGCAGGGACGGTGAAGTCGGGGGCTTGTTTGCCTACGAGTACGCTCATTGGATATCTCCTGGTGTTGATGCGGTAAAGAACAAGGTCCAGCCCAGCCTGCCATAAGCAGACGACAAGACTGTGACGTGACCTACCTTCCTAAGGACCGACCATCATACACCGCGTTTTTCGACTGTCCCCAACGCTTTTTACAAACTCGCCCGCCAAGGCGGTGACACCGTTCGTCAGACAAGCAGCGCGCTGACAAAAGCTTTACCGAAAGCACTTTGACAATCATTCTCGTTAACATTAAGATCCAGCGCAATCGAGCCTTAATCAGCGATGGTTCTCACCTTATGTATGTCTGCCTCTGCACTGGCGTCACCGATGGGCAAATCCGCGAAGCGATTTATGAAGGTTGCTGCAGCTATCGCGAAGTGCGACAAGCCACCGGCGTGGCCAGCCAATGCGGCAAATGTGCGTGCCTGGCCAAGCAGGTGGTGCGCGAGACCCTGACCGAGCTGCAAAGCCAGCAGGCGGCGATCCCTTACCCGGTAGAATTTTCCGCCGCGTAAAGAACGAACTTTAAAAGAGCCGGACCTCGCGTCCGGTTTTTTTATGCCTGTAATTCAATCGCTTAGGACTAAGACGCGGAACACAAACATTCTTATTCCGATTAATTTTTATATATGATTCAACAACTTAGGTTTGACACTCGAAGTTGCCGGGATCAAACTCTGCCTTATAGTCAGTTATTACAGGACAGGTCCACACCATGAAAGGCGATATCACGGTCATCCAGCATCTCAACAAGATCCTTGCCAATGAGCTGGTCGCGATCAACCAATACTTCCTGCACGCACGCATGTATGAAGACTGGGGCCTGAACAAGCTGGGCAAGCACGAGTACCACGAGTCCATCGACGAGATGAAGCACGCGGACAAGCTGATCAAGCGCATCCTGTTCCTCGAGGGCCTGCCCAACGTGCAGGACCTGGGCAAGCTGCACATCGGCGAACACACCAAGGAAATGCTCGAGTGCGACCTGCGCATCGAACGTAGCGGCCATGCCGACCTGAAAGCGGCCATTGCCCACTGCGAAGCCATGGGCGACTTCGGCAGCCGCGAACTGCTGGAGGATATCCTCGAATCCGAGGAAGAGCATATCGACTGGCTGGAAACCCAACTGGGCCTGATCGACAAAGTCGGTCTCGAGAACTACCTGCAGTCGCAAATGGGCGAATAAACAGCGCCCATTAAAAAGCCCCGCCTTCTTGTTCAGAGTGCGGGGCTTTTTTACAGGTGCCGAATAAACAAACACCTATCCCTGTAGGCACTGGCTTGCCGGCGATGAGGCCCGTAAGTCTTGTATCGATCTTGCGGACGTCATCGCCGGCAAGCCGGCTCCTACAGGATTGCGTGCAATCGACTCAGGCTTCGGTCTTGGCCGCTGCCGCTTTGGTCGCTGCATCCTTGACCAGGGCCTGCAACTCACCGTTGGCGAACATTTCCGCCATGATGTCGCTGCCGCCGACCAGTTCGCCACCGACCCACAGTTGTGGGAACGTCGGCCAGTTGGCGTACTTCGGCAGGTTGGCGCGGATTTCCGGATTCTGCAGGATGTCCACGTAGGCGAACTTCTCGCCACAGCCCATCACGGCCTGCGCGGCCTTGGCGGAAAAGCCGCACTGTGGAGCATTCGGCGAGCCTTTCATGTAAAGCAGAATGGTGTTGTTGGCAATCTGCTCTTTAATCGTTTCGATGATATCCACAAGGCACCTCTTCTGAACTTTCCGACTCTGTTGTCGGCACGGTGAGGCATTGTAACGGAAAGCCGAGCGTGGTGCTCGGTCTGCCCGATATCCGCCACCATGGCCGTTGTCAGGCCGCCGCCACCGTGACTGGCACGCCGTTCAGCGCCGCGTTGCCAGACAAGACGTCCAATTGGCGTTCATCGGTCAGGTCGTTGGCGCTGGAGCCCGGCTGGCCACTGGCAATCGCCATCTTCACCCCGGGCCGCGCATGCCCCCAACCATGGGGCAGGCTCACCACGCCGGGCATCATCTCCAGGCTGGCGAGCACCTCCACCTCGATCATGCCGACCCGCGAGCTGACCTGCACCCGCTGCCCATCCTCGAGACTGCGGCTGGCCAGGTCATCGGGGTGCATCAGCAGTTGATGGCGCGGCTTGCCCTTCACCAGGCGGTGATAGTTGTGCATCCACGAATTATTGCTACGTACATGCCGGCGGCCGATCATCAGCAACTCCCCGACTTGTGGTGCCTGTTGCGCGGCGAAGCGAGCGAGGTCGGCGAGGATCACCGCCGGTGCCGCCTGGACCCGCTGCCCGGGCGTCTTGAGGCGTGGCGCCAGGTTCGGCTTGAGCGCGCCGAGATCGACGCCATGGGGAAAGTCCTCCAGGGTCTTGAGCGACAGCTGGTGCGACGAGGCATCGCCATACAGCCCCATGCGCAAGCCCATGTCGATCATCTGCGCCGGGGCCATGGTCGGCTTGAGCACCTGGCCGGTCAGGCTGGAAAACGCCTTGGCCAGGCCGACAAAAATCTCCCAGTCGTGCAACGCACCGGCAGGCTTGGCCAGGATCGCCTTGTTGAAACGGCTGATGTTACGCACCGCGAACATATTGAAGGTGGTGTCGTAGTGATCGTTTTCCAGGGCCGAGGTCGACGGCAGGATCAGGTCGGCATAACGGGTGGTTTCGTTGATGTACAGGTCGATACTGACCATGAACTCCAGGCCGTCCAGTGCCTGCTCCAGTTGCCGGCCATTGGGCGTGGACAACACCGGGTTGCCGGCGATCGTCACCAGGGCCCGCACCTGCCCTTCCCCTTCGCTGAGCATTTCCTCGGCCAGGGCCGACACCGGCAATTCGCCACTGTACTCCGGCAGCCCGGACACCCGGCTCTGCCAGCGATTGAAGTGGCCGCCGGAGGTCGAGGCCACCAGGTCCACCGCAGGCTCGGTGCACAAGGCCCCGCCGACCCGATCGAGATTGCCAGTCACCAGGTTGATCAACTGCACCAGCCAGTGACACAAGGTGCCGAACGACTGGGTCGAGACGCCCATCCGTCCATAGCAGACCGCCTTGTCCGCCGCGGCGAAGTCCCGGGCCAACTGGCGGATCTGCGCCGCCGGCACCGCACACAGCGGGCTCATGGATTCGGCGCTGAAACCGGCCACGGCCTGGCGCACTTCATCGAGGCCGTCCACCGGCAAATGGCTGGCACGCGTCAGCCCTTCAGCAAACAAGGTATTGAGCAGGCCGAACAGCAAGGCCGCATCCCCGCCCGGACGCACGAACAGGTGCTGGTCGGCCATGGCCGCCGTTTCGCTGCGCCGAGGATCGACCACCACGACTTTGCCGCCCCGGGCCTGGATCGCCTTCAGGCGCTTTTCCACATCCGGCACGGTCATGATGCTGCCGTTGGAAGCCAGTGGATTGCCGCCCAGGATCAACATGAAATCGGTGTGATCGATATCCGGAATCGGCAGCAACAGGCCATGGCCATACATCAGGTGGCTGCTCAGGTGGTGCGGCAATTGATCGACGGAGGTCGCGGAAAAACGATTGCGGGTTTTCAACAGGCCGAGAAAGTAGTTGCTGTGGGTCATCAACCCATAGTTGTGCACACTGGGGTTGCCCTGATAGATCGCCACGGCATTCTGGCCATGCCGGGCCTGGATCGCCGACAGGCGTTCGGCCACCAGGGAAAAGGCCTCATCCCACTCGATCGGCAACCATTCGCTGCCCACTCGACGCATCGGCTGGCGCAGACGATCCGGATCGTTCTGGATATCCTGCAGCGCCACCGCCTTGGGACAGATATGCCCGCGACTGAAGGTATCGAGCGGATCGCCCTTGATCGAGGTGATCTGCACCGACGCTTCGGTGGTGGTGGTTTCGATGGTCAGGCCGCAGATGGCCTCGCACAGGTGGCAGGCACGGTGGTGGAGAGTCTTGGTCATGGCCAGTCTCTGTCTTGTTCAAGGCAACCCGGATCGGTTGCGAGAACAAAACTATGGCCCTACGCCGGGCAGCATGCCAGCGACGTTCATCTTGTGAATCGGGGGGCATCAGGCCTGCCGATGGCAGCCCTGAAATCAGGCCGAGGGCAGCATGGGAGCAGGTTGCAACTGGATCTCCTCAATCGTCTCGAGCTGCTCCTGGCCCATATGGACCCCGGTCAGCTCGCCGATCAGGCGCCAATGCTCGTCGAGACCGGAACTGATGGTCGCCATGCGATCGATCATCCGACGACCGGCCGCCCGGGTCACTTCATCTTCGCTGCGCAACAACTCGAACGACATCGAGGTCACGGAGGCGGTCATATGGGTCAGTGCCTGCGCCGTCAGCTTCAGCAATTCCATCAATTGTTGCTCTTTCGATTCCATTCCAAAGCCTCCATGTGTCCGCGGTGACACATTTTACAACCTAGCGGATTAGTTTAGGAAATGTTTCCACACCGGCCATCTTGCACGCCAATACCCCGCCCGGACAGTCAGAAAGCGACCAGGACCCGCCTGCGCCCGTCGCCCTCGATTGCCAAGGGTTCCGGGCACAGTGTACAAAGACCCGCTGTCGCCAGTGGGCCGGCGTGTATCGGACAGGGAAAAGGTCATGCCCAGCAAGACGATGCAGACCTCAACCGCCCTTAAACTAAGCCTCCTATTGGTAACACGCGACATTTTCTTATACGATCGCGTCTTCCCCTATTTCGTCGCCCCGTGCGGCTTACGCCGCAGGTCTCGCCCGTTTTTCCGTAAAACCCGGCTTTGAGTATCTGCGGTCTGTTGCAAAAAGGTAGTTAATGATGAGCGCAAGGCACTTTCTCTCCCTGATGGATTGCACGCCCGAAGAGCTGGTCAGCGTGATTCGTCGAGGCATCGAGCTGAAGGACCTGCGTGACCGCGGCGTACTCTTCGAGCCACTCAAGGGTCGGATTCTCGGGATGATTTTCGAGAAATCCTCGACGCGCACCCGCGTCTCCTTCGAAGCCGGCATGATCCAGCTGGGCGGCCAGGCGATTTTCCTCTCGCCGCGCGACACCCAACTGGGCCGGGGCGAGCCGATCGGCGACAGCGCCATCGTCCTGTCGCGCATGCTCGATGTGGTCATGCTCCGCACCTTCAAGCACAGCACCCTGACCGAGTTCGCCGCCAACTCCCGGGTCCCGGTGATCAACGGCCTGTCCGATGACCTGCATCCCTGCCAGTTGCTCGCCGACATGCAGACGTTCCTCGAACATCGCGGCTCGATCCAGGGCAAGACCGTGACCTGGATCGGCGACGGCAACAACATGTGCAACAGCTATATCGAGGCGGCCATCCAGTTCGACTTCCAGCTTCGGGTCAGTTGCCCCGAAGGTTATGACCCCAGCCCGGCGCTGCTGGCCCAGGCCGGTGAGCGGGTCCGACTGGTCCGCGATCCACGTGAAGCGGTACGCGGCGCGCACCTGGTGAGCACCGATGTCTGGACCTCCATGGGCCAGGAAGAAGAAACCGCCAAGCGCCTGGCCCTGTTCGCGCCCCTGCAAGTCACCCGCGAACTGCTCGACCTGGCCGCGCCCGAGGTGCTGTTCCTGCACTGCCTGCCGGCCCACCGGGGTGAGGAAATCAGCCTCGACCTGCTCGACGACCCGCGTTCGGTCGCCTGGGACCAGGCCGAGAACCGCCTGCATGCACAAAAGGCCCTGCTCGAATTCCTGGTTGCGCCGGCGTATCGCCCTGCATGAGTCATTCGCCGCTGTTGAACCTGCATGACCTGGCCTGCGGCTATCAAGCGCAACGGGTCGTGCAGAACCTCAACCTGCACCTCAACAGCGGGGACATCGGTTGCCTGCTCGGTGCGTCCGGGTGCGGCAAGACCACCACCCTGCGAGCCATTGCCGGTTTCGAGCCGGTGCACGAGGGCGAAATCCAGCTGGCGGGCGACGTCATCTCCCGCGCCGGTTTCACCCTCGCGCCGGAGAAACGCCGGATCGGCATGGTGTTCCAGGACTACGCGCTGTTTCCGCACCTGAGCGTCGCCGACAACATCGCCTTCGGCATTCGCCTGCACCCGCGCAAGACTCGGATCACCGAGGAAATGCTCGAGCTGGTCAACCTCAAGGGACTGGGCAAGCGTTATCCCCATGAACTCTCCGGCGGCCAGCAGCAACGGGTGGCCCTGGCCCGCGCCCTGGCGCCGGAGCCGCAACTGCTGTTGCTCGACGAGCCGTTTTCCAACCTCGATGTGGAGTTGCGGCGCAAGCTCAGCCAGGAAGTCCGGGACATCCTCAAGCAGCGCGGCACCAGCGCGATCCTGGTGACCCACGACCAGGAAGAAGCCTTCGCCGTCAGCGACCAGGTCGGTGTGTTCAAGGAGGGCCGTCTGGAACAGTGGGATACGCCCTACAACCTTTATCACCAACCGCAGACGCCTTTCGTCGCGAGCTTTATCGGCCAGGGCTACTTCATTCGTGGGCAACTGAGCAGCCAGGAGTCAGTGCAGACCGAACTGGGCGTGCTGCGCGGCAATCGGGCCTACGCCTGGCCGCTGGGCGGTGCAGTGGATGTGCTGCTACGGCCGGATGACATCGTCCATGCCCCGGACAGCGCGCTGAAGGCCACGGTCCTCGGCAAGACCTTCCTCGGCGCCTCGACCCTGTATCGCCTGCAACTGCCCAGCGGCAGCCAGCTGGAATCGATTTTCCCCAGTCACGTCGATCACCTGCCGGGAACATCGGTAGGTATTCGCGTGACAGCCGAGCATCTGGTGCTGTTCCAGCCCGCCGCGTAGACCGTGAGCGGGATCAGGCACGGCCGATATCGGCGAACTTCGCCTGGGTATGCTCGGCCAGCACCGCCGGCGCCAACTCAACTTCCAGGCCACGACGGCCGGCACTGACGAAAATACTCGCGAAGGGCTGCGCGCTCTGGTCGATAAACGTGCGCAAGCGCTTCTTCTGCCCGAGCGGGCTGATCCCACCCAGCAGATAGCCGGTGGCCCGCTGGGCCGCCGCCGGATCCGCCATCTCGACCTTCTTGGCCCCCGCCGCCTGGGCCAGCGCCTTCAGGTCCAGACTTCCGACGACCGGCACTACCGCCACCAGCAATTCGGCCTTTTCCGTACTGGCGAGCAGCGTCTTGAACACCTGCGCCGGAGCCAATCCCAGTTTTTCCGCGGCCTCCAGACCATAAGAAGCGGCTTTCGGATCGTGTTCATAACTGTGTACGCGATGTTCGGCACGAACTTTTTTCAGCAGGTCCAATGCGGGGGTCATGGCAGGTCCAGTCGGCTCGAAAGACAGGCGTGGATTTTAGGCTATTCGCAACGAAAAGGCTCTATGACAAGCCAAGCCTCAAGATTTTCCTAGGCTCACCAGAGCCAATAAATGCGTAAAAAACACCTTGATCCTACATACAAATCATCCTCATTTACGCAGCTATTCCCCAAAAAGTGGACTATCGTTCATTTTCGACCTTTGACATCAGCGTTTCTTGTCTATATTTTTTCGAAACTGAAGATTACAGTCCTACACTCAGCAGCAACGAGCGGTAAGCCGAAATCAGAGATGGGGATTCCTGAGCTTCGGTGCAAATCCACGTCCGTCATTGGGACGGACGTCTAACAACAACAAAAATCGAGGTGTCCAATGAGTACCGCTTTGAAACAACCATCGCTCTCGGGCCAATGCATCGCCGAATTCCTCGGCACCGCGCTGTTGATCTTTTTCGGCACCGGCTGTGTTGCCGCGCTCAAGGTCGCGGGTGCCACCTTTGGTCTGTGGGAAATCAGCATCATCTGGGGCATGGGCGTGAGCATGGCGATCTACCTGACCGCCGGCGTTTCCGGCGCTCACCTGAACCCGGCCGTGAGCATTGCGCTGTGCCTGTTCGCCGATTTCGATAAACGCAAACTGCCGTTCTACATCCTTGCCCAGGTCGCCGGGGCCTTCTGTGCCGCCGCGTTGGTTTACACGCTCTACAGCAACCTGTTCTTCGATTTCGAACAAACCCACCATATGATCCGCGGCTCCCAGGCCAGCCTGGAACTGGCATCGGTGTTTTCCACCTACCCCAACCCGGCCCTGAGCACTGCCCAGGCGTTCCTGGTGGAAGTGGTGATCACCGCGATCCTGATGGGCGTGATTATGTCCCTGACTGACGACAACAACGGCCTGCCCAATGGCCCGCTGGCGCCCCTGCTGATCGGCCTGCTGATCGCCGTGATCGGCAGCGCGATGGGTCCGTTGACCGGTTTTGCGATGAACCCTGCACGGGATTTCGGCCCCAAGCTGATGACCTTCCTCTTCGGCTGGGGTGATATCGCCTTCACCGGCGGACGCGACATTCCGTACTTCCTGATTCCGATCTTTGCACCGATTGTCGGTGCCTGCCTGGGCGCCGTGCTGTATCGCGGGATGATTGCCCGCCATCTGCCCAGCGCCCAACCCGCGCTACAGGAAGAACCCGCGACCGCGGCCAAAAAGGTCCAGGCTTCCTGAAACACCTGCAAGACGCCACTCCCTGTGAGCGCCCTTCTCCCTGAGGGCACTCATCCCGGCACTTTTTTCCCTATATTCATCAAGGCAATCGAAAATGACCGACACTCAGAATAAGAACTACATCATTGCCCTCGATCAGGGTACGACCAGCTCGCGGGCGATCATCTTCGATCGCGACGCCAATGTGGTCGGCACCGCCCAGCGCGAATTCCAGCAGCACTATCCACAAGCCGGCTGGGTCGAACACGACCCGATGGAAATCTTCGCCACCCAGAGCGCGGTCATGGTTGAAGCCCTGGCGCAAGCCGGCCTGCACCACGACCAGGTCGCCGCCATCGGCATCACCAACCAGCGTGAAACCACCGTGGTCTGGGACAAGGTCAGCGGCCGTCCGATCTACAACGCCATCGTCTGGCAGTGCCGCCGCAGCACCGAGATCTGCCAACAGCTCAAGCGCGACGGTCACGAAGAGTACATCCGCGAAACCACCGGCCTGGTCACCGACCCGTACTTCTCCGGCACCAAGCTGAAGTGGATCCTCGACAACGTCGAAGGCAGCCGTGAACGCGCACGCAGCGGCGAGCTGCTGTTCGGCACCATCGACAGCTGGCTGATCTGGAAATTCACCGGCGGCAAGACCCACGTCACCGACTACACCAACGCCTCGCGCACCATGCTCTTCAACATCCACTCCCTGGAATGGGATGCGAAGATGCTGGAGATCCTCGACATTCCCCGGGAAATGCTTCCGGAAGTGAAGTCGTCCTCGGAAATCTACGGCCACACCAAGAGCGGCATCGCCATCGGCGGTATCGCCGGCGACCAGCAAGCGGCCCTGTTCGGCCAGATGTGCGTGGAACCGGGCCAGGCGAAAAACACCTACGGCACTGGCTGCTTCCTGCTGATGAACACCGGCACCAAGGCCGTCCGCTCCAAGCACGGCATGCTCACCACCATCGCCTGCGGCCCTCGCGGCGAAGTGGCTTACGCCCTGGAAGGCGCGGTATTCAACGGTGGCTCGACCATCCAGTGGCTGCGTGACGAACTGAAGCTGATCAACGACGCCTTCGATACCGAATACTTCGCCAGCAAGGTCAAGGACAGCAACGGCGTGTACCTGGTACCGGCCTTCACCGGCCTGGGCGCTCCGTACTGGGACCCCTATGCCCGTGGCGCACTGTTCGGCCTGACCCGTGGGGTGAAGGTGGATCACATCATTCGTGCCGCCCTGGAGTCGATCGCCTACCAGACCCGCGACGTGCTGGACGCCATGCAACAGGACTCGGGCGAACGCCTCAAGGCCCTGCGCGTGGACGGCGGCGCGGTGGCCAACAACTTCCTGATGCAGTTCCAGGCCGACATTCTCGGGACCCAGGTCGAGCGCCCGCAAATGCGCGAAACCACGGCACTCGGCGCGGCCTACCTGGCCGGCCTGGCGTGCGGTTTCTGGGGCAGCCTGGAAGAACTGCGGGGCAAGGCGGTGATCGAGCGCGAGTTCGAGCCGCAGCGTCCTGAGGCCGAGAAGGAAAAACTCTACGCCGGCTGGCAGAAAGCGGTTAGCCGTACCCGCGATTGGGAACCGCACGAAGAAAGCAACTAAGCCGAACGCTGTTCATTAGGCTGAACACGGCCCTGTAGGAGCAGGGCTTGCCCGCGAAGGCGTCCTTGAAGACGCCAAAAGCTTCGCTGGCAAGCCAAGCTCCTACAGGTTTTGTGGCGCTCCCGAGATCGGACGACGCTCAACAGGCCGCAGAAACAAGAGCGACCTCAACAGCAACAACGTACGACACCCCCACCGCACATCCGCGATTGATTGGCCCCGCAAGTGGCAGACAGGTCCTTCCTGCGGCATGATGGAAGAATTTGTACGGCAGCCCAAAGGACGCCCAATGAATCTGCCTCCCCGCCAGCAACAAATCCTCGAACTGGTCCGCGAACGCGGTTATGTCAGCATCGAGGAAATGGCCCAGCTTTTTGTCGTGACCCCGCAAACCATCCGCCGCGATATCAACCAGCTGGCGGACTCCAATCTGCTCCGTCGCTACCACGGTGGCGCGGCCTACGACTCCAGCGTGGAAAACACCGCCTACGCCATGCGCGCCGACCAGATGCGCGATGAAAAGCAACGCATAGCCGAAGCCATCGCCGCCCATATCCCCGATCATGCCTCGCTGTTCATCAATATCGGCACCACCACCGAATCCATCGCCCGGGCGCTGCTCAATCACAACCATTTGAAGATCATCACCAACAACCTGCACGTGGCGTCGATCCTCAGCGCCAAGGATGATTTCGAAGTCCAGCTGGCCGGCGGTAACGTGCGCCGTGACGGCGGTGTAGTGGGCCAGGCCAGCGTCGACTTCATCAACCAGTTCAAGGTCGACTTTGCCCTGGTGGGCATCAGCGGCATCGACGAAGACGGCAGCCTGCTGGACTTCGATTATCAGGAAGTGCGGGTTTCCCAGGCGATCATCGCCAATGCGCGCAAGGTCATCCTGGCCGCGGACTCCAGCAAGTTCGGGCGCAATGCCATGGTTCGCCTGGGGCCCATCACCCTGATCGACGCCCTGGTGACCGACCAGGCGCCCGTACCGGCGCTGGCCCAACTGCTGCAGCAGCACAAGATCCGCCTGGAAGTGGTCTGACCCCCCTTGTAGGAGCGAGCTTGCTCGCGATGGACGTAAAGGCACCGCGATTATTCAGATACCCCGCGTTGGCGTTGGCGACCATCACGAGCAATCGAGCGTCGACAGGCTGCTCCTACAGTAACAAGGGCGCACCACCTCTCTCGCCCTACAATGTTCGATAATTTTCCTTTCCACCTATCCTGATGGATTTTTTCAATCAGGGTTGACTGGTCGTGAGCACGTTTATCCGCTACTATTTTCGAAAGTGAACATTAATGTTCGAATTCAAATATAGAGAAGACCCTGCGAGGCTCACCGATGAACCCCAGCACCTTGCCTGCCCCACCCCTTGCCGAGCTCTATGACATCGCCGTGATTGGCGGTGGTATCAATGGTGTCGGGATTGCCGCGGACGCAGCCGGTCGCGGTCTCTCGGTGTTCCTTTGCGAAAAGGACGACCTGGCCAGCCACACCTCCTCGGCCAGCAGCAAGCTGATCCACGGTGGCCTGCGTTACCTGGAACACTACGAATTCCGTCTGGTGCGCGAAGCCCTGGCCGAACGTGAGGTGCTGCTCGCCAAGGCCCCGCATATCGTCAAGCCGATGCGTTTCGTCCTGCCCCATCGTCCGCACCTGCGTCCTGCCTGGATGATTCGTGCCGGCCTGTTCCTGTATGACCACCTGGGCAAGCGCGAGAAGCTCGCCGGTTCGAAAAGCCTGAAGTTCGGCGCCGACAGCGCGCTCAAGGCGGAAATCACCAAGGGTTTCGAATACTCCGATTGCTGGGTCGACGACGCGCGCCTGGTAGTGCTCAATGCCATGGCCGCGCGGGAGAACGGCGCCCATGTACACACCCGCACCCGCTGCGTCAGCGCCCGTCGCGGCAATGGCCTGTGGCATCTGGAGATGGAACACGGCAATGGCGTGCGTTTCTCGATCCAGGCCAAGGCCCTGGTCAACGCGGCCGGCCCCTGGGTCGCCAAGTTCATCAAGGACGACCTGAAGCTGGAATCGCCCTACGGCATCCGCCTGATCCAGGGCAGCCACCTGATCGTGCCCCGGTTGTACGAAGGCGAACACGCGCACATCCTGCAGAACGAGGACCAGCGCATCGTCTTCACCATTCCGTATCTGGACCGTTTCACCCTGATCGGCACCACCGACCGCGAATACCAGGGCGACCCGGCCAAGGTCAGTATCACCGAAGCCGAAACCGACTACCTGCTCAAGGTGGTCAACGCACACTTCAAGAAGCAGCTGGCCCGCAGCGATATCCTGCACAGCTATTCCGGCGTCCGTCCGCTGTGCAACGACGAGTCCGACAACCCTTCGGCGGTGACTCGCGATTACACCCTGGCGCTCTCCGGCGGCAACGATGAAGCCCCGCTGCTGTCGGTGTTCGGCGGCAAGCTGACCACCTACCGCAAGCTCGCCGAATCGGCGCTGGCCCAGCTGGCACCGTTCTTCAAGAACATGAAACCGAGCTGGACCGCCACCTCGACCTTGCCCGGCGGCGAAGACATGACCACGCGCCAGGCCCTGAGCCACGAGATCCGTACCCGCTTCGACTGGATTCCAACCGAGATCGCCCGGCGTTGGGCGAGCACCTACGGCAGCCGCACCTGGCGCCTGCTGGAGGGCGTGCAGAACCTGAGCGACCTGGGCGAACACCTGGGTGGCGGCCTCTATACCCGCGAAGTCGATTACCTGTGCAGCGAAGAGTGGGCCTGCGCGGCCGTGGATATCCTGTGGCGGCGCAGCAAGCTGGGCCTGTTCACCACGGCGGCCGAGCAGCAACAGTTGCAGCACTATCTGGACAAGGTCGAGCAGCACCGCGGCAAGATCGAAGCGGCCTGATTTCGGGCACGTCTCAAAGCCGCCAAGAGCTTCGTCGGAACGCCGCCCGGACCAAGCCCTGCTCCTACAGTTCATCGTCGTTCACCCATTTTGTGTACGACACCACATTGTAGGAGCAGGGCTTGCCCGCGAAGAGGCCCTTGCGATCACCAACCCCCTCAAAAACAAGCCCCTTCCTACAGCCCCTTCCCATTCGGTTTTCCGAACAGCCCTTCGCCAACCATTCGGCAAACCGGACGCCAGACGCTCCGAAACCTCTCGAAACAATCAGATTCCCCTTTAAAATCAATGACTAAAACCTCACCCCCAAGCCTGGCATGAGTCGTGCTCTACACTCGATACCGAATGCTCAGGCCGCCCTTGGGGTCGGATGAGCGCTTCGAAGTACCCGAGAGTCGGCTGACCGACTCCATAAGAAAAACAATCTCGAGGAAACCATCTGATGCGCATCGTTCCCCAGCTTCTGGGCGCAGCTATCGCTGTTGCTCTGATCAGTACTCCAGTTTTCGCCGCTGAACTGACCGGCACCCTGAAGAAGATCAAAGAGTCCGGCACCATCACCCTCGGGCATCGCGACAGCTCCATTCCGTTCTCCTATATCGCGGATGCGTCCGGCAAGCCAGTGGGCTACTCCCACGATATCCAGCTGGCCATCGTCGAAGGCATCAAGAAAGACCTCGACATGCCAGACCTCAAGGTCAAGTACAACCTGGTCACTTCCCAGACCCGTATCCCGCTGGTGCAGAACGGCACCGTCGACGTCGAGTGTGGTTCCACCACCAACAACGCCGAACGCGGCCAGCAAGTGGACTTCTCGGTCGGCATCTTCGAAATCGGCACCCGCCTGCTGTCGAAGAAAGACTCCACCTACAAGGACTTCGCCGACCTCAAGGGCAAGAACGTCGTGACCACCGCCGGCACCACGTCCGAGCGCATCATCAAGGCGATGAACGCCGACAAGCAGATGGGCATGAACGTCATCTCCGCCAAGGACCATGGCGAAGCCTTCAACATGCTCGAAAGCGGCCGCGCCGTAGCCTTCATGATGGACGACGCCCTGCTCGCCGGGGAAATGGCCAAGGCCAAGAAGCCTGATGACTGGGCCGTGACCGGCACCCCGCAATCCTACGAAATCTATGGCTGCATGGTCCGCAAGGACGACCCGGCCTTCAAGAAAGCCGTGGATGACGCCATCGTCGCAACCTACAAGTCCGGCGAGATCAACAAGATCTACGCCAAGTGGTTCACCCAGCCGATTCCACCAAAAGGCCTGAACCTGAACTTCCCGATGAGCGACGAGCTCAAGGCCCTGCTGGCCAATCCGAACGACAAGCCTGCACCGGACAAAAAGATCTGATGCACCTCTGAGCGAACTCCCGGTGGCACGAACGCATATCCGGGAGTTTGTTGATATCTGCTGTACTGGCTTCTTCTATTGAGATGGGAAAGACACTCGGACCGCGAGCGGAACGTGTGTGCCTGACGAAGCACGTCAGGCGGGGCGGAGTCCCGGGAAGCACGTGCGTGACCACTGATTGATCCGAGGGGAGACCCGAATGAATTACAACTGGGACTGGGGCGTGTTCTTCAAGTCCACCGGTGTGGGCAGCGAGACCTATCTCGACTGGTTCATCTCCGGACTGGGCTGGACCATCGCCATCGCCGTGGTGGCCTGGATCGTTGCACTGATCCTCGGCTCGCTGCTGGGCGTGATGCGTACCGTACCGAACCGCGTGGTATCGGGCATTGCCACGATCTACGTGGAAATCTTCCGCAACGTGCCGCTGCTGGTGCAACTGTTCATCTGGTACTTCCTGATACCCGATCTGCTGCCGCAAAACCTGCAGGACTGGTACAAACAGGACCTCAATCCGACCACCTCGGCCTACCTGAGCGTCGTCGTCTGCCTGGGCCTGTTCACCGCCGCCCGGGTCTGCGAACAAGTCCGCACCGGCATCCAGGCGCTGCCCCGCGGCCAGGAATCGGCGGCCCGCGCCATGGGCTTCAAGCTGCCGCAGATCTACTGGAACGTGCTGCTGCCGCAAGCCTACCGGATCATCATTCCGCCGCTGACCTCGGAATTCCTCAACGTCTTCAAGAACTCCTCCGTGGCCTCGCTGATCGGCTTGATGGAACTGCTCGCGCAGACCAAGCAGACCGCCGAGTTCTCCGCCAACCTGTTCGAAGCCTTCACCCTGGCGACGCTGATCTACTTCACCCTGAACATGAGCCTGATGTTGCTGATGCGCCTGGTCGAGAAGAAAGTCGCGGTGCCCGGCCTGATCTCCGTGGGGGGTAAATAATGGACTTCGATTTCAGTGGCATCGTCCCGGCCATTCCGGGTCTCTGGAACGGCATGCTGATGACCCTGCAGCTGATGGTGCTGGGTGTCGTCGGCGGCCTGGTCATCGGTACGCTCCTGGCCTTGATGCGCTTGTCTTCGAACAAGCTGCTGGCCAACGTCGCCGGTGCCTACGTCAACTACTTCCGCTCGATCCCGCTGCTGCTGGTGATCACCTGGTTCTACCTGGCGGTACCCTTCGTCCTGCGCTGGATCACCGGAGAAGACACGCCGATCGGCGCGTTCGCCTCCTGCATCGTGGCCTTCATGATGTTCGAAGCGGCGTACTTCTGCGAAATCGTCCGCGCCGGCGTGCAGTCGATCGCCAAGGGCCAGATGGGCGCCGCCCAGGCCCTGGGCATGAGCTATGGCCAGACCATGCGCCTGATCATCCTGCCCCAGGCGTTCCGCAAGATGACCCCGCTGCTGTTGCAGCAGAGCATCATCCTGTTCCAGGACACGTCGCTGGTCTACACCGTGGGCCTGGTGGATTTCCTCAACGCCTCGCGCTCGAGCGGCGACATCATCGGCCGTTCCAATGAATTCCTGATCTTCGCAGGTCTGGTCTACTTCACAATCAGCTTTGCCGCCTCGCTGCTGGTCAAGCGTCTGCAAAAAAGGTTTGCCGTATGATCTCTATCAAGAACATCAACAAGTGGTATGGCGACTTCCAGGTGCTGACCGATTGCAGCACCGAGGTCAGCAAGGGTGAAGTGGTGGTGGTCTGCGGTCCTTCGGGCTCGGGCAAGTCCACCCTGATCAAATGCGTGAACGCCCTGGAACCCTTCCAGAAAGGCGACATCGTGGTCGACGGCACCTCCATCGCCGACCCGAAGACCAACCTGCCGAAGCTGCGTTCGCGGGTCGGCATGGTGTTCCAGCATTTCGAGCTGTTCCCGCACCTGACCATCACCGAAAACCTGACCATCGCGCAGATCAAGGTCCTCGGCCGCAGCAAGGAAGAAGCGACCAGCAAAGGCCTGCAACTGCTGGATCGCGTCGGTCTGTCGGCCCACGCCCACAAGCACCCGGGGCAACTCTCCGGCGGCCAGCAACAGCGTGTGGCGATTGCCCGTGCCCTGGCGATGGACCCGGTGGTGATGCTGTTCGACGAACCGACCTCGGCCCTCGACCCGGAAATGGTCAACGAAGTGCTCGACGTGATGGTGCAACTGGCCCAGGAAGGCATGACCATGATGTGCGTGACCCACGAAATGGGCTTTGCCCGCAAGGTCGCCAGCCGTGTGATCTTCATGGACCAGGGCAAGATCATCGAGGACTGCAACAAGGACGAGTTCTTCGGCGACATCAGTGCCCGTTCGGAACGTGCGCAGCATTTCCTCGAGAAGATCCTGCAGCACTAAAACCCCAGGCTCCCCCTGTAGGAGTCGAGCTTGCTCGCGATGGACGTCAACGATAACACGGGGTACCTGATGCCCCATGGCGCCTGCTCCACCATCGCGAGCAAGCTCGCTCCTACAGGGTTCAGGTGATGGCCGTGCAGACACGCGGTCTGGTTGACCCAAGGCAAACGTGATGAAATGCGACCCCAACCTCTATCGCGCGACGCCGCCCTCATTCGCCGTGAAACCCCGCCTGATCCGCCAACTGTTCCTGCCGCCCCTGATCATCCTGATGATGATCGGCCTGGGCTACGCCGGCTATCGCATCAGCGAACACTATGGCATCCGCACCCTCAGCGAAAACGGCGAACGCCAGCTGGAGCTGCACGCCCGCACCGTCGAAAGCGAGATCAGCAAGTACACCTACCTGCCCAGCCTGCTGGAGCTTGAATCCAGCGTCTCGGCCCTGCTCAAGGAGCCCGACGCCGAACACCGCCAGGCGGTCAACGCCTACCTCGAAGGCCTGAACCGGCGCAGCCGCAGTCGGGCCATCTATGTCATGGACACCAGCGGTCGGGTATTGGCCACCAGCAACTGGCGCGATGCCGACAGCTACCTCGGTGAAGACCTGTCCTTTCGCGCCTATTTCCAGGACGCCGTGCGCGGTCTGCCGGGGCGTTTCTACGGGATCGGCAGCACCAGCGGCGAACCCGGCTATTACCTGGCCCACGGCCTGGAAGAACAAGGCAAGATCATCGGCGTAGCCGTGATCAAGGTCCGCCTCGAAGCCCTTGAAGAGCGCTGGCAACGGGCCCGCCTGGAAGCTTTTGTCACGGACGAGAACGGCATCATCATCCTCTCCAGCGACCCGGCCCGACGCCTCAAGTCCGTGCGCCCGCTGACCCCGGAGATCAAGGAACGCCTGGCCCGCAGCCTGCAATATTACTGGTGGCCGCTGAACGAGCTGCAACCCCTGGCCCGCGAACGCCTGGCCGAGGGCGTCGAAACCCTGACCTTCCCGGCCAACACCGAGCTGGCCAAGGACGGCGACAGCGTCAGCTACCTGGCCCAGACCCGGCGCCTGAGCGACACGCCCTGGCATCTCACCCTGCTCACCCCCTTGCAGGACCTGCGCCGCGAAGCCGCCAACCAGGGCATGCTGGTGGCCGTGGCCTTTGCCCTGGTGGCCTTCCTGCTGATCGCCTGGAACGAACGGCGCAAGGTCATCGCCACCCGCCTGGCCGCCCGCGAAGCCCTGCAGGAAGCCAACAGCCAGCTGGAACGACGGATCGCCGAGCGCACGGTCGACCTGCGCGCCAGCAATGATCGGCTCAAGGACCAGATCCGCGAACGGCGCCAGGCCGAGGAAACCCTGCGCCGCGCCCAGGACGAACTGGTCCAGGCCGGCAAGCTGGCCGCCATCGGCCAGATGTCCACCAGCATCGCCCATGAACTCAACCAGCCGCTGGCCGCGTTGCGCACCCTGTCCGGCAATACCGTGCGTTTCCTCGAACGCGGCGAACTGGACACCGCCAGCACCAACCTGCGCACCATCAACGACCTGATCGACCGCATGGGCCGGATCACCGCCAGCCTGCGCGCCTTTGCCCGGCGCGGTGACGACAAGGGCGAGTCGAGCCTGGCCAAGGCCGTCGACGCCTCCCTGCAGGTCCTCGGCAGCCGGGTCGAAACCCTGCACCTGGAAGTCCATCGCGACTTCGACGACGTGCAACTGGCCATCGACCAGACCCGCCTGGAGCAGATCCTGGTCAACCTGGTCGGCAACGCCCTCGACGCCATGCAGGCCCAACCGCTGCCGGAACTGTGGCTGGAAGGCGACTTCGTCGAAGGCAAATACCGCCTGCTGGTACGCGACAACGGCCATGGCATCGAGCCTGAGGCGCGCAAGCACCTGTTCGAACCCTTCTTCACCACCAAGCCGGGAGAACAGGGCCTGGGCCTCGGCCTGACCCTCTCCGCCAGCCTCGCGGCGGCGGCCGGCGGCCACCTCGGGGTCGAACACCCCCTCACGGGCGGTACCGCCTTCGTCCTCACTTTACCGCGGGTCAACCCTGCCAAGGCCGAGCCGATATGAACAACGACCTCACTGTCCTGATTGTCGAGGACGACCCCCATGTCCTGCTCGGCTGCCAGCAGGCGCTGTCCCTGGAAGATATCCCCAGCGAAGGCGTCGGCAGTGCCGAGGAAGCCCTGGCACGGATCGGCGACAACTTCCCCGGAATCGTCATCAGCGACATCCGCCTGCCGGGCATCGACGGCCTGGAGCTGTTGACCCGGCTCAAGGCTCGCGACAGCAGCCTGCCGGTGGTGCTGATTACCGGCCACGGCGATATCTCCATGGCTGTCGGCGCCATGCGCAACGGCGCCTATGACTTCATGGAAAAGCCCTTTTCCCCCGAGCGCCTGGTGGACGTCGCCCGCCGCGCCCTGGAGCAACGCGGCCTGGCCCGGGAAGTCTGGTCGTTGCGCCGGCAACTGGCCGAGCGCGACTCGCTGGAGGGCCGGATCATCGGCCGCTCGCCGGCCATGCAGAACCTGCGGGAACTGATCGCCAATGTCGCCGATACCTCGGCCAACGTGCTGATCGAAGGCGAGACCGGCACCGGCAAGGAACTGGTCGCCCGCTGCCTGCATGACTTCAGCCGGCGCAAGTCGCAACAGTTCGTCGCGCTCAACTGCGGCGGGCTGCCGGAAAACCTGTTCGAGAGCGAGATCTTCGGCCATGAGGCCAATGCCTTTACCGGCGCCGGCAAACGCCGCATCGGCAAGATCGAGCATGCCCATGGCGGCACGCTGTTCCTCGACGAAGTGGAAAGCATGCCGATCCCCATGCAGATCAAACTGCTGCGGGTCTTGCAGGAGCGCACCCTGGAACGCCTGGGCTCGAACCAGAGCGTGGTCGTCGATTGCCGGGTCATCGCCGCCACCAAGTTCGACCTCGACGAAAGGGGCCGCGCCGGCGAGTTTCGCAGCGACCTGTATTACCGGCTGAACGTGGTGACCCTGGAGCTACCGCCCCTGCGCGAGCGGCGCGAAGACATCCTGCAATTGTTCGAACACTTCCTGCAGCAGTCCTCCCTGCGTTTCGACCGTATCGCGCCGGAGCTGGACAACCAGACCTTGTCCAGCCTCATGAGCCACGACTGGCCGGGCAATGTGCGCGAACTGCGCAACGTCGCCGAGCGCTTCGCCCTCGGCCTGCCGCCCTTCAAGAAAGCCGGTGCGCAAAGCGGCGGCGGGCTGGGCTTTGCCGAAGCGGTGGAAGCCTTCGAGCGTAACCTGCTCAACGAGGCCCTGCAGCGCAGCGGCGGCAACCTGAGCCAGGCCAGCCACGAACTCGGCATGGCCAAGACCACCTTGTTCGACAAGGTCAAGAAGTACGGTTTGAGTCACTGACGGCGGGCAAGATGGATTTACTGTTGAAGGCCGCCCTCGGCGCCCTGGTCGTGGTGCTGCTCGCCGCCCTGTCGAAAACCCGCAATTACTACATTGCCGGGCTGGTACCGTTGTTCCCGACCTTTGCCCTGATCGCGCACTACATCGTCGGCAAGGGTCGTTCGATCGATGATCTGAAAACCACCATCCTGTTCGGCATGTGGTCGATCATTCCCTACTTCATCTACCTGGCGACCCTGTATGTGCTGGTGGACCGGCTGCGCCTGGAGACATCGCTGGCCCTGGCGGTACTCGCCTGGTTGCTGGTGGCCAGTGTGCTGGTCAGCCTCTGGCTGCGTTTTCACGGCTGATCCACCACCGTCGCCCGGCGCCCCGTCCGCTTTGTGCTGGCCTGTCCTTTGCATTTGCCGGCAAAGCCCTTACGCTGTGCGCCTTCATGGACGCTGCAGCGAAGCCAAGCGACTGTGCAATCCGGCGCGCGATAAAGCGTTGACCCTGCTGTTCTAGGAGCTGTTTCCGTGACCCTTGGCGTTTTTTTGCTGGTACTTTTTTCCGTTGTCCTGGACGTGATCGGCCAGCTCTGTTTCAAGATGGGCCTGGACCGTCTGCCGGAGCTGGAGGGTGGCTTCAGGCTGAAAGCCTTCTGGGGCCAGGTGTTCAACGCCCCCCTGCTGTGGTGCGGGATCGGTTCTTATGTCATCGAGTTTTTTGTCTGGATCGAAGCCCTGTCCCGGGCACCCTTGAGCCTGGTGTTTCCCATCGGGGCCCTGGCCTATTGCGGCGTGGTGCTGGCCGGCAAGATGGTGCTGGGCGAAACCGTCAGCCGCCGCCGCTGGCTCGGCACGCTGGTGATCACCGCCGGCGTGATGCTGGTGGCCATTTCCGGCGCTTGAGGGCTCCATTCATGTTCGAAGGAAATTGTTGATGAGCGGTTCAAAACACATTGATTGGCTGCACGGGCGCTTCGGCACCATCGTGCTCTGGGCCTTGCTGATCGCTTGCGAAAGCGGCGGACAGATCGCCACCAAAGTCGGCGGCGATCAACTCGGGCAGACCGATTTCAGTTTGCAATGGCTGCACGCGGTACTGCTCAACCCGGGTGTCTGGGTGGCGGTAGCCTGTTATATCGGGGCGTTTTTCGTCTGGATGCTGATTCTGCGACGCAGCACGCTGTCGTTGGCGTTTCCGCTGAGTTCGCTGGTGTTTGTCGCGGTGCTGCTGGCGTCCTGGCTGGGGCTGAACGAGCAGATCAGCCTGCTGCACTGGATCGGTGTGGCGGTGATTATCGGCGGGATTGCGTTGCTGGCAGAAGGCGAGAAGAACTAGCCGGCGATGGCGGTGAATGTCGCAGCGCTATCGCCAGCAAGCTGGCTCCTACAGATCCGAGTCACGCCGCATATTATCGTCGTGCCCAAAACCCTGTAGGAGCCAGCTTGCTGGCGATGGCGTCATTGAATATGACATCGCCATCCCGGCGCCAGTGCCTACAAAAGAAGGTCAGGCCTCAGAACTTGTAGCTGATCGCCGTCTGGATCTGCCCCTGGTCGCTGTCGCCCTTCTGCTTGACGATGCTGCTGTCGGCCGCCGAGCCCACCAGGTGAATCCAGCTGGCACTGGTCATCAGCGACCAGTTACCGCCCAGGGGGATGGCAAAGCTCTGGGTCAGGGTCAGGTTCTGGAAACCACCGCCGGCATGATACTGGCGGATCCCCGAGTCCTGTGCCTCCTGGGCACTCACACCGAAGAACGTCTGTGCCTGGCGCTCATCGGCATAGTGCGCGGTGAAATTGCTCCGGCCGATAATCCCCATGCCCAACGGATAGCCCAGCTCTCCACCCAAACGCCCGAGCAGGCCGCCCTGCCCGCTACCGCCGCCGACGGCACTGCCCAGCTCGGCGAACAACCGCCAGAAGTCGGCCGGCGCGTATTCCACGAAACCACCCACCACGCCCATGTCCGGCACATCGCGCAAACCGCGCAACGAGCCGTTGGAGTTGCGCCCGGGCACGTAATTGGCGAAAGGCCCGATGCTGAAACCGTTGGCCTTGAACGCGTCCCAGGTCAGGCCGTCATCGCCACTGAGGCTGACATTGCCCCAGTCCAGGTCCACATAAGGCAGTGGCGTCACTTCATAACGGCTGCCCGACGGATCATAGGGCTGATAGCCCACCCCAACCCCCACTTGCCCGGTCGGACCTTCATCAGCCAGGGCCGCGTGGCTCCAGCCAGCCAGGGAAAAAAGGCCAGCCAGCAGCAATGGGGAGGAGAGACGAATCATGAAAGTGTCCTTGTAGATACATGCCTTCGCGTTCACAAACACGACTTTTTGTAGGCGAGCACTGATGTTGTTTGTAGGAAGCTACAAATTTTGTAGCTTCATGTACGCAACCCGATACATATAACGGATATATTCCACGAGAATACCGGATTTGAGCACTTGGCACACTCCGTGCTCTGCGTAGGGCATGCGCAGTGTGCGCTCTTATTCAACAGGTACAAGCAGATGATGCACTGGCATATCGTGTGTGATTTCGATGGGACCATCTCCCGCACCGACGCGATCGACAACATCCTTGAGCGTTTCGCCGACCCGAGCTGGGAAAGCATCGAGCAAGAGTGGCTGGACGGTCATATCGGTTCGCGTGAATGCCTCAGCCGCCAACTGGCGCTGGTCAAGGCTTCGCCGGCTGACTTGCTGGCTTACTTCGACACCATCGATATCGACCCGGACTTCCCGGACTTCGTCGATCATGTCATGGGCCTGGGCGCTTCCATCGAAGTGGTCAGCGACGGCATCGAACAAGGCATCGCGCGGATCCTCTCGCGCAACTACGTGACCTTGCTGCCGATCCTCGCCAACCGCCTGCGCCAGGTCGACCACAATAGCTGGCGCATCGATTTCCCGTATTCCAGCGACGCCTGCCGCGCCGCCTCCGGCAACTGCAAATGCAAGTCCGCGCCCAAGGGCAAACGCATCCTGGTGATCGGTGACGGTCAATCGGACATGTGCGTGGCCGGCACCGCCGACTTCGTTTTCGCCAAGGGCCGCCTGGCCGAGCATTGCGAACGCAACAACATTCCTTACGCGCGCTTCGACTCCTTCGCCGAGCTGCCGGCCATGCTGGCCCTGCTGCCGAACGACATCGCGGCGAACGCCGGCAACTACTCTATCGATCTTGAACAACAGGAACTCTTCCACCATGTCTGATATTCGTATCGCTACAGCCGAAGACCAGGTGCTTCTGGAAAAAGAAGCCAAATATTGCTCCTACGGCGATACAGTTCACTACATCGAACCACCGCGCATTTTCAGCCGCTGCGAAGGTTCCTACGTCTGGGACACCGAAGACCAAGCTTACCTCGACCTGCAAATGTGGTACTCGGCGGTCAACTTCGGCTACGCCAACCCACGTCTGAACAACGCCCTGAAAAAGCAGATCGACACCCTGCCGCAGATCGCCAGCCAGTACTTGCACAAAGGCAAGATCGAACTGTCGGAAATGATCGCGGTCGACGCCAAGAACAAGTTCGGCCTCGACGGTCGCGTGCACTTCAACGTCGGTGGTTCGCAGTCCATCGAAGACTCGCTGAAAGTCGTGCGTAACGCCACCAACGGCAAGAGCCTGATGTTCGCCTTCGAAGGCGGCTACCACGGCCGGACCCTGGGCGCGTCCTCGATCACTTCGAGCTACCGCTACCGTCGCCGCTACGGCCACTTCGGAGAGCGCGCACAGTTCATCCCGTTCCCGTACCACTTCCGCGGCCCGAAAGGCATGACCAAGGAAGAATACGGCAGCCAGTGCGTGCAGCAGTTCGCCCGCCTGTTCGAAACCGAATACAACGGTGTCTGGGACCCTAAAGTCGGTACCAGCGAATACGCCGCATTCTACGTCGAGCCGATCCAGGGCACCGGCGGCTACGTGATCCCGCCGATGAACTTCTACAGCGAGCTGAAGCAGGTCCTCGACCAGCACGGCATCCTGATGGTCGTCGACGAAATCCAGATGGGCTTCTGGCGTACCGGCAAGCTGTGGTCGATTGAACACTTCGACGTCAAGCCGGACGTGATCGTCTTCGGCAAGGCGCTGACCAACGGCCTGAACCCGCTGGGCGGCATCTGGGCCCGTGAAGAGCTGATCAACCCGAAGATCTTCCCACCAGGCTCCACCCACTCCACCTTCGCCTCGAACCCACTGGGTACGGCCGTTGGCCTGGAAATGTTCAAAATGACCAGCGAAGTCGACTACGGCGCGATGGTCATGGCCAAGGGCAAGTACTTCCTCGAAGGCCTGCAAGAGCTGCAGAAACGCTTCCCGATCATCGGCGACGTCGATGGCCTGGGCCTGGCCCTGCGCTGCGAAATCTGCACCACCGACGGCTTCACCCCGGACAAGGCCACCCTGGACTACATGGTCGAGGAAGGCATGAAGGGCGACATGGTGGTTGACGGTCAGAAACTCGGCCTGATCCTCGACGTCGGCGGCTACTACAAGAACGTGATCACCCTGGCACCGTCGCTGGAAATCAGCTACCCGGAAATCGACCTGGGTCTGAAACTGCTCGAACAACTGCTGAACCGAGCCATGAAGCGGTGAACATGACACCTATCGATCTGGGCGAAGGCGATGCTGGCTTCGTACTCGGCTCGGGTCCGGTCGGGATCTTGTTGATCCACGGCCTGACCGGCACCCCGACGGAACTCCGTCGGGTGGCCCAGGGCCTGGCCAAGAAGGGCAACTGCACGGTTTACGTGCCGACCCTGGCCGGGCACTGCGGCGGTAACGAAGACCTGCAGGCCACCGGCTGGCTGGACTGGTATGAAGGCGTACGCAAGACATTCGTGGCGGTGAAAGAGCGCCACGAACAGGTTTTCGTCGGCGGTCTGTCCATGGGCGCGGTGATGTCCATGTACATGGCCTCCGAACACCCGGGCCAGATCGCCGGGCTGCTGATGTACTCGACGACCCTGCGCTACGACGGCTGGAGCATTCACAAGCTGGCATTCCTGACGCCATTGCTGATGAAGATTCCGTTCGGCGTGCACATCTGCCGTTTCGAGGAAAAGCCGCCCTATGGCATCAAGAACGAACGCCTGCGGGCCATCGTCGAGCGCCAGATGAAAGCCGGCCAGAGCAGCGATGCCGGGCTGTTGACCATGGAAGGCATCACCGTGCGCGAACTGCACCGGATGAACGCCGTGGTCATGCGCCGCATGCCGTCGATCAAGACCCCGGCCCTGGTGATCCACTCCATCGAGGACGACATCACCAGCCCATGGAACGCCGACTACGTCGAGCGTCACCTGGGCGGTCCGGTGACCAAGGTCATGCTCGACAACTGCTATCACATGATCACCGTCGATCTGCAATACAAGGAAGTGATCGAGCTGAGCGCCGACTACGTCGAGCGTTTGAGCGGCATCTCGAGCGAGCCTGAAGCACAGCGGCAACAGGCCTAAGGAAAGACCCGTGATCAGCGCCCAAGCCTTCTCGACCATCGAGGCTATCGACCGTAACGCCTGGAACGATTGCTTTGTCGGCGTCCTGGAGAATTGGGAGTATTACCTGGCGGTGGAGAAAGCCGGCATCGAAGACTTTGAATGGCGCTACCTGGCGCTGTTCGAAGACGACCGTTTGCTGGCCGTCGCCCCCGCCTTCCTGACTTCCTACAAACTCGACACCACGGTGCAGGGTTTGGTTAAACGCATCACCGGCTGGATCAATCGATTCCTGCCGGGATTGCTGAAATTTCCGCTCTACGCCATCGGCTCGCCGGTGGCGGAGCGCTGCACGGCCGGAACGGCCAGCCATGTACCGCCGGCACGGCGCCAGGCCCTGCTCGAACAGCTGCTCGCCCTGGCCCACGCTGACGCCCGGCAATTGGGTATCCGCCTGATCGCCGTCAAGGACGCCCCCAGCGACGACAACGACTGGCGCCGCAGCTGCAAGGCCGCCGGCTACCAGGCCATGCCCAGCCTGCCCAACGCGCTGCTGCCGATCCCGTTCGGCTCCATCGACGCCTACCTGGGGACCCTGGACAAGGCAACCCGCAAGGACCTGCGGCGCAAACTGCGGGCGCCCGGACCGCGAATCGAATGGCGACACAATATCGACGATGTGCTGCCACGGATCATGGAGCTGTACCAGGCCACGTTGGCGCGCAGCGAGTTGCAATTCGAGCGGCTGCCGGCGGGTTACTTCACCCATGTACTCGAACACATGGACGAACGCGCGGCCTGTGTCCTGTACTGGGCCGGCGAGCGCCTCGTGGCGTTCAACCTGGTGCTGTTCGACGGCGAACGCCTGATCGACAAATTTTTCGGTCATGAGGTGAACCAAAGCCGCGAACCCAATCTCTATTTCCGCAATTGGCTGGCCAATGTCGATTACTGCATTCGCCACCAGATCCCGGTCTACGAGTCCGGGCAAGCCGGTTATGCCAGCAAGATTCGCCTGGGCTGCTGCTTCCAGGGCAATAATATGTTTTTCCATCATCGCAACTGGCTGGTCAACAATGTCCTCAGAGGGGTCAAACTGTTGGTTCGCCCGGATCGATTCGACCCTGCCATGTCTGCTGCGATAAGCGAAACCTGATGACCAACACGCCAGAACGCCGCCGAAAACGACGCCCCCTCTCGATCTCGCGCTGGAGCGTGCAACGCAAGTTGCTGCTGGCGTTCTGGCTGGTCAGCGTAGTGCCGACCATGATTGCCGCGGAACTGGCGGCCACGACGCTGTCGCAGATTTTCGACAGTAACGTGCGCATCTGGCTGCAAGAGTCGACCAAGGTGGTCAAGGACGAGATCAGCGAGATCAAGCGTTCCAACGCCCGCGTCGCGCAGTTGTTCCTGCTCTACACCCGGCCGCCCAGCTCGCACCGCGCCGCCAAGCACGACAAGCTGACCGCCGACATCGCCGACGCCATGGGCATCGACCTGGTGGCGCTGGTGCGCAACCAGGACCACAAGGTGGTCTTCACCACCCAGCCGGATGATATCGTCTCGCAGATCAGTACCGCGCCCAACGCGGTGTTGCAGACCATTCAGATCGCCGGCGTGACCACCGGCGTGGTGGTCTCGACCTTCGACACCACCCAGGACGGCGTCGACTACCAGATGGTCATCGCCACCTACCTGGACAGCAGTTTCCTCAACAGCGTCGCCGATGTGCACTCCCTGGATCTGCGCCTGTACCTGGCCAACCCCCAGGGTTTTTCCGAGATATTCTCCACCCAGCGCTTCGAAGATCACCCCAGTAACGTGCCTGACAGCATCACCGACGTTCTGCGCGACACCCGCCAGCCCAGTGAAGTCTTCACCAACCGCTACAGCGGCCTGTACTGGCCGATCTTCAACGACACCGGCGACCTGCAGGGGGTGATTTTCAGCGGCCTGCTGCGCCACACCAGCCTGGTGGGCCTGGTCAACCAGAGCAACCTGTTCATCCTGATCTTCATGCTGGGTTCGGTGCTGTCGCTGAGTGTCGGCTGGCTGGTCTCGCGGCGCCTGACCCTGCCCTTGCGCGGCCTGGCCGAAGGCGTCAGCGCGGTGATTTCCGGCGACTACAGCAAGCGTATCCCGGTGACCGGCAGCGACGAGCTGTCGGAACTGAGCAACACCTTCAACCACATGACCGAACGCCTGGGCGAGCTGCATCACCTCGAAGCCCAGCTGCGCCGCCGCGACCGCTTGCACGCCCTGGGCGAAGTCGCCATGGGCCTGGCCCACGAAATCCGCAACCCGCTGGGCATCATCAAGACCGCCACGCAGTTGCTGCACCGCCGCGCCAACCTGCCGGACACCGACAAGCGGCACCTGGAATACGTGATCAGCGAGGTCTCGCGGATCAACGACCTGATCACCGAATTCCTCGATTTCGCCAAGCCCAGCGCACCGATTCGCGCGCTCTACCCGGCCCGCGAGCTGGCCGAGGAAATCCTCGGTTTCTGCGCTCCGGAACTGGCGATCCACAATATCGACGCGCAGATCGACGACCAGGCGCCCGGCGCCACCTTGTATGCCGACTCCCGGCAGTTGAAACAGGCCTGCCTGAACCTGATCCTCAATGCCATCGACGCCATGCCCAAGGGCGGGCGCCTGACCATTGGCATTGCCAAGGACACGCGCTATACCATCATCAGTGTCACCGATACCGGGCAGGGCATCGAGCCGGACATGATCGAGCGCATTTTCACGCCATTCGTCACCACCAAGGCCTCGGGCACCGGCCTGGGCCTGGCGAAGGTCTATTCGATCATGGAGAACCATGACGGGCGCATCGAGTGCATCAGCGAAAAAGATGCCGGCGCGACCTTCAACCTGTACATTCCGGCCCATGGTGGCGACCTGGACCACGAGGATGAGGAAGAAGACGATGACGCATAACGTCCTGGTGGTCGATGACGAGCCCAAACTCTGCGATCTGCTGAGCTCGGCACTGAGCCAGAACGATATCCGGGTCTTCACCGCCGGCAACGGCCTGGAAGCCCTGGTAGTGCTGGAACAGGAAGAAATCGACCTGGTCATCAGCGACTGGCGCATGCCCGGCATGGACGGACCGCAATTGCTCTCGGAGGTCAAGCTGCGTTTCCCGCAGTTGCCGGTCATCGTGATGACCGCCTACAGCACCGTGAAGAATGCCGTGCAATCGATGCGCAACGGCGCCTTCGACTATATCGCCAAGCCGTTCGACATCGACGAGCTGGACATCACCGTCAACAAGGCCCTGCAATTTCGCGACATCCTGCGGGACAATGCGCGCCTGCGCGCCGAGCTCGACGAACACCAGCAGATCGACAGCCTGGTGGGCGACAGCCCGACCTTCCGCCGGGTCCTGCAAGCCGTGGACTCGGTGCGCGAAAGCAACGCCACGATCCTGCTGACCGGCGAAAGCGGCACCGGCAAGGAAATGGTCGCCCGGGCCATCCACAAGCATGGCAACCGCGCCGATATGCCGTTTGTCGCGGTCAACTGCGCGGCGATTCCCGAAGGCTTGCTGGAAAGCGAGATGTTCGGCCATCGCAAGGGCGCCTTTACCGGGGCCGTCGCGGACCGTGTCGGACGTTTTATGCAGGCCGACAAGGGCACGCTGTTTCTCGATGAGATCGGCGATATGCCGCTGGCGTTGCAAGCCAAGATCCTCCGTGCGCTGCAAGAGCGGATCATCGAGCCGGTGGGTGATCCGCGCGAGCGCAAGGTCGACGTGCGGGTGATTGCCGCAACCAACAAGAACCTGCTGCAAGCGGTGGCCGACAAGGAGTTTCGCGAAGACCTGTATTACCGCCTGAACGTCTTCCCGATTCCCCTGCCCGCCCTGCGTGACCGGGTCGAGGACATCGCCCCGCTGGCCCGGCATTTCGCCCATACCCTGGGCGCCACGGCCGGCAAGCGCATCGACGGTTTCAGCGCGCAAGCCTTGCAGGCGATGCTCAACTACCCGTGGCCAGGGAATATCCGCGAACTGCAGAACTGTGTGGAGCGAGCGACCATCGTCGCGGCCGGGCACGTGATCGAAGAGAGTGACCTGCCGGCTTACCTGTTCGAGTCGACGCCGCCCCAGAGCAGCGCCAGCCCGCTACCCGGCATTGCCCCCGGCCTGCCGAAAGACCTCGACGCGGCCCTGGCGGACGTGGAGAAGGCTTATATCCTCGCGGCCCTGCAGGAAAGCAATGGCGTGCAGGCGGCCGCGGCGCAGTTGATCGGGATTTCCGAACGCAGCTTCTGGTATCGCCTGAAGAAGCTGGCGATCCACGTCGACAAGATCATCCGCTGAAGCGGGTTCGGAAAACCCTGCATAACCTGTAGGAGCGTGGCTTGCCCGCGAAGAGGCCCTTGAGACCGCTAAAAGCTTCGCGGGCAAGCCACGCTCCTACAGGACGGGGTTGGCCGCGATAACGATGAGTTCCCTCAGAGCTGCGCCCAACGACTGACATCCGCCTGATGCAGACGCAGGTACGGCAGCACCGCCGCCAGCAACGGCGCCTTGAACGCCTCCTGGAAACGATGGGCCATCCCAGGCACCAACACCAGTCGACTGCCCTGGATATGCGCCGCCAGGTGCACCCCGTGCATCACCGGCAGCAACGGATCGGCCGTGCCATGGACCACCAGGGTCGGCACCCGCAGTTGATTGAGCAACGGCACCCGGCTCGGCTCGGCGAGAATCGCCATGATCTGGCGCTTCACCCCTTCCGGATTGAAGGCACGGTCATAGGAGGCCGCCGCCTGCTGCAACAGCTTGTTGCGGTCGTCACGCACCTCCGGGCTGCCCAGGGCCGCCAGCAGATCGGCCTGCTGCTCGATCGCCACCTCACGGTTCGGCGCGCTGCGCCGCGAGAGCAACTGCACCAGCGCCGCACTGGGCGCCGGCAAGCCCTCGGCACCGGAACTGCTCATCACCAGGGTCAGGCTCTCGACCCGTTCCGGCGCCATCGCCGCCACGTGCTGGGCGATCATGCCGCCCATGCTCGCACCGAGCACATGGAACTGCTGGATCTGCAACGCATCCATCAGGCCCAGGGCATCGCCGGCCATGTCGGTCAGGGTATAAGGCGCCGCCACCGGCAAGCCGAGCTTGTAGCGCAGCACCTCGAAGGTCAGGTTGGCGCTGGCCGGCGCCTGGCGCCAGGTGGACAGGCCGACATCGCGATTGTCATAGCGAATCACCCGGAACCCCTGCTGACAGAGCGCGACCACCACCTCGTCCGGCCAGTGGATCAGTTGCCCGCCCAGCCCCATCACCAGCAGCAAGGCCGGATCCGAGGCACGCCCGATACTCTGGTAGGCCAGGCTGACCTTTTCCAGTTCGACCTGTTGGGTCGGAACATTGACATCACATCTTGAAGCCGCAAAAGACGGCAGGCCGAACAGTAGTGCGGCCAGGAAAATTACTACACGCATGAAAACACCGAAACGCAGAACCCCATTGAGGCGCGAGTTTGATGTTATTTGTTCAACGGCGCTGCCACAGTTCAGTGACAGTTTGATGAAGATTGCCGAGTGACACCCGAAGGTAGGCTTACCGGCGACAGCGCTCCTGTCGACAGCCAGGGCAACATGAGACAAACTCATACCCTTCCCGTCACTCACAAAATCTACTCATGGAGTCCCAGGTGCTGGAAATCCGTCACTTGAAAACCCTTCACGCGCTGCGCGAAGCCGACAGCCTGGTAGAGGCCGCCGAACGCCTGCACCTGACCCAGTCGGCCCTGTCCCACCAGTTCAAGGAACTGGAAGAGCGCCTGGGCATGCCGTTGTTCGTGCGCAAGACCAAACCGGTGCGCTTCACCAGCGCCGGACTGCGCCTGCTGCAACTGGCCGACGCCACCCTGCCGCTGCTGCGCGGGGCGGAGCGGGATATCGCGCGCCTGGCCGGCGGCACCGCCGGCCGCCTGCACATGGCGATCGAATGCCATAGTTGTTTCCAGTGGCTGATGCCGACCATCGACCAGTTCCGCGATGCCTGGCCGGAAGTGGAACTGGACCTGGCCTCGGGATTTTCCTTCGCCCCGTTGCCGGCCCTGGCCCGTGGCGACCTGGACCTGGTGGTGACCTCCGATCCGCTGGAACTGGCGGGCATCACCTACGTGCCACTGTTCACCTACGAAGCCATGCTGGCGGTGGCCAACCAGCATGCCCTGGCCAACAAACCCTATATCGTGCCCGAGGACCTGCTCAAGGAAACCCTGATCACCTACCCGGTGGAACGCGATCGGCTGGATATCTTCACCCGCTTCCTGGAACCGGCCGACGTCGAGCCGGCGCAGGTGCGCACCTCCGAGCTGACGGTGATGATGATGCAATTGGTGGCCAGCGGCCGTGGTGTCTGCGGCATGCCGCACTGGGCGCTGCACGAATACAGCTCGCGGGGCTACGTCAAGGCCAAGCGGCTGGGGGAGAAAGGCCTGTTTGCCACGCTGTATGCGGCGGTCCGCACCGACATGCTCGATGCGCCCTACATGCGCGACTTCCTGCTGACAGCCAAGGACACCTCGTTCTCGACCCTCGATGGGGTCAGCGCGGTACGCTGAAGCCCCGCAGCGTCATCGGCGCTCGCGCGTCTGCGCTGCGGCGCTGTTTCAGCCGCCGCAAGGCCACAGAACAAAGTCAGAGGGGCTACTCGCTCTGCTCCAGCAGCGCCAGGATTTCTTCCGGAATCTTGACGAACACGCTGTACTTGGCGCCCTCCATGGATTCGAAGGCAATCAGCTTGTCCACCAGCGCCGCGCTGAGGAGCTTGCCGGCGTTGAGCAGCAGCATGCCGTTGTCGGCATTGAGGTTGCGCGCCAGGATCATCCCGGCCACCAGCTCGCGGGTGCTCAGGACCTTGACCGACGGGTCGCCCAAGGTCACATCGCTCAGGTACTCGGCACAGACCTTGACGAAGTCCTCGACCAGGCCCGGGTCATAGAGTTTGCCGGCGTACTTGCGAATAAAGAGCAGTGCCTCGTCGCTGTTCATCTGCCGTTCGAGAATCAGGCCACGCTGCAACTCGATAAAGTCCACCGCCAGCTTCAACACTCGCGACCCGAGGGGAATAGCCTCGCCCCTGAGGTGGTCGGGAAACCCCGTGCCATCCCAGCGCTCCTGATGATGCAGAATCAGCCGGGCCGCATCCTGCATCGGCTCCAGGGTCATCAGCAGCGACTCGCTCTGCTTCGGATAACCGCGATAACGCTCGCGATCGGTGTGGTGCAACAGGTCGGCCGGCGCGCCCATCATGCTGTCGGTCCAACTCATCTTGCCGATATTGTGCAGAGCCGCGGCCATGGCCAGGTCGCGGCTGGTCGCCTCATTCATGACATGGACCTTGCAGTAGACCTTGACCAGATCGATGATCGCCCGGTTGGTCTGCTTGTCCTTGGGCAGGCGCCACTCGACCATCCGCGAGAACACCTCGGCCGTGACGGCGTAGCTGCGCTTGAGTTCTTCATAGGCCAGGTCAAGCATGTCGGCGGTCTGCTGGACTTCGCTGGTGCGCGCGATCACGCGCTTTTCCAGGGTCGAGTTGAGCGACTGCAGTTGCCGGTTCTGCTCGTGGACCAACAGTTGCAGGCGCTGGCGCTCACGCTCCGAATGCTGGAAGGCCAGGCCCTGGGTGAGGGTCATCAACAGCTCTTCATCGTTCCAGGGTTTACTCAGGTAACGGTAGATCCGCCCTTCGTTGATCGCCTTGGCGATCATGTCCAGGTCGGCATAACCGGTCAGCAGGATCCGCAGGCAGGCCGGATACAGCTCATGAATCCTCGCCAGCAGGGTGGCACCGTCCATGTTCGGCATGCGCGCATCGCTGATCACCAGGTCGATGGGCTGCTCGGCCATGATTTCCAGGGCACGGGCGCCGCTGTCGGCAAGGAACAGTTCATAACCCTGGCTGCGCAGCAAACGGCGCAGGCTGTTGAGAATCGACTCTTCATCGTCGACCAGCAGGACACGGGGTTTGATCACGACTTCAACTGCGGATTCATCCATGGAGCACCTCATGTCTGCGTGTGGCTTCTATCCAGGGCCCCTTGAACAGCCGACGGTCCCTGTCTTTTGCGCTAAGGGTAGATGTTCGACCATCAATTGGCATCATGTTTATCAGCAAATCAGCTCAGGCCGATCTATGCTGCAAGCAATCCAGCGCGCCACAAGCCAGCGTGGTTATCAGGAAAGGAACTCCGCATGAACTCGGTACATCCTGCTGTCAATGTGTCCGGAGCCTTGCGATGAGCAGCCCCGGGGGGGGCGCCAATCGCCGCATCCTGATCATCGACGACACGCCGTCGATCCACGAAGACTTTCGCAAGACCCTCTGCCCGGAAGAAGTCGAAGACCATTTGCAAATGGCTGAGCAAGCCTTGTTCGGCGACGCCGTCGCCCGCAAGGTCGAGTGTTTCGAGCTCGATTCTGCCTTCCAGGGCCAGGAAGGCCTGGCCAAGGTCGAGCAGGCCCTGCTGCAAGGGCAGCCTTACGCCATGGCTTTTATCGACATGCGCATGCCGCCGGGCTGGGACGGCCTGCAAACCCTCGAACGGCTCTGGCAGGTCGACCCCAAGTTGCAAGTCGCGCTGTGCACCGCCTATTCCGATTATTCCCTGGAAGAGATGAACGAGCGGGTCGACATGGGCGATCGCCTGCTGATCCTGAAGAAACCTTTCGATGCCATCGAGATTCGCCAACTGGCCAGCACCCTGACCGTCAAATGGCAGATGACCGAAGACGCCGCGCTGAAAATGGACCAGCTCGAACAGGCCGTCGAAGAACGCACCCGCGAGCTGTCCGACGCCAACATCATCGTGCAGAACAGCCCGACCCTGCTCTATCGCCTGCGCGGCGAGCCGTCGTTCCCGCTGATGTACATCTCCCACAACATCACCAAGTTCGGGCATTCGGCCGAAGGCCTGCTGGCCTCGGCCGACTGGGCCGCGGAGTTGATCCACGCCGACGACCAGGAGAAGGTCGACGCGGCCATGGCCAAGGTCCTCGACAAGGACGCCGAGGGCGCCTCCATCGAGTTTCGCCTGCGCACCGGTGACGGTCAGTTGCGCTGGGTGGAAAACCGCTACGTACCGGTCCGCGACCCGGAAGGACGCCTGCTGGAAGTCGAAGGCATCATCATCGACATCACTGAACACAAGCTCGCCGAAGAGAAAATCGCCCTGCTCGCCCGCACCGACGGACTCACCGGGCTGGCCAACCGCTCGACCCTGATCGAGCGCCTGCACCAGAGTTTTGCCGGCGCCCGGCGTGGCGCCTCGTCGTTCGCGGTGTTCTACCTGGACCTGGATCACTTCAAGCGCATCAACGACACCCTCGGACATCCGGTGGGCGACCTGCTGCTGCAGGAAGTCTCTCGACGCATCCTGGCCTGCACCCGGGAAAACGATGTGGTGGCGCGCCTGGGTGGCGATGAGTTCGCGGTGTTGCAGATGGAAATGCTCGACCCGGCGCAATCCGGCGCCCTGGCGAGCAAGATCCTCAAGGCCCTGGTGGAGCCTTACCAACTGGAAGGCAATGAAGTGCGGATTTCGGCCAGCGTCGGCATCAGCACCTATGCCCAGGACAGCGAAAGCGCCGACAGCATGCTGGTCCAGGCCGACATGGCGCTGTATCGCTCCAAGGACAGCGGGCGCAACCAGTACCATTTCCATTCCGAGGAGATCAACCAGGAAGTCATCGACCGGATCGCCATCACCCAGGACCTGAAAAAGGCCATCGAACAGAACGAACTGGAACTGCACTACCTGCCGGAAGTCGATCTGGGCAGCGGCAAGATCCTCGGCATGGAGGCGCTGGTGCGCTGGAACCACCCCGAGCGCGGCATACTCGGCGCCGACCAGTTCATCCCCGCCGCGGAAAAAACCGGCACCATTGTCGCCTTGGGGCGCTGGGTACTGGAACAGGCTTGCCGGCAGATGCACCAATGGCGCAGGGACGGCATGGCACCGCCGGTGATTGCCATCAACCTGTCGCTGGCCCAGCTCAAAAGTGGCGGCGAACTGATTCGGGACGTGCTCGAGACCACCGGCAAATGGGGGTTGTCGCCCGCGGACCTGCAGTTCGACGTCACCGAAGCGACCCTGGCCCACACCAAATGGACAAAGAACGACGTACTGCCCAAGCTGCGCGAACTCGGCGTGAAGATCGCCATCGACGATTTCGGCACCGACTACTCGTCCTTCGACTACCTCAAGACCTACCGCGTCAACCACCTGAAGCTGGCCCAGTCGCTGATCAACCACGCGAGCCAGGACGTGGAAAGCGCTACCACCTTGCGGGCAATCATCAACTTTGCCCGCGAAGTGGGGATCGGCATCATCGCCGAAGGCGTGGAAACCCAGGAGCAACGCCATTCATTGATGGCCGCCGGCTCACCGATGACGGCCCAGGGCTATTACTTCAGCAAGGCCGTCGATAGCCAACGTGCCAGCGAGCTGCTGCACGCCGGTCATATCGCTCCTCGCCCAATGCCGGAGATCCGCCTATGAACCGTGCAGCCGGTGCCGCCAACAAGCGCATCCTGATCATCGACGATACCGCGTCGATCCATCAGGACTTTCGCAAGATCCTCGGGCCCGAGCAGGAGGACGAACTGAGCCTGGACTCTACCGAACACCTGCTGTTCGGCACCACTCGCCCGCAGCGTCAAAGCTTCGAGATCGACTCGGCCTACCAGGGGCAGGAGGCGCTGGAGCTGGTGAAGCTGGCCCTGGCCGCCGAGAAGCCCTATGCCATGGCCTTTCTCGACATGCGCATGCCGCCGGGCTGGGACGGACTGGAAACCATCGAACAGCTGTGGGCCGTCGACCCGGAGTTGCAAATCGCCCTGTGCACCGCCTACTCGGACTACTCCTGGGAGTCCATGGACGAACGCGTTGCCTTCGGCGATCAACTGCTGATCCTGAAAAAGCCTTTCGATGCCCTGGAAATTCGCCAGATGGCCAGTGCCCTGACCTGGAAATGGCAACTGGCGCGGGACATCGCCTCGAAGATGGCGCATCTGGAGCGAACCGTCGAGGAGCGGGTCCAGGAATTGCTGCAGGTCTCCCGGCTGCTGCAATTCGATGTGCTCACCGAACTGCCCAACAGCACCCTGCTCGGCGACCGCCTGGGCCAGGCCATCGCCCTGGCCAAACGACACGGCGAACAGGTGGCGGTGATGTTTATCGGGCTGGATCGCTTCAAACGCATCAACAATGCCCTGGGCTATCCGGCGGGCGATGAAATGCTCAAACACGTGGCCGGCTGCCTGGTGGGCGCCTTGCGCCAATCGGACTCGGTGTTTCGTTACCGCTCCGATGAGTTTGTCCTGGTGCTGCCCGAGTTCCTCCATCCGCAACAGACCCGTGGTACCGCCGAGAAAGTCCTCGCGGCAGTCAATACGCCCCATGAAGTCGCCGGGCATGGCCTGCGCGTGACCGCGAGCCTGGGTATCAGCCTCTACCCCGACGATGGCGAGGACCCGCTGGTACTGGTCAAGAAAGCCGAAGCCGCCATGCGCAACGTCAAGGAACAGGGCGCCAACAACTTCGGCTTTTTCATCGAGGACCTGAACCTACGGGCCCGCGAGCATCAATCCATCGAGTCCGGCATTCGCCTGGCCCTGGAGCGTAACGAGTTCGTGCTGCACTACCAACCCAAGCTGGACCTAAAGACCGGCAAGGTGGTCGGTGCCGAGGCGCTGATCCGCTGGCAGCATCCAGAACGCGGCCTGCTCTACCCCGCGGATTTCATCCCGGTGGCCGAAGACAGTGGGCTGATCGTCCAACTGAGCCATTGGGTATTGCGCCAGGTCTGCCTGCAAGGTCGGGCCTGGCAGGAGCAGATCAGCGAACCGCTGACCCTGTCGCTCAATATCTCGGCAATGGACTTCCGCCAGCGCGATTTCCTCGACAGCATCCGCCAGATACTGGAAGAAACCGGCATGGAGCCGACCCGGCTGGAGTTGGAAATCACCGAAAGCGTGTTGATGCAGAATGTCGACCACACTATTGAAACCCTGAAAGCCATCAAGACCCTGGGTATCCGCCTGGCCATCGACGATTTCGGCACCGGCTATTCGAGCCTCAGCTACCTGCAACGTTTCCCCATCGATGTACTGAAGATCGACCAGTCGTTCGTCCGCGATCTCAATGGCGACAGCAACGACGCCGCGCTGGTGAGCGCGATCATCAGCCTGGGCAAGAGCCTGCACCTGAACGTCATCGCCGAAGGCGTGGAAACCCAGGACCAGTTGTCCTTCCTCAAGGCCCATGACTGCGAGGAAGGCCAGGGTTACTACTTCAGCAAGGCGGTCGAAGCCGAGACTTTCCTGAGCCTGTTGCAGGACAAGCGCTTCGAACGACCGGCACAGACCTGATCCCGGAACCCGCCTCTTTTGCCAAGGACCTGCTCATGATGCCTCGCGCACCGCTGTCGTTGCTGGCGAGATCGCTCGCCTGCTGCGGGATGTTGCTCTGCACACCCCTGGTCGCCGCGCCGCTGGACGAACCGCTCAAGCCATTGCCGGATATCCCGGTACAGGATCCGCGCAAAGTCGAGCTGGGGCGCCAGTTGTTCAATGAAAAGCAACTGTCGATCAATAACACCACGTCCTGCGCCACTTGCCATCGCCTGGAGCAAGGCGGGGCGGACGACAAACCCTTTTCCATCGGTTTCCAGGGCGGCAGCCTGGGCATCAACACCCCGACCGTGCTCAACGCCGCGCTGAACTTCAAACAGTTCTGGAACGGTCGCTCCGAGACCCTGGAGGCGCAGATCGAGGAGGTGGTGAAAAGCCCGATAGAAATGGGCAACACCTGGCCCCATGTGGTCGAGACCCTCAACCAGACCCAGAGTTACAAGGAGGCCTTCAGCGAGGCCTATAAGGATGGCGTGACCATCGCCAACGTGCAGAATGCCCTGGCCAGCTACGAGCGCAGCCTGCTGACCCCCAACTCGCGCTTCGACCAGTACCTCAAGGGCAACACCGACATCCTGACCCTAGACGAAAAATACGGTTACCAGCGCTTCAAGGACTACGGCTGCATCGCCTGCCACCAGGGGGTCAATATCGGCGGCAACATGTTCCAGAAGTTCGGCGTGATGGGCGACTACTTCAAGGCCCGGGGCAACCCTACCGAGGCCGACCTGGGGCGCTTCCTGGCAACCGGGGCAGAAGACGACCGCAACGTGTTCAAGGTCCCCAGCCTGCGCAACGTCGCACTGACCGCGCCGTATTTTCACGATGCCTCGGCCAAGACCCTGGAAGACGCCGTCCATATCATGTTCACTTACCAACTGGGACGTGTCCCGTCCACCGAGGACATCCGCCTGATCGTGCTGTTTCTCAAGACCCTGACCGGCGAACTGGGAGGTAAACCGCTATGACGCAGACCAGCGGCTTCCTGAACCGGGTCCTCCTGCCGCGCCTGGCCCTTCTGCTCGTGGCGATGCTGGGGCTTCTATACATCATGGCCGACACCGACGCGACCCTGGACTATGCCCGTTGCCGTGACCTGATCAGCCGGGTCAAACAGTTGGATGCACAATGGGACGCCGAAATCCTCAAGGCCCGGATCGCGGTGGCGCGTAATTACGATCCGCTGGTCAAACCCCCGCAGGAAATGCGCCAACTCCTGCAAACATTCACGCCCATCGATCCCGGCCAGGAACATAAAGCCGCCGACGCCTGGAAGGACCGCCGGGACACCCTGACCCAGGCGCTCGACGAAAAAGCCCGACTGGTCGAACAGTTCAAATCCCGCAATGCGATACTGCGCAACTCCCTGGCCTTCCTGCCGACCGCCGAAGACGATATCCAGCACCAGCTCAGCGCCCTTCAGGATCAGGACAAACTGATGCTCCAGGACATGTCCAACGACATCTACGACCTGCTGCTCAGCGCCCTGGAGTTCGCCCAGACCACCACCGATGAACGCGCCCACAGTATCGAACTGGGGCTCAATCAAGTGATGATCGACGCACAACGCCTGCCGCCCTCGTTCAATGAGCCGGTGCAAATCCTGCTCAACCACGTCAACCTGATCCTGCGCGAACAACCCAAGGTCAACACACTGATTGAAGAGATCGACGCCGTGCCGGTCTCCGAAAGCCTGGACGCCATCACCGACCAACTGAACCAGGAGCAGCAAAAGGCCGATCAGATCAACCAGCGCCATCATTTGTACCTGTTGATTTTCTCGGCCCTGCTGCTCGTCCTGCTGCTGTATCTCGCCAGCCGCCTGATCCGCAGTTATGCCGAAATCAACCGGGTCAACCGCGCCCTGCAAGTCGCCAACACCGATCTTGAGCAACGCGTCGAGCGACGTACCCAAAGCCTGCGCGAGGCCCAGAGCGAACTGATGGAAAGCGCGCGCCTGGCCGGCATGGCCGAGATCGCCACCAACGTGCTGCACAACGTCGGCAACGTGCTCAACAGCGTGAACATCTCCGCCGACCTGGTGGCGCGCAAGTTGCGCAGCAGCAAAACCCAGGGCCTGGCCAAGGCGGTGACGATGATCAACGAGCACAAGCACGATCTAGGCGAGTTCATTACCAGCGACGAACGTGGCAAGCTGTTGCCCGGGTATCTCAACCAACTGGTCGAGGTCATTGCCGCGGAACAACAGAGCATGAGCGACGAACTGACCCAGTTGAGCAAGAGCGTCGACCATATCAAGGACATCGTCTCGACCCAGCAATCCTATGCCGGTGTCTCGACCATGGAGGAGCCGCTGCATATCCGCGATCTGCTCGAGGACGCGCTGCGCATGAACTCCGGAGCCCTGAGCCGGCATAACGTCACGGTGATCCGAGAATACGAGGACGTGCCCCGGGTGATGGCCGACAAGCACCGCTTGCTGCTGATCCTGATCAACCTGATCAGCAACGCCAAGCAGGCCATGGCCAACCTCGCCGACCGTCCGCGGGAAATCACCCTGCAAGTCCGGGCGATCGAGGACAACACCTTGCGCATCAGCGTCAAGGACGCCGGCGAAGGTATCCTGCCGGAAAACATGACGCGGATCTTTGCCCATGGCTTCACCACCCGCAAGGACGGCCATGGCTTCGGCCTGCACAGCTGTGCCCTGGCCGCGATCGAAATGAAAGGGCACCTGACCGCCCACAGCGACGGCCCCGGAAAAGGCGCCGTCTTTACCCTCGAATTGCCCTTGAAAACCGCCGTGGGGGCTGTATGAACACACTCCGCAACCGCCGTATCCTGCTGGTCGACGACACCCCGTCGATCCACGAGGACTTTCGCAAGATTCTCACCCCCCTGGTCGACGAGTCGCCGGACCTGGACCTGATGGAAGCCGCGCTGTTCGGCCAGGAGGTCAAGACCAGCAGCGTCCTGCCGTTCGAACTCGACTCGGCCTATCAGGGCCAGGAAGGCCTGCAGAAGGTCGAGCAGTCGGTGGCTTGTGGAAAGCCCTACGCCCTGGCCTTCGTCGACATGCGCATGCCCCAGGGCTGGGACGGTGCCGAAACCATCGAACACCTGTGGCAGGTCGACCCCAACCTGCAAGTGGTGGTCTGCACCGCCTACACCGACTATTCGTGGGACGAGCTGCTGGAACGCCTGCACGGTCACGACCGGCTGGTGATCCTGAAAAAGCCCTTCGACAATATCGAAGTCCAGCAATTGGCCAATACCCTGACCAATAAATGGGAAATGACCGAGCGCGCCAACCTGCAGATGCACCGGCTGGAAGAGTTGGTCGAGCAACGCACCCTGGCGCTCAAGCAGACCAGCCTGGCCTTGCAGCATGAAATCGACGAACGCAAGCAGTTGGAAGGACAGCTGGTGCAATCGGAAAAACTCGCCTCCCTCGGCCAACTGGCCGCCGGCGTCGCCCACGAAATCAACAATCCCATCGGCTTCATTTCCTCGAACCTGGGGACCCTGGAGGGCTATTTCGGCAAGCTGCTGGAAATGCTCCAGGCCTATCAGAACGCCGAGGAAGGGGTCGCCGCCCCCGAGTTGCGGGCACGCTTGAAGGACCTGCGCGAACGGGTCGAGCTGGATTTCCTCGAAGAGGATATTCCGTTGCTGATCAAGGAATCCAAGGAAGGCATCGGCCGGGTCGGGCAGATCGTCAAGGACCTGAAGAACTTCTCCCGGGTCGATTCGAACCAGGAGTGGCAATGGAGCAATCTGCAACAGGGCATCGAATCGACCCTGAACATTGTCGCCAACGAACTCAAGTACAAGGCCGATGTGGTCAAGGACTACGCCGCACTGCCGGAGATCGAGTGCCTGGCGTCGCAGATCAACCAGGTGATCATGAACCTGGTGGTCAACGCCGCCCAGGCCATGGGGCCTGAGCGCGGCACCATCACCCTGCGGGGCGGCAGCCTCGGCGAAAGGATCTGGCTGGAAGTGGCCGACACCGGCTCGGGCATGGCGCCCGAGACCGTGCAGAAGATCTTCGACCCGTTCTTCACCACCAAACCCATCGGCCAGGGCACGGGCCTGGGCTTGTCACTGTCCTATGGCATCGTGCAGAAGCATGCAGGGCAGATCACCGTGCGCAGCGAGGTGGGCGTGGGCACCACGTTCAGGATCGAATTGCCGATCCGCCAGAACAAGGCTGCTTGACCTGTAGGAGCCGGCTTGCTGGCGATAGCGTCCGCTCGGCCAACGCAGCCCTCAAGGCATCAGGCCGCTTCCTGGAAATCCATTTCCGGCGGCTGTTTGCGGAAACCACCGGTCAGGAAGCCCAGGTACACCAGGCCGGCCGCCAGCCAGCTCAGGCCCAGGTAGATCGCCAGGTGATCGAGGCTGATCATCAGCCACAGATCCGCCACCAGGCCGATCAGCGGGCACACCAGGAACAGCAGCAGCTCACGCGGTCCACGTTTTTCGCCACCGATCCAGTAGTGGAAAATCACCGACAGGTTCACCAGGCTGAAGGCCAGGAACGCACCGAAGTTGATGAACGAGGTGGAGGTGGTCACGTCCAGTTTCAGCGCCAGCAAGGCCACCACCGCACACAGCAGGATGCTGTTGACCGGCGTACCGAAACGCTCATGCAAGGTGCCGAAGAACGACTTCGGCAACACCCCGTCACGGCCCATCGCATACAGCAGGCGCGAACCGCTGGCCTGGGCCGACAGACCCGAAGCGAACTGACCGACGATCAGGCCGATCAGGAAGATCGTGACAAACAGATCGCCACCGATATTGCGGGCGATTTCATAGGCAGCCGAATCGACGTTGTCGAACACGAACGACGGATGAGCCAACTGCACGAAGTACGACACCCCAACGAAGATCAGGCCGCCGATCAGGGTGATCAGCATGATCGCCCGCGGAATGGTCCGGCGCGGATCGCGGGTTTCTTCGGTCAGGGTACTCACCGCATCGAAGCCCAGGAATGAATAGCAGGCAATCGCCGCGCCGCTCATGATCAGGGGCATCTGCATATCGCCGCTGAGAAACGGTGCCATCGTCCACAACGGCTCGCTGGCGTCACCGCCGATGTAGTGGATCGCCAGGGCGACAAAGGCCACCAGCACCAGGAACTGCACCAGCATCAGCAAGGCATTGATACCGTTGGCCAGGCGCAGGCCGACGATATTGATCACGCTGGTGATGCCGATAAAGGCCAGCACCCAGACCGCTTGCGGCACCGATGGGAATGCCGAATTGAGGTACGCCGCACCGATCAACCAGATCGCCATGGGCAGGAACAGGTAGTCGAGCAACACCGCCCAGCCGGCAATAAAGCCCAGCTTGGGGCTGATGGCCTTGCGCACATAGCTGTAGGCCGAGCCCGCCACCGGAAAGGCCGCGGCCATGCGCCCGTAGCTCATGGCGGTGAAGAACATCGCCACCAGCGCGGCGAGATAAGCGGCCGGAACCATGCCGGCCGTGGACTGGGCAAGAATGCCGAAAGTGCCGAGGACAATGATCGGCGTCATATAGGCGATGCCGAACAGCACCACCGACCCCAGTGAAAGGGTGCGTTGCAAACGAGCCATGAGGCGACTACTCCGAATGTTATTGGATTTATGGCAGAGCCGAGTTCGGCAAGATTGGAGCGGTACTACGAAATTCTTGTTTTGAAAAAACCCCTGAGAACACCAGGAACCTGTAGGAGCAGGGCTTGCCCGCGAAGCTTTTAGCGGTCTCAAGGGCCTCTTCGCGAGCAAGCTCTGCTCCTACAGTCCTATGCGCCTGGAAGTCCGGATTTCCAGGCGGAGTCAGTCAATCCTTGGGAATCAGCAACTCCCTCGCCCCATTGGCATGCTCGATGACCTCGCCCGGCAAACGCAGGCGCTGGTCATCCAGATAGCGATAGTCACGCCGCGCCGCCGCCAGTTGGCTCAGGTCCAGTTGCACCGTGAATTGCCCTTCCTCACGTCCGGCTTCGAACAGCAGGCTGCCAAACGGATCCACCAACGCACTGCCCCCGGCGAACAGCAACCCGCCGTCGCCCTCCTCGACCCGGTTGACCATCAGCGCGAACGCCTGGTTTTCCTGGGCACGGGCCATGATCGCGGTGCGGTGGGTCGGGCCATAGGGGTCCATGTTGCCGTTGGTGACGATCAACAACTCGGCGCCCAGCTGCGCCAGGGCCCGGGCGGTTTCCGGGAACTCGATGTCGTAGCAGATCAACAGGCCGACGCGGATGCCGTTCCACTCAGTGGTGACGTAGCGATCGCCAGCGGTGAACACGCCACGATCCGAGGCCCACAGATGGGTCTTGCGATAGCGCAGGGCAATGCCTTCGGGGGTGATCAGCAAGGTGCTGTTGTAGAACTGCCCGGCGTCGCTCTCGGCGATGCCAATCACCACGGCCAGGTTGCGTTCCCGAGCGGCCTGCTGCACGGCCTGGACGGTCGGGCCATCCAGCGACTCGGCGACAGCGGCCACGGTCTCGGCGGACGGAAAGCCCATCAGGTGGGTTTCCGGGAACACGATCAGCTGCGTATCGGCGGCGCAGGCCGCGATGGCCGCCAGTGCCCGCCCGAGGTTGTAGGCGGTATCGTTGTCCCGGCCCGCAAGCTGGGCAAATTCGACCTTCATGGATTTTTCCTTGTTTTCTATAGCCGGCCAGGCTCAATGACGGCGCCGAGCTGGCAGAATGAGTGCCCGGCCATTGTGTGTGGGTCCAGTATGCGCACCGGGGGTGGGCCGTGGGAATTACGCGGCCGGGGTAACCTGATAGGGGTAGATGAATGACACTGATCCTGGACGACATCGCCTGGCACCGTGCGATGGGGCAAATGATCGAGGCCCTCGACAGGCCGAATTTCTGGACGCAACTGGTGCGCCTGCTCGACCAGTACGTGACCTTCGACAGCTGGGTGGTGCTGCTGTTCAGCAACGGCCGGCACCCGGAAGTGTTCGCCGAATGCCCGGGCGAGGATGGCGGCCCGGATCAGTTGTTCCAGGATTACCTGCGTGGCCTGTACCTGCTCGATCCCTTCTACATCGCCAGCCGCGAACAGCAACGCACCGGCCTGTACCGCCTGCCGGAGGTCGCGCCGGAGCATTTCGAACTGACCGAGTACTACCAGCGCTACTTCCGCCTGAATGTGGTGGCCGATGAAATCCAGTTCAACTGCCAGCTCGACGGCGACCGTACCTTGTGCCTGTCGCTGGGTTCCACCACGCCTTTCAGCGCCGAGCAGATCGCCCTGCTCTCCTTGATCCAGCCCTGGGTCCTGGCGCTGCTGCGCCAACGCCTGCCCTACGAAACCCACGAAGCCGTGACCCAACCGAACACCGGCGGGCAAGTCGACTGGCGCACACAACTGGAAGCCTCGGTGCAACAGCTCAAGGGCGCGCAACTGACTGCCCGTGAGCTGGATGTCGGGCGGTTGATGCTCAGCGGTTGTTCAAGCAAGGAAATCGCCCGCAAGCTGGAAATTTCCATCGAGACCGTCAAGGTCCACAAGAAGCACATGTACAGCAAATTGGGGATCAAATCCCAGTCGGAGCTGTTCTCGATATTCCTGCAGGCCCAGCGGGCCTGAGCCATCCAATAGCTCAATGCCTGGATAACCGCCGGTCAGAAATGATCACGACCTGTCATTTCTGACAGTAGACAACCGGCCGGTCCTGATCGAACACTTCCCTCACGAACTGATGGAGTTGCTGTACGCCGACTGCTTGCCTGTACGAAAGGAAAAGACGCCAGGACCGAACCCCATGGGAGCGGTCCCCGCCAGGGACAGGGGAGCCAGTGAATTCGAGCGTTGACGCTTGCGTTTTCACTGATCATTGTCGGCGGGCCACCATGTTTACACGTCGCTCTTTCCTGGCATTTGCAGCACTTTCCCCCTTGTTCGCCGCACTGGGTCCACGACAGTCGGCATTGGCCGATGAACCGCTGAAATTGGGCGACCCGGCCCCCTTCTCCTTCGACAGCCTGATCAAACGCGCCGAAGAAACCGCCCTGAAACCTTATGTACTGACACCCACGGTGCCGGAACAACTGCTGTCCAGAATCGACTACGAAGCCCACGGCAAAATCAGATTCAATCCGGACCATGCGCTGTTTGCCCGCGGCCCCGGACAATTTCCAGTGACCTTCTTCCACCTGGGGACGTTTTTTCGTTTTCCCGTGCGGATGCACCTCGTCAAGCAAGGCAACGCACAGGAAATCCTCTACGACGAAGCGTATTTCGATATGCCCGCCGACAGCCCGGCGCGACAGCTCCCGGCCAACAGCGGGTTTGCCGGCTTTCGTATCCAGGAAAGCCGGCTGGGTCATGAGAAAAACCTCGACTGGCAACAGAACGATTGGCTGGCATTTCTGGGCGCCTCGTATTTCCGCGCGATTGGCGAGTTGTACCAATACGGCCTTTCGGCGCGCGGCATCGCGCTGGAGGTCGCACAGGCCAGTACTGCCGAAGAATTTCCCAACTTCTCGAATATCTGGTTCGAGTCCCCAAGCGATGACCACAGCCGGAGCATGACCCTTTACGCGCTGCTCGAGGGCCCGAGCATTTGCGGCGCGTATCGGTTCGTGATCCAGCGCGACAAAGGAGTGGTCATGGATATCGAGACGGCGCTGTTCCTGCGCCAGAACGTCGGCCGCTTCGGTATCGCCCCGTTGACCTCCATGCACTGGTTCAGCGAAGCCGCCAAACCGACCGCCGCCGACTGGCGCCCCGAAGTCCATGACTCCGACGGCCTCGCGCTCTGGACCGGCAGCGGCGAGCGTATCTGGCGCCCGCTGAACAATCCGCCGCGCACCATGGCCTCGGCCTTCAGCGACCAGCACCCCAAGGGCTTCGGCCTGCTCCAGCGCGACCGCAACTTCGACCACTATCTGGACGGCGTGCATTACGAGCGGCGCCCCAGCCTTTGGGTCGAACCGCTCGGCGACTGGGGCGAGGGCAGCGTACAACTGGTGGAGATCCCCACCGACGACGAGATTCACGACAATATCGTTGCCATGTGGGTCCCCAAGGAGCCTGCCGAGGCGGGTAATCGCTACCGTTTGAGCTATCGCCTGCACTGGCTGGCGGACGAACCCTATCCCTCCCCCCTCGCCCGGTGTGTGGCGACGCGCCTGGGCAACGGCGGTCAGCCCGGTCAACCGCGACCCAAGGGTGTGCGCAAATTCGTCGTCGAGTTCAAGGGCGCGCCGTTGGAAAAACTGGCTTCGGGAGTCAAGCCCGAAGCCGTGCTCGGATCATCGAGAGGGACCTTTTCCAATGTGTTCACCGAAGCGGTGCCGGATGGCGTGATCGGCCACTGGCGGGCCGAGTTCGATTTGAGCGTCGAAGGGCAGGACCCGGTGGAAATGCGCCTGTTCCTGCGCCTGGACGACAAGACACTGTCGGAAACCTGGCTCTATCAGTACCACCCGTTCGACTCCCGGCCCGGGGCGATTGCCCGACAGGCGTCGGGAATCACGGCACTGCCCGGGCACAGGGTCTGAATGTCATGAGTCTCTTTCGCTTGATCCTGGCAGCGCTGTCAGTAGCCTGCATCGTGGGCGCTTATGCGCGGGCCGAGTCGTTGTCCGACAAGCAGCAGTTTATTGAACAATTGCTCACGCAGATGACACTCGAAGAAAAAGCCGGGCAACTCACCCAACTGGGCGTACAGAAACACCCCACCGGCCCGGTCGTGGAAGACGGCGGCGAAGAGGCGATACGCAGTCCCGGGGTCGGTTCCCTGCTCGGGGCCTACGGCGTGCGGGACACCCGCCAGTTACAACGCCTGGCCGTGGAACAATCGCGCCTGCATATCCCCCTGTTGTTCACATTCGATGTGATCCATGGTTTTCGCACGATTTTCCCCGTGCCGCTGGCCGAAGCCTCGGCCTGGGACCCGGATCTGGCACAACGCACCGCCCGTGCCGCCGCCATTGAAGCCAGTGCCAGCGGCGTACACTGGACCTACGCCCCCATGGTCGATATTGCCCGAGATCCCCGTTGGGGACGAGTCGTGGAAGGGGCCGGAGAAGACCCCTTCCTCGGTGCCGCACTGGCCGTTGCACGGGTGCGCGGCTTTCACGGGAACGGGCCACCCGACCCGTCCACCTTGCTGAGCACCGCCAAGCATTTCGTCGGTTACGGTGCCGCCGAGGGCGGGCGAGACTACAACACCAGCGATCTCTCAGAACGCACCCTGCTCGAAACCTACCTCCCACCCTTTCGCGCCGCCGTGCAAGCCGGGGTGGACGCCATCATGCCTGGATTCAACGAGTTGGCCGGCGTCCCCATGCACGCCAATGGTCCCTTGCTCAAGGACAGGCTACGTGAGCAGTGGGGCTTTAACGGCATCGTGGTCAGCGACTTCACCGGTGTGCGGGAACTGATGCAGCACGGTATCGCCGCCACACCGACCGCGGCGGTCAGGCTCGCCTTCGCGGCCACGGTGGATATCGATATGGTCAGCGGTCTCTACGCCCAGGAGTTACCGGCCATGGTGCGCAGCGGCCAAATCCCGCAACGTGCCCTGGACGATGCCGTACGCCGTGTACTGGAGGCCAAGCAACGGCTTGGGTTGTTCGAGGATCCTTATCGTTACAGCAATGCAGATCGTGAAAAAGCCAGTCTGCTGACCCCCTCAACACGCGCCCTGGCCAGGGAGGCCGCCCAGAAATCCATGGTGCTGTTGAAAAACGACGGGGCCTTGTTGCCCTTGCACAAGGACCTGGCAAAACTCCTGGTGGTAGGCGCGCTTGCCGACGACAGACTCTCCACCCTCGGCCCCTGGTCAGGAGATGGGCGCGCCGAAGAATCGATCAGTATTCTGCAAGGCATCAAACAGGCGGTTTCGCCCGCCACGCGGGTGGTCTACCTGCCGGGGGCGTCGCCCGATGACGCCGACCTCTCAGGCATCGACAAGGCGCAGCAAGCGGCCGCCGATGCCGATGTGGTGATTGCCGTGCTCGGCGAGCACGCGGACATGAGCGGAGAAGCCCACAGCCGCTCCTCCCTCGGTTTACCCGGGGCCCAGGATGCCCTGCTGGCCCAACTGGTCGAAACCGGCAAGCCCTTGGTGGTCATCCTCGTGAACGGTCGCCCGCTGGCCATTCCCAGGATGGATGCACAGGTCCCGGCGATTCTCGAGGCCTGGTTCCTGGGCAGCGAAATGGGCAATGCCGTGGCCGATGTCCTGTTCGGCGACGTCAACCCCAGCGGTAAACTGCCCATCACCTTTCCACGCACGGTAGGACAAGTACCCATCTACTACGGCCACAAGAATACCGGACGACCACCAAGTGACGAAGAGCCCTACACATCGACCTATATTGACCAGTCCTGGAAACCGCTCTATCCCTTCGGTCATGGACTGAGCTACACGAGCTTCGCCTACGACCCACCCCAGCTCAGCAGCACCCGACTGACCGCCGATGACACCTTGCAAGTCAAGGTCACGGTCCATAACACCGGGGAGCGCGAGGGTGAAGAAATTGTGCAACTCTACCTGCGCGACAATGTCGCCAGCGTGACCCGCCCGGTACGCGCCCTGCGCGGCTTTACCCGGGTGAAACTGAAGCCGGGCGAGGCCCGTACACTGGACTTCCTGCTCGACAAGGACGACTTTGCCTTTCTGGACAACTACTATCTGCGACGGGTGGAGCCTGGTACGTTTACCGTCTACATCGGGGGCAGTTCCGCCACCGACAATCAGGCAAGCTTCGAAGTGACCCGCCTGGCCCGGGTGGTCGGCCTCGGCTCGGCTATCCCGCGCATGCTGCGCACACCCGCGAACACACCCCACGAGTGACAGGGATTTCGGTGACACACTTTGTATCGCTTTCCCGAGAGGTGCAGAATGCCAGACCTCCCGACGAGTCCGAACCAAAGGAAACCGTATGAGCCTGTCCCTTCTGAGCCGCTACGCCTTCTTTGCCGGTTGTGTGATCTTCACCCTCGCCAGCTTGCCGTTCCTGGCGTATGACTGGCTGTGGCCGTTCACCCTGCTGACCGGCTGCCTGAGCCTGCTGGGCCTGTTTGACCTGCTGCAAAGTCCCCACGCGGTACGCCGCAACTACCCGATCCTGGGCAATATCCGTTACCTGGTGGAAGGCATCCGCCCGGAAATCCGCCAGTACCTGCTGGAATCCGACAGCGATGCCCTGCCCTTCTCCCGTTCCCAACGCTCGCTGGTGTATTCGCGGGCCAAGAACGAAAGCGCCGACAAGCCCTTCGGCACCCTGATCGACGTGTACCAGGGCGGTTTCGAATTTATCGGCCACTCCATGCGCCCGGCGCCGCTGAGCGACCCGAGCAGCTTTCGCGTCATCGTCGGCGGCCCGCAGTGCAAGCAACCGTACTCGGCCTCGGTGTTCAATATCTCGGCGATGAGCTTCGGCTCCCTGAGCGCCAACGCCATCCGCGCCCTGAACCAGGGTGCCAAGCTCGGCAACTTCGCCCATGATACCGGCGAAGGCAGCATCAGCCCCTACCACCGCGAGAATGGCGGCGACCTGACCTGGGAACTGGGCAGCGGTTATTTCGGCTGCCGCACCGCCGATGGTCGCTTCGACCCGGAACGCTTCGCCGCCCAGGCCCAGACCCCGCAGGTGCGGATGATCGAAATCAAGATGAGCCAGGGCGCCAAGCCCGGCCATGGCGGCATCCTGCCCAAGCACAAGGTAACCAAGGAAATCGCTGAAACCCGCGGCATCATGATGGGCGAAGACTGCGTATCGCCATCACGGCACAGTGCGTTTTCCACACCGGTCGAGATGATGCATTTCATCGCCCAGTTGCGTGAGCTGTCCGGCGGCAAGCCGGTGGGCTTCAAGTTCTGCCTGGGCCACCCGTGGGAATTCATGGGCATTGCCAAGGCCATGCTGGAAACCGGCATCCTCCCGGACTTTATCGTGGTCGACGGCAAGGAAGGCGGCACCGGCGCGGCACCGGTGGAGTTCACCGACCATATCGGCGTACCGATGCGCGACGGCCTGCTGTTCGTCCACAACACCCTGGTGGGCCTGAACCTGCGGGACAAGATCAAGCTCGGCGCCAGCGGCAAGATCGTCAGCGCCTTCGATATCGCCAGCGTGCTGGCCATCGGCGCCGACTGGGCCAACTCGGCGCGGGGCTTCATGTTCGCCATCGGTTGCATCCAGTCGCAGAGCTGCCATACCAACAAGTGCCCGACCGGTGTGGCGACCCAGGACACCTTGCGTCAACGCGCCCTGGTGGTGCCGGACAAGGCCCAGCGGGTGTTCAACTTCCACCGCAATACCTTGAAGGCGCTGGCCGAAATGCTCGCGGCGGCGGGGCTCGATCACCCCGCGCAGTTGGAGGCCAAGCACTTGGTACGGCGGATGTCGGCGACCGAGATCAAGCTGTTCTCGCAGTTGCATGTGTTCCTCAAGCCGGGTGAATTGCTCACTGGAGAGGTGAACGGCGAGTTCTATTCACGTATGTGGCAGATGGCGCGGGCCGATAGCTTCGAACCCAATGAAATGGCCGTCGCGTAAAAAGAGTAAAAGCGCCTGGCCGCCAAGAGCCAGGCGCCTTCATTCACACCTGACGGGGTTATCGCCTGGCACACTCCCACAAATCTCATACAACCCCAGAACATTATCGCCCATCACTGTTTGCGTGATCGAATGCCAGCGACGGGGAAGATCAACCTCGTCACCCGGCTTTTTATACGCGTAGTCCAGCCACCATACTCGACCTGTTGCCGTTTCAAGACGATCGAGAGACTCAACATAAGTGTCATCGCCATATTTCATCATCGGGGCAGAAAAGCCTGACGCGATGGGCCGATGGCCTGATGACGACGAAAAGTGCAACAACAGCTTCCGGTGTTTATCGTTGTAAAAATGCCCAGCGTAAAAGAGATAGGCATCGCTCACCACCAATACATCACCACTCATTGACTGGACGTTAAAATCCTCCATCAGCTCAGCCAGCCTATCGTCAGCCATCCGGTAAGGGTTGTTCATTGTATGCTGTTGACTATAAACATGGCTCAAGCCAAAAACCTCTACCGCTGACAATACGCCCACCGCGATGACAACCCCCCATCCATTACGCAACTTATCCAGTGCTATCGCCACAAGAAGAGGCATCATCACCGCAGAAAAAAACAAATAGCGCTCTACAAACACAGGGATATAGAAAGAGAATAAAAAAACGACAATCACCGTTAAAAAACCACATATGACAATCAGCGTTTGCACGGCGTACCGACTGCGGTCTTGCCACACCACTATAGCTCCGGTCAGCACATACACGATCGGTACCAGCCAGTAAATAAACGAATTGCAACCACGCCCATCGTTAACGATCAAGAATTTCCATATCGCCGATGGCAGGCTATAACCGGAAACGGGCTGAATCCAACCCACGCCAAAGGTGTTCAACTGGGTAAAAACACTCGACAACCATGGCAAGTAAAGCAGGACAATCACCCCGTTCGCCAGCCACCACTGGGGCCTCTCTATGCCTCGATGCCGCCCATAAGCCGGCAGACGGATCAACAGCAGGTACAGCCAATGGGAAAACGCGCAGAAAATCGAAAAATAATGGGTATAAAGTCCACTCACCATCAATAAAACATACATCACCAGGTAGCTGCTTTTTTGCGGTTTGAGCACCCAGTACACCAGCGCAAGGGTGGCGCCCGTCAGTTCGACCCCCATCAGCGCATACATGCGCACATCCTGGCTGTAGCGAACCGCGATAGGTAACAACGCCAGCAACAAGCCCGCCGTTATTGCCGCTCGCGGTGTTGAAACCATCCGCACCAGCCAAATGCCGAACCCGACGTTGACGACGCCAAGCACGGCACTGAAACCTCTCGTCCACATCAACGCATTGCTGTCGGTCAGTGCGACCAGCCCATGCAGGAGCATATAAAAAAGCGGAGGATGTACATCGCGGCCGCTTAACGTCCAGATATCAGCCAGCGGATAGGCAATCAACTCCAGGCTAAAACCTTCGTCAGACCATATGGAGGCGTGGGTCAACAAGTAAAAGCGCACCCCTGACGACAAGCCGATAATCGCGACAACCCACCACCCCATGGCGCGTGAACGCGTGGCCGTCACGGCAGTTGATGCGACGTCACTCATTGCGCTCCCACTCCCGGATCGACGGCTGTCATTTTTCCCGTCGGGTAGAAATAATGTCCTTTACCACATACCTGGGCCGATGCTTGGCCTCCATATAAATCCGTCCCACATACTCGCCCAATATCCCGATTCCGATCAGTTGTATCCCGCCTAAAAACAATATGGCCGTCATCAGTGATGGATACCCTGGTACTTCGTTACCAAAGAGTAGTTTGTCGATCACCATGTACCCGGCATACAGCAGCGCGAATAATGAGATCCCGCCGCCGATGTAGCTCCACAGGCGCAACGGCAGGGTACTGAACGAGGTGACCCCTTCGAGCGCCAGGTTCCATAATTTCCACGCATTGAACTTGCTCCGGCCACCGACACGGGATGCACGGTCGTATTCAATAATGGCGACCGTGAAACCGGCCCACGACAGTACGCCCTTCATGAACAACTGCTGTTCCGGCAAAACCTTGATGACATCCACCACCTTACGATCCATCAGGCGGAAGTCACCTACATTTTCCTCAATGTGGGTGTAGGCAATGTGCTTGAGCAGACGATAGAAGAGAGAGGCACTGTGACGCTTCAGGTAACCGTCACTGGAACGATCCCGGCGCTTGGCCAACACCACATCAGCGCCGTTTTGCCAGGCCTGGAGCAATCGGGGGACGACCTTGATCGGATCCTGCAGGTCAACATCGATGGGAATGACCGCCTCACCGCTGGCAAACTCAAGGCCGGCGAACAACGCCGGCTCTTTACCGAAGTTTCGTGAAAAATTGACCAGCACTACATTGTCATCCATCAGTGTCAACGCACGAGCGATGTTTTCCGTAGCATCTAAACTGCCGTCATTGATAAAAACAATTTCGACCTGGTAATGATTCAATCCAGGCTCTTGTCTGACGGTCTGGTAAAAAAGCTCAATGGTCTGCTCTTCATTGAACAGCGGAACCACCAAGGAAACTTTCACGTCGGCGTGCTCCGAAAGACCACGTAGCAGGCATAAAAGTAGCCCACCACCAAGCTGACGCCTGAAAAGAGGAACAATGTCACGATGCCGGGCATGGCCAACTCATCCCCAAGCCAGCCGATTGCCAGACTCAAAAAAGCCATGAAACCGATAAACGACAGATAGCGCGCCCAGGATGCAGCGCGCTTGAAGTTATATCGCGAGTTGGCATAAAAGGAGAAGGTCGCTGCCACTGCAAAGGCACAGACATTACTGACAAGCTGACCAACCGACAGGACGCTGTGCAGCGTCAGGAAGACGCCCCAGTGGATCAACGTATTAAGAACGCCAATATAAACGTAGATCGAAAAATGCTTGGGCAACACACACACGGCCATGTCCTTGATTCCGCAGCCGGAAAGAAATACCCGCCCGATAAGAGCCGAGGGGCGCTTCCACGTACAACGAAACGCCAGCGTGGTGATAGTTCAACACTAGGCCGCATCAACAGGTCTGTCTACTGTCAGAAATCACAGGTACAAGCGAGTCCCCTTATGGCCTGAGCACTGCGCCGCCACTTCCGACCCGTACACACCTGTTATTTCTGACAGTAGGCAGGTCTGTCGGGACACTCTAGTGTCAAGTTCCTGCCCCGTGGATATCCGTTGCCATAAAAACATGGACGCCAAGAAACGGCATGAGGAAGCTCCTTCCCGCCTGCTCTGCCTGTCTGAAAAACACCTCTGCTGGCAGGCAACCCTCGACACAAAATTGTGACATTCAGTAATACCCCCGCCTTTGCAATTCCCTCCGACTCACGCCAACCTGCACGCCGCCGCTGTGCGCATGCAATTTCTTACAGCAATAACAGCCCTATTCAACATTCGCCCAAGAGTTTTCCCGTGATGTCCAATGGACGCGATCATCGCATCGACTTTTTCCGCGGGTTGGCGCTGATCTTCATTTTCTGGGATCACGTGCCGCAGAACCCTCTCGCCAATCTCACCGTGCGCAATTTCGGTTTCAGCGACGCGGCGGAGATCTTTGTCTTTCTCGCCGGTTACGCAGCGATACTGGCCTACGGCAAGATCGCCCGCCGCGACGGTTTTCTGGTGGCCAGCGTGCGCATCCTGCGCCGGGCCTGGGTGCTTTATGTGGTGCATATCTTCCTGCTGGCGTTGCTGATGGGCATCGTGTTCTTTGCCAACAGCCAGGTGGAAACCCGTGACCTGGTGCAGGAAATGGGCTTGCAGTACTTCCTCACACACCCACAACAGGCGCTGGTGGACGAACTGCTACTGCGCTTCAAACCCAACCTGATGGACCCCCTGCCGCTGTATATCCTGTTGCTGCTCGGCCTGCCGCTGATCCTGCCGATGCTGCTGCGCAAAGCCGAATACGTGGTCGGGGTGTCGGTGCTGCTGTACCTGCTGGCGCCCTGGTTCCAGTGGAACCTGGCCGCCCAGGAGGGTGGCGTGTGGTTCTTCAACCCCATGGCCTGGCAGCTGCTGTTCGTGCTCGGTGGCGCGGCGGCGATCCATGGACAGCGGGAAAAGCGCCCGGAACTCCGCCCGCTGTCGCGGCAGCCGTTGTTCGTCACCTCGGCGGCCTATCTGCTGGCCTGCGCGGTGATCGCCTTGTCATGGAAATGGCCGCAGATACACGAAGCCTTCATGCCCAAGCTGTTGGGCGAGTGGCTCTACCCGATCAGCAAGACCAATCTGTCGCCGGCGCGCCTGCTGCATTTCCTGGCGCTGGCCTATGTGGTCTCGAAGCTGTTGCCCAATGGACGCTGGCTGAATCACTGGCTGCCCCGGCAGAGTTGCCGGATGGGCCGTTACTCGCTGGAGGTGTTCTGCTTTGGCGTGCTGCTGGCGCCGCTGGCGGACATGCTCAATGCCCAGGCTGGGGATGGCTGGCCGGTGCGGGTATTCAGTGCACTGCTGGGCGTGGCGTTGATGGCGGCGCTGGCGGGATGGCTGGACCTCAACAAGCGCCTGGGCCGGCCCGCGCCAGTAGCGATCGCCTGATACGAATCATTCGTCATTACAGCAGCCATGCCCCCCTGATGACCTGCCAGAAAAACCTGACCCACTTCACATATTTTTCGCCGCCTCCAAGCAGCGTCTAAGCTTCAGGCAAGTGCGATCAATCTGCGTGAATGGATGAATCGACTATGGGCGCTTTATGGCAATCCGATTCGAGCAACACTGTGGCGCCAGCCAACAGGGAGGATGAAGCGCCTTTACCGAAAAAACCGCGTAAGCGCAGGCTGTGGTGGCGGCTGTTCTGGCTCGTGCTGCTGATTGCCCTGGGATTGCTGGGGTTTGCCGCCTCGCGGGAAATGCGCAGCTCCAAGATCCAGGCACGGGAGTTCAGCCGTCTCGCCGCCGACCTCGGTTATTCGCTGGAGCCCGGGCCCAGTGACTCGATTCTCTATCCCGGCGACGGGCCTTTCGACAAGCGTCTGGGCTACAGCGCCCTCGGTGAATTCCTGCCGCGCCTGTTGAAACGCAATTATCGGATCGAGGCCCAGGCCCGCTTCTCCCCGGCACTGCTGGACTACAGCCAGGAAGGCTTTTTCGTACCATACAAGGAGAAAATCCAGGCCGGACTCTCGATCACCGATTGCCGCGGGGGCGATGTCTACCATTACGACTACCCACAACAACTCTATGCCAGCTTCGAAGCCATTCCGCCGTTGGTGGTCAATAGCCTGCTGTTTATCGAGAACCGTGACCTGCTCGACCCGAAGCAGCCCCAGGCCAACCCCGCCGTGGACTGGCCACGCTTCGGCAAGGCGGTGCTGTCGCAGATTGCCAAGGTCCTGCACATGGGCGGCCAGACCGCCGGCGGCAGCACCCTGGCGACCCAATTGGAAAAATACCGGCACTCGCCGGACGGCCTGACCCTCTCCGGCGGTGAAAAAATCCGCCAGATGATTTCCGCCAGCGTGCGCGCCTACCAGGGCGGGTCGCAAACCCTGGAAGCGCGCAAGGATGTGGTCCGCGACTACCTCAACAGCGTGCCGTTGTCCGCCGTGCCCGGGCATGGCGAAGTGCATGGCATGGCGGAAGGCTTGCGGGTCTGGTACGGCGCGGATTTCGCCCAGGTCAACGCCCGCCTGAACAGCGTGGCCAGCGATCCCCTGAGCCTGTCCCAACGCGGCCTGGCCCTGCGTGAAGTGCTGTCGCTGATGATTGCCCAACGCCGGCCCTCCCATTACCTGGCCCGCGGCCGCGACGAATTGGCCGAACTGACCGACAGCCATATCCGCCTGCTGGCCCAGAACGCGGTGATCGACGGTCCCCTGGCGGCCGCCGCGCTGGCCAGTAAAGTGACCTATCGCGACTGGCAGCAGGAACCGACGATCCAGCCGGTGGAGTCGAACAAGGGCATCAGCGTGGCCCGCAGCCGCCTGTCGGCCATGCTGGACCGCCCACTCTACGACCTCGACCGCCTTGATCTCTCGGCCACCAGCACCTTGCAATCGGACCTGCAAAGCCAGGCCAGCGACTACCTCAAGCGCCTGGCCGACCCTGAGTTCGCCAAGTCCCTGGGACTGTTGGGCGAACACCTGCTGACCCCCACCAGCACGCAACAGGTGCGCTACAGCTTCACCCTCTTCGAACTCACCCCCGACAGCGCGCGGGTGCGAGTGCAGACCGACAGCACCGACCAGCCCTTCGACATCAACGAAGGCAGCAAGCTCGAACTGGGCTCCACCGCGAAACTGAGGGTGCTGACCAGCTACCTGCAGATCATTTCCGAACTGCACGACCGTTATGGCAACCAGTCACCCGCCGAACTGAAAAAAGTGGCGAATGACGCCCAGGACCCGATCACCCTCTGGGCGGTGGACTACCTGGCGCAAAACAGCGATCGCTCCTTGCCGAAAATGCTCGACGCGGCCCTCAGCCGGCAATACTCGGCCAACCCCGGCGAAAGCTTCTTCACCGGCGGCGGTTTGCATCACTTCCATAACTTCCGCAAGGAAGACAACGGCCGCAGCCCGACCTTGCGCGAAGCCCTGCGCGAGTCGATCAACCTGCCGTTTATCCGCCTGATGCGCGACCTGGTGCGCTACAGCACCTACCAGGGCCCGAACAACAGCGCCGAATTGCTCAAGGACGACAACGAGCCACGTCGCCAGGAATACCTGGCGCGCTTTGCCGACCGCGAGGGCACGGCCTTTATGCTGCGCTTTTGGAAGAAGTACCAGAACAAGACGTCCCAGGAGCGCCTGGACACCTTCCTCGACGGCATGCACCCGACGCCGATTCGCCTCGCCGCCGTGCATCGCTACCTGCTGCCGAACGCTCCGCAAGCGGTTTTCAATACCTTTGTCCGGGCCCACCTGAAAACCGAGAAAGTCACCGACGAACGCCTGGCCAAACTCTACAAGACCTACGGCCCCGGCACCTTCGACCTGCCCGACCAAGGCTTTATCGCCAAGGTTCACCCGCTGGACCTGTGGTTGCTCGGCTACCTGTTGAATAACCCCCAGGCGCACTTCAGCCAGGTGGTGGCCGCCAGCGAATTCGAACGCCAGGAAGTCTATGGCTGGCTGTTCAAGAGCAAGCACAAGAGTGCCCGCGACAGCCGGATCCGGGTGATGCTGGAGATCGAAGCCTTCCTCGATATCCATCAGCGCTGGCAACAGGTCGGCTACCCCTTCGATCACCTGGTACCGTCGCTGGCCACCGCCATCGGCAGTTCCGGCGACCGTCCGGCGGCGCTGGCCGAACTGGTGGGGATCATCCTCAACGACGGCGTGCGCATGCCGACCCTGCGTATCGACAGCCTGCACTTCGCCGCCGGTACACCTTACGAAACCCGCCTGGTCAACGACCCGGACAAAGGCAAACGGGTGATGCCGTCAGAGGTCGCCACGGCCCTGCGCGAAGCCTTGTCACAAGTGGTGGATGCGGGCACCGCACGACGGGTTTCCGGCAGCTTCAAACAGCCGGACGGCACACCGCTGGCCATGGGTGGGAAAACCGGTACCGGCGACAACCGCATCGAAGCCATCGGTGCCGGCGGGCGGGTCTTGAGTTCGAAGTCGATCAACCGCACGGCGACCTTTGTGTTCTACATCGGCGATCATCACTTCGGCACCCTGACCGCGTTCGTGCCGGGGCGCTCGGCCGAGTCGTTCAAGTTCACCTCGGCGTTGCCGGTACAGGTGCTCAAGGGCATGGCGCCGATCCTGACGCCTTACCTGCAACCGGGCAGCAACACCTTGTGCACCGCACAGAAGGTCGCGCAAACGCCCTGACGACAGGAGAAAAACCTCAGCGGGTCGTGTGAAATCGCTTGGCGAGGGTGTAGCTCTTTTTCCAGTAGCTATTGCTCAGCGAATCGATGCGTACCGTCTTGCCGCTGCGCGGCGAGTGAATGAATTTGTCTCCGCCAATATAGAGCCCGACATGATTGACGGTGTTCTGCCCATTGCGCCGGAAGAACACCGCATCGCCGGGCTTGAGGTTTTTCCGTTCGATGGTCTTGGCGTTGGAGCGGCGCATGGCAACGGTGGTGCGCGGCAGCTTGATATCGGCTTCCTGCTGAAACAGATAGACCAGCAAGCCGCTGCAATCAAAGCCGTTGACCGACATCCCGCCCCACCGATAGGGCGTGCCGATCAACTCATGGGCACGGCCCACGACATTGTCGATGGGCGCTGGCGCGGCCTTGGGCCGCAGCCCCTTCAGGACCTTGGCCGATGAAACAGGTTTCGCCACATCGAGGGTGGCGTGAGCCGACAGGAACAGGCCCGGTGACACCCACAGCAGCGCGCCGAACAAGAAACTGGGCATGATAAATCCCGCCTTTTTGACACAAGACGGCATGGTAAAGAGCTGTTCCAGCCTTGCTTAGAGTGCTTTTCTCCAATTGGCGTAGGGAAAAACTCCAAGTCGACACAGAAAACACAAGCACCCCCTGAGAGACGTATAAGCACAAACGGGCCGCGCGTCCGTTCGTCACTTTTTCTTGCCGAGCGTTTAAGATATATCTTAAGGTATATCTTAACTAGACAGGAGAAAGAGAAATGAGAGAGGAACATCCCCACCATCGTCACCATCCCCGGGAATTCGGCGATGGCCATGACGGTTTCGAACGTCGCCCCGGTCGCGAACGCGGCGGCCGCGGCCCCCGGGTCTTCGCCCCCGGCGACCTGAAGCTGTTGCTGCTGGCGTTGATTGCCGAACAGCCGTGCCACGGCTACGACCTGATCCGCCAGATCGAAGGCATGTTCGACGGTGCCTACAGCCCGAGCCCCGGCGTGATCTACCCGACCCTGACCTTCCTCGAAGAAAGCGAAATGATCCTCGGCGACGCGGCTGCCGGGAAAAAGAGCTACAGCGTGACCGACGCCGGACGTCAGTCCCTGATCGAACAGGCCGTGGCCCTCGATGGCGTACGCATGCGCATCGATGTCAGCAAGCGTTCGCTGCGCGGCCATGAACGGCCGCTGGAAATCCACGAGGCGGTGCACAACCTGCGCCACGCCCTGCAACTGCACAACGGTCGCTGGAGCCCGGAAGAAATCCTTCGGGTTCGCGACCTGCTGAACAACACCGCCAAGGCCATCGTCGATGGGCCAGCATCCGCTCCATCCTGCTCGGAGAAACCGGAATGAATGCAGTCAATCAACAAGGGATTCACCGTGTCATGCACGAGATCAAACGACGCCGCCTGGAAGTGTTGCGGGTCGTCGACCTCACCCCGCGCATGCGCCGCATCACCCTGGGCGGGCCGGAGCTGGCGGGTTTTATCAGCCTGGGCACGGACGACCATGTAAAGGTGTTTTTCCCACAGAACGCCGCCGAACAGGCCGCGCTGGAAACGATGGTGCTGGGGGCCAAGGACAACGGCCCGATGCCGGCCATGCGTGACTACACCCCACGGCGTTATGACCTGGAAAGCGGCGAACTGGATATCGACTTCGTGCTGCACGGCGACGGCCCCGCCGCGACCTGGGCGGCCCAGGCGGCGCCCGGTCAGTTCCTCAATATCGGCGGCCCTCGGGGTTCGATGGTGGTCCCGGATATCTTCGACAGCTACCTGCTGATCGGCGATGAAACCGCGTTGCCAGCCATTGCTCGGCGCCTGGAAGGGCTGGCGGCCAATCGACGGGCTCGGGTGGTGATCGAGGTGGAGAATGCCGGGGAACAGCAGGTGCTGCAGAGCCCGGCACAGGTCGAGGTGACCTGGGTACGACGCGATGCGCCGGAGCAGGATCTGCTGCGCACCGTCGAACAGCTGAATATCCCCGAAGGCAGCCTGTATGCCTGGGTGGCGACCGAAGCGGCGCTGTCGCGCAAGATCCGCAAGGTGCTACTGGGCAGCCATGGTTTGAACGAGGAATTCCTCAAGGCGGTCGGCTACTGGAAACTGGACGACAGCGCCGAGGAGTAATTCGTCGCTAGGGAGGGCCTCTTCGCGGGCAAGCCCTGCTCCTACAGGGTTGTGTCGTACACAAGGTCAGCGGACGCCGCGAAACTGTAGGAGCAGGGCTTGCCCGCGAAGGCGTCAACCCGGACACCACAGCTCTACCTGCCACCCCGCCACCGATCCACCCCGATCAACACCCCCGACACCAACAAAAAACCCAGCAGAATCTGCCCGGCATTGATAAACACCTGTGGATAACCCAACTTATCCACATCAAAAAAGGGATACGGGTACACCCCGATCAGATGCCCGCGCAGCAGCACATAAGCGAAATAGACCACGGGATAGATCGCCCAGGGCACTCCATCCCACAACCGCAAAGTGCCCTTCCTCACGCAACACCACCAATAGACCACAAACAGCACCGGCATCACGTCGTGCATCAACTCATCGGCCAACCACTGAAACCCCTGGGGATGCCACAGATGGCGCAACAACAGGTTGTAGGCCAGCCCGACCACCACGATGCTCGCCGTCACCCCCGTCTGCACCGCCGGTTTGAGAAACCAGCGCCTGCCCGCTGAATCCCGCGAAGTCACCGCACAGGTCAGCACCGTCGCCGCCAGGGTATTGGTCAGCACGGTGAAAAAACTGAAGAAGGTCACCACCCCGCCGATCAGGCTGGCCTCCACCTGCCAGCGAAAAATCAGCAGCAGATAGAGCTGGATCGCCAGTCCGCCCCAGCCCAGGAACGCCGCGCCCAGCAACAGCAGCCGACGCAAACCGCCCGAGGTTTGCACTGCGCCATGCATCGCTGCGCTTTCCGTATTCACAGCTCGCGCTTGGTACGCGCCAGCTTGATATAGAGAGCCTCGACCTTCTCCCGCGCCCAGGGGGTCTTGCGCAGGAACGTCAGGCTCGACTTGATGCTCGGGTCACTCTTGAAGCAACGGATATCGATGCGTTGCGCCAACCCTTCCCATTCGTAATGGGTCACCAGGGCCGTGAGGATCTGCTCCAGGGTCACGCCGTGCAAAGGGTTGTTGTTCGATGCCGTCATGCCAGGCCTTCAGGTCAGGAAATGGAAGAAGCCGCGCACCTTAGCCGAGCCTTGGGGCGGGGGGAAGAGCCACGGGCGAAGACAAGGCGTCCCGTATCTGAAATGACTGTAAGACCACTCTGATGTAGCACGCGAATTGCGCTCGAGCGACAGTCCTGTAGGAGCCAGCTTGCTGGCGATCAAACGCAAGAACGCCTCCTGCTTCAAGTCTAGCGCTGCAATCGGAAACACCTGGGGTTTTGTTTTCCTGACTCTACGAGCTGTACGCCAAAGGTGCCCACGTGGCGATCGGCACCGGTGAACTGGGCGATGCCAACCTGCCTTGGCGAAAGCACCTACGGCAAATTTGCCTTGGAACTGTCCGGGGACTACACCCGAACCACCAACCTCGACACCGGCGAAGCGCTGCCACGGATCGCCCCGTTGCGCCTGAACAGCGGCCTGCTGTGGGAACTGGATCGCTGGCAGGCGCGGATCGATGTCGAGCATGCGACGGGACAGGGACGAGTGCTGGCCAACGAAACCGGGGCCTCGGGGTACACCACGTTCGGTGCCAGAGCCAGTTATCACTTCGACATCTGCAGCAGCCAGTGGCTGGCCTTCGTCAAGGGCGACAACCTGACCAACCAGACCGCGCGCTACGCCAGTTCGATCCTGCGGGATATCGCCCCGGCGCCGGGAAGCAGTGTCGAGTTCGGGTTGCGGACCACGTTCTGACCTTCCTTGCGAAGGCGGTGCCTGTGAACAAGACGGCCGCCTCTCGGTGGCCGTCTTTTTTACCCGCCTCGTGTGCAGGATCAGCGATTGCCTTTCCAGCGATCCACGGCAATCACCACCAGCGATATCACCACAAACGCCACCAGCACCATCACAGCATTGATAAACACCTGTGGATAACCCAACTGATCCACGTCGATAAAAGGATAGGGATAGGAGCCGACAAAGTAGCCACGCACCAGGGCGTAAACGAAGTAGACCGCCGGATAGATCAGCCACGGCCAGAAATCCCGCCATTGCAGGGTGCCCTTGGGCACGCAGAACCACCAATAGATCACAAACAGCACCGGCATCACGTCGTGCAGCAACTCATCGGCCACCCACTGCAGGCCCTGGGGGTTCCACGTATGGCGCAACAACAGGTTGTACGCCAGCCCGACCAGCACGATGGCGGCGGTCACACCGCCCTGGACCTTGGGGTTGAGAAAGAACCGCCGAAACGGCGAATCCCCTGATGTGGCCGCGCAGGTCAGCACGATCGCCACCAGGATATTGGTCAGCACCGTGAAATAGCTGAAAAAGATATCCACACCGCCCAACAGGCTTTTGTCGCCCTGCCAGCGCGACATCAGGATTAGATAGAGCTGGAGGGCCAATGCAAACCATCCCAGCAGTGCCGCGATTTTCACGGCAATGCCCCCCGTGCTCTGCGTTAACACCATTTCGTTGCTCATAACCTATCTCCTGGCTACGCGGCACCTGCGACGGCAAAGCCCCAATCGATTGGACGCTTATAAACAGGCTGTCTATTGAGCAAGACCCTAGAAGAAAGCGGGACAAGGCTCTACTGTCAGAAATGACAGTCCTGACCAGCGGTCATCGTCGTTCAACGCTGGCCTCGCCAGCGATCCACGGCTATCAGCAGCACCGACAGCAGCACGAATACCAACACCACCAGCCCGGCATTGATAAACATCCGGGGATAACCCAGCTCCCCCACATCGATGAAGTCATAAGGGTAGGCACCAATCAGGTATCCGCGCACCAGAAGGTAAACGCAGTAGACCAGCAGATAGATCAGCCACGGCAGCGCATCCCGCCATAACAAGCGACCCCTTGGCGCACAGAACCACCAATAGAGCAAAAACAGTATCGGCATCACGTCGTGCATCAACTCATCGGGGACCCACTGGAACTCTTGAAAACTCGACGGAACTCGCAACAGCAGGTTGTACACCAGGGCGACCAGAATCATGCCGACCGCCGCGCCCCCTTGAACCGAGGGCTGGAGAAAGAAACGCCGCAGGGTCGAATCTCCCGAGGTTGCCACGCAGGTCAACACCAGCGCCGCCAGGATATTGATAAGCACCGTGAGATAACTGAAGAAGTCATCCAGTCCACCCAACAGGCTCCCCGCATCCTGACAGTTCTGGTAGAACTGGATGCCCAATGTCACCCAGCCCAGAAGCGCAACGCCCTTCAGGACAATCCCGCTCCAGCCTGGCGTCCAAACCCTGTCATCGCTCATGAGCTTGGTTCCTGACTCTCGCAACCTCTGCGATCCCAAAGATCCCCGTCGGTCGAGCACTCGATACAACACAGTGCCTTTGAGCATGACCCTAGAAGAACGCGAGATAAGGCTCTACTGTCAGAAATGACAGTCCTGACCAACGGCAGACCCGCTCGCAGGTGTTTTGGAAAAGCGCTACCGACTGATGAGGCTGGTGCGGCGCGTTAGCGGTCCCTGGAAGGCTTGATGGATCAACCCCGAATGCGACTTTGCTCTTTCATTCGTATGAAGTTTCCTAGAAAATCCTGACCGCTTGCGCCTGCCAAAACACGTGGCTAGTCTTCGTTCGTCACTGCCAATTCAGTGATCGGGTTTAGTAGCCCGCGTGAGCTTTAGGCGCATGGTGTCATCGTGCTGTCAGGTCCTTTTATTGCCTGAACATTATGGTGGCTGTGCGCAGGGCGCCTTCGGGTGCACCGGTTCCTTAGCTCGCCGGCCTACTAACCTGCGTACAGCTGCCACCCTCCAATCGTTTAGTAGCGACGCGGTAGCAGCTCAACCTACGTTGAGAGAGCTAAATCAATGTCGAAGATTACCCCCGATCCACCCGTCAACCCGCTGTACAAGCACGACAAGACCAGCGACCGGATATTCGCCCATTACAACCTGCCGCCGCTTGAACCGCCTGAGCCTTACAAACTGCCGGAGAGCCTGTACCGGATCCGCACCGATGTGCGCTCGGAAGAGTCGCTGACCGCCGCCTATGAGCTGCTGGAGTCGGCAGCGGCGACGGCCTATGAATCCGTGGAAAACCTGAGCGGCGCCAATCGCAAGGTGGTGCTGGGCGTGGTGCACCTGATCGAGTTGGCGAAGGCGTTGGTGGATTCGGCGTTGAATGAGCGCGGAGGAGAACACCTCTAGGTTTTGTGGTGCCTGGGCCGACGCATTCGCGGGCAAGCCCTGCTCCTACAGTTTTGCGTCGATCACAGGTTTTGCGCACGACACAAATTTGTAGGAGCAGGGCTTGCCCGCGAAGAGGCCAGTAGCCGTTATGCAAACCCCCAGGCAAACGCTTACAGGCGTTATTCAACCTAATGCTGAATAACCTCACCCCGCATCGGCGCCAGCCGGGCAATCAAACGATTCTGCACCGGCACCGGAATGCCCTGGGTATCCATCGCCGCAATCAGGTCTTCCACCAGCGCATTAAAATCGCTGCGGCTGACGTTCTGACCCTTGTGGCTCTCGGCCATGGTGTCGCCGGTGTACACGCAGGGCCCACCCGCCTCGACGCAGAACTGCTCGACCAACTTGTCCCGCAAACGCTGGATATCGATCTTGCGAAAACGCTCGACGATCCGCGGATCGTGGGCAATGTTCAACAGCATGCCCTCGACAATCCGGGTAATCCCCGCCCGCTCGCCCAGGTCACGATAGAGGCTGTCATCCTTGGGTGGCTGCTGGGCACAACCGGCCAGCAGCAGAACCACCAGCAGCAGTTTCAGGCCACGCATCAGAAACTCCCCTGCACGGACAGATAGGTGCCGTTCTGGTTATCCAGGGTCGCGATTTCTCCGAGCTTGGCGTAAGCCAGGACAAAGGACACATGCTTGTTGGGGAAGTAGCCGATAAACAGGTCAGCCCAATCGCTCTCACCGGAAAACGACAGGTTGTCCGGCTTCTGCCGATACTCCACGCCCATGGCCCAGCGCGGGTTGAACAGCACCGCCACCGAGCCTTCCTTGAGCAGGCTGCGGGTATCGCGCCGATCGCCGCCGAAGCCCATCAGCCCCAGCTCGTTGGCCCGACTGTAGCGCACGCCGCCGTTGACCAGCAGGTTGTAACCGAAGGCCGCGCCCATGAACAGGCGGCTGACGGCCAGGTAGCCCTCCACATCCTGGTCACGCTTGGCGCCCACCAGTTGCGGAATCTCGAAGTTGGTCTGGTGCTTGTACTCAAGCCCCAGGGACACCTGGGGCAAGCGGTCGTAGATCACATCACCGAACAGGCGCACCTTAAGGCCAAGGATGTCCTGCCCCAGATGATCTTCCGGCAGGCTCAGCTTGCTGACCAGCGACCCGAGGTCGAAGCGCTGGCGGGCAAAGGAAACCTCCACGCGGTTGTCGTAGGACGACGCGACCCCGGCCACATCGAGCCGATAATCCGGGAGATTGACCGTGGTGGCGAACGCGGTGGCGCTCCACTCGTTCTGCTCGCCATAGCCGGTCAGCACCGCCCAGGGCGTGATCCCGCCGCCCGCCGGGCCTTCGAGGCTGCTGGCCCCGCCCGTGGCGATCAAACGGCCGTTGTCGGCCAGAACCGGTTGCGCTCCCAGGCAGGCCAGGCCGCAGAGCAAGAGAGATAAACGCTTCATGGCCGTCAATGAACCACAACGGACGGTGAACCCAAAGGTAAGGCAACCCAGGCCTCGAACGCTGCCGCGGTCAACGGGCGGCTGATCAGGTAACCCTGGGCGGTGTCGCAATGCCAGCGCTCCAGCAGACGCAAGCTATGTGCATATTCGACGCCCTCGGCGACCACCTTCAGCCCCAGGTTGTGGCTCATTTCGATGGTCGAACGGACGATCACCGCATCCTCGCTGGTTTCATCCAGGTCGCGGACAAAGGATTGGTCGATCTTCAGTTCCTGCACCGGCAGACGCTTGAGGTGGGCCAGCGACGAGTAACCGGTGCCGAAGTCATCCACCGACAGGCTGATGCCGCACTCGCGCAGCCGGTGCAGGACCTTCAAGGCCTGCTCGGGCTCGCGCATCACGGCGCTTTCGGTGATCTCGAAAATCAATTGTTCGGCCGGCAGCCGGTATTGCTTGAGCAACGCCGAAACCCGGTCGGTCAGGTCGGGGCCGAGCAGGTCCTCCGCCGAAATATTCAACGACAATTGCAGGCGCAGGCCACGCTGGTTCCACTCCGACAACTGGCGTATGCCCTCCTCGATCACCCAGTGGGTGAGGATCTGGATGCTGCCGGTGCGTTCGGCCAGGACGATGAACTCCGCCGGCGAAACCATGCCGAACTGCGGGTGTTGCCAGCGCAACAGGGCTTCGGCCTGACGCACGCGACCCTCACGGATATCCAGCTTGGGTTGATAATGCAACAGCAGCTCGCCGTTGGCGGCGGCATGGCGCAGGTCGCGAATCAGGGTGACCTGGCGGCGATGCGCGAGGTCGCGCCCCTGTTCGTAGATCTGGATGCGGCCGGGAATCTGCTCGGCATCTTTCATGGCGATGGCGGCGCGGCTGAGCAGCTCTTCGGCGGACAGGCCATCCCCCGGGAAGGCGGCAATCCCTATCCGGCAATCCAGGGCCACTTCATGCCCGGCAATCCGCTGGGGCTTGAGCAACAGCTGCTGGAGCTTGTCCGCGGTGGCGACCGCGCCGTCGCTGGCGGTACCCTGCAACAGCAGCAGGAACTCGCCGCCGATCAGGTGCGCGACGGTATCGCCGGCACGCAGGGCGCCCAGCAGGCGCTGGCCGACCTGTTGCAGCATCAGGTCCACCGCGTCGGGACCACCGGCTTCGCCGATCGCCCGCAGGTTGTCGATCTCCAGGTAGACCAGGGCCACCGACCGCCCGGCGCTGATCGCACTGCCCAGGCGTTCCATGGCCAGCGCCCGGTTGGGCAGCCCGGTGAGCCCGTCGTGCAAGGCATTGTGCGCCAGTTGCTGCTCGCGCTCGGCAATGCCGCTTTGCATGGAGTTGAAGGCGGTGGCCAGGAGTCCCAGCTCGTCACTGCGCTTGAGCGGCACCGGGGTCTGGTAATCGCCCTGGCCGATCCGTTCCGCCGCCTGGGCCAGCGCCCGCACCGGTTGCGAAACGCTGCGCGCCAGCAACAAGGCACCGGCCAGGGACGCCACGAGCGAGATCAGGGCGATCAGCAGAATGTTCTGGTCGAGGGGCGCGAATGCCTGCATCGCCGCATCCAGTGGACTTTGCAACAAGGCGATGACCTGGTTGTCATTTTCATCGGCGGTGCTGGCCAGCATCAGCGTCTTGCTCAGGAAACTGTGCTGCTCATATTCGGTCAGTTGCTGGATGTGTTTATCGGCGCTGGCGAGCATCAAGTGTTCAATGCTCTGCGCCATGGCCGGCGGCTGGGTGCTCACCAATTGCCCGGGCTGCTGCATATCCACGGTCAGGAACGACACTTCCAGGTTGCTCAACGAACGCAGCTCGCGGGCAAACTCGGTGTCCATGGAAAAGCCCATCACTACCCGGGCGATCGGCAAGGGCGCCAGCACCGTTGCTTCCACCAGCAGGTGCGGATGGCCCTGCAACGGCACGATCAGGGTCGACTGCTTGGCCCGCCGCGCTTCGCGCAACGCGTGGTCATAACGGAACTGCGAACCTTCTGGCATATCGTCCAGGGTACTGGCGAGGACCTTGCCGTCCATGCTCAGGAGGATCATGTCAGTGGCGTTGATGCGCTTGCCGTGGTTGATCAGCACCGAGCGGATGGTCGCCGAATCGCCGCTGGCCACGGCATCGCGAAAGCCGAAGTCCGACGCCAACAGTTGCACGCCATCGCTCAGGCGTCGGCTCTGGACATCCAGCAGGCGTTCGAACACCCGGGTACCGAGCTGCAATTGTTCGCCAGCCTGGCTGCGGATCGCGCTGTTGGTGGCGGCCTTGACGCTGAAATACAGCGCGCCGACCACCACCAGCAACAGCAGGATCAGGACGCAGGCGACCCGCGCCTGAAAGCTACTTCGCAGTTTCACTGACAGCTTTATTGAAGGCATCGCCGAAAGCACTCGGAGCCGGCGCCGCGGGTGCATCCGGCGACAGGGGTTGGATCGACAGGCTGAAGCGTTGCTTCAGGTCCGTGGCGGACACACCGATTTCGCCTCCTGGCTGCGGCAGCATATCGGCCACCTGGGGATGCCAGAGCGTTATGTGGTAGCGGCCGGCCGGCAGTTTGTCGAAGCGGATCAAGCCCTTTTTATCACTGACCGCAAACCAGGGATCGTCGGTCACATAGACATAGCCAAGCATCCAGTCATGGATGTTGCAACCCAACACCACGATACCCGGCTTGTCGAACAGCACCGGGTCCGACGGCGTGCCTTCGTAAAGACGCAGCTCGAAGCGCTTGGGCGCCGAGAAGGAATAGACCTGATGGCGGATATTGTCACTGTTGGGAAAGCGGATCTGGGTGCCGGTATGTACCGCCAGCACATGGGGGGCGTACTGTTTGTCGCGCTGGTCCATATCGGCCTTGAGGCTGAAGATCGGCGGCGGCACATCGCCCTGCAAGGTCAAGACCGCGTTCGGCAAGGGCTTGCCGTCCTGATCGACGATCTCGGCCTGGAAACCGGCGGCCACACCCAGGCCGCTCGACAGCAGACATGCAACAAACAGAAACAATCCGGTCAACGAAGTTGGGCGGGCCATGCAGCAACTACTCATCAGTGTGTGATCGTGGGGGCCGACCTTGGCATGAAAATGTTCCGCGAATGCAGATTACCGGGGGTTGCAGAGAAGAGCACGCGGCAAATACGGCCATTAGCCACTATCCTGGCACAGCCGACGACCAACCGCTTGATCGGCAAAACCTTTACATGCAAAACACTTCTGTACAACGCTTATTGATCAACTATCGGCCGACTTTCGCAAAGCTATACTCCCGGCCATTGAAACCACCGGCGGCTCGCCCCATCTAACTGGCATATATCACTGTGCAGGTGCCCCATGAGCGAGCAGCAGGAATTCCCTGAACATCCGACCCTAGAGGCCGACACCGAACACACCCTTGACGACGCCAACGCCGCGAGCGCCTCCGGCACCGGCCTGGCCCTGCCCGGGCAGAACCTGCCGGACAAGGTCTATATCATCCCGATCCACAACCGCCCGTTCTTCCCGGCCCAGGTGCTGCCGGTGATCGTCAACGAAGAACCCTGGGCCGAAACCCTGGAACTGGTGAGCAAATCCGATCACCACTCCCTGGCGCTGTTCTTCATGGACACGCCCAGCGAAGACACCCGCCATTTCGACACCAAGGCCCTGCCCGAGTATGGCACTCTGGTGAAAGTCCACCACGCCAGTCGCGAAGGCGGCAAATTGCAGTTTGTCGCCCAGGGCCTGACCCGGGTGCGCATCCGCACCTGGCTCAAGCACCATCGCCCACCGTACCTGGTGGAAGTCGAATACCCGCACCAGCCGAGCGAGCCGACCGATGAGGTCAAGGCCTACGGCATGGCCCTGATCAATGCGATCAAGGAGCTCTTGCCGCTCAACCCGCTGTACAGCGAAGAGCTGAAGAATTATCTCAACCGTTTCAGCCCCAACGACCCGTCGCCGCTGACCGACTTCGCCGCCGCCCTGACTTCGGCCACCGGTAACGAGTTGCAGGAAGTGCTCGACTGCGTACCGATGCTCAAGCGCATGGAAAAAGTCCTGCCGATGCTGCGCAAGGAAGTCGAAGTCGCGCGGCTGCAAAAGGAAATCTCCGCCGAGGTGAACCGCAAGATCGGCGAGCACCAGCGCGAGTTCTTCCTCAAGGAGCAGCTCAAGGTCATCCAGCAGGAGCTGGGCCTGACCAAGGACGACCGCAGCGCCGACGTCGAGCAGTTCGAACAGCGCTTGCAGGGCAAGGTCCTGCCGGCCCAGGCGCAAAAGCGCATCACCGAGGAAATGAACAAGCTGTCGATCCTCGAGACCGGCTCGCCGGAGTACGCCGTCACCCGCAATTACCTGGAGTGGGCCACCGCCCTGCCCTGGGGCGTGTATGGCGAAGACAAGCTCGACCTCAAGCACGCGCGCAAGGTCCTCGACCAGCACCATGCCGGCCTGGATGACATCAAGGCGCGGATCCTCGAATTCCTCGCGGTCGGCGCCTACAAGGGCGAGATCAGCGGTTCCATCGTGCTGTTGGTGGGGCCGCCGGGGGTGGGCAAGACCAGCGTCGGCAAATCCATCGCCGAATCCCTCGGGCGGCCGTTCTATCGCTTCAGCGTCGGCGGCATGCGCGATGAAGCCGAGATCAAGGGCCACCGCCGCACCTATATCGGCGCCCAGCCGGGCAAGCTGGTGCAGGCCTTGAAAGAGGTCGAGGTGATGAACCCGGTGATCATGCTCGACGAGATCGACAAGATGGGCCAGAGCTTCCAGGGCGACCCGGCCTCGGCGCTGCTGGAAACCCTCGACCCGGAACAGAACGTCGACTTCCTCGACCACTATCTGGACCTGCGCCTGGACCTGTCGAAAGTGCTGTTCATCTGCACCGCCAACACCCTGGATTCGATCCCGGGTCCGTTGCTGGACCGGATGGAAGTGATTCGCCTGTCGGGCTATATCACCGAGGAAAAAATCGCCATCGCCAAGCGCCACCTGTGGCCCAAGCAGCTGGAAAAAGCCGGTGTCAGCAAAAGCAGCCTGAGCATCAGCGACGGTGCCTTGCGGGCGGTGATCGACGGCTACGCCCGGGAAGCCGGGGTCCGTCAGTTGGAGAAACAACTGGGCAAACTGGTGCGCAAGGCGGTGGTCAAGTTGCTGGACGCGCCGGACACGGCGATCAAGATCGGCAACAAGGACCTTGAAGCCTCGCTGGGCATGCCGGTGTTCCGTAACGAGCAGGTGCTCTCCGGGGTCGGTGTGATCACGGGGCTGGCCTGGACCAGCATGGGTGGCGCCACCTTGCCGATTGAAGCGACTCGCATTCATACGCTCAACCGGGGGTTCAAGCTCACCGGGCAACTGGGTGAGGTGATGAAGGAGTCGGCGGAGATCGCCTACAGCTACGTCAGTTCGCATCTGAAGCAGTTTGGTGGCGATCCGGAGTTTTTCGATAAAGCCTTTGTGCATTTGCATGTGCCAGAGGGCGCAACGCCGAAAGACGGTCCGAGTGCCGGGGTGACCATGGCCAGTGCGTTGCTGTCCCTGGCGCGCAACCAGCCGCCGAAAAAGGGCGTGGCCATGACCGGTGAGCTGACGCTGACCGGGCATGTGCTGCCGATTGGCGGGGTGCGGGAAAAGGTGATTGCGGCGCGGCGGCAGAAGCTGTTCGAGCTGATCCTGCCGGAAGCCAACCGTGGGCATTTCGAGGAGTTGCCGGATTACTTGAAGGAAGGCATTACCGTGCATTTCGCCAAACGTTTCTCGGATGCGGCGAAGATTTTGTTCTAATTCTAAGCAGCAGGCATCTGGCTCGCCCGTGAGATTTCCAGCGTTCTCACGGGCCTCTTCGCGGGCAAGCCCTGCTCCTACAGGATTATGTCGTGCACAAGTTTTGCGTTCGACGATGAACTGTAGGAGCAGGGCTTGCCCGCGAAGCTTTTGGCGGCAAGCACCGCGTCTACAGGACAGTACTCAGTCTTGCTTCACAGGCATTAGTGCAACGCCAGCTCCACAGGTTATGCTCGGTCATCGCTGTAACAACTGGAGACACTATGACCCCGACTCGCCTGCTGCTGCCGTTAAGCCTCGCCTTGCTCGCCGCCTGTGCCCAGCAACCGCGCCAGAACGTGACGCTGGAAAAACAAAGTGACTGCCCGATGCAACTCAAGACCGGGCAGAACATGATCCTCAGCCTGCCCAGCAACCCCACCACCGGTTTTCGCTGGGCCATCCAGGACTCGGCGGGCGGCGTGCTGAAAAGCCTCGGCCCGGAGGTCTACCACAATCCCGACGACAACGGCCTGGTGGGCAGCGGCGGACAATCGACCTGGCGCTTCCAGGCCTTCGCCGCCGGCACCGGGCGCCTGCGCCTGACCTACCAGCAACCCTGGGAACCGGAAGCCACGCCGGCACAAAGCTTCGACTGCCCGATCACGGTGAACTGACATGCCTTGGCTGATCCTCGCCCTGATGGGGGCTGCCGCGTTCCTCTATGGCGTGAGCATCGAGCTGCCGATGCTGTGCCTGCTGACCAAGCCGGTACCGGTACTGGTCCTGCTCGGCTGGTTGCACGATGCGCCGGTGACCGATTATCGCCGCTGGATCGGCCTGGGTTTGATCTTTTCCCTGCTGGGAGATGTGCTGCTGGCCTGGCCGGGCGATCTGTTCGTGTTTGGCCTGGGCGCGTTTCTCGTCGCGCACCTGGCTTATCTCAAGGCTTACCTGGGCGACTGCCGTCGGTTGGCGCCATTGCCCTTGTTGCTGGCCCTGCTGATCGGCGCCGGGTTGCTCGGCATCCTGATGTCCAAGGGCCTGGGCGACCTGCTGATCCCGGTCACGGTTTACGCACTGGCCATCAGCGCCATGCTCTGGCGCGCCCTGGCCCGACTGGGTACCGATGTGCCCAAGCGCTCCGCCCTGCTGGCGGCGGCCGGCGCCCTGACCTTCGCCTTCTCCGACAGCCTGATCGGTATTGATCGCTTCGTGGTCAAGTTCGCCGCCGCGCCCTACCTGATCATCATTGCCTACTGGCTGGGACAATGGGGCATTGCGGCCTCGGCCTTCAGCCAGAAGCCGCGCTGAACGCAGCCTGCTCCTCTGCTCCTCTACTCTTCTGCCCTTCTGCCCTTCTGCCCTTCTGCCCTTCTGCCCTTCTGTAGGAGCGAGCTTGCTCGCGATGAACGCAAGGACACCACTGGCATCCAGATACCCCGCGTTATCGTTGACGCCCATCGCGAGCAAGCTCGCTCCTACAGTTTTAGTTTTCGGGGCGTGCAGGCTTGGCGTTTTATCCGACAAAGCGCGCATCGCGGCGCCAACTTGGCTAAAATGCCGGCCTTTTCAGCATCCGCCGGAACCGTCGTGAGCAAAGAACCCGATCGCCTTTTCGCCCAGCCCCTGGCCCAGGTGCCGGACTTCGCCTTCAACGAAGACGTGGTGCGGGTCTTCCCGGACATGATCAAGCGCTCGGTGCCCGGCTACCCGACCATTGTCGAGAACCTCGGCGTGCTCGCCGCGCAGTTCGCCCAGCCCCACAGCGTGCTCTACGATCTGGGCAGCTCCCTCGGCGCAGTGACCCAGGCCCTGCGCCGTCACGTACGCAGCGACGGTTGCCGGGTTATTGCTGTGGATAACTCCGCGGCCATGGTCGAACGCTGCCGCCAATACCTCAACGGCCAGGACTCGATGTTCCAGGAGCTGCTGCCGGTGGACGTGATCGAGGGCGATATCCTCGCCCTGGAATTCCAGCCGACCTCGGTGGTGGCGCTGAACTTCACCCTGCAATTTATCGCTCCCGAACAGCGCCAGGCCCTGCTCGGGCGTATCCGCCAGGCCTTGCTGCCCGGCGGCGCGCTGATTCTCTCGGAGAAACTGCGCTTCAATGATCCCGAAGAACACGCGCTGCTCACCGACCTGCACGTCGCCTTCAAGCGCGCCAATGGCTACAGCGAACTGGAAATTGCCCAGAAACGCAGCGCCATCGAAAACGTCATGAAACCCGACAGCCTCGAAGAGCACCGCGAACGCCTTCTGGCCGCGGGTTTCTCGAAAGTCGTGCCCTGGTTCCAATGCCTTAACTTTGCCTCGTTGATTGCCCTGCCATGATCGATCTGTCTCCCCTCGCCCGCCGTCTGGCTGGCACCCCTTTGGCCGAATGGGCCAACGGCCTGCAAGCGCAACTCGATGCCCGCATGGAAAAAGGTCATGGCGACCTGGAACGCTGGCAGAGTGCGCTCGATGCGCTGCCGAAGATCCAGCCGACCCAGGTCGATCTGCTCAACGGCCTGACCCTGGACACGGATTGCGACGAGGCCACCCGCGCGCAGATGCGCACGGCGCTGATGGGCTTGTGCCCGTGGCGCAAAGGCCCGTTCGATCTGTTCGGCGTGCATGTCGACACCGAATGGCGCTCGGACTGGAAGTGGTCGCGGGTCGCCCCGCACCTGGACCTCAAGGGCAAGCGCATTCTCGATGTCGGTTGCGGCAACGGCTACTACATGTGGCGCATGCTCGGGGCCGGCGCGGACACGGTGATCGGGGTCGATCCGAACTGGCTGTTCTTCTGCCAGTTCCAGGCGGTGCAACGTTACTTGTCGGAGCCGTCGGCCTGGCACCTGCCGTTCCCATTCGAGGACCTGCCGGCCGAGCTGGAAGGCTTCGACACGGTGTTTTCCATGGGCGTGTTCTACCATCGGCGCTCGCCCATCGAGCATTTGCTGGCACTCAAGGATTGCCTGGTCAAAGGCGGCGAACTGGTGCTGGAAACCCTGGTGGTGGAAGGTGACGAGCATCAGGTGCTGATGCCGGAAGATCGTTACGCGCAGATGCGCAATGTCTGGTTCCTGCCGTCGGTGCCGGCGCTGGAACGCTGGCTGCGCCGCGCCGGGTTCAGCGATGTGCGCTGTGTCGATGTGAGCGTGACCACGGTGCAGGAGCAGCGCGGGACCGAGTGGATGAAGTATCAGTCGTTGAGCGACTTCCTGGATCCGGAGGATCACAGCAAGACCATCGAAGGGCTGCCGGCGCCGATGCGGGCGGTGATGGTCGCCCGCAAGTAGGCGGTGTCAGATCTGACGCCTTCGCGGGCAAGCTCCGCTCCCACAGGTTTTGTGTCGTACACAATATTCCGATTCGACTCAAATACTGTGGGAGCGGAGCTTGTCGGGACGCCGCACCGCCGCGAAAGGGCCCTCAAGACAGGCCCCCACAACAACCCTACTCAGGACTTGCTTCTGCGGGCCTTGAAGAACTCGCTGAGGATCGCCCCGCACTCCTCAGCCAGGACGCCGCCTTCGAACAACACCCGGTGATTGAGAAAGTCCTGGGTAAAGAACTGCCCCTGGCTCTGCACGATCCCGGCCTTGGGTTCCAGTGCGCCATAGACCACCCGTGCAATCCGCGAATGCACGATCAACCCGGCGCACATGCTGCACGGTTCCAGGGTCACGTACAGCGTGCTGCCCGGCAGCCGGTAGTTGTCGAGCGCCTGGGCGGCGGCGCGGATGGCGACCATCTCGGCATGGGCGCTCGGATCGCTGCCGCTGATCGGGCAATTGAAGCCACGTCCGATGATCTCGCCGTCCTGCACCAGCACCGCGCCCACCGGCACCTCGCCCAACAGCGCGCCCTGGGCGGCCAGCGCCAGGGCTTCACGCATGAAGTCCTGGTCGCGGCTGCGGTCGATGATCGGCGCCGGCCGTATCTGACGCATCAGGCCACCTCGATGGCGGCCATCAGGCCGGTTTCCATATGGTCGATCACATGGCAATGGAACATCCACACCCCCGGGTTATCCGCCACCAACGCTACCCGCGCCCGCTCGTTCTTGCCCAGCAGGTAGGTGTCGGTGAAGTATGGCGTGATCGCCTTGCGGTTCGAGGCGATGACCTTGAAGCTCATGCCGTGCAAGTGGATCGGGTGCTGATACTGGGTCATGTTCTTCAATTCGAAAATATAGCTCTTGCCCTTCACCAGCTTGGCGATGGGTCGGTCGGCGCAGGTCTTGTCGGTGATGTCCCAGGCCTTGCCATTGATCTGCCAGAGACTCGGCGGCTGGCCATTATCGACGTTCACCGAAACCGAGCCAACCCATTCGAAATTGAAGTTGAGCTTTTCTGCGTTCGCCAGGTCCGGCTCGGCTATCGGATTGGCCGGCAAGGCCTTCGGCCAGTCGGTCGCCATGCCACTGTCGGCCACAGAGCGAAAGGTCGCCAGACGCACCGGACCGTTACGCAGCGATAGCTCTTCACCAGCCGCCGGCGCCTTGATCGCCAGGCAGATGCGCATCCCCGGTCCCAGCCAGTATTCCTTGCCCAACGGACGCGGCTCCACCGGATTGCCGTCCAGCGCATAGATCTGCGCTTCGACACCGGGGATATTGAGGCGGTAAGTCAGGGTGTTGTCGAGGTTGAGCAGGCGAACCCGGGTGATCTGTCCGGCCGGTAAGTCGACCACGGCTTGCGACACGCCATTGACGGTCGACAGGCGCCCCGCCGTGCCCCCACGCGCGGCTTCACGGGGAATGCTGAAAGGCACGAAGGCGCCAGCTTCATCGACGTGCCAGCTTTTCAGGCTCAAGGTGCGTTCGTGCTGGAAACCGCTGGGCTCGCGCTCTTCGACGATCAGCGGGCCGACCAGCCCGCGCCCCAGTTCCTCACTGCTGTTGACGTGGGGGTGATACCAGTAGCTGCCGGCGTCCGGGACGCGGAACTTGTAGTCGAAGTATTCACCGGGCAATACCGGCAGTTGCGACACGTAGGGCACGCCGTCCATTTCCAGCGGCAGGCGGATACCGTGCCAGTGAATGGTGGTGGCCACCGGCAGGTGGTTGATAAAGCGCACCCGCAGCCACTCGCCCTGACGCACCCGCAACTCGGTGCCCGGCGCCGACGGGCCGAAAGCCCAGGCCGGGGTTTGATGCCCGGCCACCAGCTCGACGTCCAGGGGCGCGGCGATCAGCTCATAGTCATGGCCGGCATCGGCGTCGGCCATTTTCCCCAACCAGTAACGCGATGCACCGCCGGCGCCAACGCCCACCACTGCAAGACCGGCCAGTCCACCGAGTATCTGTCGACGGGTAAAGGACATGAACGCAACCACCTCACCTATTCAGCCGCGCACCAGGGCGCGCAAAAGGCGAATACGATACACCCGCAGTTGCGAAATCGTAAGAAAATCAGTCCAGGCCCAGCAACAAATGGGTCACGCCACCGGCCAATATCATCACCCCGGCGACACCCGCCGCCCGCAATGCCGACTGATCGATCCGGGCACTGTCATTCAAGGCCACACGCAGGCGGGTCAGGGCCACGCGCTGGTGGGACTTGAGATTGCCTTCGCCACCCAGGGCCGCGACGATCTCCGGGCGCAACGCCTCTTCTGCCGCGGCAACCGGCGTACTCGGTTGATCCGCCACCAGGTCCGGTGTCAGGGCTTTCCAGAATGCCCGTTGAAATTTCTCGAACATGTTCAGTTCTCCAGGACCCGCGGCTGCAGCGCCGTGGTGTGTTGATGATCGAGCAGGGCTTCACGCACCTGCCCGGCGTTTTCCAGGCCAAGAATTCGTTGGGCCAACACTTGGCACTCCGTCAACTCGACCTCGCGGACCGCCGCCTTGATCGCCGGAATCAGCGGTACGCTGACCGACAGTTCATCCACGCCCAAGCCCAGCAACACCGGCACCGCCAGGGCCTCGGAGGCCAGCGCGCCACACACGCTGACCGGCTTGCCATGGGCATGGGCGGCTTTCACGGTGGTGGCGATCAGGCGCAATACCGCCGGGTGCAGGCTGTCGGCCTGGCTCGCCAGTTGCGGGTGATCACGGTCCATGGCCAGGGTGTATTGGGTCAGGTCATTGGTGCCGATGGAAAAGAAGTCCACCTCGGGGGCGAACAGATCGGCCATCAGGGCCGCCGCCGGCACTTCGATCATGATCCCCAGTTTCGGCAACGCCTTGAGGCCCAGGGCCAGGGCTTCATCCTCGAGGAACTGGCGTGCCTGCCGCAACTCGGACAGTTGGGTAATCATCGGCAGCATGATGTGCAACTGGGTCAGGCCGGCACAGGCGAGAATCCCCCGCAATTGCTGACGCAGCAGTTCCGGGCGTTGCAGGCACAACCGAATCCCGCGCATGCCGAGGAAGGGGTTGGCTTCAGTGTCCATCAGCACATAGGCCAGGGGTTTGTCGCCACCGACGTCAAGGGTCCGTACCACCAGATTGCGCTGGGGCCCCAGGGCCCGGGCAATGGCCGAATAGGTCGCTGCCTGCTCCTCGACACTCGGCGCGCTCTGACGCTCCAGATAGAGAAACTCGGAACGCAGCAAGCCGACCCCCTCACCGCCCAGGGTCAACGACTGCTCCACCTCTTGCAGCGAGGCGACGTTGGCGGTCACCTCGAAATGGTGACCGTCACGGGTACGCGCCGCCTCGGACGCCTGCTCCTTCTCGCGCTGGTGACGCTGGCGTTGCTCCTGGCGCTTGACCAGCAGGCGTTGCACATCCGCCTCATCCGGCATCAGGTGCAGGCGCCCGAGGTCGGCATCGAGCAGCACCTGGGTACCGGCGGGCACCTTCAGGACCTCGGCGGGCAAACCGCAGAGCGCCGGCAAACCGAATGCCCGGGCCAGGATCGCCACATGGCTGGTCGCCCCACCACCGACGGTGACGAAGCCGAGGACCCGACGGGTATCGAGTGCGGCCGTTTGCGACGGGGTCAGTTGCTCGGCAATCAGGATGGCGTCGTCCGGCATCTCGGTGACCCGCTCCTCGACCCCGAGAATCAGCCGCAGCACACGCTGGCCGACGTCCTTCAAATCCAGCGCGCGCTCCGCCAGCAAGCTGCTGCCCAGGCGTTCGAACAAGGCGCAGGTGTCCTCGGTGACCTGGCGCCAGGCGAACGCCGCGCTTTTACCCTGGGCGAGCAGGACCCGGGCCTGCTCCAGCAGGCTCGGGTCTTCCAGCAATTCCTGATGCGCGCGGAAAATCTGCGCCTGGGCGCTGCCCTCGGTGTTGTCCCGCAGCCGCTGCAAGGCCTGGGTCGCCTCGTCCAGAGCCCGTTCGAGCGATGCGCGCTCATGGGGCTCGTCGGAACCGAATTCCGGAACTTCCAGCCGCTGTTCGGCCACCTGCACCACCCGACCGAACGCCGAACCCGGCGAAGCACAAACGCCGCGCAACAGGCTCGGTGAAGACGCCTCGACCACCACGGGGATATCGATCACCGCCGCAGACTCGACCGACTCACCACACCCCTCGGCCAGCAAGGCCGCCAACACGTCGATGGCGGCCTGGGCATCCTCGCCCACCGCACTGACCTGCAACACATCGCCACGCACCGTCTGCAAGGCCATGATCGCCACCAGGGACTTGGCATTCGCGCTGTCCTGGCGCCGATGCACCACGATGCTCGCGGCAAAACCCTTGGCCGCCTGGGCCAGCACCGCCGCCGGACGGGCGTGCAGACCGTTGGCGTTGGGCAAGGTCACGGGGCTTGAGAACAACGCCTCGCCTTCCTCTTCCACCACCGGGCCCGCCGATGCGCCGTTGTGCTCGATCCGCAACAGTGGCGCGCCGCTTTCAATCAAACCACTGGCCGGAGCCAGCCGGGTAAATGTCTCGCCACTGACCACCAACACCAGGGTCAACAGACTGCGGGCGTGCAAGGCGATGTAGTCGACATCGAACTCGATCAACGCCTGCCCGGCCGTCACCCGCTCACCTTCGCGGACCAGGGCGGTGAAGCCCTTGCCCTCAAGCTGCACGGTGTCCAGGCCGATATGCATCAGCACCTGCACACCCTGGTCATCGGTAATGCTGATGGCATGGCCGCTGGCCTGGACATTGCTCACCACCCCGGCCAACGGTGCGCAGAGCACCGCGGAGGTCGGGTCGATGCACAGGCCGTCGCCGATCATGCGACTGGAGAACACCGGATCAGGCACCTGATCCAGTTCGATCAGCACCCCGGACAGGGGCGCGAGCAGTTCCAGGGAAGAGGTTGCGGTCATGACATCACCTTTATCATTGTTCTTTGAAGCGCCGGCGCGGCGAAGGCCACGCCAGCATAGGACTTATTCCCACCAATACTCGACCTGCACACCGAAATTGGAGCCATGCAGGGCGCTGCCGAAACTACCGGTATCGGACAACGCCGACCCCGCATCGAACTGATTGGCCGCACGCTGGGCCGCCGCGTTCCAACTGGCATAGGTGTAGTAGAGGCGTATCTCGGGCCGAGTCCAGAAATCCGGACCTCTGGGTGACCAGGTAGGGGCGAAGGTAAACTTGCTGAGCTTGCGGGTACCGCCCGGCGCCTCGATCTGGTCATGGCCCAGTTCGGTCACCAACTTGAACTGCTCGGTAATGGCGTAGGTCGGACGTACCCCCAGGGAGATCCAGTTCTGGCCCTGGCCGTCGGGACGAATGTCCTTCTGGTACACGGCCTCGATCTGCCCGCCGAATTGTCGGGTGATCTGCCAGTCGAAAAACTCGACCGCGCGGTAGCTCTTGTTGCTGGTGTCCAGGGTCGGATCACCGGTGTAGCCCAGCCCGGTACCCGGCCCCTCGCCGTATTGCAGGGCGAACTTGTTCTTGCCGCCGAGGAAGTTCTTCTGCACATGCTGCGCGGTGATGGCCCAACCCTGGTGGGTATCGCGGCGATTCGGTGCATCGAGGTAACTGGCACCGAGCTCCACTTCGCCATCGGTATTGGTCTTGAAGCCGGCGACGTTGAAGTCGTGACGATTGATATAGTCCTTCTGGTACAGGTTGTCCTTGCGCGAGAAGGCATAGCTGTATTTCAGGTCGCCGATCTTCACATTCTCGATACCACCGCCCGTGGCGCTCTGGTTCCAGTAGTAGAAGTCGGAGATATGGATGTCGTTACGCTTGTAGTAACGCCGCCCGGCCCACACCGAGCCGCCATTGAGCGAGGGCAGGTTCGACCACTTGGCGAACATCTGCGGCATCCGCACCGTGCCGTTGTCACCGTCGAAACTGGGATTGTGATCGTACTTGTTGTACAGCGACGCCATCCCGTCGACGCTGACCACCGACCCGTCATCGAGTTTCAGCACGTCCTGGCGCAACTCAAGTTCCCCGTACTGTTCACACTCGTTACCCAGGCGATACTTGGATTGCGCACCAGGCAAATGGAAACAGCTTTGCGAGCCGCCGCCGGTCGAACCGCCCAGGCCGCTACGCAAGTAACCGGCGAACTCCAGGGCCTGGGCCGAGAATGGCAACCCCAGGCATACACAAGACACCACAAGACCGCGATTTATTGTTGTTTTCATTGGCTCCCCCATTATTTTTATTGTGTAGTGCTTGTTGATTATCGGGCGCGGCTCTCCCGCGCACGATTTGATGCGAACGGCATTTAATGAATGAAACGTCTTACTTTTCTGACAGGTGCAATACAAAAGATTCGTAAGGTTTCAGCGACAGATATCGGCTACGCGGCACGTCGTCGATGTAGTTGCCGATCACCAGACGCTGGCTCTGGCCGTCGATGAAAACGCCTTCGGGCAACGCCACTTCGCAAGGCTCGGCATAGAAGTTGTTCACCACCAACAGTCGCTCGCCCTGCCCTTCCCGCACATAGGCCCAGACCCGTGGATGATCGGGCAACAACTGGCGGTAGACGCCGTCCACCATCAGCGCTTCGCTGCGCCGCAAACCAACCAGGGCGCGGTAGTGATGCAGCACCGAGCCGGCATCGTCGAACTGCTTGTCGACGTTGATCCAGGCCGCATTCGGCGGCACATCGATCCAGGGTTGGGCCGTGCTGAAACCGGCATTCGGCTGCGCATTCCATTGCATCGGCGTGCGACTGTTGTCGCGGGATTTCTGCATGATCGCCGCCATGCTCCGGGCTTCGGACTCGCCGGCCTCGCGCTTGAGCCGGTAGATGTTCAGGGTCTCGACATCGCGGTACTGCTCGATGGACTCGAAGCCCGGATTGGTCATGCCCAGCTCTTCGCCTTGATAGATGTACGGCGTGCCCTGGAGGAAATGCAACGCGGTGGCGAGCATCTTCGCCGACACGTCCCGGTATTCACCGTCATGACCGAAGCGCGAGACCACCCGCGGCTGATCGTGGTTACACCAGAACAACGCATTCCAGCCACCACCGGCCTGCATGCCGGTCTGCCAGTCGGAGAGGATGCGCTTGAGTTCGAGGAAATCGAAATCGGCGCGAACCCATTTCTCCATGTTCGGATAATCGACCTTCAGGTGATGGAAATTGAAGGTCATCGACAGCTCGCGGGACTGCGGATGCGAATAGCGGATGCAGTGCGCAAGGCTGGTGGAGGACATTTCGCCGACATTGATCAGGTCATGGCCTTCGAAGACTTCGCGATGCATTTCCTGCAGGTAGTCGTGCACGTTCGGACCGTCGGTGTAGAAACGGCGGCCGTCGCTGGCGTCCTCGGGAAAGTCGGCGGGCTTGGAGATCAGGTTGATCACATCCAGGCGGAAACCACCGACACCCTTGTCGCGCCAGAAGCGCATCATCTTGAATACTTCCTGGCGCACCAGGGGATTGTCCCAGTTCAGGTCGGCCTGGGTGTGGTCGAACAGGTGCAGGTAATACTGTCCGGTCTGGGCTTCGTACTCCCAGGCATTGCCGCCGAACTTCGACTCCCAGTTGTTCGGCTGGTCGCGCCAGATGTAGAAGTCCCGGTACGGGTTGTCGAGGCTGCTGCGGGCCTGGCGGAACCATTCGTGCTCGATGGAGGTGTGGTTGACCACGATATCGAGCATCAGCGTGATGCCACGCTTGCCGGCTTCGGCGATCAGCAGGTCGCAGTCGGCCATGGTCCCGTAGCTCGGGTCGATGGCGTAGTAGTCGCTGATGTCGTAGCCGTTGTCACGCTGCGGCGAACGCAGGAACGGCGTGATCCACAGGCAATCGACGCCCAGCCACTTGAGGTAGTCGAGCTTGTCGACCACCCCCAGCAGATCGCCGGTGGCCTGACCTGAGTGGCTGTAGAAACTTTTCGGATAGATCTGGTAGATCACCGAACGCTGCCAGTCTTGCATGGGGATTCCTTGGTAGTGCCAGTGGTAGCTGTGTGGTGTTTTGCGGCGTCAGCGCGAGCACCCTTGCGCTGACGCCGCCGGCTCAGGCGACGCGGTAGCCGGGCCGGACGATTTTCAGGCTCAACCCGCAGGTCAGCACGAACGGCACGACCATGGCGATGACCATGCCGACGATAAACATCGGGATGTATTGCGGAATGATCGAGATAAAGCCCGGCAGGCCACCCACGCCGATGGCCGAGGCCTGGACCTTGTTCAGCGAGAGGAAGATGCTGCCCAGCGCCGAACCGATCAGCGCGGCATAGAACGGAAACTTGTAGCGCAGGTTGACGCCGAACATCGCAGGCTCCGTGATCCCGAAGTAGGCGGAGATCGCCGAGGTCGACGCCATGCTGCGGTCCCGTGCATTGCGGCTCATATAGAACACCGCCAGTGCCGCGCTGCCCTGGGCCAGGTTGGACATGACGATCATCGGCCAGATGAAGGTGCCGCCCTGGGTGGAGATCAGTTGCAGGTCCACCGCGAGGAACATGTGGTGCATGCCGGTGATCACCAGTGGCGCGTAGAGCAGGCCGAAGATCGCGCCGCCGAGCACCGGGGCCACATCGAACAGCATGACCACGCCTTCGGTGATCAGGATGCCCAGGTGACGGGTCACCGGACCGATGACCGCCAGGGCCAACACGCCGGTCACGACGATGGTGGTAATCGGCACCACCAGCAGTTGAATGGCATTCGGCACCCGCGCCCGCAGCCATTTCTCGATGACGCTCATGACATAGGCGGCCATCAGGATCGGCAGGATCTGCCCTTGGTAGCCAACCTTCTCGATCCGGAACCAGCCGAAGATGTTGAAGTACGGCAGGCTCTGGCCGTCCAGGCCGGCGACCGCCTTGCCGTAGTTCCAGGCATTGAGCAGGTCGGGGTGCACCAGCATCAGGCCGAGCACGATGCCGAGGATTTCACTGCCGCCAAACCGCTTGGCCGCCGACCAGCCGACCAGGGCCGGGAGGAACACGAAGGAGGTGTTGGCCATCAGGTTGATCAGGCTCCACACGCCATCCAGGGACGGGTAGGCCTCCAGCAGGGTCTTGCCGTCGATGAACATGCCCTTGGCGCCCATGAGGTTGTTCACCCCCATCAGCAGGCCGGCAATGATCAGCGCCGGCAGGATCGGCATGAACACATCGGAGAACACCCGCACCAGACGCTGTACCGCGTTGATCTTGTCGGCGCTCTTCTGCTTGACGTCGGCGATGGTCGAGGCGGCCAGCCCGGTGATTTCCCGCAAGGCGGCGTAGACCCGCTCCACTTCCCCCGGACCGATGACGATCTGGAACAAGCCGCCGGTGAAGAAGGTGCCTTTCACCAGGTCGATATTGGACAACGCGGCCTTGTCGACCAGGCTCGGGTCCTTGAGGGCCAGACGCAGACGGGTGACACAGTGAGCGGCCTGCTCGAGGTTTTCAGCGCCACCGAGGCCTTGCAGCAGCTCGCGGGCGATATTCGGATAGTCGTGGCTCATGCTTTTCTTCCACTGTTTCTTGTTATTGGAGGGTGTTGGCAGCACACAGGAATGAAAAATACTCGTCTGTACGAGTTAAAGCAATAACTCGTACAGACGAGTTATGGGTTTATCGGTAAAAGATCCGACAAATGGACAAAGTTTCGGCCTGCCCTTAAGGTTCAGGATCACAGCACATAGCGTCGGCTACCCTGTTGGCGAGTACTTTCGATCCAGAGCGACCAGCATGAGTAAATACAACCAGATCTACAGTGATCTGCTTGCCAGCATTACCACAGAGCAATTGGAAAAAGGCGCCCGACTGCCGTCGGAAACCGAACTGATGGACAGCTACCAGGCCAGCCGCGGCACCGTGCGCAAGGCCATCGAGCAACTGCAGGAACGCGGTTTCGCCCAAAAGATCCATGGCAAGGGCACCTTCGTGCTGTCACGCAGCCCGATCGAGTTTCAATTGGGCGGCATCGTCAGTTTCCAGGAGGCCCACTCCAGTCTTGGCAGCAATATTGGCACCGAAGTGGTGGAGTTCAGCGAGATCCCCCTTGAAGGCCCGCTTCAGGAGCGCCTGGACGCCGAGCCGGGCAGTTCGGTGATTCGCATCAAGCGGGTGCGGCGGATCGACGGCAAGCGGATCATCCTCGACATCAACTATTTCGTCGCCGACCTGATCCCCGGCCTGACCCGGGAGATCGCCGAACAGTCGATCTATGCCTATATCGAGAAAACCCTGCAACTGAGCATCAGCTTCGCCCAGCGCACCATCGAGGCGGCCCGTTGCAGCCGGGACGATGTGCTGCACCTGGACCTGGATGGGGCCAGCCATGTAATCGTGGTGAAGAACCAGACGTTTTTGCAGGACGGCCGGCAGTTCGAATACACCGAGTCGCGGCACACCCTGGACAAGTTCTACTTTTCGGATGTGGCAAGGCGCTGAGCCGTTGATGTCGGGCGATTCATAGCACCAGCGCCAGCCACTCGGGGTTCACCGAGCCGAGCTTGCTGGTGGCTTTGGTGAGGTTGATATCCTGGGCCGCCTGCGCGGTTTCAATCATCAGGGGCTGAAGGTCATAACCCCGACCTTCGAGCCAGCCCAGGACTTCCGCCAGGTGCCAGACGGAAGCGCTGCCTTCGTGGACCGCCAACGGAAATGACGCGCCATGACTGAGCATGAGCTTGCGCATGTTCTGCCGCGAAACACCGACGATATCGGCGATATCTGAAAGGCCGACCAGGTCGGGCACAACCTCTATGAGACGCGCATCGGGGATAGCACGCTTGACGTCCTGCAAAGCGCTAAGCAATGCCTGAGCGGCGCTGTCGGCATCCCGGGAGAACTTCAGCGCCAGCCTTCCAGGGATTCCGCAGCCGATCAGTGAGTCATCGCAACCGCACTCAAACAAGAGCTCAATCAATACATCCGGATCGTTGTTCTGCTCCGATAGCTGGTACCTCAGGGTGAATTCATACTCCATGGGTCTACTCCTTGGGAGAAGCGATCAAGGGATCGCCATTAGCGTGGTTGATGACACAACCATCAACCACCCGCTGCAAATTGCGGGCATGACTGATCAGGTCACGCGGCGTACTCCATATGCTGGTGATACAGTGATCCTGGCAACGGCACAGCCCACTGTTAAACGGGCAGTACATCCTGCCCCAGGCATGCGAACCACCTACTTTGATTCGCCAGCCAAATTCCTCTGCATAACGCAGTACGCTCTCGATCTCCTTGATCGGGTGTCTTGTTCTAGCCATCCATAGCCTCCAGTCTTGCGCCACGCGCAATGGTTGTCAACTGACAACCAAATCCATTTATCGACAAAAAATGACTCGATCAGCACATCGATTCGGTGCTGGTTTCTTGAGTGTAGGGAGACAAAAAACTTCGGTAGATCAATGTGTTTGCGAGGTATTGCGAGGGCAGGCGAGGTAATTTTTCTTATGATCTGAAACGACAAAGGCGGTCGATACCGAGGTATCGACCGCCTTTGCTTCAACGCTTGAGGTTTACATCACGCGGGAATCATTCCCACTCGATCGTCGCCGGCGGCTTGCTCGACACGTCGTAGGTGACGCGGGAGATGCCTTCGATTTCGTTGATGATCCGGCCGCTGACGGTTTCCAGCAGCTCGTACGGCAGGTGCGCCCAACGGGCGGTCATGAAGTCGATGGTTTCCACCGCACGCAGGGCCACGACCCAGGCGTAACGACGGCCATCACCGACCACACCCACCGATTTCACCGGCTGGAACACCACGAACGCCTGGCTGACCTTGTGATACCAGTCGGCCTTGCGCAGTTCTTCGATAAAGATATGGTCGGCGCGACGCAGCAGGTCGGCGTATTCCTTCTTCACTTCACCGAGGATCCGCACGCCCAGGCCCGGGCCCGGGAACGGGTGACGGTAGACCATGTCGTACGGCAGGCCGAGTTCCAGGCCAAGGCGACGGACCTCATCCTTGAACAGCTCGCGCAGCGGCTCGACCAGCTTGAGGTTCATCTCTTCCGGCAGGCCACCGACGTTGTGGTGGGACTTGATCACATGGGCCTTGCCGCTTTTCGCGCCAGCCGACTCGATCACGTCCGGGTAGATGGTGCCCTGGGCCAGGTACTTGATGTTGTCCAGTTTGTTGGACTGGGCATCAAACACGTCGATAAAGGTGCGACCGATGATCTTGCGCTTCTTCTCCGGGTCCGACTCGCCGGCCAGGTTGTTCAGGAACTGCTCTTCGGCGTTGGCGCGGATCACCTTGACGCCCATGTTCTCGGCGAACATGGCCATCACTTGCTCGCCTTCGTGCAGGCGCAGCAGGCCGTTGTCGACGAAGACGCAGGTCAGCTGGTCGCCGATGGCCTTGTGCAGCAGCGCCGCAACCACCGAGGAGTCAACACCGCCGGACAGGCCCAGCAGGACGTTGTCGGTGCCGACCTGGGCACGAACGCTGGCGATGGCGTCTTCAGCGATTTTCGATGGCGTCCACAGTGCTTCGCAGCCGCAGATATCGAGGATGAAGCGCGACAGGATGCGACCACCCTGCTTGGTGTGGGTCACTTCCGGGTGGAACTGCACGCCGTAGTAACGCAGGTCGTCGTTGAACATGCCGGCAATCGGGCAGCTCGGGGTGCTGGCCAGGATGTGGAAGTCTTCCGGCATCCGGGTGACCTTGTCGCCGTGGCTCATCCAGACGTCGAGGCCGAACAGGCCGTCGGCGTCGACGTGGTCTTCGATACCCTCGAGCAGGAGGCTCTTGCCGACCACATCAACGCGGGCATAACCGAATTCACGCAGCTCGGAACCTTCGACCTTGCCGCCCATTTGCTCGGCCATGGTCTGCATGCCGTAGCAGATACCGAAGACCGGAACACCCAGGTCAAACACGGCTTGCGGGCAGCGAGGGCTGTTGGCTTCGTGCACGGACTCGGGACCGCCGGCGAGGATGACGCCTTTGGGAGCGAATTCGCGAATCGCTTCGTCGTCCATGTCGAACGGATGCAGTTCGCAGTACACGCCGATTTCACGCACGCGGCGAGCAATCAGCTGGGTGTACTGGGAACCGAAGTCGAGGATCAGGATGCGGTGGGCGTGAATGTCGAGGGCCATGAGTCATTCTCGTCAGTGAAATCAGAAACAACACGGGGCTGTCATCAACAGCCCCGGTTCAAATTCGTCAATCGCCTCCCGACCTCGGCCAGGAGGCGATCACTATCAACCTACGCGATAGTTTGGAGCTTCCTTGGTGATCTGCACGTCGTGAACGTGAGATTCGGCCATGCCGGCGCCGGTGATACGCACGAATTCAGGCTTGGTGCGCATTTCTTCGATATCGGCGCTACCGGTGTAGCCCATCGAGGAACGCAGGCCACCCATCAGTTGATGGACGATGGCGCTCAGGCTGCCCTTGTAGGGGACACGCCCTTCGATGCCTTCCGGTACCAGCTTCTCGGCACCCGCGGAGGAGTCCTGGAAGTAGCGGTCGGAAGAACCCTGGGACTGCGACATCGCACCCAGCGAACCCATGCCGCGATAAGCCTTGTAGGAACGGCCCTGGAACAGTTCGATTTCGCCCGGCGCCTCTTCGGTACCGGCGAACATCGAGCCCATCATCACGCAGGAAGCACCGGCCACGATAGCCTTGGACAGGTCACCGGAGAAACGGATGCCGCCGTCGGCGATCAAGGGTACGCCAGTGCCTTCAAGGGCGGCAGCGACGTTGGCGATGGCACTGATTTGCGGTACGCCGACACCGGCGACGATACGGGTGGTGCAGATCGAGCCCGGGCCGATACCGACCTTGACCGCATCCGCGCCCGCTTCGGCCAGGGCCTTGGCGGCGGCACCGGTGGCAATGTTGCCGCCGATCACCTGGACTTCAGGGAAGTTCTGCTTGACCCAGCGAACGCGGTCGATCACGCCTTTGGAGTGACCGTGGGCGGTGTCGACCACCACCACGTCGACACCGGCATGGACCAGTGCGGCCACACGATCGGCGGTGTCTTTACCGGTGCCGACCGCAGCGCCGACACGCAGACGACCCTGGTCGTCCTTGCTGGCCAGCGGGTAGGCCTTGGATTTTTCGATGTCCTTGACGGTCATCATGCCCTTGAGGGCGAACTTGTCGTCGACGATCAGGACTTTTTCCAGACGGTGCTTGTGCAGCAACTCGCGGACTTCGTTCTTGTTGGCGCCTTCGCGGACGGTGACCAGGCGCTCTTTCGGCGTCATCACTTCGCGAACCGGGACATCCATGCGGGTTTCGAAACGCACGTCACGGGAAGTGACGATACCGACCAGGTCGCCGTCATGCAGCACCGGCACGCCGGAGATGTTGTGCATGCGGGTCAGTTCGAGCAGTTCACGCACCGTGGCATCGGCCTCGATGGTGATCGGGTCCTTGACCACACCGGCTTCGAACTTCTTGACCTTGCGCACTTCGGCAGCTTGCTGCTCGATGGTCATGTTCTTGTGGATGATACCGATACCGCCTTCCTGGGCCATGGCAATGGCCAGACGGGCTTCGGTCACGGTATCCATGGCGGCGGAAACCAGCGGAATATTCAGCTCGATGCCACGGGTAAGGCGGGTCTTGAGACTGACTTCGTTAGGGAGTACCTCGGAATAACCGGGCACTAGGAGAATGTCGTCGAAGGTCAGAGCTTCTTGGCTGATACGCAGCATCGCGGGGGCTCCCGAGCGGGAAAATGGAAGCGCGCCATTATACTCAGATGGACCCTTGGGCTCAATGTAAACCTTGGCTTATTTAAAGCTCCACTTTTACCCAGGCGACGGGCTGATCCAGCCAGTCGGCGAACTCGTCGAGAAAGCTCTGCTTGAAGCCGGCTTCAGCCCAGTTATTGAAGATAAATCCGAGGTTGGAAAAGGCGCATTCCTGCAGGAACAGGAAACCGTTGATATCGTCTTCATGGCCGCACAGCGGGCAGATGAAGTTCTCGGTGCGCCCCGGCATCCACTCTTCGAGGCTGTCGAACAACGCCTCGCCGACTTCCTTGCGGCACTCGGCGCAGCCCGCCTCTTCGAGAAAGCCCTTGGCCGGGGTATAGATGCAGCGCTTGGTGACGATCTCCAGACCGTTGATCGGCTCATTGAACGGCAGCGCGTCGGGGTGCAGGACCACGCTGGCGGCGCCCGGGGCTATGGCATGGGCCATGCGGTTGCCGGTGCGACCGCAGGTGCTCAGTTGCTCCTCGATGATGTTCTTGCGCACCAGCCAGCGCACGACGGCCCGGGCCCGGGGTTCATGGACCGGCAAGGTGGAAATCTTCGGGACGATGATGCTTTGCGAATTCATGGGGACGGCCTGGAGCGTTTGCGACCCGGCAGCTTAATCCCTGAAACCCCGAGGTCAAGTGCTGAAGTAACGGGTGATCAGGGCAATTCCACTGGCCAGCACCAACCAGGTCACCAGGCGCACGAAGGCCTCACGCGATAGCCGGCGGGTCAAACGCCTGCCGATCCAGAGACCCAGCGCCATTGCCGGCAGCAAACAGACCGCCAACATCAATAAGGGTAGCTCGGCATAGACCCCGGCGATCACGAATAGCGACAGACGCACCACCGTGCTGCAACTGATCAGCGCACTTTGGGTGGCGCGGGCCGCGTCCTTGGGCAAGCGGCTGTTGAGGTAGATCGCGTAAAGAAAGCCGCCGCTGCCAAACAGCGCGCCGAACATTCCGCCCACCATGCCCATGGGCACCGCCCAACCCGCCGCCAGTTGGGTCGGTCGCGCCCTGACCAACAGGCTGTAGACCGCATAGGCGCTGATAAACAAGCCCATCAGCAGCAACAGGATGTCGGACTTGAGATTCAACAAGAAGATCACCCCCAGGGTGCAGCCCACCGCCATGCACGGCAACAACCGCAGCAACTCGGGTTTGGCGACATCCTTGCGCGAAGGCAGCAGATTGCCAAAGGCCGCGACGAAATCCAGCAGCACCAGCAAGGGCACGATTTTCGACAGCGGCATAAACAGGATCAGGATCGGCCCCGCCACCAGCGCCGTGCCAAAACCGGCCACGCCGAAAACGATATAGGCCAAGGCCACGCCCAGCTCCACCACCAGCCAATCGGTGGCACTGAACGGCCACTGGTTCAATAGGGCAACAAGACTCATGAAGAACACTTCCACAATGGGTTCGATTGACTTTAGCCAGTGGCGAGCCTTGCGACTAATATATTCAAAGCCCGCCACCCATCTCGAAAAGGCATGACTCGTGATTTCCACCCGCCAACTGCGCTACTTCGTTGAAATCGCCGAATCCGGCAGTTTCAGCGCCGCCGCCGAACGCCTGTTTATCGCGCAGTCGGCCTTGAGCCGGCAGATCAAGGAACTGGAAAACTATTTGCAGACGCCCTTGTTCGAACGTACGGCGCGCCAGCCAAGACTGACCGCGGCAGGCGAGGCGTTTTATCCGCGGGCAAGAAATCTGTTGAGCGAACTGAACAAGGCCAGCGAGTTGGCGACCCAGGTGGGCAAAGGACAACTGGGAACCTTGCGTCTGAGTCATTCCAGCACGGTGCCGATGAGCGGTCGATTGCTACGGGCGATCAGTCATTTTCTGGAGCAGAGTCCGGGGGCGTCGATGGATATCGCCAAGCTGTCCTCCGAAGCCCAACTCGAAGAACTGGCCGAGGGGCGACTGGATATCGGCCTGCTGCGCCTGCCGGTACTGCGCCAGCGCGAGGGTGTGCAGATCCTGCCGCTGTTCAGCGAGCGCCTGCTGCTGGCGGTGCCGCCGAATCATCCGTTGGCGGGCTCGACCGAGGGCATCGACCTGGCGGTGCTGAAGGACGAAGCCTTTATTTCCATTCCGCATCCCCAGCGGGGTGGCTTGAGTTATCTCTCGGCCGAGCTGTGCATGCGCCAGGGTTTCTTTCCCCGGGCGGCGCGGGTGGTGTCGCGCAAGACCACTCAATTGCAGTTGATCCAGGCTGGGTTCGGTATCGCGTTGCTGCCCGAGTCGATGCGGAACATCGCACCGACGAATATCCATTTCCTGCCCCTCAAGGACCCGGATTGTCAGAGCACCCTGGCCCTGGCCTGCCGCCAGGAGCCGACGCCGCTGGTGGCGCAGTTTGTCGAGCGCTTCAGCGAAGACCTCCAACGCCCCTGAAAACACCGCCAAACTCATAGGAGCAGGGCTTGTGTGGGAGCGGAGCTTGCCCGCGAAGCTTTTAGCGCCCTCGCGGCCGCCTTCGCGAGCAAGCTCTGCTCCCACATTAGATTCGGGCAGCAGACAAAATCTGCGCTCGACGACATAACGTAGAGATTGCCGGTCGAATGCCTTTATCATGCCCACCATGATTAAAGATCCCTTTTCACGCCTGGGCCTCGACCGCGAAGTCCTCACTGTCAGCCAGCTCAACGGCCGCGCGCGGGTGTTGCTCGAAGATGTGTTCAGCAATATCTGGGTCGAAGGCGAAATCTCCAACCTCGCCCGCCCGGCATCCGGCCATATCTATTTCACCCTCAAGGACAGCGGCGCCCAGGTGCGTTGCGCACTGTTCCGGCAGAACGCCGCCCGGGTGCGCCAGGCGCTGAAGGACGGTTTGGCGGTCAAGGTCCGGGGCAAGGTCTCGCTGTTCGAAGGCCGTGGCGACTACCAACTGATCCTCGATACCGTGGAGCCGGCCGGCGACGGCGCCCTGCGCCTGGCCTTCGATGCCCTGAAGGAAAAGCTCAGCGCCGAAGGCCTGTTCAGCGCCGAGCGCAAGGTCCCGTTGCCCGCCCATCCGCAACGCATCGGCATTATCAGTTCGCCCACCGGTGCGGTGATCCGCGACATTATCAGCGTCTTCCGCCGCCGCGCCCCCCAGGTCGAACTGACGCTGATCCCCACCGCCGTGCAGGGCCGCGAAGCCATCACGCAAATCGTCCGGGCGCTGAAGCTGGCCGATGCCAAGGGCTTCGACGCGCTGATCCTGGCCCGTGGCGGCGGCTCGCTGGAAGACCTCTGGTGCTTCAACGAAGAAGCCGTGGCCCGGGCGGTGGACGCCTGTATCACGCCCATCGTCAGCGCCATCGGCCATGAAACCGATGTGTCCATCAGCGATTTTGTCGCCGACGTCCGCGCCCCCACTCCCTCCGCCGCCGCAGAACTGCTGGCCCCGGACTCCAGCGACCTGCAACGCCGGGTCGAGAGCCTGCACCGGCGCCTGGTGATGCGTATCCGCGACCGCCTGATGCGCGACCGCCTGCGCCTCGACGGCCTGGCCCGACGCCTGCGCCACCCCGGTGAACGTCTGCGCCAACAGGCCCAACGCCTGGATGACCTGGACATGCGCATGCGCCGGGCGTTCGAGCGCCAGCTCAATACCCGCCGGGAAAAACTGATCCGCCTGGAAACCCGCCTCGCCGGGCAACATCCGGGGCGGCAACTGGCGCTTCTGCGTCAACGTCTGGACAGTCTCTCCGAACGCCTGCCCCGGGCCATGCGCGAGGGCCTGAAAGCCCGGCGCCTGCAACTGCAAAGCCAGATGCAGACACTTCATGTAGTAAGTCCCCTGGCCACCTTGGGCCGTGGCTACAGTATCCTGCTGGACGAACGCGGCCAGGCGATCCGCAGTGCCGAGCAGACCCACACCGGCCAACGCCTCAAGGCGAAACTCGGTGAAGGGGAATTGCAGGTACGGGTCGAGGACAATCATCTGACGCCCGTCACCCTTTCTTTACTGGACTGATTTTCAAGGGATCCGAGCATGCCCCGTTTTCTTGCTGCCCTGCTGTTGCTGGGCCTCGCCTTCAACGCCCACGCCGACAGCTATCTCACCCGCCTGCTGAACAAGCCGGTGCCCGGCGGCGTGGCCGTGGTCGATCTCGGAGCAAACGCCCAGGCGCCCAAGGCCAGTTACCAGGGCAAGCCGGTTTTGGTGGTCAAGGAACAGAACAACTGGCTGGCGATTGTCGGTATCCCCCTGACGGTGAAGCCCGGCAGCCAACAGATCAGTTCGGCCGGTCGCAGCCTGAGTTTCAATGTCGGCGGCAAAAAGTACCCGGAACAGCACATCACCTTGAAGAACACCCGCCAGGTCAACCCGAACCCGGCCGACCTCAAGCGCATCGATGAAGAACTGGCGGTACAGATTCGCGCCTATCGCAGCTTCAGTCCCGGCACGCCGAGCAACCTGTTGCTGGACAAGCCGGTCAACGGCCCGCTGTCGAGCCGCTTCGGCGTGCGCCGCTTCTTCAACGGCGAGGAGCGTAATCCCCACGCCGGGCTGGACTTCGCGGTTCCGGCCGGTACGCCGATCAAGACCCCGGCGGCGGGCAAGGTAATTCTGATCGGCAATTATTTCTTCAACGGCAACACCGTGTTCGTCGACCATGGCCAGGGCTTTATCAGCATGTTCTGCCATATGTCGAAGATCGACGTGCAGGTGGGCCAGTCACTGGCCCGTGGTGCCGTGGTGGGCAAGGTCGGCTCCACGGGCCGTGCGACCGGGCCGCATATGCACTGGAACGTCAGCCTGAATGACGCGCGGGTCGATCCGGCGATCTTTATCGGCGCGTTCCAACCCTGATCCCCGGAACACCACCGCCCCCCCTGTAGGAGCGAGCTGGCTCGCGATGGTAGTCCAGGCACCACTGGGTATCAGGTGCCCCCGCGTTATCGTTGACGTCCATCGCGAGCAAGCTCGCTCCTACAAGGACCTCGTTCAGTCTGGGCGACCGATGTTGCAGCCAACCATCCCAGCGGCAAAGATTGCGCAGGTCCAAAATAGTGCGCAATTGTTCTAGACTTTCAGTCGATCAAGCAGAATAAAATCTCGTAAAAGTCGATTTTCTGAGTATTTCTCTCAATTTTTCCCACAGGCTTGCCATCTTTCACCCCAGTGGTTAGGGTTGAAGACATGAAAACTTCTCACACCCTCATTCAGCGACGTCAACATCGCAGCCTCTGCCTCGTCAGCGCACGACTGCCAGGCTGAATCGAACGACCTCGTCCCCGGTTTTCTCCCTGATAACGCATTACCGGCTGGCCGCCTTTTTTCGGCCCTGACCCCAAGGAATTTCCCCATGAGCATGCTCAAAGACCCGTCTTCGAAGTACCGCGCGTTTCCGACCATCGATCTCCCTGATCGCACCTGGCCGTCGAAAACCATCACCAGCGCGCCGATCTGGTGCAGCTCCGACCTGCGCGACGGCAACCAGTCGCTGATCGAGCCGATGGACGCGGTGAAAAAACTGCGCTTCTGGAAAACCCTGGTCAGCGTCGGCGTCAAGGAAATCGAAGCCTCGTTCCCGGCCGCTTCGCAAACCGACTTCGACTTCGTCCGTACCCTGATCGAAGACAACCACATCCCCGAGGACACCACCATCCAGGTGCTGACCCAGGGCCGTGAAGACTTGATCGAGCGCACTTTCGAATCCCTGCGCGGGGCGAAGAAAGCCATCGTTCACCTGTACAACGCCACCTCGCCGTCCTTCCGCCGCATTGTCTTCAACCAGGACAAGGACGGGATCAAGGCCATCGCGGTCAACGCCGCCAAGCTGTTCGTCAAATACGCCGCCCAGCAGCCGGACACCCAGTGGCAGTTCGAATACTCCCCGGAAACCTTCAGCGCCACCGAGCTTGAGTTCGCCAAGGAAGTCTGCGACGCGGTCATCGAAGTCTGGAACCCGACGCCCGAGCACAAGGTGATCCTCAACCTGCCCGCCACGGTCGAGTGTGCCACCCCGAACATCTATGCCGACCAGATCGAGTGGTTCGGTCGCCATATCAACCGTCGTGACAGCGTGATCATCAGCCTGCACACCCACAACGACCGTGGCACCGGCGTGGCCGCCACCGAACTGGGCCTGATGGCCGGCGCCGACCGTGTCGAAGGCTGCCTGTTCGGCAACGGCGAGCGTACCGGTAACGTCGACCTGGTCACCGTGGCCCTGAACATGTACACCCAGGGTCTCGACCCACAGCTGGACTTCTCCGATATCGACGGCGTGCGCAAGGTGGTCGAGGAGTGCAACCAGATTCCGGTGCACCCACGTCACCCGTATGTCGGCGACCTGGTCCATACCGCCTTCTCCGGCTCCCACCAGGATGCGATCCGCAAGGGCTTCGCCCAGCAGCAAGCCGACGCCCTGTGGGAAGTGCCGTACCTGCCGATCGACCCGGCCGATATCGGCCGCAGCTACGAGGCAGTGATCCGCGTCAACAGCCAGTCGGGCAAAGGCGGTATCGCCTACCTGCTGGAGCAGGAATACGGCATCAGCCTGCCGCGTCGCATGCAGATCGAGTTCAGCCAGGTGGTGCAGCGTGAAACCGACCGCCTCGGCCTGGAAATGACCGCGCAACAGATTCATGCCCTGCTGCACAGCGAGTACCTGCAAGCCAACACCCCCTATGCGCTGGTCAGCCATCGCCTGCAGGAAGAAAACGGCAACAGCGCCGTGGAAGTGGAAGTGTCCGGCAAGGGCCAGGGCGAGACCAATCTGCACTGGCGCGGCAAGGGCAATGGAGCCCTGGAAGCCCTGGTGGCCGGCCTGCCAATACCGGTGGAAATCATGGACTACAACGAGCACGCCATCGGCGCCGGGACCAACGCCAAGGCTGCGGCCTATATCGAGCTGCGAGTGAACGGTGAACGTGCGGTGCACGGCGTGGGGATTGATGAAAACATCACCACCGCCAGCTTCAAGGCGCTGTTCAGCGCGCTGAACCGCTCGTTGAGCCAGCTGGATACCAGCAAGGCGGCGTAAGCGTCGGCAGAAATAAAAAGGCCCCGGCGGTGTGAACCCCCGGGGCCTTTTTTGTGCATTTGAGTCCGTCATCGCCGGCAAGCCGGCTCCCACAAATGTCCGCGTAGATCACACATCTCAAGTACGACGCGAATCCTGTGGGAGCCGGCTTGCTGGCGATGAACGATAACGCGGTGTTACTGATTCAACTCAAAGCTGTCGGCATCCAGGTAAGCCGGAAACCGCGTCCGATAGGCCGCCAGTTCCGCCGCACTCAAGGTGACCTGGAACACACCGTCGGCCTCCCCTGCCCCCAGCAACGACTCGCCCTGGAAATCCAGCACCTGGCTGTCGCCGGTATAGGCGAAACCCTTGCCATCGGTGCCGACCCGATTCACCGCCACCACATAACACAGGTTTTCAATTGCCCGCGCCGGCAACAATCGGTTCCAGTGCAAGCGCCGCGCGCCCGGCCAGTTGGCGGTGTACAGCAGCAGGTCGGTGTCCTGGGCATCGCGGCTCCACACCGGAAAACGCAGGTCGTAGCAGATCAGCGGACGCACCCGCCAGCCCTTGAGCTCGAACTGCATCTGGCGCTCGCCCGGGGTGTAGTGGTTATGCTCGCCGGCCATGCGGAACAGGTGGCGCTTGTCGTAGTGCAACACCTCGCCATCCGGCCGCGCCCACAACAGACGGTTGCGATGACTGCCATCGGCGGCGCGGACGATCACGCTGCCGGTGATCACCGCATCAAGCTTTTTCGCCTGCTCACGCAGCCAATCGCTGGTCGGGCCGTTTTCGGCTTCAGCCAGGGTCTGCGACTCCATGGAGAAGCCTGTGGTGAACATCTCCGGCAGAATCACCAGATCGGCCCCCGCGGCCTGCTCCAGCAGCACGTCGAAGTGCTCGAGGTTGGCCTGACGGTCATGCCAGGCCAAGGTGGTCTGCACCAATGCGAGTTTCAGGTCCGGCAACGCACTCAGATCACGCATAGTTTTGCCGCTGCTTCACGCAGCGTCTCCTCGCGCTTGGCAAAACACAGGCGCACCAGGCGCTGTCCTTCCGGCGGGTTCTGGTAGAACACCGACACCGGAATGCTTGCCACGCCATGTTCGCGGGTCATCCACACGGCCATGTCGACGTCGTTCAGGTCCGGTCGGATCTGCGAGTAGTCGACCAACTGGAAGTAAGTCCCCGCCGCCCGCTTGAAGCTGAATCGCGACTCGCCCAGCAGGTCGCAGAACAGATCGCGCTTCTCCTGATAGAACGCCGGCAGTTCCTCGACATGCTCCGGACGCATCGCCATAAAGTCGGCCAGTGCATACTGCAATGGCGTCACGCCGCAGAAGCTGACGTACTGGTGCACTTTGCGCAGTTCGGCGGTGAGGGCCGGCGGCGCCACCACATAGCCGGTTTTCCAGCCGGTGACGTGGTAGGTCTTGCCGAACGAGCTGACCACGAACGCACGCTGATACAGCGCCTCATGGGCCAAGACACTGGCATGGGGCACGCCGTCGAACACCAGGTGTTCGTAGACTTCGTCGCTGACCAGATAGATGTCGCGGTCGGCGATCAGTTTTGCCAGTTGGTCCAGTTCGCCATGACTGATCAGCGCACCGCTGGGATTGTGCGGGCTGTTGAGGATGATCATGCGGGTGCGCGGGCTCAGCGCGTCGGTGAGCTTCTGCCAATCGATGGAGAAGTCTTCCAACCCGAGCTGCACATGCACGCAACGCCCACCGGCCAACTCCACCGAAGGTTCATAACTGTCGTAGCAAGGGTCGAAAACGATCACCTCGTCGCCGGGGTGGATCACCGCCTGGATAGCACAGAAGATCGCCTGGGTCGCGCCGGGGGTGATGGTGATCTCTGCATCGGCGTTCACGTGCACGCCGTAGCTGCGGGCGATTTTCGTCGCCACCTGCTGGCGCAGGGCCGGCAGCCCGGTCATGGGGGCGTACTGGTTATGACCGTTGTTCACATGCCGGCAAACCGCATCACGCAGGGCCTGCGGACCCTCGAAATCCGGGAAGCCCTGGGACAGGTTGAGCGCACCGGTTTCCACCGCAAGCGCAGACATACGGGTAAAGATGGTGGTGCCGACATTCGGCAACTTACTGCTGATCATGGGGGCGTTTTCCCTGCTGAACATCCGGCTCTACGGGGCACGGGAGCGTTCGAGGATAACGTAAACGCCAGGCATGAAAAAGGGCGCCGAGGCGCCCGTTTTCATGATCCGAATCAGCGTTTCTTGTCGCGACGCTTTTTATCGGCCTGCTTGTGGTGCGACATCATCCGGCGCTTCTTGTTGACCTGACGGTCAGTCAGCGCGGTCTTCTTGCCTTCGTACGGGTTCTCGCCGCCCTTGAATTCGATGCGGATCGGCGTCCCCACCAATTTCAGTACACGGCGGTAGGTGTTTTCCAGGTAGCGAACATAGGACTTCGGCACCTTCTCCACCTGGTTACCGTGGATCACGATCAGCGGCGGGTTGGCCCCGCCCAAGTGCGCGTAGCGCAACTTGATCCGACGGCTGTTGACCATCGGAGGCGCGTGCTCGGTCACCGCATCTTCGAGGATCTGGGTCAGGCGGCTGGTCGGCCAGCGGGTTACCGCCGACTTGAAGGAGTTCTGTACCGACTGGTACAGGTTACCTACGCCGGTGCCGTGCAAGGCCGAGATAAAGTGGATGTCGGCGAAGTCGACGAAGAACAACCGGCGCTCCAGCTCGATCTTCACGAAATCACGTTCGCCCGGGGTCATGCCGTCCCATTTGTTCAGGGCGATCACCAGCGCGCGACCCGACTCCAGGGCAAACCCGAGCAGGTTGAGATCGTGGTCGACCACCCCTTCGCGGGCGTCCATGACGAAGATCACGACGTTGGCGTCCTTGATCGCCTGCAAGGTTTTCACCACGGAGAATTTTTCGACTTCCTCGTGGATCTTGCCGCGCTTACGCACACCGGCGGTGTCGATCAGCGTGTACTTCTCGTCGTTACGCTCGAACGGGATGTAGATACTGTCGCGGGTGGTGCCAGGCTCGTCATAGACGATCACCCGGTCTTCACCGAGCATGCGGTTGACCAGGGTCGACTTGCCGACGTTCGGGCGACCGATGATGGCGATCTTGATGCCATCTTTTTCGCTCGGGCCGGGAATGCGCTTGGCTTCTTCACCTTCGGCAACGTCTTCGATCTCGCCGTCTTCCGGCTCGTCTTCGTCGTCTTTCGGGAAATCGCTCAGGGCGATTTCCAGCATCTGGGTGATGCCGCGACCATGGGCACCGGCGATCGGGATCGCGTCGCCCAGGCCCATCGGGCTGAATTCGGCGCGGGCCATATCCGGGTCGATGTTATCGACCTTGTTCGCCACCACGTAGGAACGCTTGTTACGTTTGCGCAGGTGCTCGCCGATCATCTGGTCAGCGGCGGTGAAGCCGGCTTTGGCATCCACCAGGAACAGCACGACATCGGCTTCTTCAATGGCCAGCAGCGACTGCTCGGCCATTTTTTCGTCCATGCCATGCTCGTCGCCGGAAATACCGCCGGTGTCGATCAGGATATAGGTGCGCCCTTGCCACTTAGCCTCACCGTATTGGCGATCACGGGTCAGACCGGACAAGTCGCCGACAATGGCGTCGCGAGTCCTGGTCAGGCGGTTGAACAGGGTGGATTTACCGACGTTCGGTCGGCCCACCAGGGCGATTACGGGAACCATGCGGCTCTCCACTTCGTTATTTCAGAAAATACAAAAGCCGCTGCAAGGCAGCGGCTGGTGCTCGGGGCAGCACCGGGAGGTGCCGCAAACCTCATGAAACGAGGCCGCCTGTGGGATCAACGCCGAACCTGTAGGAGCGAGCTTGCTCGCGATGGTCGTTAACGATAACGCGGGGCACCGGTTCTCTCGCGGTGCCCTTACGTTCATCGCGAGCAAGCTCGCTCCTACAAGTGATGCGTTGGGGTACCCCCAAGCATAGTCAAACCTTTACTTGATGGTCAGGGCTTCCAGTTTGCCGCTGTTGCCATACACGTAAATCATGTCACCCATCACCAGCGGACGTGCGCGCAGGCCGTCGCTGTCGATGCGCTCGCGACCGACGAAGCGACCGTCCACCTGGCTCAGCAGGTGCAGGTAGCCTTCGAAGTCGCCGACTGCGACGTAGCTGGAGAACACTTCCGGTGCCGTCAGCTGGCGACGAGCCAGGGCGTCATTGCTCCAGATCGCCGTGGTGGAACGTTCGTCAACGCCTTCAACCGTGCCGGACGCCAAGGCGACATAAACACTGCCGAAACCCTGGGCAACACCCGAGTAGCTGGAAGCATCACGCTGCCAGAGCACTCGGCCGCTTTCCAGCTCCAGTGCCGCCATGCGGCCCTGGTAGCTGGCGACATAGAGGTTGCCGCCGGACAACAGCAGGCCACCGTCGATGTCGACGATGCGCTCCAGCTCCGAACGCCCTTGCGGAATGGCCACGCGGGTTTCCCACGCCGGCACGCCGTTATGGGTATCCAGGGCGACCACTTTACCGCTGGACAGACCCGCCACCGCCAGGTGGTTGGTCACGATCGGCGCACCGGTGCCACGCAAGGTCAGGACCGCCGGGCTGCTGTCGTACAACCAGCGCTGGTTGCCGGTGTCGGCATCGAGGCCGATCACGCGGTCGTCCTGGGTCTGCACAACCACCACGTCACCGTTGGTGGCCGGCGGCGCCAGCACTTCGCTGGTCACCTGGGCGCGCCACTTCTGCTCGCCGCTGCTGGCATCCAGGGCAATCACTTCGCCCTTGAGGGTGCCCATCAACACCAGGCCGTAGCCGACGCCGATGGCACCGGAAACCGGCACTTCCAGGTCTTTCTTCCACTTCACGTCGCCGTTCATGCGATCCATCGCGATCACGACGCCAGTGTCATCGGCCGCGTAGATGGTATCGCCGTCAATCGCCGGCACCAGCATGTTGTAGATCTTGCCCTGGCCGTCACCGATGGAACGGCTCCACTCTTTGTGCAGAACCACTTCTTCCTTGAAGGAGGTCAGTTCGGCCGGTGGCAGTTCTTTCTTGCTGTTGCTGCTGCAACCCGCGGCCAGAATGGCCAGAGCCAGCAATGCTGCATGTTTCCAACGGATCACGTCACGCATCCCCTTTGGCCAGGTCGTCCAGCTTGATTTGTAAGCCACCGACCGCTGCTTCATCAGACAGCGCCGCTTTGGCCTTTTGGTACGCGGCATGAGCTTCATCGGTCCGACCCAGTTGAACCAACAGGTCCCCCTTGAGTTCTTCGCGACTGGCCAGGAACGCCTTGTCAGCATCGCCATCGAGCAGTTTCAGTGCGTCGTCGACTTTGTTCTGTGCCGCCAGCACCTGGGCCAGGCGCTGACGCGCGACTTCGCCGAGGGTGATGTTGGCTGGTTTGTCGGTAATGGCTTTCAGCTCACGCGCGGCGTCGTCCAGTTTACCGGTATCGACCGCAACTTTCGCTACGAACAGACTGCCGTACTGCGCATAGGCGCTGCCGGCGAAATCGGTGTTGAGCTTGTTGGCCAGGTCCGCCACGCGTCCAGGGTCGGGCTTGCCGTCCGGCGTCAGCGTGGTTTCCAGCAGTTGCTGATAAAGCATCGAGGCGCCCTGCGCCTGGTTGCTCTGGTATTTGTGCCAGGCCTGCCAGCCGAACACCACCACCAGGGCCAGCAAGCCGCCAGTGACCAAGGGTTTGCCGTTACGCTGCCACCAGTCCTTCAACTCCGCCAACTGATCATCTTCGGTACTCGACACCCCAATACTCCTTATTCTCTAAATCGGCTGTTTTACAGCTTCAACCCTGCACGACGCAGGTGGCCAAGTGCTCGGAAAGAGCCTCCCAGGCAATGCTTTGTTGCTCGCCCTGGCCACGCAGGGGTTTGAAACCTACCACTTGCTGAGCCAATTCGTCGTCACCGAGAATCAAGGCGTACAGCGCACCGCTTTTGTCAGCTTTCTTGAACTGGCTCTTGAAGCTGCCGGCACCGGCGTTGACCTGCAAACGCAGGTTCGGCAGCTGGTCACGGACCTTCTCGCTCAGGGCCAGGGCCGCGAGTTCCGCGGCCTCGCCGAAGGCGCACAGGTAGACGTCGACCTGACGGGCGATTTCTTCCGGGACCTGCTCCAGGGTTTCCAGCAGCAGGATCAACCGCTCGATACCCATGGCAAAACCCACGCCGGGAGTCGGCTTGCCGCCCATCTGCTCCACCAGGCCATCGTAGCGACCACCGGCACAGACGGTGCCCTGGGCGCCCAACTGGTCGGTGACCCATTCGAAAACGGTCTTGCTGTAGTAATCCAGCCCGCGCACCAGCTTGGGATTGATCACGTACGGGATACCGGCCGCATCGAGACGGGCCTTGAGGCCTTCGAAGTGCAGGCGCGATTCCTCGTCGAGGTAGTCGGCGAGTTTCGGCGCATCCACCAGCGCGGCCTGGGTGTCCGGGTTCTTGGTGTCGAGCACCCGCAGCGGGTTGGTCTTCAGGCGGCGCTGGCTGTCTTCGTCCAACAGCTCGAGACGTGCGCTGAGGAACTCCACCAGGGCCTCGCGATAACGACCACGGGACTCGCTGGTGCCCAGGCTGTTGAGTTCGAGCTTGACCGCGCCGCGGATGCCCAGCAGGCCCCACAGGCGCCAGGTCAGCACGATCAGCTCGGCGTCGATGTCCGGGCCGTCGATATTGAAGACTTCGCAGCCGATCTGGTGGAACTGGCGATAACGGCCTTTCTGCGGACGCTCGTGGCGGAACATCGGGCCGATGTACCAGAGCTTCTGCGGCTGACCACCACCGGTGATGCCGTGTTCCAGCACGGCGCGCACGCAGGCCGCGGTACCTTCCGGACGCAGGGTCAGGGAATCGCCGTTGCGGTCCTCGAAGGTGTACATCTCTTTTTCGACGATGTCGGTCACTTCACCGATGGAGCGTTTGAACAGCTCGGTGAACTCGACGATCGGCATGCGGATCTGCTTGTAGCCGTAGTTATCCAGCAGACGCGCGACAGTGCCCTCGAAATAGCGCCACAGGGGCGTCTGCTCGGGCAGGATGTCGTTCATGCCACGAATGGCTTGCAAAGACTTGCTCACAAAATATCCTTAAATTCTTCGATCAGCCGCGGGCGATCAGCGCCGCGTCGGCTTCGACCTTTTCGGCCGCCTTCTGCCGGATCAGCCTTTCGAGCTCATCCACCAGATTGTCATTCGTCAGTTTCTGCGCCGGCTTGCCGTCGATGTAGATCAGGTTCGGCGTGCCACCGGTCAGGCCGATATGGGCCTCTTTGGCCTCACCCGGTCCGTTGACCACACAACCGATCACAGCCACGTCCAGCGGCACCAGCAAATCTTCCAGGCGCCCTTCCAGCTCGTTCATGGTCTTGACCACATCGAAGTTCTGCCGCGAGCAGCTCGGGCAGGCGATGAAGTTGATACCACGGGAGCGCAGGTGCAGGGACTTGAGGATGTCGTAGCCGACTTTCACTTCCTCGACCGGGTCGGCCGCCAACGAGATGCGAATAGTATCGCCAATCCCTTCGGCCAGCAGCATACCGAGGCCGACGGCGGATTTCACCGTGCCTGAACGCAAACCACCGGCTTCGGTGATGCCCAGGTGCAGCGGCTGGACGATTTCCTTGGCCAGCAGGCGGTAGGCGGCTACCGCCATGAACACGTCGGAAGCCTTTACGCTGACCTTGAAGTCCTGGAAATTCAGACGTTCCAGGTGCTCGACATGGCGCAGGGCGGACTCCACCAGGGCCTCTGGCGTAGGCTCGCCGTACTTTTTCTGCAGGTCTTTTTCCAGGGAACCGGCGTTGACACCGATGCGGATCGGGATACCACGATCCCGGGCGGCATCGACCACCGCGCGCACGCGGTCTTCGCGACCGATATTGCCCGGATTGATCCGCAGGCAGTCGACACCCAGTTCGGCCACGCGCAGGGCGATCTTGTAGTCGAAGTGGATATCGGCGACCAGCGGTACCTTGACCAACTGCTTGATCCGACCGAAGGCCTCGGCGGCGTCCATGTCCGGCACGGAAATGCGCACGATATCGACGCCCGCGGCTTCCAGGCGATTGATCTGCGCCACAGTGGCCGCGACGTCATTGGTGTCGCTGTTGGTCATGCTCTGCACCGCGATCGGTGCATCACCGCCTACGGGTACCGAGCCGACCCAGATTTTACGGGACTCGCGACGCTTGATAGGAGATTGGCCGTGCATGACTTATTGACCTAGCTTCAGGCGAGCGGTCTCGCCACTGGTGAACGGGGCGATATCGACCGGCTGACCGTTGTATGTGATCTGGGCACCGCGGGCATAGCCCAGGCGCACGGCAAACGGCGGCTTGCCGCTGAGCTCAAGGTTCTCGCCCTTGCGCTTGAGGCCGCTGACCAGCACCTTGCCGTTGCCGTCGGTGACCTGGGTCCAGCAATCGGCGACGAAGGTCAGGTGGACCTGGCCGGCGCCGGCCACGGGCTCGGCGGCAGCGGGTGCACCGCTGACCGGAGCGCCTGGCGCGACTGTCGACACCGGGGCTGGGGCTGGGGCTTGCGTCGGGGCCACCACCAGGGTCTGCGCCGAATGCGGCACAGGCACCACAGCCGGGGTCGCCGGAGTACTGGCCGCAGCCGCCGGGGCCGCAGGCTGGGCCTCGGCCGCGCCTTCAGGTGCCGGCGCCTCGGAGGCCGCCTGGTTCTCGGTCACGGCCTGGTCTTCCGGCTCGTCGATCGGGTGAATCTGCGTGGTGCCGTCGGCGCTTTCGACTTCGACGTGCTCCATATTGACCGCCGCCTGATCCTTGGAGCGCAGGCTGGCCTGGTCTTGCCACCAGACGAAGCCGCCGCCGATCACGGCGATCAGCAAGAGCAGGCTGACAATACGCAACAGGGTGTGGGAAAACCGCACAGGCTCTTCGATCCGCCCCAGGGCCTGGACACTGCTGCCCTGGGAATCGGTGCCGGTGTTCTGGTCGAACTGCTGGACCAGGACGGCCTGGTCCATGCCGAGCAACTTGGCGTAGGCGCGGATATAACCCCGGGCAAAGGTATGCCCCGGCAGCTTGTCGAAGGCACCGGCTTCCAGGTTGCTCAAGGACGACACCGTGAGGTTGAGCTTCACGGCCACCTCGGCCAGCGTCCAACCATTGCTTTCGCGGGCCTGACGCAGGGTCTCACCGGGGTTGACGCGAGTCGCTGCTACAAATTCGGGTTGCGCCGCTTTCATCTTTGCTCCGACAGGTATTGCTGATATTCCGGCGTACCGGGATAGAGTCGTTTTAGTTGCAAGCCGTAACTGGCGGCCTTGTCACGATCTTCGTAGATTTTCGCCAGGCGGATACCGAGCAATAGACTACGTGCATTTTGCTCGCTCAGCAGGCTGAAGCGCGCGTAATAATCGCGTGCGGGCACATAATGCCTGTCTTCGTAAGACAACTCAGCCATTTCCAGCAAAGCACGTGGCTGTTGGCGGTTCAGGCGCAGGGATTTGTCGAAATGCTGCAGGGCCAGATCGCGCTGGCCAAGGGCCAGCGCCGTCAGGCCGAGGTTTTCGAAAACCCGCGAACGTTCGGTATAGAGGCTGTCGTTGGCGGCCTGTTCAAAACGCTCGTAGGCGTCCTTGTAACGCTTGAGTTCGAACAGGAAGCTGCCGTAATTGTTGAGCGTGCGCGCATCGTTCGGACGCGAGGACAGGGCCTTGTGGAAATGCTCCTCGGCCAGTTGCGTTTCGCCTTCGGCCTGGAACACCAGCGCCAGGGCGCCGTTGGCATCCGGATCGGAGCTGTCCATCTCCAGGGCTTTCTTGAGCGGCACCTTGGCCTGCTCGGTCTGGCCTTGCTGCAGATAGCCGATGCCCAGTTGCACATAGGCCGTGCGCGCTTCATCGCGCCCCTTGCTGGTACTCAGCGGGTCGACATTACCCGTTGAAACGCAGCCGGCCAGCAGGCCGACGAATACGACAAGGAGCGCAGCGCGCAGGGTCATGGAGGTCCTCTCTCAGTTTCGGTTCGCGGCGCTTTGCCCACTTTCGGCATCGGCGCTCAGCTCACGTACGGCAATGTAGCGTTCGCTGCGACGGGTGCGATCCAGCACCTGCCCCACCAGTTGACCACAAGCCGCGTCGATGTCTTCACCGCGGGTGGTGCGTACCGTGACGTTATAGCCGGCCTGATGCAACAGATCCTGGAAACGCCGGATCGCATTGTTGCTCGGGCGCTCGTAGCCCGAATGCGGGAACGGGTTGAACGGAATCAGGTTGATCTTGCACGGCGTGTCCTTGAGCAGCTCGATCATCTCGACGGCATGCTCGACCTGGTCGTTGACATCCTTGAGCAGGGTGTACTCGATGGTCAGGACGCGCTTCTCGCCGAGGGTCGCCATGTAGCGACGGCACGACTCGAGCAACATCTTAAGCGGATACTTCTTGTTGATCGGCACCAATTGGTTACGCAATGCGTCATTCGGTGCGTGCAGCGACAGCGCCAGGGAGACGTCGATGTGCTCGGCGAGCACGTCGATCATCGGAACCACGCCGGAGGTCGACAGGGTCACGCGGCGCTTGGAGATGCCGTAGCCCAGGTCGTCCATCATCAGGTGCATGGCCGCGATGACGTTGTCGAAGTTCAGCAGCGGCTCACCCATGCCCATCATCACCACGTTGGTGATGGCACGGTCGACGGTCGCCGGGACGCTGCCAAAGGATTTGTTGGCAATCCACACCTGGCCGATGACTTCGGCGGCGGTGAGGTTGCTGTTGAAGCCTTGCTTGCCGGTGGAGCAGAAACTGCAGTCCAGGGCACAGCCCGCCTGGGACGAAACGCACAAGGTGCCACGTTTGCCCTGGGGAATGTAGACGGTCTCGACGCAGCTGCCGGACGCCACGCGCACCACCCATTTACGGGTGCCGTCGGTGGAAATGTCCTCGCTGACGACTTCAGGACCGCGTACTTCAGCAACAGTCTTGAGCTTTTCACGCAAGGCCTTGCTGACGTTCGTCATGGCGTCGAAATCATCGACGCCAAAGTGGTGAATCCACTTCATGACCTGACCGGCACGGAAACGCTTCTCCCCGATTGAGTCGAAGAATTTTTCCATTTCCGGCTGAGTCAGACCCAACAGGTTTATTTTGCCGATTGATACAGTCATGGATTCACCCTCACTCGAAAGCCTTTGCTTAGCGAGCGGTTACTTCGGTAGCTGCGAAGAAGTACGAGATTTCGCGAGCGGCAGCGGCTTCGGAGTCCGAACCGTGTACAGCGTTGGCGTCGATGGAGTCAGCGAAGTCAGCACGGATGGTGCCGGCAGCGGCTTCTTTAGGGTTGGTAGCGCCCATCAGCTCACGGTTCAGAGCGATAGCGTTTTCGCCTTCCAGAACCTGGACAACAACCGGGCCGGAGATCATGAAGGCAACCAGGTCGCCGAAGAAACCACGAGCGCTGTGCTCAGCGTAGAAGCCTTCGGCTTCGGCTTTGGACAGTTGCTTCATTTTCGAAGCAACAACGCGCAGGCCGGCGTCTTCGAAACGGGAAACGATCTTGCCGATCACGTTTTTTGCAACGGCGTCAGGCTTGATGATGGAGAAAGTGCGTTGAACAGCCATGGTGTAACTCCAGAAACAGTGATTTGCCAAAAATTAAACCCGCGAATTATACGCGGGTTCCCAAGTATTGCCTAACCTGCCGCGCTGCTCAGTCGCGTTCTTCGATCCACTGGGCCTGAATGGCCTCCAGAATCTTCTCGCCGCAGTGCTCAGGCTTGTCGTCGAACTCGGGCAATTCCATCACCCACTTGCGTAGATCGACGAAGTTGACCGACATTGGATCGACTTCCGGCTTGCTTTCAGCCAGTTGAATTGCGATCTCCAGCACATCAACCCATTTCAGACTCATGATAATTCCTTGAATCAATGCGGCGCTTCGGCGGCGTGGTTGAGCGAGTACTTCGGAATCTCGACGGTCAGGTCCTCGGTCCCGACTTTGGCCTGACAGGCCAGGCGCGACTGGGCTTCCAGCCCCCAAGCCTTGTCAAGGTAGTCCTCTTCCAGCTCATCGGCCTCTTCCAGCGAGTCGAAACCTTCGCGAATCAGGCAATGGCAAGTGGTGCAGGCGCAGACACCGCCACAGGCACTTTCCATTTCAATATGGTGCTCATGGGCCAATTCGAGGATCGAGATCCCCGTTTCCGCCTCCACGACCAAGCCCTCAGGACAAAACTTCTCGTGAGGCAGAAAAATCACCTGCGGCATCGTTATTCCCCAATCTCATTCAGGTTGCGCCCCGCCAGCGCGGCTTTCACCGTCGAATCCAGGCGGCGGGCAGCAAAAGCATCGGTCACTTGCGACAGACGCTTGGTCTGCTGCTCGATGGCGTAACCATCGGTGCCTTTCATCAGTTCGGTCAGTTCCTGCACCTGCAGGTCGATGACCATGCGTTCATCGGCATCCAGCAAGCGTTCGCCATCGGCCTCCAAAGCCGCTTGCACGGCTTCGACCAGGCGTTGGGCATCGACCTGCTGCTCGCGCAGCACGCGAGCGACCTTGTCGTCACCGGCATACTGGAACGAATCCTTGAGCATCCTGGCGATTTCGCCGTCGGTCAGGCCGTAGGACGGCTTGACCTGGATGCTCGCCTCGACGCCCGAACCCAGTTCGCGGGCCGAGACATCGAGCAGACCGTCGGCATCGACCTGGAAGGTCACGCGGATCTTCGCCGCACCCGCGACCATGGCCGGAATGCCGCGCAGTTCGAAACGCGCCAGGGAGCGGCAGTCACTGATCAATTCACGCTCGCCTTGCAGCACGTGAATCATCATGGCCGACTGGCCGTCTTTATAAGTAGTGAAGTCCTGGGCACGGGCGACCGGAATGGTGGTGTTACGCGGAATCACCTTCTCCATCAGGCCGCCCATGGTTTCCAGGCCCAGGGACAACGGAATCACGTCCAGCAGCAGCAATTCGCCGCCATCGCGCTTGTTGCCGGCCAGGGTATCGGCCTGGATCGCGGCACCAATGGCCACCACCTGATCCGGGTCGATCTCGGTCAACGGCTGACGGCCGAACATTTCGGCGACCGCCTCGCGAACACGCGGCACACGGGTCGAGCCGCCGACCATGACCACGGCCTGGACCTCGTCGAGCTCCACGTTCGAGTCACGCACGGCGCGTCGGCAAGCCTTGAGGCTGCGCGCAACCATGGGCTCGATCAGCGCATCGAAGACTTCACGGCTCAAGGCCGCACGCCAGTCGCCATAGACCACCTCGACCGAAGTCGCATCGGTCAGGGCTTCCTTGGCGGCGCAAGCGGTTTGCAGCAGATGACGCTGCGCACCCGGATCGAGATCGGCGGACAACCCTGCCTGCTCGATGATCCAGCCGGCAATCGCATGGTCGAAGTCATCGCCACCCAGGGCGCTGTCGCCACCGGTGGCCAGTACCTCGAAGACACCACGGGTCAGGCGCAGGATCGAAATATCGAAAGTACCGCCGCCCAGGTCATAGATGGCAACCACGCCTTCGGCGTTCTGATCCAGACCGTAAGCCACCGCCGCCGCCGTCGGCTCATTGAGCAGGCGCAGCACGTTGAGTCCAGCCAGCCGTGCCGCGTCCTTGGTTGCCTGGCGCTGGGGCTCGTCGAAATAAGCCGGCACGGTGATCACCGCGCCCACCAGTTCGCCGCCCAAGCTTGCCTCGGCGCGCAGACGCAGCACCTTGAGGATCTCGGCGGACACTTCCACCGGGCTTTTCGGGCCCTGCACGGTATCGATGAACGGCATGTGCGACTCACCGCCGACAAAGCGGTAAGGCAGCTGTTCGCCCAGTTGCTTGACGTCCGCCAGGCCACGGCCCATCAGGCGCTTCACCGACATCACGGTATTGAGCGGATCACCGGCGGCAGCCAACTTGGCCGACTGGCCGACTTCAACGCGGTCGGCGTGATAGCGCACCGCGGACGGCAGGATCACCTGCCCGTCGGCATCGGGCAACGGCTCGGAAAGACCACTGCGCAATGCAGCGACCAGCGAATTGGTAGTGCCCAAGTCGATCCCCACAGCCAGGCGACGCTGGTGCGGTTGAGGACTCTGGCCGGGTTCGGCGATCTGCAGTAGGGCCATCGTTATCTGGACTTATCTGAATATCAGGCGTGCGACCGAGGCGGCACTGGGTTAATCGTCGAGGCGCTCTTCTAACTGGCGCACTTCGTAGGTGAGCTTGTCGAGAAACTGCATGCGCCGCATCAGGCGTTCGGCCTGTTCGCGTTGCGCGGCATCGTTCCAACAAGCTGCGAAGCTGTCGTTCAATTGATCCTGGGCGACTTTCAAGCGGCGCTTGAACGTGGCGATACCGGGCAGGTTCGCTTCGTCCTGCAACTCCTCGAGCTCCTCGCGCCATTGCATCTGCTGCATAAGGAAATCGGGGTCGTGCACCGTGACCTCCAGCGGCAACTCGCGACCGCCCATGGCGAGCAGGTAGCGCGCGCGCTTGGGAGGACTCTTGAGGGTCTGGTAGGCCTCGTTGAGGCTGGCGGACTGCTCCAGGGCCAGGCGTTGCTCACGCTCGGAAGCGTCGGCAAAGCGGTCCGGGTGCACACCGCGCGCCAGTTCTCGATAGCGCGCGGCCAACTGTTCGAGATCCAGCGTAAAGCTCGGCTGCAACTCGAATAAAGCGAAATGACAAGGAGTACCCACAACAAGAAGCCTCAGATGTTGAAGCTTTCGCCGCAGCCACATTCACCGCGCACGTTGGGGTTGTTGAACTTGAAGCCTTCGTTCAACCCTTCCTTGACGAAATCCAGCTCGGTGCCGTCCAGGTAGGTGAGGCTTTTCGGGTCGATGATCACTTTTTCGCCGTGACTCTCGAACACCTGATCTTCCGCCACCACTTCGTCGACGAACTCCAGCACATAGGCAAGGCCGGAACAGCCTGTGGTGCGAACACCCAGACGAATCCCTTCACCTTTGCCGCGCCCGTCAAGGGAGCGTCGCACGTGTCGAGCAGCCGCTTCTGTCATGCTGATAGCCATCGGTGACTCCTTACTAATCGCTTGAACGCCAGATCGTTTAGATCAGGCCTTTCTTCTGCTTGTAATCGCGAACGGCGGCCTTGATGGCGTCTTCGGCGAGGACCGAGCAGTGGATCTTCACTGGCGGCAGGGCCAGTTCTTCAGCCAGCTGAGTGTTCTTGATGGTCTCTGCTTCATCCAGAGTCTTGCCTTTCATCCACTCGGTAGCCAGGGAGCTGGAGGCGATAGCCGAACCGCAACCGTAGGTCTTGAACTTGGCGTCTTCGATGATGCCTTGCTCGTTGACCTTGATCTGCAGGCGCATCACGTCGCCGCACGCCGGAGCGCCGACCATGCCGGTGCCGACATCCGGGTCTTCGGCGTCCATCTTGCCGACGTTACGCGGGTTTTCGTAGTGGTCGATGACCTTTTCGCTGTAAGCCATGGTACTTAATCCTCACTCATCAGGGCCGCTCTCGGTCCTGTCGTTACGTCAGCCGTTGATTGCCGCGTCGCTACAGGACCTGTATGTGGCGGCTTCTTTATTTAGTGTGCCGCCCACTCGATCTTCGAGATATCGACGCCGTCTTTGAACATGTCCCACAGCGGCGACAGAGCGCGCAGCTTGGTGACGGCCTCGCAGACTTTCTGCGCGGCATAATCGATTTCTTCTTCGGTGGTGAAGCGACCGAAGGTGAAGCGGATCGAGCTGTGCGCCAGTTCGTCGTTGCGGCCCAGGGCGCGCAATACGTACGAAGGCTCCAGCGAAGCCGAGGTACAAGCGGAACCGGAGGAAACCGCGAGATCCTTGAGCGCCATGATCAGCGACTCGCCTTCGACGTAGTTGAAGCTCAGGTTCAGGTTGTGCGGTACGCGGGCGGTCATGCTGCCGTTGATGTACAACTCTTCCAGATGCTCGACCTGCTTGTAGAAGCGGTCGCTCAAGGCCTTGATGCGCAGGTTCTCGGCAGCCATGTCTTCCTTGGCCACGCGGAACGCTTCGCCCATGCCGACGATCTGGTGGGTCGCCAGGGTACCGGAACGCATGCCGCGCTCGTGACCGCCGCCGTGCATGGTCGCTTCGAGGCGAACACGCGGCTTGCGGCTGACGTACAGCGCGCCGATGCCTTTAGGGCCGTAGGTCTTGTGAGCCGAGAAGGACATCAGGTCGACTTTCAGCTTCTGCAGGTCGATATCGACCTTGCCGGTGGACTGAGCGGCATCGACGTGGAACAGCACGCCACGGGAGCGGGTCAGCTCGCCGATGGCGGCGATGTCGTTGACGGTGCCGATCTCGTTGTTCACGTGCATGATCGAGACCAGGATGGTGTCGTCGCGCAGGGCGGCTTCAACCATGGCCGGAGTGATCAGGCCATCTTCACGAGGCTCGATGTAGGTGACTTCGAAACCTTCGCGCTCCAGTTGGCGCATGGTGTCGAGGACCGCCTTGTGTTCGATCTTGCTGGTGATCAGGTGCTTGCCCTTGGTGCCGTAGAAATGCGCAACCCCCTTGATCGCCAGGTTGTCGGACTCGGTGGCACCGGAGGTCCAGACAATTTCACGCGGGTCGGCATTGACCAGGTCGGCCACCTGGCGACGGGCGTTTTCCACGGACTCTTCGGCTTTCCAGCCGAACACGTGGGAACGGGACGCCGGGTTACCGAAGTTTCCGTCGACCAGCAGGCATTCACTCATTTTTTGCGCGACACGCGGATCAACCGGGGTAGTCGCTGAGTAATCAAGGTAAATCGGCAATTTCATGGATACTCTCCTAAATCAGGCTGGCTGGCGCACCGCTGGCTCTTTGGCTGTCATTCGACGGTGGACGCTTCGATCTTGTCCAGGTGTAGCGCCCTGCTATTACCGCGGCGCTGATCCTGACGCTGGGCGACTTCTTGCACTTCACGGCGAGTGACAAGGTCCGCCAAGCTGATACCGCTGAGAAATTCGTGGATCTGCAGGCTGAGGTCGCACCACAGATGGTGGGTCAGGCAGGTATCGCCGCCATGGCAATCGCCCAGCCCCTGGCATTTGGTGGCATCGACCGATTCGTTCACGGCATCGATCACCTGGGCGACCTGGATCCCCTGCATGTCACGCGACAGCTGGTAGCCGCCGCCGGGACCGCGCACACTGGACACCAGGTTGCTGCGGCGCAACTTGGCGAAAAGCTGTTCGAGGTAGGACAGGGAGATGCCTTGGCGCTCGGAGATATCGGCCAGAGACACCGGCCCGCGTTGCGCGTGCAACGCCAGGTCGAGCATGGCGGTCACGGCGTATCGGCCTTTTGTAGTCAGTCGCATGGACAGGTACCACGGAGTTACGGGATCGGGATGGGGAAGAGTATGCTATTCCCGAGTATTTAAGTCAACTATAAGACCTAGTGCTTTAGTCGGGTTTACCGCGAAAAGCGCGCGCAAATTGTAGCAAAGTCTGGGGCGTAATGGCATTGCGCTGGACCGATGGATTTTTGCCACTTGTGAGGGCCTCTTCGCGGGCAAGCCCTGCTCCTACAGTCCGGTGTCGAGCACTTATCTTGCGTCCGACACAAACCTGTAGGAGCAGGGCTTGCCCGCGAAGAGGCCAGCAGCCCCAACGAAGATCAACCCGCCTTGGCCTCGGCCTCGCCCTTCACCTCGACAAACCCATCACACTGCAACTCCGGCAGCTCTTTGGCGCAATAGGTGCTGCCCAGATCCTTCAGCGCGCCACACATGCCCTCCAGGCGCCCATCCACCGCCTGCAAGTGATCGAGCAACTGGCCAATGGCCCGCGCCACCGGGTCCGGCATGTCTTCGCTGACGCCATAGGCATCGAAACCGATCTTCTCCGCCATGGCCTTGCGCTTGGCTTCAACCTGATCATCGGCCTTCATGATGATCCGCCCGGGAATCCCCACTACGGTCGCACCGGCCGGCACCGCCTTGGTCACCACCGCATTGGACCCGACCTTGGCCCCGGCACCGACGGTAAACGGCCCGAGCACCTTGGCGCCGGCCCCCACCACCACGCCATCCTCCAAAGTCGGATGGCGCTTGCCCTTGTTCCAACTGGTACCGCCCAGGGTCACTCCCTGGTAGATGGTCACGTCATCGCCGATCTCGGCGGTCTCGCCGATCACGATGCCCATGCCATGGTCGATAAAGAACCGCCGCCCGACCTTGGCCCCGGGGTGGATCTCGATGCCGGTCAGCCAGCGACCGAAGTTCGACACCACCCGCGCCAGCCACTTCCAGCCCATGCCCCACAAGGCATGACCCAGGCGATGCAGCCAGATGGCATGCAGGCCCGGGTAGCAGGTCAGCACTTCGAAGGCATTACGCGCCGCCGGATCACGGTGGAATACGCTCTGGATATCTTCTCGCAAACGCTCGAACATCACTGATCCTTCCGCTTAAGGAGCTCGCCCCGGGCCGCTTTTTCGGTTTCCGTGAGGATGCCCCGCAAAATATTCATCTCGGCGCGACTGACCGAACTGCGCCCGTACAGGCGACGCAACCGTGCCATCAAATGGCGCGGTTTTTCGGGGTCGAGGAAGTCGATGGCCACCAGGGTCTGTTCCAGATGGCCGTAGAACCGCTCCATCTCGTCCATGGTCGCCAGCTCTTCGCTGCGCGTCGACGCCACTTCATGCTTCTCTACCTTGCTCGGCTGCCCGACGGCCGCCAGCCAGGACATCCGCACTTCATAGCTCAGCACCTGCACCGCCGTGGCGAGGTTGAGCGAACTGAAGTCCGGATCGGACGGGATATGTACGTGATAATGACATCGCTGCAGCTCGTCGTTGGTCAGGCCGGAATCTTCACGACCGAACACCAGCGCGATCTCGGCACCCTGCCCGGCCTCCTCGACCACCTTCAACCCGGATTCACGGGGATCGAGCAACGGCCACGGAATCCGCCGATCGCGAGCACTGGTACCAAACACCAGGTTGCAGCCGACCAATGCGTCTTCCAAGGTGGCGACGACTTGCGCGTTTTCAAGGATATCGGTAGCACCGGAAGCCCGCGCATCGGCTTCAGCGGACGGAAAGATCCGCGGCTCCACCAGCACCAGGCGCGACAGCCCCATGTTCTTCATGGCCCGCGCGGCCCCGCCGATATTGCCCGGATGACTGGTATTGACCAGGACAACACGAATATTTTGCAGCACGAGAGACACTCTCAGACTCGGCGAAGGGGAGCAAATCTTACAGAAGCACTGGGGATTGCGCCACGAGCGCCAACGTCGTCCTTCTCCCCCGGGACTTTTCTGGTAGAATGTTCGGCTTTCTTTAACACTCTAGGTGAAACGTCCATGCAGCCCATGCTGAATATCGCGCTGCGCGCCGCCCGCAGCGCCAGTGAATTGATTTTCCGCTCCATCGAGCGCCTGGATACCATCAAGGTCGACGAAAAAGACGCCAAGGACTATGTGTCCGAAGTGGATCGCGCCGCCGAACAGAAAATTATCGACGCGCTGCGCAAGGCCTATCCGACCCACGCCATTCGTGGCGAAGAAACCGGCTTCCACGCCGGCAGCGGCGAAGGCGAAGAATACCTGTGGATCATTGACCCACTGGATGGCACCACCAACTTCCTGCGTGGCATCCCGCACTTCGCGGTCAGCATCGCCTGCAAATACCGTGGTCGCCTGGAACACGCCGTGGTCCTCGACCCGGTTCGCCAGGAAGAATTCACCGCCTCCCGTGGCCGTGGCGCCCAGCTCAACGGCCGTCGCCTGCGCGTCAGCGCTCGCACCAGCCTGGACGGCGCCCTGCTGGGTACCGGTTTCCCGTTCCGTGACGACCAGATGGACAACCTGGACAACTACCTGGGCATGTTCCGCGCCCTGGTCGGCCAGACCGCCGGCATCCGCCGCGCCGGTGCCGCGAGCCTGGACCTGGCTTATGTCGCCGCCGGTCGTTTCGATGCGTTCTGGGAGTCGGGCCTGTCCGAATGGGACATGGCGGCGGGCGCCCTGCTGATCCAGGAAGCCGGCGGCCTGGTGAGCGACTTCACCGGCGGTCACGATTTCCTGGAAAAAGGCCATATCGTTGCCGGCAACACCAAGTGCTTCAAGGCCGTACTGACGGCGATCCAGCCGCATCTGCCGGCTTCGCTGAAGCGCTAAGCTTTCGCCGAACACAAAAATGCCCCGTATCTTGCGATACGGGGCATTTTTTATGTCCCTACAACAGTAGCCGTTACTGGCCCGGCTGCGGAGCTGGCTGACCCTGGTTCTGACTCAGGACCAGATGACCGTCCTTGTCCACCGGGATCTGGTTGCCCGGATCACGGTCCATCCGGATCTTGCCTTCCTTGCCGCCCAACTGATAACGCACGTCGTAGCCGACCACCTTGTCGCTGACATCATTGACCGTGTTGCAGCGTTTCTGGGTCGTGGTGTAGGTGTCACGCTCCTGCATGCCCTCCTGCACCTTGTTACCGGCATAACCGCCGCCGACCGCACCGACCACGGTGGCCAGGGTCTTGCCGCGACCGCCGCCGACCAGGCTGCCAAGCAGACCACCGCCGACCGCACCCAGTGCGGTACCGGCCAGGCGATGCTCATCCTGGACTGGCTTCTGCCGGGTCACCGCGACGTCTTCACAGACCTGACGCGGGGTCTTGATCTGGGTCTTGACCGGCTCTACCGCCAATACTTGCGCATACTCAGGGCCGCTTTTCACCAGGCTGTAGGTGGCAACAGCACCTCCGGCAGTGACACCGACAGCACCCAATACCGCACCCACCAGCAACGACTTGTTCACGTGAACCTCCTGACCATCACAAGTGGATCGGTGCCCACTCTTCTCTATGGCTTTGGAGTACAAAAAAAGGCGCGAGTTCAACACTCGCGCCTTTATCAGCAAACAGCCCGAAGAAAGATTTCCGTCAAGGACGGTCGTCAACTTCCTTCTGGGTATTGGCCGGAGGAATCAAGTCCTCGCTGTTCAGGTTCAGCCAGATCAGCACCACGTTGGCGATGTAGATCGACGAGTAGGTACCCGCCAACACCCCGACAAACAGGGCGATGGAGAAACCGAACAGGTTATCGCCGCCGAAGAACAGCAGCGCGGAAATCGCCAGCAAGGTGGAGATCGACGTCGCCATGGTCCGCAGCAGGGTCTGGGTGGTCGAGACGTTGATGTTCTCGATCAGAGTAGCCTTGCGCAGCACACGGAAGTTCTCACGCACCCGGTCGAAGACCACGATGGTGTCATTGAGCGAGTAACCGATGATCGCCAGTACCGCCGCCAGCACCGTCAGGTCAAAGGTGACCTGGAAGAACGAGAGGATACCCACTGTCACCACCACGTCGTGGACCAGCGAGACGATGGCGCCCACCGCAAACTTCCACTGGAAGCGGAACGCCAGGTAGATCAATACGCCGCCCAGCGCCATGAGCATGCCGAGGCCGCCTTGGTCGCGCAACTCTTCACCCACCTGCGGGCCGACGAACTCGACGCGCTTGATCTGCGCCGGGTTATCGCCGCCGACCTTCTGCAGCGCCTCGGCCACCTGATGGCCCAGCTGCGGGTCCGCACCCGGCATCCGCACCAGCAGGTCGGTGGTCGCGCCAAAACTCTGCACGATCGCCTCGTGATAACCGGACTCGTTCAGTTGCTCGCGCACTTTGGAGACATCCGCCGCATGCTCGTAGGTCAGCTCGATGAGCGTACCGCCGGTGAAGTCCAGGCCGTAGTTCAACCCCTTGTGGAAGCAGCTGAACAAGGCCAATGCGGTGAGAAACAGGGTGAAGCCGAACGCAACGTTGCGAACACCCATGAAGTTGATAGTACGTAACATGGCAGCCCCTTAAATCCACAACTTCTTGAAGTCACGACCGCCGAAGATCAGGTTGACCATCGCGCGGGTCACCAGAATGGCCGTGAACATCGAGGTAAAGATCCCGAGGGACATGGTCACCGCAAAACCTTTGACCGGGCCGGTGCCCATGGCAAAGAGGATGCCGCCCACCAACAGCGTGGTCAGGTTGGCGTCGATAATCGCCGTGAACGCACGACCAAAGCCTTCGTTGATCGCTCGCTGCACCGTCATTCCCGCGGCGATCTCTTCACGTATCCGCGAGAAGATCAGCACGTTGGCGTCCACCGCCATCCCCATGGTCAGGACGATACCGGCGATACCCGGCAGGGTCAGGGTTGCCCCCAGCAGGGACATCAGCGCCAGCAAGGCGACCATGTTGAAGGCCAGGGCCACGGTGGCGATGATGCCGAAGAAGCGGTAGATGGCGATGATGAACAGCGAGACGAACAGCATGCCCCACAGCGACGCATCGATACCCTTGGTGATGTTGTCGGCACCCAGGCTTGGACCGATGGTACGTTCTTCAGCGAAGTACATCGGTGCGGCCAGACCACCGGCACGCAGCAGCAGCGCCAACTCCGAGGACTCGCCCTGGCCGTTCAGGCCGGTGATGCGGAACTGACTGCCCAGCGGCGACTGGATGGTCGCCAGGCTGATGATCTTCTTCTCTTCCTTGAAGCTCTGCACCGGCACGTCTTTCTCGACGCCGTTCACAACCTGCTTGGTGTAGGTGGTGATCGGCTTCTGCTCGATGAAGATCACCGCCATGCTGCGACCGACGTTGCTGCGGGTCGCGCGGCTCATCAGTTCGCCACCGTGACCATCAAGCTTGATGTTCACCTGCGGACGACCGTGCTCGTCGAAGCCGGCCTTGGCATCGGTCACCTGGTCACCGGTGATGATCAGGCCACGCTCGATCTGCGCCGGAGGACGATTGCCTTCACGGAACTCGAACTCTTCGGAAGTGGCCTTCGAAGCACCCGCATCAGCGGCCAGACGGAACTCCAGGTTGGCGGTCTTGCCGAGGATCCGCTTGGCTTCAGCGGTGTCCTGCACGCCTGGCAGCTCGACCACGATGCGGTTGGCACCCTGACGCTGCACCAGCGGCTCGGCCACACCCAGCTCGTTGACGCGGTTACGGACCGTGGTCAAGTTCTGCTTGATGGAGTATTCGCGGATTTCCGCCAGCTTGGCCGGGGTCATCGCCAGACGCAGTACCGGCTGCTCGCCGAGGTCGGCCGTTACAATGTCGAAATCGTTGAAGTTCTTGCGAATCAGCGCACGGGCCTGTTCACGGGTATCCGCGTCAGCAAAGCCCAACTGGATGGCGCCATTGAACGGTGGCAGGGTGCGATAACGCACACGCTCCTTGCGCAACAGGCTCTTGACGTCGCCGTCATAGACTTTCAGGCGGGCGTCGACGGCTTTTTCCATGTCCACTTCCAGCAGGAAGTGCACACCACCGGACAAGTCCAGACCCAGCTTCATCGGGTGCGCGCCAAGGCTGCGCAACCATTGTGGAGTGGTCTGTGCCAGGTTCAGGGCCACGACATAGTCGTCGCCGAGGGCTTTACGCACCACGTCCTTGGCCGGCAGTTGGTCTTCCTGCCTGGTCAGACGAATCAGGCCGCCCTTGCCGCCGGCAGCCAGCGTGGCGCCCTTGACGGTGATCTTGGCGTCGGTAAGCGCCTGGCTCACGCGGTCCAGATCGGCCTGGGTGACCTGCAGTGCAGTGCTTGCGCCGCTGACCTGGATCGCCGGATCGTCTGGATAGAGATTGGGAGCGGAATAAATAAAACCGACCGCCAGCACCGCCAGGATCAGTAGGTATTTCCACAGAGGGTATTTGTTCAGCATCACGCCGCCCGCTTATGACGCGGGGCGCCTTGCGCGCCCCGTCGATTGTTAAGAGTTGAAACTTAGATCGCTTTCAGCGTGCCTTTAGGCAGGGTGGCCGCGATGGCACCCTTCTGAAACTTCATTTCGACGGTGTCGGAGACTTCCAGAACCACGAAATCGTCGCTCACTTTGGTGATCTTGCCGGCGATACCGCCGGTAGTGACCACTTCGTCACCCTTGGCCAGGTTGCCCAGCAGGTTCTTCTGCTCCTTGGCGCGCTTGGCCTGCGGACGCCAGATCATCAGGTAGAAGATGACCAGGAAGCCGACCAGGAAGATCCATTCGAAACCACCGCCCATCGGGCCTGCAGCAGCAGGCGCGGCGCCGTCGGCGAACGCGTTAGAGATGAAAAAGCTCATTTAGCACTCCAGTTGCAATCATTCAATTCTGAAAAATTCAGTCCAAAGGCGGTACGGGAAGCCCGCGTTTGGCGTAGAAGGCATCGACAAAGGCGGCCAATGTACCCTGTTGAATAGCCTCGCGCAAACCAGCCATCAGGCGCTGGTAATGGCGCAAATTGTGGATCGTATTCAACATGCTCCCCAGCATTTCGCCGCACTTGTCCAAATGATGCAGATAAGCACGGGAGAAGTTCTGGCAGGTGTAGCAATCGCAGGTCGGATCCAGCGGCGATTCATCATGGCGATGGAACGCGTTGCGGATCTTCAGCACGCCGGTATCGATGAACAGGTGCCCATTGCGGGCATTACGGGTTGGCATCACGCAATCGAACATGTCCACCCCGCGGCGCACACCCTCCACCAGATCTTCCGGCTTGCCAACGCCCATAAGGTAACGAGGTTTGTCAGCAGGCATCAGGCCGGGCAGGTAATCCAGCACCTTGATCATTTCGTGCTTGGGCTCGCCCACCGACAGGCCGCCGATGGCCAGGCCGTCGAAGCCGATCTGGTCGAGGCCTTCGAGGGAGCGCTTGCGCAGGCTTTCGTGCATGCCGCCCTGGACGATGCCGAACAACGCGGCGGTGTTTTCGCCGTGGGCGTTTTTCGAGCGCTGGGCCCAACGCAGCGACAGCTCCATGGACACACGGGCGACGTCTTCGTCAGCCGGGTACGGGGTGCACTCGTCGAAAATCATCACGATGTCCGAGCCCAGGTCGCGCTGGACCTGCATCGACTCTTCCGGGCCCATGAAGACCTTGGCGCCGTCGACCGGCGAGGCGAAGGTCACGCCCTCCTCCTTGATCTTGCGCATGGCGCCCAGGCTGAACACCTGGAAACCACCGGAGTCGGTGAGGATCGGGCCTTTCCACTGCATGAAATCGTGCAGGTCGCCGTGGGCCTTGATCACCTCGGTGCCGGGACGCAGCCACAGATGGAAGGTGTTGCCGAGGATGATTTCGGCGCCGGTGGCGACGATATCCCGAGGCAGCATGCCCTTGACCGTGCCGTAGGTGCCCACGGGCATGAAGGCCGGGGTTTCGACGGTACCGCGGGGGAAGGTCAGGCGACCGCGACGCGCCTTGCCATCAGTGGCGAGTAGCTCGAACGACATACGACAGGTGCGACTCATGCTTGGTCCTCTGGGGCCCGATCCTTGGGTGCGGCAGGCGCCGGGTTGCGGGTGATGAACATCGCATCACCGTAGCTGAAGAAGCGGTAGCCGTTGTCCACGGCGGCCTTGTAGGCGGCCATGGTCTCGGGGTAACCGGCGAAGGCCGAAACCAGCATCAGCAGCGTGGATTCGGGCAGGTGGAAATTGGTCACCAGGGCGTCGACCACATGGAAGGGACGCCCAGGGAAGATAAAGATGTCGGTGTCGCCGCTGAACGGCTTGAGCACGCCATCGCGGGCGGCGCTTTCCAGCGAACGGACGCTGGTGGTGCCCACGGCGATCACCCGACCGCCGCGTGCACGGCAGGCGGCAACGGCATCGACCACTTCCTGGCTGACTTCCAGCCATTCGTGGTGCATATGGTGGTCTTCGAGACGCTCCACACGGACCGGCTGGAAGGTCCCGGCGCCGACGTGCAGGGTGACGAAAGCGCGTTCAACACCCTTGGCGGCGATGGCATCCAGCAGCGGCTGATCGAAATGCAGCCCGGCGGTGGGGGCGGCCACGGCGCCGAGGCGTTCGGCATAGACGGTCTGATAGCGCTCGCGGTCGGCGCCTTCGTCGGGACGGTCTATATAAGGAGGCAACGGCATATGGCCGACGCGTTCCAGCAGCGGCAGCACTTCTTCGGCGAAGCCCAGTTCGAAGAGCGTGTCGTGGCGGGCGAGCATCTCGGCTTCGCCGCCGCCATCGATCAGGATCTTCGAGCCGGGTTTCGGCGACTTGCTGGAGCGCACATGGGCCAGCACGCGGTGGGTATCGAGGACCCGTTCCACGAGGATTTCCAACTTGCCGCCGGAGGCTTTCTGGCCGAACAGGCGGGCCGGAATGACCCGGGTATTGTTGAACACCATCAGATCGCCTGGGCGTAAATACTCAAGCAAATCAGTAAATTGACGGTGTGCGAGAGCGCCGCTGGGGCCGTCGAGGGTCAGCAGGCGACTGAGGCGTCGCTCGGCCAAAGGATGGCGAGCGATCAGGGAATCGGGGAGCTCGAAAGTAAAGTCAGCGACGCGCATGATGGGGTTCGTTCAGCAGGGCCGGGAAGTTTAGCGGAAATCGTAAAAATTGACCACGAAAGCCGATTGACCAACGGTAATCACGTCTCTATACTTCGCCGCCATTGAGCCCTGATGGCGGAATTGGTAGACGCGGCGGATTCAAAATCCGTTTTCGAAAGGAGTGGGAGTTCGAGTCTCCCTCGGGGCACCATCTTAAAAAAAGACCTTGAAATTCAAGGTCTTTTTTTTCGCCTACAGAAAAGCGAAAGGCACCACGATCCCTGTAGGAGCCGAGCTTGCTCGCGAAGAACGATAACGCGGAGAGCCTGCCGTGCGCCGCCGCCAATCTCGACATCAATCGAAGATCGCCCTGCCCTACCCCCTCTCCCCGCGCAACATCCCCTGCGTCAAATCGTCGATGACCGCCTTGCCCATCTCGCCCAGATAATGCGATGCCCAAGCGTAGCGTTCGCCGTCGCTTTCCAGGGCGGCATCGAGGGAGAGTGCTTTGGCGCAATAGAGCAGGAGGGAGGCGTGCTCCATGGCTTCCAGAATGGGGACGCCGGGGTTTACGCGAAATAGTTCACGTCCTTGGGAGCCACACCGGGAAAAGGTGATGACGCCTAGGGTTTTGCTTGTAGGTGGATTGCTCATTGGGCACCTCCAGCGAATGCGTGGATGCTGGAGACTTGAAGCTGAAGCTCTTGAGTCAAAACGTTCATGCGCTACTCCTACCGTAGAAGAAAGCGCCAGCAATCTAATCGATGATGGCGCCTATGCGCCTATCTTCTGTTCCACGGGTTTCCAGGCCCGGTCGCTGAATTGGCAGCGACAGGGAAAAGGTAGCGCGCACAGTAGGGAGCCGCAATGTGAGTGGCGGAGGTATGTAAGTCGAAAAATTTCAGTCGGCATAGAAGATCGTTCACAGCCCCAAGCTAGATGGCAATCTACCCGAAGTGCATTACGACCATTCAGAGATAACGTCTTGGGCTGCGGCAAAATAAATCCGTCATCATTTCCATTGACCGCGAGATTCTAAAATCGCCAGCCGGACAATATGTCCATGTCCTGCTTTATTCCCAAATCGCATGAATCATATGCCCCGCCGCGACGTTCCGCAGCCCCGCCAAGAGCAGCAAGATAGCCCCAGCACTCTTGCTGACCCACTCAAGGAAAACTGCGATGACCACTTTCACTCGTTACACACTCGACACCGCCCCTGCTGCCTCCAAGCCCATTCTGGAAGCCGTGCAGAAAGCCTTCAGCTTCGTACCGAACCTGCAAGGCAACATGGCTGAATCGCCAGAGCTGCTGGCCGGTTACAGCCAACTCTGGGACCTGTTCGGCAAGAGCACCCTCACCCCGCACGAACAGCAGGTCGTGTACCTGACCTCCAACTTCGAAAACAACTGCCACTACTGCATGGCCGGGCATACCACCCTGGCCAAGATGATCGAGATGGCACCCGAGGTCATTGCCGCTCTGCGCGCCGGCAGCGTCATTCCGGATGCTCGCCTGGAAGCCTTGCATGTGTTCACCACGGCGGTCGTGCGTGATCGCGGTTTCGTCAACGACGCCGGTATCGAAGCCTTCCTGGCTGCCGGTTTCACGCGGCGCAACGTGCTGGAAGTGGTACTGGGCGTCGCCACCAAGGTCATGAGCAACTACACCAACCATCTGGTACACACCCAGCTCGATCCGTTCATGAAAGGCAACGAATGGACCAAGCCAGCCTGAAACCTGCCTTCGGCCTTCACTCGGCCAGCCCCTGCACGGGCTGGTCCCAGGAGCACTCATGAACAAACGAACCTTTTTGATCACCGGCGCCAGCAAGGGCATCGGCCTGGCGTTGGCACAGACACTGGCAAACACGGGTCACCGCGTCGTGGGCATCGCCCGGCACGCTGGGGGTGTCGATTTCCCCGGTATTTTGGTACCGGTTGACCTGGGAGATCCCAAGGCGACCGAACAGGCCTTGGCGACGTTAACCCAGCAGTATGCTTTCGACGGGCTGGTGAATAACGTCGGTCTGGTTCGCCCGCAGCGGCTGGGTGAAGTGGATCTGGACGATTTCGATGCCGTGATGCGGGTGAATCTGCACTCGGCGCTTCTGGCCACTCAGGCGCTGCTGCCCGGTATGCGCGAGCGTCAATGGGGCCGGATCGTCAACATCTCCAGCCTGACCGTACTGGGCATTACCCATCGCACCGCCTATGCCGCCGCCAAGGCCGCACTCATCAGCTTTACCCGGTCGTGGGCACTGGAACTGGCCACGACGGGTATCACCGTCAACGCCGTTGCCCCTGGGCCGACCGAGACCGAACTGTTCCGCGCTAACAATCCGCTCGGCAGTGAAGGTGAAGCCCGCTACCTCTCAGGCATCCCTCTGCGGCGCTTCGGCCAACCCGAAGAGATAGCAGCAGCCATCGCCTTCCTGCTTTACGAAAGCAGCGGTTTCATCACCGGCCAGACGCTGTTCGTCGACGGTGGCGCATCAATCGGCAAAGCCGCATTTTAGCCAGGGTTGCGTTGCGCACGCCTTGTTGAGATAAACCACCCGCTGCGAGCGAAGCCCCCTGCTTCGCTCGCTTTTTTTGCTATGAGTTTTTAACTGTTTCAGGTGGAACGACATGGATCGATTGGCAGCAATGGAAACCTTTGTCTGCGTGCTCGAAGCGGGGTCGTTTTCCGCGGCGGCGCGGCGCCTCAACCTCGGCCAGCCCGCGGTATCGAAAACCATCGCACAACTCGAAGATCGCCTTGGCGTGCGGCTATTGCTGCGCTCTACTCGCGGGCTTACACCGACTGAAGCCGGCACCGCCTTCTACGAACGTGCCAAGCGTGCCATCGAGGAAGCCCACGAAGCCGACCTCGCCGCACGCGGTGCGGGCAGCGGCCTGCACGGCACCTTGCGGATCTGTGCGGCGGTGACCTTCGCGCGTCTGCATGTGCTGCCGTACCTGGGAGTATTCCTCGATGCACACCCCGAGCTGAACATCGATATCGTTCTGGATGACCGCACCGTCAATCTCGTCGAGGAAGGCATCGATGTTGCCTTGCGTATGGGAGCGTTAGCCGACTCCAACCTGATCGCCCGCAAGATCGGTGAATGTCAGCGGCTGGTGCTGGCCACCCCTGCTTACGTGCTAGCCCATGGCAAACCTTGCAACCCTACTGATCTGGCGCAACACCAAGCGGTCGTTTTCGCCCAGGCAGGCGGCGGTGAGCACTGGGCCTTCAAACAGGGCAGCACGGTGCAGTCGGTGACGGTCAGCGGGCGGGTACGGGTCAGTGCGGCGGAGGGTGTGCGGGCAGCGGTGCTGGGGAGTCTGGGCGTAGCATTGACGTCCCAATGGATGTTCGCAGAAGAACTGGCCAAAGGCGAAGTGGTACCCCTGCTGGAGGATTGGCAGTTGCCGCCGCTGGATCTGTGGGCGGTGTTTCCTACCGGGCGCCTGGCCAGTGCCAAGGCGCGGGCATTCGTTGATTTCGTCGCGGGCTTGATGAGCCAACAATAAGCTAGGCCGCCCGAAGGCGGCCTTGAGGGACTCGATATCAACCGCGTAATGCAGGCAGCAACTCAGTGGGCTCTGGACGCAGCGTGTAATCGGGATTCACCTCCGCGTACAGAATGATGCCGTCCTGGCCGATGACGAAACGACCCGGCATCGGCAAGGTCCAGCTCTGATCACCGTTGATGACCGGCAGGTTGTTGCCCAGGCTCAGATAGAGTTCAACCAGGTAGTCCGGCAGTTTGAACCGCAGGCCGAAAACAGCCGCTACTTCATTACCGCTGTCGCTGAGGATCGGGAACCCCAGGCCGTTTTGACGTTGCGATTTGCGGCTGTTGGCTTGGCTCTGCGGCGAAATCGCCACCAGGCTGGCACCGCGCTCCTGAAAGGCCGGAAGTGCCTGCTCCAGCGCTTGCAACTCCATGTTGCAGTACGGGCACCAGACACCACGATAAAAGCTGATCACCAGCGGCCCGCGCGCCAGCAGTTCCGCCGACGACAACAGATTGCCCTGAGCATCAGGCAGGCTGAATACCGGCGCCACATCACCGGCCTTGAGCGCACGCTCGGCCTGGCCGCTGGCGATCAGCTCGGCAGTGGCCCGGTGCATCACTGCATGCACGGGTGCCGGAGCATTGTAGGGAGGTTTGCCGGCAACGAAGTCGGCCTTGAAAGCATCCAGTTTGGCTTGAAGGGTCATGAGTATTTCCTCGGTAGGTTGATGTATCGAGACTCATGATCGCGACATCGCCGCTCGCCCAGTAGAGAGCTGGCCTGCATAGGAAATATGCCCATCAGGAATGCCCTTCACGACTCACCTTGCGCAAGCGATGCCTATTCCAGCGGAGAATGATTCATATCCCCACCAGCTGCCTGCCCTATTCCAACCTTCCTCGGCAGAATGATCTCCATCGTAGCCAATTGGCATGAAGCCCTATTCCGTTGGACTCATTCTCAATCCAGGAACACCCCATGTTCATCGTCCATGCGTTTGCCACCCCCAACAGCGTCAAAGTCTCCATCGCTCTGGAAGAGTTGGGGCTCGACTACCAGTTGCAGCCGGTCAACATTCGCCAAGGCGAGCAAAAGCAGCCGACATTCGTTGCTCTGAATGCCAATGCAAAGGTACCGGTGCTGGTCGATCCCGATGGCAATAACGGCCAGCCCATGGTCCTCACCGAGTCGGCGGCCATTCTCGTCTACCTGGCCGAGCGATATGGCCGGCTGCTACCTACCGATGGTGTGAAGCGCGCCAAAGTCTTTGAACAGCTGTTCTTTCACGCCAGCGCGCTTAGCCCTGCTTTCGGCCAATCCGGCTATTTCCAGAAACTGGCCGGCGAGCCGAACCCGGCGGCCGTTGCCCGCTTTCACGGTGAGGCCAAACGCACACTGGCCGTGCTGGACGGCGTGCTAGCGTGCAACGCCTATGTAGCGGGAGATGAGTTCTCAATCGCCGATATCGCGCACTACGGCTGGCTCTGGCGCAAAGAATTTGCGGCTGTCGATTTCGCTGAAAGCCCGAACGTGGAGCGTTGGTTCAACGCCGTCACCCGGCGATCCTCCGTCGCACGCGGCATCGAACGCATCAATGCCCTTCTTCCGGACCACAAATCATGAGCAATCAGCCGCTGTTCATCCCCACCGCGATGGGCCCTTTCACACTGGAACACCTAGAAGATCGGATACAGTTCGACTGAGTAGGACTTCGATTGGCTGAGGCTTGAGGAAAAACCAGATCTCTTCTTATAGCCGGTACCCAACAGAAGAAAGCTTGTATCCCTGAGGATATAATCTGGCTGCAAGCCACGTAATATATGGAACCCTCGAGTCCCCCTCGGCAAATATTTCTTGCAGTGATCTGTTTCCGACTGTCACGCCAACAACCGAGCTCCACTCGTTGCCGCGACCGCCGCATCCAACTCAGCCCCCGCAAGGTGTTGGGCATAGTGATCCTTCAGATCCTGCTCCCAGTCAGCAACGTCATCGAGAATGACTGCCGCCTCATCTTCAGTGAGGCCGAAATGACGATGATGACTGAGCAGATTGGATCGACTGAGAAGATGCCCCTGCATACCCACGGACATCGCCAGCGCCTGAGCCGGCCCCTCATCCAGCACCGGCACGACGTCATACATAGGCGCAAGCCGCCAGGCGCCGTCCTGATAGATCACAGCGTGGTTGCGAGGGTGATCATCACTGTTCCCAACCAGGGCGTTGTATGCCATGCGCATAAACAGTTCACGCCGATCGGAATCAGGTGCTCCACGACGATAGAGCTCGTCAGCCAGCGCAGCGTAGATCCACCCCTCACTGGCCCGCGAATGCCATTCAGCGTCCAACAAGGTCAACCCACTCATCATGGGAATACGACGGAACCGCTGCAGCCCTTCAAGCCACTCCCGATCAAAGCGCTCGACCAACAGCGTGTTGGCGTTCTCACCCCGGTGCAATGCCGTGCGAGCCACGTTCAAACCTCTATCCGCAGCGAATGTCATGCAGGCGAACTCGAAGACTGGCAGATCGTAGTGGTCAAACTTGTCACGCGGCTTTGCCAGGATCAACTTGTGGTCGGTGCGAAAGGTACGCTTCGGCCGGGCGCCGCCAACAGAGGAGCGCTGATCGCGGATTTTCAGCACAGCCAACTGCTCGGAGGTCAGTTGGCTGTCATAGATCGCGGCGCAGACTTCTATGAAGTGATCCAAGCCTTTGGCCTCAAGCATCTTCATCGGCTTTTCGCCGATCCCTGGCCGAGGTGTACGCTGCTCACCCGCCATGATGTTACCCGCACGGTCCTCGTTGGGAGATCTCAGAAGCAGTTGAATCGGGTCAAGCGGGCCCTGAGTCGTGCGCAGTAACAGGCGCTCGCCCCAGCCGTCCGGCGTCGCATCATCAATAAACCCAGGCACTCCGCCGTTCTTGCGCACGATGAACTTCCTGTTGGACAGCGGAAAACGGATCGGATCAGGGACCCAGACGCTTCCCTCCACCGCCTCTGGCGCATAGACAAAAGTGCCCTCTTTCCCGGCGAGGGTGAGCTTGCCCAAGGTCACCGTCTCGCCGATGACCGGACACTCCATGTAGATGTAGACGCTCGACATCAGAATGCCTCGTCACGACTGCGCGGAACCCGCACTCGCTTGGTACTGTTTAAAGAAAGCTGCTCGGACTCGAACCCAGGGTCCTCCAGCAGGGCCTGGAACACCCTGTCAGAGATGCCGACCGTGAACAGGACCAGCATGAAGTCGTGTAGAGAAACCCCCTCGGCTTTGCCCGCTTCGATATGGCGTACCGCGCGTAGGGAGATATCGGCCTGCTCAGCAAGATCAGCCTGCCTGATCCCCATACGCAGACGCGCCTCCTTCACCAGCATACCTATACGATAGAGCAATGATGCGCTCTGAACCGGGAAATAGCCTTTCATAAGATGATACCAAATGAATCCTTATGGCAATTAATGTAGCATTTAATGAAATACTATGATCAAAATCTAAAAAATTAAGAATCACGAAAACACACCTTAATCAGCATAAGGTGTCATAAAATGAGATTCTATTTTTAGATAGCACAGGGAGAGTCCCTTACTCAGGCTCGCCAAGCCAGCACTTTCGCTCGTACAAATGCCCTGTGGAGCGAGTTCCGGGCGGCGTTCCGACGAAGAACGATAGTGCGGTGGGCCCGCCAACACCCACCGCCGGTCTGGACCTCAAACGGACGTCACCTGCCTACACCGGCGCCCCGTGTAACATCCCTTGCGTCAAATCATCAATCACCGCCTTGCCCATCTCGCCTAGGTAATGCGATGCCCAGGCGTAACGTTCGCCGTCGCTTTCCAGAGCAGCATCGAGGGAAAGTGCTTTGGCGCAATAGAGCAGGAGGGACGCGTGCTCCATGGCTTCCAGAATGGGAACGCCTGGGTTCACACGGAATAGTTCACGACCTTGGGAGCCGCACTGGGAAAAAGTGATGACACCAAGGGTTTTGCTTGTGGGTGGATTGGTCATTGGACACCTCCGGCGTGGACCCGGGTGCCGAGGGTTAGAACATGCAAAGTCGCCCCATCAAAAACGTTCATACGCAGGACTCCTAATGTGAGGGAGCTACCACGTTCGTTTCCAGGCGAATGGGTGGCAGCTGTACGCAGGCTGGAAACCGGGACAATAGGAAAACCCGGCAGACCCAAGGGCCTCCCGCGCACAGCCGCCATAACACGCAGAGACTGGCACAAAAAAGCACCAGCAGTCGTGATGAATGGTGGCGCCTATGCGCCCATTGTTCCACAGGTTTCCAGGCCCGGCCGCTGAATTGGCAGCGACAGGAAAAAGGTAGCGCGCACAGTGGGGAGCTGCAATGTGAGTGGTGGAGGTATGTAAGTCGAAAAATTTCAGTCGGCGTAGAAGATCGTTCACAGCCCCAAGCTAGACCCTAATCTACCCGAAGTGCATTACGATCATTCAGGGATGACGTCTTGGGCTGCGGCAAAAATAAATCCGTCACCATTTCCACAGTCACCATTTCCGCAATGAGGTCGCCCAGCGGGCGAAGATATCCAAGCTAAGCATCTATCGGCACTTCGAGAACAAGGAGGTGCTGTTCAGCGCGGCCATCGCGGCCCACTGCCAGCAGTTTGCACCACAGGCCCTCTTTGAAGGCTTCGGCGATTAGGAGCTTAATTGCCCCGGCCAGCCTGGCCAGCGCCCCTGCTGGCCAAGCTGGCGGCGGCGCGATCGCATCGGCATTCAAAGGGGATGCGTTTCCGATGCAGTAGCCAAGAGTGCTCTTGCTTCCTGCAAGTGCTTGCGGAACCGGATGACATAGTCCTCTGCAACTGCCGCCTGAATGCTGAAACGGCTGGCCAGCGCACGACGCCAATCAGCCACTCGACTCAGTCCATCGAACAACTGATGATTGGGCTCGAATCCAAGTATGTCGAAATAGCGAAAAACTGGAGCCACGGCGATGTCGACCATGCTGAGCCTCTCGCCGGAGAAATAAGGGCCGTCCGATATTTCACTGTCGAATCGTTCCAGCTTTCCTCTCAACGCTGCAGATTTGCCAAGGGCTGTCTGCTGGTCGGTGGCGTTCAAAAATCCCCATGCATCCGCCAGCGTGGCAGAGGCGAATTCGATCCATGCACGGTGTTGTGCTCGGATCAACGCATTCATTGGATGTAACGCAGGTTCCGGGTACACCTCCTCCAGGTATTCGCAAATGGCGACGCTCTCGAATAGAACGGACTCGCCTTCACTGCCGTCTGGAACCTTGAGCAGCGGAACCTTACCGCTTGGCGACATCGCCAGAAACCAGTCCGGCCTGTCGCGAAGATCGACATCGATACGCTGAAAGGTAATACCTTTTTCGAGTAACACGATGGCCACTCGCTGAACGAATGGGCATAACGGATGGCTGACAAGTGTGAACTGTGACTGTGGCATTGGAATAGACCCACTGAAGAATCAAAGCCCGCCGCCACGAGTGGGGGCGGGCCGTATAGAAGCTACGTCCGTGACTTCAAGAAAGCCTGAATGGCAATCAATTTTCCGTAAAAGCGCAGGAGACGTTCCTTCGCGTATCGTTGGCAGCTAAAGCGAGCGGCCACCGTCGACGATGAGTTCCGAGCCAACCGTCCATCGTGACTCGTCTGACGCCAGGTACAGCACGGCCTTGGCCACTTCCTCGGGCGTACCAAACCGGCCAAACGGAATGGTCGCGGCGATATCCTGGTTGAGCTGTTCGCGATAGGCATCGGGAATGCCGAGCTTGTCGTAAAGCGGCGTATCAATCGGACCAGGGCTGACTGCATTGAGGCGAATACCACGCGGGAGCAGTTCGCTAGAAAGCGTCTTCGACATGTTCAGGAACGCGGCCTTGGTCGCGCCATAAACTGATGAACGCGCGGCGCCGAGGTGTGCACTAACCGAGGTATTGAGAACCACCGACGCAGGGTTCGCGAAGACTGGTAGCAATGCCTGGATCAGAAAGTACGGCCCCTTAACGTTGATGTCGAAGGAGCGATCGAACATTTCCTCCGTCCACTCTTCAATCGGCAGCCAAACGGATACGCCTGCATTGAGAAAGGCAACATCGAGTTGGCCATAGTGAGCCTGAACGGCCTGCGCCAGTTCCTTCTGCGCATCGATGCTGGCTGAGTCAGCACGCAGTACCAATACTTCGCTTCCCAGTTCCGCCTGGGCCTTTGCGAT